>CAZUBH010000004.1:0-148514 GCA_964618505.1 uncultured Thermoplasmatales archaeon | reverse complement strand
CTGATGGTTTTAGTAAGAAAAATTGTTGAGGAGGAGTACTTTTGAGACAAAGCCCGGGAGTACTTTCAGTTATCCTGCAGGAGTGCTTATAAGGTATGTAACAGATATAGAATTGCATCAAAAACACTTGATGATTTCGGTTTAAAATTAATTGACCAAGGGAAGCGTGAACTTCCCAAGGTCTGGAGTACTGATACTATGAATATCAATACCCAAAGAGAAAATGAGAATCAAGAAGTTAAGCCTTTTTGTTGTAAATTCTGTGGAAGTGAAAAATTTATTAAATATGGTGTGAAACATAGGAAGCAGAATTATTTTTGTAAAGATTGTAAAAGAACTTTTGTAGACAATCTTTACTTTGAAAAAATGAAAGTTGATCCTAAAATAATCTGTCTAACACTTGACTTGTATTTTAAGGGAGTAAGTTTACGTAAAATATCAGATCATCTCAAACAATTCTATAATCTTGATATTTACTTTACAACTATTCATCGATGGATTAACCGTTATATTCGTATTATTGATGAATATACAAGGCAGTTCAAACCACAACTTGGAGAGTTATGGAATGTCGATGAAATGATGATAAAAGTAGGCAATGACTGGTTTTACCTCTGGAATGTGATAGATGATGAAACAAGATTTCATCTCGCATCTGTTATCAGTAAAAAACGTACCATAGATGATGCACGCATGGCATTACGAACTGCTAAGAAACGAAGTCATGGGAAACGACCTGTTGCTATTGTCACCGATGGATTGAGATCATACGAACAGGCAGTTGATAAAGAATTTCACACAGCAAGGATGGATACGATACACATTGGAAACGTAGGAATCAGAGGGCAAAAGTTAGAAGATGATTACTTCGATAACAATATAGTGGAAAGGCTACAAGGCACTATTCGAGAACGGAATAAAACCCAACGTGGTCTAAAGGATGAATACTCTAGTTTCATACGAGGGCATCAAATATATTATAATTATATTCGACCACATGGGAGTTTGTTTGGCGACACACCTGCGAATAATGCATGTATTAATTTGAATCTTGGAAATGAAAAATGGATAAATCTGTTATTACAATCTGTTAAAAGTAAAAGGAGTAATATTGTAAATGGTAAATAAAAAAATTAGTGATTATATTATTGCTATTTTTTCTTTTTTAATAGATAACCTAATAAAAAATATAGAACGAGAGTTAAAATGCAAAAAACAACTATTGAGGATCCGATTCCTATCCAAAGCGTATATTGGGCAATGGGATCATCTGCTCCGCTACCCATTACTCCTGCCATTTCATTTTCAGGATTTGCTAATGCGTTATATACAGGTAAAAATGAAAATATTAAATATAAACATACTACAATCCCTGAAATTATCACTGCCCCTAGTAATGGCTTCTTGTCTATTTTCATCTCATCACCGACAAAAGAATCATATTTTATGTTTTAACATTTTCTGAGATTATAAGAAAAAAACAAGTGATTATTTAAAAATTGATAGTTCTATTTCGTTTCATTTAAAATTCTTTCACGTATTCTTTTTTTATCTGCCTCTAGTTTCTCCCATTCTTCTTCTCTTTCTTTCGCTTTTCCTGTCATCCTTCTATAAAGGAAAATACCAAAAAAAGAAACTATTAAGATGGTCAAAGAAGCTGAAATTAGTATCGAATAAGAAGGTATATATTTTTTTGTTAAGAAATATAAAGGATAAAAAACCCCAAGAATTATTGCTAGACCAACAAAACTATAAATGCGCATTTTTGCTCGAAAATATAGGGCAGAACGAGCCCCTGACCAAACATTCTTTGTTTTTCGATAATCATTCAAACCAATATAAAAAAATATCGTCAAAAATACAAAAATACAAATCGCCCAAAATAAAATTATTAAAATCATTTCAAGTTCTATTGTTCTATCTCCTAAAAATACTGGTAACAAATGCCACACAGTTAGAAGTACAACTACTACAGATGAAAATATTAAAGCCTTCATCAAACTATTTCTATTATATGCCATCCACTCACAATGTTAGGAATCATATCTTTTTATTAATCTTTTTGGAGGTCGTAATTAAAATATGATTTACCAACCTGAATGCAACAACCCGTTTGCAACAATACAAAATGCAACACAACCCAACAGAACCTTTCCACTTTTTTTAATAATTTTTAATTTGATTTTTTAAAGATATTTCATGGAAATATTTATATATAAGTTGTCTTATTGCCCTTAAAAGCCTATCGAAAAGTATAAAAACCTTATGGGGGCGTTTAATTTATGGTTCAAGCTCAGTCAAAAAGTAAGAAAGATAAAAGACAATCTATTGAGGAAGTTGTTCAATGTCCTGAATGTGGATCTACTCATTTGAGTAAGGATTATTCTCGTGCAGAACTTGTATGTGAGGATTGTGGACTTGTTATTGACCAAGATTTTATAGATCATGGTCCCGAATGGAGAGCATTTGACTCTGATCAGAGAGAAAAAAGAGCTCGTGTTGGAGCTCCTATGACTTACACAATACACGATAAGGGTCTTTCAACAATGATTGGTTGGAAGAATAGAGACTCTTATGGAAAATCTATACCAACAAGAAACAGAGCTCAATTATACCGTTTAAGAAAATGGCAAAGAAGAATAAGAATTTCCGATGCAACAGAAAGAAACTTAGCATTTGCTCTTTCAGAACTTGATAGAATGGCATCTGGAATGGGGCTTCCTAGAACTGTTAGAGAAACAGCTGCAATGATTTACAGAAAAGCAGTTCTTAAAAATCTGATAAGAGGAAGATCAATTGAGGGAGTATCTGCTTCTGCATTGTATGCAGCATGCAGGCAATGTAACGTACCAAGAACACTTGACGAAATTGCAGCCTCATCAAGAGTTTCAAGAAAAGAAATCGGTAGAACTTATAGATTTATAGCAAGAGAACTTGGATTAAGACTTATGCCAACATCACCGCAAGATTACATATCAAGATTTTGTTCTGAGCTAAAGCTTTCTGGCGATGTACAAGCAAAGGCAATTGAGATTTTAAAAGATGCAGCAGATAAAGAACTAACTAGTGGAAGAGGACCAACCGGTGTTGCAGCAGCTTCAATTTACATAGCATCCATTCTTTGCGGCGAAAGAAGAACTCAGAGAGAAGTTGCTGATGTTGCTGGCGTTACCGAAGTTACTATAAGAAATAGATACAAAGAGCTTGCAGAAAGACTCGACATTGATATAATCTTATAATCTATATGACGCGCTGGTATCAAGAAAAAAAATCAGAACATTTCTATAAACAGGCAAAGCGGGTTGGTTATAGAGCCCGTTCTGCTTTTAAACTTAAACAGATTCAAAATAGATTTTCTATTTTTTCTAACGGAGATGTAGTTCTTGATTTGGGTGCCGCACCTGGAGGATGGAGTCAAGCAGCAAAAGAATATGTAGGAGAAACAGGAAAAGTAATTGGAATTGACCTTCTTGCAATAAAGCCACTTGATGGTATTTTATTTTTCCAAGGCGATGTTACAGAAGAAGAAACAATTAACGAAGTCAAATTTGAATCTGAAATTGACTGTGTGGACGTGATTATTTCTGATATGTCGCCCGATATATCTGGAAATTATTCAATGGATCAGGCAAGATCTGTATGGCTATGTGAAAAGGCACTATGCGTTGCAGAAAAAATGCTAAAAAACAATGGAAATTTTATATGCAAAATATTTGAAGGAGAAGATACAAAAGAGTTTATTGATAAGCTAAAGGGTCGATTTTATAAGGTAAAAGTCTTTTCACCTAAAGCATCAAGAAAAAGTAGTTCAGAAATTTATTTAGTAGCAAAGAAGTTTAAAAGATAATTAATAGAAGAATATATTATATAGAAATTTATATCAAGGTAATTTTAATTAACTTGGAAAGCATGGTAGATATGATGACGGGGCAACCACTATCACTTGAAAATTTTCTACAAAGCACGCACAGCGATATAGAAAAAAAAATTAACGAGATTATCAAAGAACAAAAGATACAAACAATACTTGAAGGTGGAAAAAGACTAAGACCTCTTCTGGCAGCAATTTCTTTTAAGGTCTGTACTAGTGGAAACGATTCTCATGAGCAATATACTAGATTTTTAGAAGGCGGTGTTGCAATTGAGCTTGCCCATGGTGCATCTCTTGTACATGATGATATAATTGATGGTGATTTAAATAGAAGGGGAGAGCCCGCATTCTACATTAAAAATGGTATTGATAGTGCAATTTTAATAGGGCACAAAATGCTTGTTATAGGGTTTAATATTGCAATGTCACATGGTGAAGATATTGCAAAACTATATGTCGATGCCTGGGGAGGGACACTTGACGGGCAATTAAATGAAATCAATTTTAACAGTAAAGATTTAAAAGATACTGAAATTTCTTCTGACTCCAAGTTTTTTCAAATATACAGCAGAATAATTGATTTAAAAACCGCAACTCTTTTTGCTGCAGCATGCAAAGCTGGCGCTATTTGGGCAAATTCATCATCAGAAATTGCCGAAACTCTCGGAAAATATGGTAGGGAGGTTGGTTTTGCATATCAACTAGCAGATGATTTAGTAGATCTTGAAAAAGGTGAAATGATTGACAGCGTTGTTCTTCCTTTACTTTCTAGATTAGAAAAAAAATCAATTAAAAATGGAACTGTAAAAGCAGGTGTTCTCAAAAAGAAGTTTGAAAAAAATTCGCCTGAGATAAAACAACTTTATTTGGAAGAAATTAAAAAGCATATAGAAAAATCAAAAGAGTTTGCAAAGTCTGATATTATACCAAATAATCCCTACAAAGAATATTTACAAAAAGCACCTTATCATCTAATAAACAAGATGCTTGAAGAGATAAATATTACAGTTTAATTTTTTACAATTATTGCTGCATGATCCTTTTGGTATGCAGAAAGCTCCATTGTTTTTGTAACTTTTAAATTATGTTTTTCTAAATATGAGATAACTGTTTGATATGCTTTTTTTGGTGTAAGAGAAACGTCAATGCTTCTTGCCTTTACCATTATGATGGCAAGTCCTTCTTTTTTTAGATAAAAATTAATATTATTAACAAAAATTTCTGCCTGATTTCTCTGTGAAATATCCTGATAAATCAAATCTACATTAGACGTAAAAACACTGTATCTGTCAGGATGATTTGCATCTTCTAAAATTGGAATTATATTTTTTCTTTTTTCACTTACTTTAATTAAATCTTTAATTGCAATAGCTGAGTTTTCCACTGCATAAATTGTGCCTTTTTCTAAAATATCTGAGATATGACTTACAGTTGTTCCTGTAGCAGCACCAAGATACAACACATTTGAGTTGGGATTTATTTCAAAATTATATCCTTTTAAAATTGCAGCTGCAAGTTTGCTTCTATATGGGTTCCAAGATCTGTATTCTTTATTTTTTATTCTTTCCAATCTTTCTCCGTAAACTTTTTCTTTTTCTACTTTATTTTTTGTAAAAAGTTTGTTACCTTTTTTAATTAGGTTTGAACTTTCTGATTTGCTCATTGTTTTAAGTTATAAAAAAAGGTTTGTTAAATCTTTGTCGAAATCTTAAATTACAACTATACTATACACCAGTCGATTTGTATGGTTAAAAGATCGCCTTTGCATGATTTGCATAAAAGCCTTGGTGCGAAATTTACTGAATTTGCAGGATTTGAAATGCCCATTTTCTTTTCTTCAATAAAAGATGAACACCTTGCTGTAAGAAATTCTGTGGGTCTTTTTGATGTATCGCATATGAGCAATGTTTGGATAAAAGGTCCTGATGCTGAAGCACTTGTCAGTCTTACAACAGTAGAAGATGCATCAAGAATAAACGATGGTAAAAGTCAATATACAGCTATTTTAAGAGAAGATGGCACCGTAATTGATGATACAATCTTTATGCATCTGAAAGATAAGTTCATGATGATACCCAATGCAGGGATGGATGATATTGTTACAGAATGGCTAATAAAAAAGGCAAAGGAAAACAAACTAGATGTTGATGTAAAAAATGTATCAAAAGATTATGTGATACTTGCAGTACAAGGACCAAAATCAAGAGAAACTTTGCAAAAGCTTACAGATGTTGATTTAAATGATGTTAAATTCTTTGGTTGTAGATACATAGATATTGCCGGTGTAAATTGCATAATTTCTCACACAGGATATACTGGTGAGCTTGGTTTTGAACTTCAAATAACACCAGTACAAAAAGCAGCAGACATTTTTAATAAAATCCTTGAAGCAGGTAAAGAATTTAACATAAAGCCAATTGGACTTGGTGCAAGAGACACCTTAAGACTTGAAAAAAGCTTTATTCTTGCTGGAAATGAGTTTGAAGGTGGAAGAACGCCTCTAGAAGCAACCATGTCCTGGACAATAAACTGGGATCATGATTTTATAGGAAAAGATGCTCTTTTAAAACAAAAAGAAGAAGGTAAATACCAGAAATTAACCAATTTCAAATGTCTTGAAAAAGGAATACCAAGACACGGATGCAAGATACAAAAAGATGGTGCTAGCGTAGGCACTATTACAAGTGGAACATTATCACCTTGCTTTGGCATGGGTATTGCTATGGGCTATGTTAACTCCGATGTACGAGAGTTTGGAAAAACACTAGAAATTGTAGTAAGAGACAAAAAAATCAAAGCAGAAATAGTAAAACCGCCAATTGTACCAAAAGATTGGGATTGTAGTAAATAGAAAATGTTTAAATTGTAAAATAAAATAACTTGGTTGGATAATTATGGGAGATGAAGTAAGAGAAGGGTTAAAATACACGAAATCACACGAGTGGCTTAAGGTAGAAGGAAGCAAAGCAAAAGTAGGAATAACGGATCATGCACAAGCAGAATTAACTGATATCGTTTTTGTTGAGTTGCCAGAAATTGGTAAAGAGGTAAAAAAGGGAGATGAGCTTTGTGTTGTGGAGTCTGTTAAATCAGTTTCAGAAATATATGCTCCTGTAAGTGGCAAGGTGGTTGAGGTTAACAAAACACTAGATGATTCTCCAGAGACAATCAATGAAAGCCCATATGATGATGGTTGGCTTGTCGAGCTGGAAATAACTGATAAAACCGAAGTTGATGAATTACTAGAAGCAAAGGATTACAAGAGTTGATACTGCTTTTTTGTAATATTTTTCATATAAAACAAAAAAATCATAATATTCTATTCTGAATATTTGTTGATTTTTTATTTTTATATTACATTTGTTTCAAAGCAAAGTATATAAGCTGTTTTTTTATTTTGTTATATGCTAGCAAGGAGTTGAGGGAATGAAAGACGATCCAATCGCTCTGGTATTGGATGATCTATTAAAATTGGATGATGTTTTAGCATGTATGGTTGCAAGAAGAAACATGATCTCTGTTATGCCTAGTAGCGATGGTTTTAAACCTGAAGTAAATCAAATATGGGATATAATTCACAGAGCAATGGATGATGTTTTTGGTGTGATATCTGATTATTCTCAAACTGGCCTATCAGAAATGGAATTTAGAATGCAAGATTATGAGGTTTTGTTTTATGTATTTCCTGATACTGAAAATGCTTTAGTGGCAATTATACCGGCTCTTTCCAACAAGGGTCTTTTAGAAGTTGAAATGGAAAATGCCAGAAGGGAAATATTAAAGACAATGAGCGATGATGAAAAAGAAACTGTAGTAGAGAGCAGTGTTACCTCCTAAGAAAAGTTTTCTTTTAATTTAATATTCTAATTATAAATATTTGGTTTGTCAGGCCAATATGTCTTTTACTTTTTAATATCATATAAACATCAAAAATGATATTTTTATAAAAACAAAAAGTATTTTAGTTAGGATTTGGACTTTACATTAAAAACAAATATTGACATCGAAAAAGTTATAAAAAAATCAACTACTGGATTGACTATCTTTGGATGTGAATCAACAGAGAGGAAAAAAAAGGAAGATAGGCTTGGAGTGACGTATATGATAAAGATCAAAGGTCCGCTTTTTACAGGGGTTGAACAAAGTCATTCGTTTATACGTCTTGAAATAAGCAAAAGAGAGCAGGTAATTTTGCCTGCAGTTGTTAAAACAATTACACCAATATATAACTATTTACCACCTTATTCAGTATCGGTTATGAATCCCTCTGAAATAATGGCTGAGAAAGTTAGGGCAATTTTAACTAGAAATAAAGCTAAAGACATTTATGATCTTTGGTTCTTAATTCAGAAAAAAATTACTACTACCAATCATATTATTAGTTCAAAATTAAATTATTATGACATAAAATTTAATTTAGATTTACTGAAAAAATCTATAAAAGAAAAAGAAAAAATTTGGGACAAAGAAATGAAACAACTTGTTCCTTTATACCTAAAATTTAAAGATGTTTTTCAAGAAATATTTTCGCAAAAATTTATTGAGGAGTAAATAAGAAAACTATTTGAACTTTAAATGAATTGGTTATTGTACTGGGATGCGAGAAAATGAACTCTTCTACTGAGTCTGAATTTGAAGCTTCTGTAGGTCTTTCCAGAAAGTGGGACGCTAGAGAGGCTGGAAGAGAAGTTGCAAGAACTGCAATAAAAGATCTTAGTAGACCTCCTAGTTTTGTTTTACTTTTTTCAACAATTCATTATGAAAAACATGGTGGTTTTGAAGAGTTTCTTGCTGGTGTTTGGGACGTTCTTCCTAAAGAAACGCCTCTTGTTGGTGGAACTGTAGCAGGCTTTATGAATAATTTTGGTTGTTATACCAGAGGGTGCTCTGCACTTGCTGTTTCGTCACTGGAGATTAATGTTAAAGTTGGAATGGGAACCAATACGAAAAAGAATCCAAAAAAAGCTGTAGAATCTGCCTTTAATGATATCTATAGTGAAGATAGACATAAGTACAACGCAATTGTAGAACTTTTACCAACAGCAGTTATTCCTAAAATCCCTGGCATGGGGCAAAAAAATGTTATTTTATCAAAAAAGATGGGGGATGGTTTTCTAAAACTTTTTCCTGCAATGAAAAAATTAAATTATGGTTATGATAGAGCAGATGAAATTATCGAGCTTGTGGCAGAAAAAAACAAAGATAGTATAATCATTGGTGGATGCACCATGGACGATAACAATTTCCTAAGAAATTATCTATTCCACGGAAGTGAAATTGAAAAGAATGCTTTACTTACATTATCTATTTCATCATCCAAGGAAATTAACTCAAAGACAATTGTCGGATACAAAGTTCAGGATATTAAATTTAACATTGATGAAATATCCGATGATGGACATATAATTAAAAAATTCAATGGAAAAGGTGCAAGAAGTGCTTTATTTGAAAAGTTAAATTTAAAAATTGAGGAAAAGGAGGCGGTCTATCACCTATATAAAAATATATATTATTATCCGTTAGGTTTTGAAAAAAATGGTTTATGGCATGCTTGCATGATTGGTCTTATTTATGGGGAGAATTTAATTTTTGGCAATATAATAAATGATAAGGAATTGACTCTTTTAACCCTATCTGTTAGAAACACTATGAAAGAATTAGATGAAAGTGTGGATTATTTTTACCAAAAGGGCTCTTCATTTGTTTTTGGTTTCGCCTGTGAAACTGTTTTAGAAACTCTTGGAAAAAGTATATTTGAAGTACAGAATTCCTTTAAAAGGATAGGCGTTCCCTTCGTTGTCCCTTTTGTAGCAGGAGAAAGCATATATACTCCTAAAATTGGAGCCCATCATCTTTACGAAAGCATCAACCTAATATCAATATAAGGATATGAATTATTTAAGTATGTATTTACCTACAAATTTGGGAAATATTTTTTTTGCATCTTCATAGGTCATTTCGGTTTTTAAATACTTTAAAATTAGTTCAGGTTCTTTATCTTTATATTTCAACATTGCATCAAGTAAATTCTCCCAATATTCGTCTGTAGGTACCTGTAGAAGGTCAATTGCTACATCATAAAATTCACCTAGATATTCACTACATTTATCTACATATTTGCTAAGGAATTCTTCGGTTGTATCATTTTTTCTAATAGCTTCTATTGAAGTCTCGGCAGCTCTTTTTCCAAACTCCATCGCATATCTTATTCCTTCGCCAACAAGCATACTAGCCTGTGCAGCCGAGTCACCTGCCAATATCAATCCATTTGAGTATGGTTTCTCCAACATGCCAGAAAGCGGATATGTTCCCTTATGTGTCTCATAAGGCTGGGCATTTTTAACTCTTTTAAAAATTGGTGAGTCTTCCCCAAGAAATTTTTCGTGCCAATAGTTAATGTTCTTTTCTTTAATTAATTCTGCAGTGTTATAAACACTTGACACGCCAACTCTTGCAATTTTTTTTGACAAAGGAAATACCCAACCATATCCTATCGGCACTATTTCTTTTTGGCCGACATAGAAATCAATAGATTTTGTATTTCTCACATTAATATTATAAAATTCATGTTCTATGCCTATCCCTATCTCAATGTCGCTCTTTTTAGGTAGTAGATCTAATTTATTTCCAATTACGGCAACAGGTCCTGAGCAGTCTATCACGATATCTGATTTTATTTTTTTTCCACCGTGAATTTCTATTCCATTCACAATGCCTTTTTCCATCATTGGCCCTTTAACCGTTTGAGAAAGTAGTATACTTGTTCCCTCATCTATTGATTTAAAACAAAGTTCTCTTAAAAAAAGATGATAGTCCAAATATCCGCCAATATCTCTACCAAAATTAACTTCTACTTCGCGGTTAGTATGAGCAGAATGTAAAAAGAAAGAGTCGCACCACTGCTTCATAACACAATCTGGTAATTCCCAGGAGTCTACAACCTCTTTAAAAGTATATGCAGATGACTTTACAGGATATCCAATTTCTGAACTTTTCTCTACCAAAATAGTATCTAAACCATCTCTTGCCAAAAAAATACTTGTTGCAAGGCCTGCAGGACCTGCACCAACAACACAAACATCACATTCCATTATCTAAACCTCTTAATCTAGTCTTTATTTCATTATATTTCATTTCATCAGTTTCTTGAATATCATCTTGATTGAATTGTTCTGCTATAACACCAAAAAATTGTAAATATTTTTTATTTTCTTTTTTTGCATACAAATAATTAATAACTTCTAAAATTTGATCCGATAATTCAAAATGTTCTCCCACTATTTTTTTCACATAATCACGATACATTTCATCATCAACTTTTTTATTCAAACACAAATCACGAGATAATTTTCCAGCAACATCCCCACAAATAACCGATGGCAGAATGCCTTCTATAAAGGGTTTTAAATTTTGATTTGCAACATCTCCTGCTAGAATTACATTTCCGTAAACCCATTTCTCTGTTAAATCATTAAAGACTGCTTTTTTTGATTTTTCAATAACGTATTCTGCATTTTTTAATTGTTTTTTAACATGGGGGATTTCAATAAATTCTTCAAAATATTTATCCAATTTTTTTTCTGGATATATGCCTCCAACTCCGACGTTAGCTGCATCTTTTCCTTTTGGAAATATGTATGCATATCCACTTGGGGTGAATTCACCAGTGAAAACTTGTTCAAAATTTGGTTTATATAAATCTAGATTTTTCATCTCCCAAGAATAAACTTCTGCAAGATCTCCTCTTTTTGGATGATATAAATTCAATAATTTTAAAACAGTGGACTCTACACCATCGGCAGCAACTACAACTTTTGGAAAAATATCTAATTCCTTTTCTTTTGTTTTAATTGTTGCCAATTTTACATTATCTTCTTCATCAAGTTCTAAGTTTTTTAATTCAGTATTTGTCATCAATTGTGCTCCTTTCTCAACAGCAAGTTGGGAAAGCCATTTATCAAAATTATCTCTGTTAACGCTGTAGCTATTCCAAAAGTCACCTTTTTTTTCTACTGAAATTCCATCAGTATAAAAAAACATTCCATCCATTTTCCAAACTAGTTGCTCTTTTGGAATTTTAAAAGGTAGCTGAGGAAACAAAAATTCTCCAATTCCTTCGGCACACTTTACATCTTTGCCTATTTCCTCTTCTTTTTCTATTAGAATTGTTTTTGCACCTTTGGAAGCGGATGCTCTAGCAGCACTACACCCAGCAGGTCCTCCACCCACAACTAAAACATCGCATTTTACAGACATCTAAATAAACTCACAATAAGATAATTTAAAATCATTTTTAATTTTTTTCATATAATAAAAAATATAAATTCTGATAATTTTATTATGTAGGCACAAGATGATTTTTTGGAGTCGTCATTGTTTGAGTGAGTTCACCTGTTGTCACATTCCAAACTTTGATTATTCCATCATTATTTCCTGCAGCAATCAGACTGTCATCTGGCGATCTCACATAAACATCAATAAAAATCGCTTTGGAAAATACACATAATTATAAAAATTGATAAAATGAAAGATATTTTGAGTCTATAAGACAATTTCATTCTATGTTTTTTTCATTTAATCAACTATTTTTATCAGTGTCGCCAATTCTTTCCAATATTTACAAACAGGCAATAAACTATAACTATTAAAAGTACAAAAAAAACATTTAAAAAAGGTGTGTAATGCTTGGGTGCCTTCATAGATTGTATTATTTCTCCAGAGCCTACATTTAAAACTTTAATTATTCCTTCGTAGTCCCCTAAAGCAATAGAACTACCATCTAAAGACCAATCAATAGAGGACGTTCCCGACTCAGAAAAATTAAGACTCGAAATAGAAGATGCAGAAGATGTATTAACAAATTTGATTAACTGCTCATCTGAGCCGCCATAAACAAATTGATTGCAATCTGGTGAAAAAGCAACAACAGTATTTAATTTCTGAGGAAAAGTTTGATTATAAATTAATAAGTTGCTTTGAGTGTCCCAGACATATAGATTAAAAACTTCATCATCTTTAAAGCCCACTAACATAGCGATTTTATTTCCATTTTCAGACCATGATAGGCTATAACACGCTTCAATTTCGCTTGTATTTCTTCCAATTCTCTCAAGACTCGACTCGTTTGTATTATTGAAAATATCCATAGTCTTTATTTCGTTTCCAGAAGAGGGGATATATACGATTCTTTTGCCATCTTGAGATACTGATAATGAAACAAATTTTAAAGTAAAAGGAATTGAGTATATATTCATATATGAAGAAGTATTCCATACAGACAAAGCCGAGTTATTGATAATTATAAAACTCTCTCCATTATTTATCCAATTAAAATAACGGATGTTGGTGCCATTTGAAAAATCTTTTATCTCTTTTATGTAAACAGAATCGTATATCACGATATTATTCCGAGCATTTTTTATTGCAAATTCACTTCCGTCTGGATTCCATTTGAAAATGTTATATGATGTTCCAATAGGTCCATTCATCTCTGCAAGATTTTCACCATTTGAAACAGACCATAATTGGATTATTCCGGAGCTATCACAAGATAATAATTTTGAAGCGTCTTTGGATAAGGAAACATCTGTAATTCTAAAACTTTCATAATTTTCAATACACCCAGCGCTAAAATGAATAAGAATTGTTATAGTTAAAAATAATATTATAAATTTATTACTAGGCATATTTTTCATATTAAACTCTCCCATTTTACTTTTACTAACAAGAATTTATTTAACATTATTTAACATATAAAGGTTTTATATTTTCATTGTTATATTTGCTATTTTCATCAACATATATAGAATAATCAATCATATTTTTAGAAACGAATAGATATCCTTTGAAGTCCTCATTTACTTTTACATCGTCATAATAAATATAATTGCAACTTCCATCCTTTTCAACAATCTTTAAGGCTAAGGTTAATATCCCATTTTCGGCCCCAATAATTTCGAATCTGTAATCGTCTAATCCATAATAAACAGATGCAAATTCTTCACCAGTATCAAGATGGCCGCATGTGGTGCCATGAATATTACTTTCATACTTTCCAATTTCATTGATCCCTGCATGATTTTTTTTAGAATCATATATATGTATTTCACCCGGTCCTTCGACATATAAATTTACAACCGATTGTGGTAATTCTGTTTGATGTATTATTACATCATCACCTTCAATTTCAATTTTCCTATAGCTGTCGTGCTCTTTACCACAGTCTTGTATCTGTACATATAACGACTTACCAACCAGGTTTGAATGGATAGGCCAATAATCCTACTTTAAAGCTAACTTTGTGAGAAAATATATATTGTATTTGAAATAATGTTATTAAAGATAAGGAGGCGGGAATATATCAAAAAGTGCATCAAGAACTATATCTATTAATTTCTTTGGATTAACAGCTTTGTCGGGAATGTCTTTTGTGAACATAAACTCAATACAATCAAACATACTTAAACTTCCTTCATCATTTAAAAGAACTTGTTTATATTTTTTAATAACATTTTGAGTAAGAATAGGGTCTGAAAGAACAAAGAAACGTTCATTGCTTACTGGGTCGCAATCAATAATGGTTGGTTTAAATTCACGAAAGATTTTACCATTAATTACAGACACTGGTTTGATTATTTCTTTTAAAAGAAGTTTTTTAAGATAAAACTCTACTGTTGTTGGATGTTTGTCAAGACTTTTACTAATATCGGCTTGTGATGCATATGGATGAGCTAGAAAAAAGAGAATGATATCTCTTGATGTTTTTTTTCTAAGAAAAGAAAGTATCATCGCTTCTTTTGAACCGATTTCCAATGAATAATATCTATAATACTTTCCGTATGTTTTATGGTAAATTAAGCCTTGTTTTTCCAGTTGCCTTAGATGATAATTAATTGTTGTCTTTGAAATCTCCAACATCCTAGAAATTTCTCTAAGATGAAGACCAGGATGAGATAAAATTGTATTATGAATCCTACAACGCGATTGAGAGATTGGTTTCTTATTTCTTTTGCATTCTTTCATTTTTCAAATCCCGCAGATATTTTAATTATACAACAGCATACATTGAAAATCCACTATAGAAAATAAAGCCTCTATTTCCCTCTGCCAGTATAAAAATTGAAATACCTGAAAAACCCGCTAAGGCCAACCTTCTAAACCCATCAACTTCTATAAAATTAGTACCAGATGTCCCACCCATCAGCGATATTTTTCCTTTGTCAATAGTTATCTCTGCAATTGGGAGAAAGGCTCTAAAAGGAACAAAACGAGAAGGCATAAATAATACTATTAAAACCGGAAGTAAAAAAAATATTAAACCAGAAACAAGAAGCGCTCCGCATAACAGTAAAAGTGGTATACCAATAGCGCTAACTGTTCCTTTACCTATTATATTTGTAAAACAGAAGAAATTTTCGATGCTTTCATCCATCGATTTTGAAAATATTTTATCCATTTCTTCAAAAAAGATACTATCCTTTGTTTTTGCTAAAATAGAATCGTAATTTTGCTTAGAAAAATAATTTTTATTTGTTTTATCAAGTATTCCATAATCGTAAAGTTTTGATTCGCATTTGTAAATAGTATCTAGATCATTAGTTTGTATTGCCTCGTGAAGGAGTGTTAAGATTTCTTTTACATCTTTTATTTCTTCATTAGATAATTTTAAATTATTTTCTTTTTGTCCTAATCTAATTATAATGCTATTTCTTGTATTATTATCCTTAATTGATTTTGAATATACCGCTGGAGACAAGGACATCAATAAAATTATGAAAAAAATGAATAAACAAGTTAGTTTAATATTTTTGGCCATTTATTATTCGCCGTACTTATTATTGAATACTTGTTTATATATTTATTTGGTGATATATAAAAAGAAGCTTAACTAATTATAGATATCATATGGCTCTTGTGAAGGGGATTTGTCAAATTGAATAGATGGATATTTGCCTATGGGTATTTCTATTGGTATCGGATTTGGGAATCTAAATATCCAAAATGTAATGAATAGTTGTACTTGACCTTTAATTATTCTTGGAGTGGTTTTTTCCCAATCGTCCCAATAATTGTTATTCCAATCTTGTTTATAGTTTTTGGAAAGAGGGATTTTTAATAATGTTGTTGCTCGGACAAAAAAAGCATGGCCTTCATTATTTATGAAATTATTAAATTTAATCTCCCCCATACTATTGAATGCAGATATTCCTAGTTCATTATCAATGATTTCATTATTCTCAATTACATTTGGTTTTTCTGTATTTAGATAGATACCGATAGAATTACTAGAAATTATATTTTGATAAAATTCACATGATTCTACATCATAGTCTATTACTATCCCATTTAAATTATCGGAGATGACATTGTTATATACTTCTACTGATTTTGAACCCATATCAAGTTCGATACCAATTTCATTCTCGTTTAAAGTATTGTTATAAATAAGGACATTTTCCGACTCATAATAGATATAAAAACCAAGGTCATTGTTTTGGACAATATTGTTACTTATAATAATATTATTATAACCAGGTATATGAAATCCGCGACCATATGCACCTGTTCCTGGCTTACCTCCATTTTGGATTGTAAAACCAATTATTGTGACATCATCTGACTCTATACTTAAAACGTCATATCTGCCACTTCCATTTATGACCGTAGAATTTTTATCCTCTCCAATTAGAGTAATGCTTTTATCAATGGTTACACATGAATGATAATCAGAAGAAATGTTTGGAAAATAGTGGTTGTAAACCCCATTGAAAACAAATATTGTATCCCCTTCGCTTGCATTATCAACAGCATCTTGTATCACAGAATAGTTGCCAGGGCCGCCTCCACCAACATATAATATATTTTTTGAAATTGTTAATGAATTTGTCTTTGTTTCTTTGAAAGAAAGTGCATTAATGGGTGAAGATAATACTAGACAAATAAATAATGAAATAATTATTGCCGCTAATGTTTTTTTGCTCATGCTTTGTTTCCTCATATGATTTATTAGTTTTTAGCTTATATATTTATTTAATGAAATATTAAATTTTATTGATAAATGTTTTAGATTTGTGCCCAGAAATCAAATTCTGCAACATTTGTCCAATGTGCTGACCAGCCTAGTATTGAATTTTTATGAAATCTTATTTTGACCCGATCTATGTTATATGTCTCATCGCTATAATAAATATAAGTCCATTCTAAATCATTCCAATAGCCGAAATTACTCGTTTTTTCTATTAGAATTGTTTTTAGCGCCTTTGGAAGGAAGCAGATGCCCTATCCGCACTATAAAATCCTGCAGTTCCTCCACCAACAACTAAAACATCACATTTTACAGACATCTGAAATATTATTGCAAAAACACTATTGTACTGGTTCGAAGCAAGGTATCGTCACTCCAAATATGATAATTCCTATACAACATAGATCCATATCTGGAATATCTTTTTTCCAAGATCTAAGAGAAATTATTGATAATGAATAATATTTGATTGGTATAGATATATTAATGGAAGGCAAGGGTGGTACACATTCCGATCCTACTATTGTCTCAGTTCTACCAATAATGGACTTTATATTTATTGAATAATTCACTTCTTCTCCACTTCAGACCAACTTTTAAATCGTACATTTACACTATTAAATCCATATTTAAGTCTTGGAAAAATAATGTTTTCATCAGGATCCTCTTTAAAATCCTCACTTACAGTAGAAACTGTTGATATCGGTAAAAGCAGTATGAATATAATGATAAAGATTGACAGTTTTTTATAGGTTTTCATCATGTGCATCTCCTTCCAATTATGTTCCTTCTATTATTCTATAAAACTGAAGTTCGTAAAGATCTGCTGTTATATAATCCCATAAGCCGCTACGACAATGAAATCTAATTCTCGCCTTTAAAACATCGTGCTGGCTAAATGACGTTTCAACCCATTGCCAAGTAGGAAAGCTTCCCTGGTATAAAATGTGCCATGCTTGATCGTAATAAAGATCTGCATCAATGTTTTTACAATAAGAAGATGATGCCACAGGTTAATCATACCTCATTTGGTAGAAAAGCTGGGCGCATGTCAAATTGGAATCGACAGATTGGAATATCAACAAATATGTGTATATATTTAATAACAACAGGGACCGGTTTTGGTAAAATCCTTGGTCGGTCCCAGTAATTATGTTCCCAAACCGTAGAAAATGTAAATACGGCATATGCATTTTTACCGGTATTTTTTTTAAAATTATTATTTTTAATAGTTGTATTGCTAGATGAAAATACACAAATACCTTGATAATTTTCTTCAAATAGATTATTATTTATCGTAGTGTTTTCCATACCAAATATACAAATAGCTGACTCATAAATATCAATGGACCTTTCGCCATTTAAATTAAAATAATTGTTGCAAATTATATTATTATGACCTCCAGAAAGATCAACACCATATCTATTGTTAGTAAACTCGTTATATCGAATTACATTGCCAGATGAAATTTCAGATGTAATTCCTGAATAGCAGGTTAGAAACGAATTATTTTCAATAATATTATTATTTGAACGATCTGCGTCTAAGCCATCTAGTCTTATACCTTCTGCACATACAAAAAAGCAAATATCAGATATTGTGGTAAAGGATACATTACCCAGCCACACTCCATAATCGCCTTTATGCATTGTAAATCCTCTTATCTGGCAATTATCAACATCTTGAATATACAAACAATGATCCTCGTATTCATTTCCATCTATTGTTGGATAATTATGATCATCTCCTGAGTCTAACTCCTCATCAAGACCGATTAGATCTACATTTTTATCTATATGAGTCTCTTCATACCAACCGCTGTAAACATAAATTGTATCTCCTTCGCTTGCATTATCAACAGCGTTTTGTATCGATATGTAATCTCCATCACCTTCGTCATCAACTATTATTATATTTTCTTGAAAACAATCTTTTTTAATATTATCTGATTTTGATGTGGAACTATTAGGTATCATCATTAACAGTAGAAAAAAAATAAAGAATGTGACGATTTTGATGATATTATTTTTTAGCATTTGTCATCCCATATCAATTTAGGTTGTTAAAATGAAACATATTTTATCACGATAAATCCCATTATAATGAAACCTGAAGCCCACTGTGGTATTGAATTCTCAATAAATAGTTGAACTGCAATTTTACCTGTATAAAATAGAGAGATTAATGGGGTTCTAAGAGTAACCAACTGAGTATTGCCGCCAGGATTTAAAGTAAGGCTATAATTATATTCGATTTTATTTTCTTGATTGGTTCTATTAATTATTATTTTTGCATATCCTTCTAAAGGCTGGCCTTCAAAGTTTTTAAAAAGTATTCTGACTTTTTTTATTCCGATCGGTAAAAATTGGTAAATAAAGTCATTTCCCGTATCGGATTTGTCATATAATTCCTCAGCAACAGCGCCTACTGAAGGAAGTAAAATTAAAGCCGCTATTGATATTGAAACCAGTATTTTCTTTCTATTCATATATCACCTTATTTATGTGTACGATATTATTTAAATCTTGTTATATTTTATATTTATTTCACATTATATCAATTTTTATGTTATTTATGGATATACTGGGAAGAATTGAAACTCATGAAGATCTGCTTTTACTGGAGATAACAAATAACGTTTTACTTCAAATCTAACTCTTGCTTTGGAAATTTCATGCTGGCTAAATGATTTTTCAACCCATTGCCAACAAGAAAAGCTACCTTGGTATAAATTGTGCCATGCCTGATCGTAATAAAGATCAATATCAATATTTTTACAATGAGAAGGAGCATACCATGCATAAAATCTTATCTTATCACAGTTGATAGGATTGTTTAAACCGAGTTCAAGATATGGTGTCCATATCCAGCCAAAATCAGTTGTTTCACAATCTGCTTTTGTTGATAAATCGCCGTCGTGTCCATTGTTTTCATTTTCCCAAGCATCCTCAGGATCATAGTGATTTTCTGGACTAATCCAATCGGTTGGTTCGTCAGGAATCTTTATCTTGATTTGCGGATCGCCAAAAAGTGTTATCTCATAAGCGCAATATCTCAGCAATTTATTTTCCGAAATATCATATTTATTTTTTCTAATTGAGAATTGATGCGCCTTTCCTATTTCATTATATGTGTCCCCACCATATATATAATACCAGAAATATCTATGAAAACGTTGAGAAGGGCCATCAGTTCCTCCTGGATCTCCAAGCCCATATCTTGTGTTCCATATCCCAGCAAAAGCTCCATGACTTGATTTTACTGTAAAATGCTCAGCAATACAATCATAACCTTCTGGATTGTCAAAGCCTCCTGCCATACACCCTTGAGAATAAATGAAACAAAATTTATCATTTGTTAAGCTTTGTATATCAGATATTTCAAGTTTCATGTTATAATCAAAATTAGCGTGACCAAGGTGGTTAATGATATGAAGGTTATTGTTTATTTTATCAATAAGTTCTTCTTTTTCCCAAATTCCGTGTAAGTCATACAGTTTGTCTATATCATATTCCAAAGAAGGTATTCCCCAAGTAAAATATCCATTCCTAAAACAAAAATTTATAAGTTGATTCATATATGAAGCACCAAATGTTGGCGGAAATATCCATAATAATTCCCCTACCTGCAATACATCCTCAAGATACTCATCAGTTACTTCAGTAGAAGTATATTGAATGGTTTTATAAACAAAATTTGAAAGTTCTTCGGCGTTACTAATACTCGCTCGACCGACAAAAATATCAGCTACAAGATCGACATCATCATCTAAAGGATTATCAGGTATATCTAAACCATCTGTTGGTTCTCCCCATTTGGAGTCGTTGTCTGAATTATAGCTCCCATCAAGACATGCATAATAAAGATCTGAAGGAATGTAACAATAATTGGGATTTGGTATGCCTTCATCATTTAAATCCACATATAAGTCTCTTACCGGAACGACCGTTGAATCGCCACCCAATAGTATAAATTCAGTTTTCCAAATATTTCTTGCATCTTTAATAAATTCTCTTATATCTTCAGGATGGTCTCTACCGTCATAGTTTTCATAAATATCCTGAACAGTCACAATTCTAGTAGAAACGCCTCTTGATTCCTTAAAATCTTTTAATGCTTGAAAATTATAATCTCCTTGAATGTTTTTCAAAGATTCACTTGTAATTATTACATACTCATAGTTAAAACCACTTTCAACAAAACCGCTGGGTTCAATATCCGGAACTGACGTATAAGTGGATAAAACCCCATCATACATGATCAAATCTTCATCGAATTCGAATTGATCTCTATAATATCCAGTGAACATTGGACTTACTGAACCTGTCATCGATAAAGTGATTGTAACAGTCCAATCAGAATAAAAACTGAGTGCCCCTGTTTCATCAATATATTTTACAGGATTCAATACAAGTGTAAGAATTGAGTATCCTCTGAAATAATTAATGCCTATTTCTTCAAAATTTTCTGTTGGATAAGTTATTGAAGGATCAAAATGTATTGTGTAATCAGGTTCGTATTCTACGCCAGGAATCCCCGGCTTATTTGCCAATTGTAAGTTGTAACCAGTTCCATATGGTACACCAAATCCTCCTTCAACATCAATTGATTCTATTATACCTTTTTGAGGTAGCAAAACATCAACTGGTTTTATAGGGACTAGAGGACAACCTACCTCACTGCTCATCATACAATCATCCAAGGTTACTTCGTGATAAACTTCATCATCAACTACTACCTCAGATATATTCAAACCTGTAAATGTAACATCAAATGTTATAATATAATCAGAAGGTTGTGGCTCAAAATGGTTTTTAATACTAACCTCTGATGTATCAGATAATTCCTGAGTGTCATAAGGCCTATGCACAGAAGTAGGATCGTATGCATTTACCATTGCTGCAGAAGCAGATACCAAAAATATAATTGTTACAAAAATACTAGTTACTTTAATATTTAATTTTTTATTTCTCATGAAATTCCTCCATGTGTTTCATAATGATTTTAATATATAAGTTTTATAGTCCAATCATCCTATTTCAATAACCTTTTTATGAAGAAGAATAACCCTTAGAAATATTCTGACTTAATTCATCTGTTTCAAAAATAAGTTCAGCATGGCAAAACATATTTTTGCTCAGATCGTCAATCAAAAGATCGTCTTTATGTTTCTTTACCAAATTATATATAAGGTTCGGATGAACAAGAATATTTTGGCAACCATTGCCACAATTCACAGTAGTTTTTTCATTAAACTTATCGCGAGTACCATCACAAATAGACTTGGACCTGGCAATATCCTTATCAATAAGTTTATTAAGGTAAAAAGCCACGGTTGTGGGATGTTTACCTATACTTTTACTGATATTAATTTGCGATGAAGGCGATTTAATAAGTAAAGATAAAAGAATGAGTCTTGATGTCGTTTTTCTAAGAAAAGAAATTATTGTAGCTTCATTAGATCCAACAAGTGATGAATAATAATGATGACTTTTTCCATGAGATTTATAAAAGATATGTCCCTCTTGCTCAAGCCATTGTAGATGATATGACACAGTTGATTTTGAAATATTAAGCATGCGAGAAATTTTTCTTAGGTGTATTCCTGGCAATAATACAATAGCCTCATAGATCATTTGGCGAGATTTTGGAAATATGTCTTTGTGGTCGTAATATTCCTTCATGCTTTCTCCAATGTTTTAATCAATGATCAAAGTCCTTGAATGACAAAAAATTAACAATATGATTATATATTGAACTGCCATTGCATCCAAATATACTTTCTCTAATTAAACAAATTATTAGCAAAAATATAAATCCCTACTCCTAAAAAATCCTACAAAAATAAAAAATAATATGTTTATTTTTTAAATTTGAAGAAATATTTTTTAGTTTTTAACTAATTATTTAGATATAAATAAAAAAATTATCACTAGTCTTATGCGCAAGCAGCAACTTCTTTCGTATTTTGCTTTGTTCTACTATAAAGTCTTACAGTAAGATAAGCGCCATCAAAAAGCAGTATTGCAATAAAAAAATATGCAGGAATTACTCCAAGAATTATTATATAAAGAACTGCAAATTTTGTAAACCATCTTTGATCAAAAAAGTTTACAAATACTTTATGTGAGAATTTGTTTTCATTAATGCTACCTTTGTTGTAGTCAATTATATCGTTTCCAACCTCATCAAGAAAAGCTGCAGCAGCCAAAAATACAAGTGGAAACATCATAAGTCTAATTCCAACAAAAATAATAATTGAAATTATTACTCCAAGACCAACAAAATGAGCCAGATTATCAATTTTTCCTCTTAAAAGTACACCTAAAACAATTGCAAGAAGAAGTGTTGCAGAAAAAGAATCTAAAATCATTGTTATTGCCCAAATAATACCTAGAAATGGAGCAAGAACTATTGCAAATTTTTTACTGAATATCTTTTCATCAAACGCATCGTCAATATACTTTAATCCCGCACCAAGTATTGGATATGAAATTAATGGGAAATACATAATAATCTTTCTCTTTTCGCTCCACTCTTTTTTATTTTAAATATTTTAATATAGGTTTTATAGATTGTTTGCAACTGCATATGCAGTAGTATAAATCAGCAAATGTCGGGAAGTTCTGCTTCCCTTGTTTTTTTGCTATATCTGTAGTCACTTACCCATCTTACAAGAAGATATGCTCCGTCAAAGAAAAGCATCGCAATAAAGAAATAAATTGGGACCATGCCAATTAGTGCAACTGCAAGAATAGCAACCTTTGTCATCCATCTTTGATCAAAGTAGTGTCCTGCTATCTTTTTGAAGATGTTTTTGCTTAGTAAGTAGCCTTTCTTATCAACATAATCGTTTCCGATCTCGTCTAGAAGAGCAGCTATTGTAAAGATTGCTAAAGGAATGTAAAGAAGTTGCACTCCTGCAATAAAGATTATTGCAAATATTACTCCAAGACCTGCAAGATGTGCAAGATTGTCAATTTTGCCTTTTAAAAGAACGCCAAGGACAATTGCAAGTAGAATGGATGCAGATACTGGGCTTACGACCATACAATATGCCCAAAAGATACCAAGCAAAGGTGCAAGTATATAAGCTAATTTTTTACTGAATCTGTTTTCATCAAAAGCTTCATCAATATATTTTAATCCTGCACCAAGTACTGGATAGGAGGCTAAAACAAATAGCATTAACAGTTCACCTCGGTTTTATAGTTTTTAGATGAAAGATTTGCTTGTTTGTTTTTATTTATGGCGTTCATATTTTTCCCTTCAAACTAAAAATTCAAAAAACAAACATAAAGCCCCACTCCTAAAAATTCCTACAAATCAACAAAATAAAGTGTAATTTTTTACATTTGTCGGAAAACAAGTAATTTTAACTAAATTAATTATTTTATTAAAATATCAGTTGTTACGGCAGACATATAACAAGTCTTCTTGGTTATTTATGCTTTTAGAAGTTAATTGTTTCTTCAAAACTGAATTACATCTTAAAGGCAAGCTCAAATAACTATCGTTTTCTTTAAAAACAATTCCACTATCTTCAAAGCTTTGAAGAATTGCTGCAAGTTTAAAATCAGCAATTTTTAAATTTTCCTGCAGATTTTCATAAGAAACAACATTATTACAAGATAAAAAAACCTCTCTTTCAAGTGAGTTTAGCACATATATTTTTATGTTTTTTGAATCTCTTTTATCAAATATTTTTATAAAATTTTTACCATCGGCATAATAAAATACAAGTTTGTCAATTATTTTTTGAGTTTTTAGATGCATTTTTATTTGCTGTTCACGGCATTTTTTCCAATCTTCAACTAAATTTTTCCAGTTATGTTTAATCTGTTTTTCTAAGCAATCATAATCATAAGCAAAATTAAATCCATTTTTTAAAAATTTATCTGGGAACATTAGTTTATCTATTTTATTTGATTTAAATTTTTTAATATTATATTTTTCTGGATTTTTGAAAATTGGACTCGAATAAAAAATCTTTAGATTACATAAGTTTGGAGGATCTATGTATCTTTTAATATTATTTACAACATCTAATGTTTCTGTAAAGTCTATCTTTTCTTCGTTAGGATAATTAATAATAAAATTGTACTTATTTTCAATGTTATTTTCTTGACAAAACTTTAGAGCAGCAATATTATCAATTACCCTTGCACCCTTCTTCATTGTTTTTAGATAATGCTTGCTTAAAGATTCTATACCTGTCTGAATTTGGTTAAAACCTGCCCTTTTTAATAAAACATAATCACTACTTTTTAATTGACCTGCTCTAGCTTCAACAAAAAATGAAAAATCCTTATTTAGCTCTATTATTTTTTTACATAGAGCTTTATAATCGTCTTTTAAAAGTGTGTTACCAATTATTTGAAAGTCAAGTATTTTGTATCTATCTGATAAAAAATCAAGTTCTTCAATGATTTTATCTACTTTTTTTTCCCGATATGTGCAATGTTGAAGATTAAGATTGCAAAAACTACATTGATTCCACCAGCATCCTCTAGATATTTCCAAAGGCAATTTCCCAAAATAAAAAAAGAATTGTTGTATGTCTTGATCGGTTTTTGACAAATCGTTAAAAAAAGTGTCATAAACAGGGGTTGATAGATTACTTATATCAATTATTTGATTGGGATTTTTACAAATATTACCCCTGTTGTCTCTGTAAATAAGATTAGGTATCTTAGAATCTTTGGAATTTTTTGCAAGTAAAAAGAGCGATTCTTCTCCATCACCAGATACAATGTAATCAATATAATCAAAATATCTTAGTGTATTTTCTCCCATTTTTCCAACTGTTCTACTTCCTCCAAAAACAATCTTTTTATCAGGAAAGTTTTCTTTTATCATCTTTGAGATAACAAGAGATGGTAAAAATTGTCCATAATTTAGTGTGAATCCTATCAAATCATATTTTTCCCATTCAATATTTTTATAAGTCCAATTAATAAAATCCTCTGTTTTTGTCAAATATTCTTCAAAATTAAGGTCTATATTTGTATCTTTTTTTATTTTATTTTCAAAATAGTCTTTACATTTACTTTCCACTTTTTTCCAGTGATCTTCAAATAAAAATTTTGAAAAAATCATCTGAGAGTTATAAGAATCGTTAGGTGGGTTGATAAGAGAGTTATAATTTATTATGCCATAAATTTCAGCAGCTTTTAGGTATAAATTTTTTGTTTGTATGCATATGTCTCTTTTTTTAAGATATGATTCTAAAATAGACAGTTGAATGGATGGGATATTTATGCCTGCAAATGGCATGCTCACTAATAGGACATTTTTTCTTTGCATCTCCATCCAAGTTTTCAATATTTTGTTTGCTTAAATAATTAACCCATTTTTGCTTTAAAATAGATTGACCAATAATATTAAAAAACCATATCATATAATTCTAGTTGTAATGGTTAAGATAGACTTAAAGGATAAAAAGATTTTATATCAATTAGATTTAGATTGCAGGCAATCAAATTCTCAGATAGGTAAAAAGGTTGGTCTAAAAAGAGATGTTGTAGCATACAGAATCAAACGCTTGGAAGAAGAGAGGGTAATCCATAATTATTGGACAGTAATTGATGCTTTTAAGCTAGGTTATCATGTTTTTAGGGTCTATCTTAAATTTCAGGACATACCTCCAGATATTAAAGAGGGAGCTATCAAAAGATTTATGGAAAATAGAGATACATGGTCTGTTTACTCGATTATTGGCCCATATGATATTGGATCGGTGATGTGGATTAAAAATATTCAAAGATTTTACCAATTTTATGACGAATTGCTAGATACCTTTGGAAAATATATATCACAGAAAATTGTTTCTGTATATGTTCAAGCAGACGAATATGAACGCACCTATCTAATAACAGATGAAAATAATGAGTCGGAAAGAATAAAAAATACAGTTGTAAGTGATGGCTCATATGTAGAAATTGATAAAGTTGATTATGAGATTCTAAATGAGATGGCAATAAATGCAAGAATGCCTTTAGTTAATCTCGCAGAAAAATTAAACATGTCCTCCCAAACAGTAAATTATCGGCTTAATAATCTAATGAAATCAGGAGTTATTAAAGGATTTAGAACAAATATCGATATTTCAAAAATAGGTTTACAGTATTTTGATTTAAGAGTTAATTTAAGTGATCATTCTAAAAGAAAATCTATTATTGATTATATTAGAAAATTACCATATTTTAAGTGCTTGAATACAACAATCGGTTATTGTGATTTAGAAATGGAGTTTCATATCCAAGGATTAGACGCTTTAAATCAAATAATTGATGATATTAATGAAAAATTTCCAGGGTCCATTAGAGAATCATTTTATTTAAGAACAAAAGAAACTTATAAAGAAAGATGGCTTCCTGAACTAGAATAATATAATAAAAATGCCTCAAGGTTTTAAAACTTATTGAGAGGCATTCTTAGGAAAGAGGTTGGACAAATGTTGCTACTTTAATTGCAGCTGCCAATCCAATTACTGCAGCTGATTTTACTTCCATCGACAACATCTTTTTATCACCACCATATTGTCATATAATGACATGATATACTTTGTTTGTATTAGTTTAAATACTTTTTGTGACAAACTAACAATATGTAAAACTAATTTATCAGAAGGAAATATATAGTTTTTAGATACAAACTTAATTTGCAAAAATATGAGGTTTTTTCCTAATAACTTTTACAAAAAAGCCTTCTCTCATAGCTTTTTCTGCAATTCTAAAATTACTTGTATAAAGTGTTTTATCCCCTTTACTCCAGCACCAAACAAGTTCTGACATAAAAAATCCCCTAAAAATCAACTAACTCCATGTGTACTTGTTCTCTTTTTACTTTTTTACCTTTTCTTTTCAAGCTAAGATAAAATGCTTCTTCGTACAGCTGCCTAATTTTTTCATTATCTGGCATAAAGCCCCACAAAAAATATTTTGAATATTATGTTTAAAAGGATTTGTTGTACAATTATTACCAAGGTTCTTTACAAAATTTGTCTAAATAAAAAAAAGAAATTTATTAGATATGATTAATTAATTTCCGTGTTGTAGCTTTCGTAATAATTGTATGGAAAGATACTTGGTTTAGCCGTTAAATAGTTATAAAGTGTTTCAGAATTTCCGCATCCCGGTCCATCAAGACATTGGCAAGATTCTGGATCTGATAAATCCTCACACCAGATATGCCAAATTAATTGTCCATTACAGTAATACCAGTAGTGTCCCTCAGTAGGTCGAGGTCCGTCACCATCATGATCTAGAATTTGATAACAATACCTACATGCAGTATATGGGATATCAAAACAGTCTGACTCAGACCATGGTTCATTACCATGATGTTGTGCCATGGAGTCTTGATAAGTATTGTGTGGTAGTTCTCCTACCTGTAACTTTAATAACTCGCAAAAATTGCAAGTTTCAACATCTTCTTCTACATAAGATACAGATTTATTTTCGTTTGAGTTGAACGCCAGAGTTCCAAAAGAGCTTAATATCAATGCAAAAGTTGCCCCTATTATTAAATATCTATTATATGTCTTTTTCATCTTATTTTCCCCATTATATTAAATAACTTAAAGATTATATTATTCCAATTAATATATAAAATTTTTGTATGTGGGTAAAACAAGTATTGTTCTTCTAATCGTGCTCATCAGCAATTTCGCCAAAAATCTCTTCGATTAAATCTTCAAGACTAACAAGACCCATTGTCTTTCCCTTTTTATCTTGAAGTAATACTAGATGTGTTTTGCTTCTTTTCATTTCACGCATTACATCATCAGCTTTCATGGATGAATCTATTTTTAATATCTTTCTCATTATGTTTTTAACAGGTATTGATGTATCTTCAATTATTAATGTGTCTTTTATATGGGCCATGCCTATAATATCATCCTGATCTTTTCTGTAAACAGGAAATCTTGAAAAGCCGGTTTTTATAGATTTTTGGATTAAATCTTCAATTGAATCATTTTCATGAATGAATTCTACCTTATCTTTTGGAGTGTATATTTCATAAACACGCGTTTCATCAAATTCAAAAACGTCGTTTACCATTTCTCTTTCGTCTTTTTCAATGGTTCCTTCTTCCTCGCCAAGCCGCATCATGGCCATGATTTCTTCTTCGGTTACGCCTGGAATTTTTTTACTTTTTCTACCCATAAGAGACAAGAGCCCTCCAGTTATGTGGTTTAACAAAACAACCATCGGATAAAACAATTTAGTAACAAAAGAAAGGGATCTTGCCATTCTTAACGCAAATTTTTCATTTTTTATCCCAAATGCTTTTGGTGTTGCTTCACTAAAGATTAAGACTAAAAGAAACATCGCAAATGTTGCAATACCGATTCCTATATTGCCGAATACTTCAGTTGCTACAAATCCTGCAAGAATTGAAGCGAAAATATTCACCAAATTATTTCCTATTACTATTGCAGAAATAACATTGTTTGGATTTTCCATTAATCTTTCAAGTATTTTGGCTTTTTTATCTCCGGCTCTTGACTTATCGATAATCACTGCTTTATTTACAGATACAAATGCCATCTCTGAACTAGAAAAAAAAGCAGATACAAAAATAAGGAGTGCTATTACAATAATACTTAGTAGTATCCAGATCATATTTTGTTTTCTTCTCTTTTAAGTTTTTGGGGTGCAATAGAAGTTTTCCTTTTAATAATTAACTATTATCATTTATAGATAGAATTACCATTTGAGTCTATTGATACGACAAGAGGTCCAAAGTCTTTAACTTTGAGTTTCCAAACTGCCTCAGGCATTCCCAACTCTTTAAGCCAAAAAACATCTTCTACAGATTTTATTTTATTTGCCGCAAGAGCTCCCGCACCACCAGTAAAAGAAGCATAGATTGCTTTATTTTTCTTTAGGGATTTTTTTGTCTTATCCCCCATTCCTCCTTTACCTATTATAAGGTTTATTTTAAATTTATTAACTATTTTATCTTCAAATTCTTCCATTCTATAACTTGTTGTTGGCCCAGCAGACACTGCAATCCAGCTTTTTCCTTTCTTTTTCATTATTGGGCCGCAATGAAAAATTGCTTTATTTTCTATCTCAAATGGGAGTTTTTTTAGGTTTTTCATTTTTTTGTGGGCCTTGTCTCTTGCTGTAAACAATAATCCACTTACATAAAATATGTCTCCAAGCTTGAGTTTTTGAATGTCCTCTGTTTTTAAAGGCAAATCAAAATGATATCTCATTATTGAATCTCCCAAGAGCCATCTGGCCTAAGTATCATTGTGGCTCTTCTATTTGCCCAACAAGATACAGCAATTCCAACAGGAAGACTTGCAGGGTGTCTATGAGCTTTTTCAACATGCACATCCAAAACAGTTGTTTTGCCACCAAGACCCATAGGACCTACTCCGCTTGAATTTATCTTTTTTATTAGTTCTTTTTCCATTTTTGCTATGTCTTTATCATCATTTCTTTTTCCTATTTTTCTTAGCAATGATTTTTTTGCAACATTTAATGTTAAATCAGAAATTCCCCCTATACACACGCCTACTACAAAAGGAGGACATGCCTTACCACCAATATTTACTACCCAGTCAACAATAAACTCCATTATGATATCCATTGAATCTTTTGGATTAAATATATGAAGTTTGCTCATGTTTTCGCTACCGCCTCCTCTTGGAAAAGCAGTGATTTTTAAATTATTCCCCTTAACCATTTGCCAGTTTATATGTGGGATGAAATCTCCTGTGTTATCGCCAGAGTTTTTCTCAGAAATAATATCAATTGCATTTGGCCTAATGGGAATTTCTATTGTTGCTTCTTTAACAGCCTCATTTATTAAGCTAATAATTCTTGAAAGATTTGGAAAGTTGCTGCCTGCTTCTATAAAAAAACTCTGTGTCCCGGTATCTTGACAGATGGGGACTTGATTTTTTTGTGCAATTTCTACATTTTTTATAATTGTTTCTAACTGTATTTTTGCTAATCCGTCTTCTTTATTATGTGCTTTTTTTAATGAATTTATAACATCATCAGGTAATTTTGTTTCTGCTTCTTTTATTAGTTTTAAAATTCCTATTCTTATTTTATCAAAGTTCATTAGTCCAATTGAGGAATACAAATAGCTAGTTAAAAAATTTCTATTAAATAAAAAAAGAAAAAAGAGAGATTATTTTGCTTTTGTTATCTCGTCAACTGCTTCAGGGTTTGCAAGAGTTGAGGTATCTCCTACTTCTTTTCCTAGAGCTTTTGATCGGATAACTCTTCTCATAATCTTTCCGCTTCTTGTTTTTGGTACATCGTTTACAAACCAGATTTCGTCAGGTCGGGCTATTTTGCCCATTTCAGTGCCAACGTGTTCTCTTAGTTGTTTTTTGAGATCGTCTGATGGTTCAATGTCTTTTTTAAGAACTACAAATGAACAGATTGACTCTCCTTTGAGTTCGTGCGGTTTTCCAACAACTGCTGCCTCTGCAACCATTGGATGACTGACTAGTGCAGATTCTACTTCTGAATTACCAATTCTGTGCCCAGATACATTCAAAACATCATCTGCTCTGCCTTGTATCCAGAAATAGTTGTCTCCATCCATTCTTGTAACATCGCCAGCAAGATAAATGCCATCAAATTTGCTCCAATATGTTTCTTTGTATCTTTCTGGATTTTTGTAGATTCCTCTAAGCATACCTGGCCATGGGCTTGTTATAACAAGATTTCCGCCAGCATTTTGTACTGGTTTTCCTTGCTCATTAAAAACTGAAGCAGTTATTCCAGGCAATGGTCTTGTTGCAGAACCTGGTTTTAGTGGTGTTATTGGAAGTGGTGAAATCATAAAGTGTCCTGTCTCTGTTTGCCACCAGGTATCCATTATTGGACATTTGTCGTTTCCTATATTCTTGTAGTACCACATCCAAGCTTCTGGATTAATTGGTTCTCCTACAGATCCGAGTAATCTTAATGAGCTCAAGTCGTGTTTGTTTGGCCATTCTTCTCCAAGCCTCATAAACATTCTAATACTTGTTGGTGAGGTGTATAAAATTGAAACGTTGTATTTTTCGATAATTTCCCACCATCTATCTGGCTTTGGAAAGTCCGGAGCACCCTCATAAATAATTGAGGTGGTTCCAAGAATTAATGGAGCATAAACAATAAATGAGTGTCCTGTTATCCAACCAACATCTGCTGCACACCAGTATACATCATCTTCTTTTATGTCAAAAACCCAGTTTAGCATATGGGCAGTTCCAAGAGCATATCCTGCGTGAGCATGAATAATTCCTTTTGGTTTTCCTGTTGTACCTGAAGTATACAAGAAAAACAGAGGATCGTTTGCATCAAGTTTTTCTGTTTCACAATCTGTAGATTGTCCTTTTATTGCTTCATGCCACCAAACGTCTCTTCCATCTGTCCATTCCACTGGATCTCCAGTTCTTTTATAGACGATGGAATGTTTTACTGATGGAGCTTTTGCCAATGCCTCATCGGCCTGAGTTTTAAGTGGTACTTTTTTGCCGCGTCTGTAAAAGCTGTCACAAGTAATAATTGCCTTTGCTTCACAGTCGTTTAATCTATCCCTAAAAGCAAGCGCTGAAAAACCAGAGAAAACTACAGAATGAATTGCTCCAATTTTTGCACAAGCAAGCATTGCAACTGGAAGCTCAAGTATCATAGGAAGATAAATTCCTACTCTATCTCCTTTTTGTACGCCCATTTTCTTTAGAGCGTTTGCTAGTTTGTTTACTTCTTCATAGAGCTCTTTATATGTGACTTTCTTTGTGTCTCCTGGTTCGCCTTCAAAAATAAATGCTACTTTATCTGCCCTTTGTCCTTTTGCATGTTTATCAAGAGCATCATGAACAATGTTATATTTTGCGCCTAGAAACCATTTTGCCCAAGGGGCATCCCATTCAACAACTTTGTCGTATGGCTCATAAAATTCCAAATATTCTTTTGCTACTTCTTCCCAGAACCATTCCCAGTTTTCAGCTTTTTTATATAGCTCATCTAAAGTCTTAATTCCATGAGCGTCCATCCATTTTTTTACATTTGAATTCTCAACTAAACCTGCTGGTGGCTCGAAAACTCTTTTTTCATCCAATAGGACTGAAATATCTTCGTCTGTCATTTTTTTCAACCTCTAAATATTTTACTCTCCTAATTTAAATTCGTCTTTATTTTTGTTACAAATCCCCCATTATACTTATTTTTATCAAACAGGGATTGCGGGAATAGACTTTTAGTATAATAATTTTTTCCTGTTTTTTAGGAGAAAAATGTTATAAAAAATTTAGTTTTTTGTCTTTAGAATTTTTCTTGCAAGAGATGCAAATTCGAAGTTTTTTATGACAATCATTCTTTCCAGAATATACTTTCTAACAAGAGGGGTGTATGATATTAAATCATTTTCTTTTAAATACCTGATTTTTTCCATCTTATCCTCTTTATAATCTTGATAAGTTGGATATATCGAAATCATAACTGCTTCGAATTTTTTACTGGCAAAAAATATCGTTGAATCGTCATCTAAATGTTGTATATCTGAGTTATTTGGTGCCTTTTTTGGATTGAAATTGAAATGATAAAATGCTATTATTTCATATCCCAACTTACTGATATTTGGAACTGTAATCTTTTTAATTAAATTTCTATCTAAAAATGATTTTTTCATTCTAGAAATAGTATGTCTAGAAAGGTCTACTTTTTTTCCTATTTGTTCAGTTGTGAAGTCTGGATTTCTAACAATTTCTTCGTACACTTTTTTTTCTTTTTCAGAAAGATTTATTTGATTTTTATCAAAATCCTTTTCACTGGATTTATTTCGTTCATTACCAGATGTGAAAAAAAGCTTTTCTAATGCCCTACTAAAATCCAAAAATCGATGAATTTTACTTGTTTCAAAAGGAAATATTACTTCTGAAGGATATTCTGTTTCTAAAAGACCAATTTTTCCAAATGTGTCTGTACGGATTTCATTTATTCTGCCGATATTTGTATAATTCTCAGATATGCTGATTGAAAAACCCTTTTCTTGTTCGCCAACTGAGAAAAATATTTCATCAAAAACTTCTATGGTTTTTTTAGTTTTTTCTACTCTTTTTTCAAGAGGAATTACTGGGTTAAATTGTGTGTAAATTACTGCAAGAAGTTCTGCTCCAAGTTTACTTAAAAGAGGAGCATATAGGTTTTTATAATATCTTTGGTCAGAAAGTTTTCTTTTTATTGTGCTGAAAGTAGATGTTTTTATATTGATTTTTTTAGCAAGATCAGTGTCGCTTAGCTCTGGGTAGCTAACTAAGTTGTAAAGAACTTTTTTTTCATTTTTAGTAAGAGATGCAAAATTCACAATTACGCAAGTAAGAATCAAATATTTAAATTTCTCGTTTTTTCAAAATTTTCTGTAATTATTGTATAATAGTTCATTTTTACTGATTTTTTGACCCATATTACTATATTATCTCTCAAATGCTTAATATTTGTAACGTTAAATTGCAAAGATTTATTAAAGACCTTCTGATACTCCGGATTACTATCTGAAAAGAGATGATAGAATGGGAATGACCTTAACTGAAAAAATATTGTCAAAACATATTGTTGAAGGCGAACCTAAAAAAGGAACTGAAGTTGGTATAAAAATTGATCAAACACTGACCCAAGATGCTACTGGAACTATGGCATACTTACAATTTGAGGCTATGGGAGTTTCTAAGGTAAAAACTGAATTATCTGTAAGCTATGTTGACCATAACACAGTTCAAATAGGTTTTGAAAATGCAGATGATCATAAATATTTACAAAGTGTCGCTGCAAAATACGGAATAGTATATTCACGTGCTGGAAACGGAATATGTCATCAGGTACATCTAGAGCGTTTTGGAAAACCAGGAAAAACTCTACTAGGATCTGATTCACATACCCCGACCGGTGGTGGAATCGGAATGGTTGCAATCGGTGCTGGAGGGCTTGATGTTGCGGTTGCAATGGCAGGTGGTCCTTTTTATCTTACTTACCCAAAAGTTATAAAAATACACTTGACAGGAAAGCTTAAGCCTTGGGTTTCAGCAAAAGATGTCATACTTAAAGTTCTTGAAATATTTACAACCAAGGGCAATGTTGGTTGTGTTTTTGAATATGGTGGACCCGGGGTAAAAACACTTTCTGTGCCCGAAAGAGCAACTATTACAAACATGGGTGCAGAATGCGGAGTTACAACAAGTGTTTTTCCAAGTGATGATATTACCAAAGAATTTTTAAGGGCACAAGATAGAGAAGGCGATTGGCAAGAACTTGTTGCAGATAAAGATGCTGAATATGACAAAATAGTTGAAATCAATTTAAGCGATCTTGAACCGCTTGCTGCAACACCACATAGCCCAGGCAATATATCTAAAGTAAAAGATCTCAAAATGCCGGTTGATCAAGTATGTCTTGGTAGCTGTACAAATTCATCATATAAAGATTTGATGACTGTTGCAAAAATATTAGAAAATCGAGTCGCGAACCCAAATGTTAGTTTTGTAGTAGCGCCTGGAAGTAAGCAAGTTCTTGAAAACATAACAAAAGATGAGGGATTTAAAAATCTACTTTCTGCGGGTGCAAGATTTGCAGAAAACGCATGTGGTTTTTGTATAGGAAACAGTCAATCACCAAAAACAGATGCAATATCACTCAGAACAAGTAACCGTAATTTCTTAGGTAGAAGCGGAACAAAAAGTGCAAATGCATATCTTGTTAGTCCAGAAACGGCAGCGGCAGCGGTAATTACTGGAGAATTTACAGATCCACGAGAACTTGAAAAGAAGGGAATCAAATACCCAAAAGTAGAGATGCCGAAGAAATTTCATATTGATGATTCTATGTTTATCTTTCCAAAAGATGCTAAAAAAACAGATATATATCGCGGCCCTAACATAGGAGATCCTCCCGCAGCAGAACCGCTCAAAGAAACAATTTCTGGAGAAATAACCTTAAAGGTGGAAGACAAAATCACCACAGATCATATTATTCCAGCAGGATCAAAAATGAAATACAGATCAAATGTTCCTAAATATTCAACGTTTTTGTTTGAAGTTGTCGACCCTGCTTTTCATGATAGAGCAAAAGAAATCAAAGAAAGTGGCAAAGATAACATTATCGTCGCAGGTTTTTCATATGGCCAAGGAAGCAGCAGAGAACATGCAGCTCTTTGTCCAATGTATATGGGAGTCAAGGCTGTTATTGCAAAATCAATGGAAAGAATACACAATGCAAATCTAATAAACTTTGGAATTTTGCCGCTTAGCTTCAAAGATGAAAAAGACTATGACGGGATAGATCAAGGAGATGATCTTGAAATCCCAAATATAAAAGAGCTTCTAAGAGAAGGCAAAAATTTAGTTGTAAAAAATAAAACTAAGGGAACTAAGTTTGAAGTAGAATATAATCTTTCTGAAAGACAAAAAATGATTTTACTTTCAGGAGGAACTTTAGCATATATGAAAAATAAATGAGGTAATAAATATGGCACAACGTGGAATTAGAGAGTATGATGCTAAAAGCATGCTTGCTAAATATTGGAAAGATTATGTTAGTAAAGATTTTAAATATGCAGGAAAAGTAGCACTAGTCTCTCCAGATACAAATATGGATTCTCTTACAAAAAAGCATGCTTGGCTTAAAAAGGAAAAGCTAGTAGTAAAGCCTGACCAATTATTTGGAAAGCGTGGAAAGCACGGATTGATTTTACTTAATGCAAGTTATGCAGATGCAAAGAAATGGATTAAACAAAGAATGAACAAAGAAACAAAGGTTGGAAAAGTCACAGGAAAACTTACACATTTTTTAATTGAACCATTCACTCCGCATAAAACAGAATATTATATTGCTATCAAGGGAAATCGACAAGGGGACCTCATATATTTCTCAAATCATGGTGGAGTTGATATTGAAAGCGTCTGGGATACAGTTTCTGAAATTAATGTTGGAGTTGGAGAAGACATTGAAAAGATAAATGTAGAAAAACAGCTTCCAAAAGATACCCCAAAGGAAAATAAAAAGATAATTTCCGATTTTATAAAAGGACTATACAAATTTTATGATAATCTTGGATATACCTATCTAGAAATCAATCCTTTTGCAATAGAAAAAAAAGAAATCATTCCGCTTGATCTTGTCGCAAGAATAGATGATACTTCTGGTTTTGAGCATATTTCAAAATGGGGAGATTTGAAGTTCCCAGCACCTTTCGGCCGTAGACTTTCAGACGAGGAATTGTATGTAAAAGAGCTTGATGCAAAAACAGGTGCTAGTTTAAAGCTTACTGTTCTAAATCCAAAGGGTCGTGTTTGGACAATGGTTGCAGGAGGCGGTGCGAGTGTTATTTATGCAGATACAATAGTTGATCTCGGTTTCAAAGATGAACTTGCTAACTACGGAGAATATAGTGGAAATCCAAACAAAGAATCTACTTATCAGTATGCGAAAACAATTCTTGAGCTTATTACTAAAGAAAAAGCTTCAAAAGCCAAACCAAAATTTCTGATAATAGGGGGCGGTATTGCCAATTTCACAGATGTCGCAAAAACATTTAGTGGAATTACAATGGCTTTAAGGGAATATAAGAAAAAATTAATTGATACTAATGTAAAAATATACGTAAGAAGAGGAGGGCCAAACTACCAGGAAGGTCTTAAAATTATGAAGAACCTTGGGGAAGAGTTAGGACTTCCAATTGAAGTTTATGGACCAGAGACTCATATGACTCGTGTGGTTCCAATGGCACTTGAAGGAGGGAAAAAATAATGCCTGCAAATAAGCCTGATTACAAACTTTTTGATAATAGTACTAGAGCAATAGTTTTTGGATATCAACAAAACGCAATTCAGCGTATGCTTGATTTTGATTATGTTTGCCGCCGTGAAAAGCCAAGTATCGCATGTATTGTTAATCCTACACGTGAAGGATTGCATAAGTGTTTTTGGGGAACAAAGGAAATAATGATACCAATGTACAGGACTCTCAAAGAAGCCACGACAAAACACAAAGATGCTGATGTAGTGGTTAACTTTGCAAGTTTTAGATCAGCATACGAAACAACAAAAGAAGCTCTTGAAACAAAGACAATTAGAACAGTTGCAGTTATAGCAGAAGGAGTTCCCGAAAAACGTGCAAGAGAGCTTGCTCATCTTGCAAAAAATAAAAACAAATGGATAATAGGTCCTGCAACAGTTGGCGGTATTGCAGGCGGTGCTTTTAAAATAGGAAATACGGCAGGAATGTTAGACAATATTGTTGCTTGTAAACTGCACAGACCTGGATCTGTTGCATATGTTTCAAAATCTGGGGGCCTTTCAAACGAGTTAAATAACATTATAGCCCGAAATTCAGACGGAGTATATGAAGGAGTGGCAATTGGAGGAGACAGATATCCGGGATCAGTATTTATCGATCACATATTACGCTATGAGCAAAATCCAGATGTTAAAATGATAGTACTTTTAGGAGAAGTTGGCGGAACAGATGAGTATGAAATTGTTGAACTCCTTAAAAAGAAAAAAATCAAAAAACCACTTATCGCATGGTGTATTGGAACATGCTCAAAGGTATTTCCTGCAGAAGTTCAATTTGGTCATGCTGGCGCTCGTGCTGGGGCAGATAGCGAAACTGCTGATGCAAAAAACAAAGCACTAAAAGAAGCGGGCGCGATTGTTCCAAATAGTTTTGAAGATTTTGATAAAAAGATAAAGCAAACATATGAAAAACTTGTAAAATCTGGTAAAATAAAACCAATGCCAGATGTAGAACCACCAAAGATACCTATTGATTATAAAGTTGCACTTAGAGATGGGATAATTCGTAGACCTTCGGAATTTATCAGTACTATCTCTGATGATCGTGGAGAAGAGCTTATGTATTGTGGAGTTCCGATCAGTAAAGTATTCAAAGATGATATTGGTCTTGGAGGAGTTCTTGGTCTTTTATGGTTTAAAAAAGAGTTGCCAAAATGGGCTACAGACTTTATCGAAATGGTTGTACTTGTAACAGCAGATCATGGCCCTGCAGTTTCTGGTGCCCATAATGCAATTGTTTGTGCTAGAGCCGGAAAAGATCTTGTAAGTAGTCTTGCAAGTGGACTTCTAACTATAGGGCCAAGATTTGGTGGAGCGGTTCAAGGCAGTGCAGATCATTTTACAAAATATTTGTATGCGGATGAAAGCCCGGCATTTATGGTCAAAGACATGAAAAAGAAAAATGTAAACATTCAAGGAATAGGTCACAGAATAAAATCAGTAACCAATCCTGATGTGCGTGTTACTGTTCTAAAAGGATACGCAAAGAAGCATTTCCCAATAACTGAGACTCTTGACTATGCACTTGAAATTGAAAAGCTAACAACTAGTAAACGTGGAAATCTGATTTTAAATGTTGATGGGTGTATAGGAGTTTTAACCTGCGATATGCTAAGAAGCATCGGTTATAATAGGGAGCAAGTTAGAGAGTTTGTGGATCTTGGCATTCTCAATGCATTTTTCGTTCTAGGCAGAAGCATCGGTCTTATTGGCCACATAATTGATCAAAAGCGCTTAAAATCAAGACTATACAGACATCCATGGGATGATATCGCTTATATGATGCCTGACAAACCTGAAAAGGTGAAATAAAAATGGCAGAAGAAAGGATAATATACACAAAAGTTGACGAGGCGCCGGCTCTCGCAACATATTCTTTTTTACCGGTTGTAAAAGCATTTACAAACGCTGCAGGATTAAAAGTTGAAACTAGAGATATTTCGCTTGCAGGGAGAATACTTGCGAAATTTCCAGACTATCTGACAGAAGAACAAATAGTGTCTGATGATTTGGCAGAACTAGGCAAACTTGTAGAAATGCCAGAAGCAAATATCATAAAACTTCCCTGCATCAGTGCTTCTGTTCCTCAGCTCAAAAAAGCGGTCAAGGAGTTGCAAGAAAAAGGATACAATATTCCAGACTATCCTGATGAGCCTAAAACAGATGAAGAAAAAGAAATAAAATCAAGATTTGACAAGGTAAAAGGTAGTGCTGTAAATCCAGTACTTCGTATGGGTAATTCAGATAGAAGAGTGCCCGGACCCGTTAAAAACTATGCAAAAAACAATCCTCACTCTATGGGCAATTGGACATCTGATTCAAAATCTCATGTTGCTCATATGAAAAGCGGAGATTTGCGCTCAAATGAAAAATCAACTACGATTACAAAAGAAACTGCAGGAGATGCAAAAATAGAATTTGTAGACAAGAATGGAGAGACAATAATTCTCAAAGAAAATCTTGCATTGATTGACAAAGAAATAATTGACGTTTCAAAAATGAGTAAAAAATCTCTCCGAGAATTTCTTGAAAAACAAGTTAAAGATGCAAAAGAAAAAGATATTCTTTTCTCAGTTCACCTAAAAGCTACAATGATGAAGGTGTCTGATCCAATCATCTTTGGACATGTTGTTTCAGTATACTTTAAAGACGTTTTTGAAAAACACAAAAACACTTTCAAAGAACTTGGTGTAAGCCCAAATAATGGCCTAGCAGAGCTTTATTCTAGATTAGAAGAACTTCCAGAGGATAAACAAAAAGAAATCAAATCTGATATAAAATCTAGCATGGAAAAAGGACCAGATATTGCTATGGTAAACTCGGACAAGGGAATTACCAACTTGCATGTTCCAAGCGATGTAATAATTGATGCATCGATGCCGGCGGCCATTAGAAATTCAGGACAGATGTGGGGCCCAGACGGAAATACTTACGATACAAAATTTGTCATACCTGACAGTAGCTATGCGGGCGTTTATCAAACGGTTATTGATTTTTGTAAAGAAAACGGTGCATTTGATCCAACAGTTATGGGCACTGTCCAAAATGTAGGCCTTATGGCACAAAAAGCAGAAGAATATGGCTCACATGATAAAACATTTGAAATCAAAGGAGATGGAACAGTAAAAGTAGTTTCTGAGTCAGGTAAAGCTTTGCTTGAACAAAAAGTAGAAGACGGAGATATATTTAGAATGTGTCAAGTAAAAGATTTGCCTGTTCAAGACTGGGTTAAACTAGCAGTAAACCGAGCAAAAACAACTGGTTTTTCAACAGTGTTTTGGCTGGATGAGGATCGTGCTCATGATGCAGAACTTATAAAAAAAGTAAATTTGTATCTCAATGATCATGATACATCTGGTCTTGACATTAAAATCATGTCGCCTGTAAAAGCAACACAATATTCTTGTGAACTCATAAGTGAAGGTAAAAGCACTATTGCAGTTACCGGAAACGTTCTTCGTGATTACTTAACAGATTTATTTCCAATTATAGAAGTCGGCACTAGTGCTAAAATGCTTTCAATTGTTCCGTTAATGGCTGGCGGGGGATTATTTGAAACAGGTGCGGGAGGTTCTGCACCTAAACATGTACAACAATTCCAGGAAGAAGGGCATCTTCGTTGGGACAGTCTTGGGGAATTCTTGGCGCTAGCGCCATCTCTTATACATTTGGGAAAAAGAACAAACAACGAAAAAGCATTAATCCTTGCAGAAACACTTGACAAAGCAATAGAAAAATACTTACAAAACAATAAATCTCCTTCAAGAAAGGTCAATGAACCAGATAATAGAAACAGTCATTTCTATCTTACACTTTACTGGGCAGAGGCACTTGCAAATCAAGACAAAAACCTAATGCTTAAGAAGATTTTTACAAAAATTGAAAGTCAGTTATCTGAAAATGAGGAAACAATAAACAGTGAATTGAACAAGGCACAAGGCAAGAAAGTTGATCTTGGTGGGTATTATAAGCCAGATGACGGATTTGCTTCAAAAGCTATGCGGCCAAGCAAAACTTTCAACGAATCGCTAAAAGCATTAGAGATTATAAAAGCATAATCTCTACTTTTTATTTAAATGGAAAATATAAAAAAGAGATTGAAGTATTAGAACAATACTTCGCTTATTTTTCAAGTGATATTTCAATTGAAGATACGTTTGATGTTCTTCCTTCTTCGTTTGTAATTGATTCTGTTCCGATTTTTATTTCTTTTACTTTTGCGTCAGTAACAAACCTATTTCTTGTAATCTCTGCTGTATCTACAGCTCTACTTATGGCTCGTCCTCTGGCTTTAATTACAACTTCATTTGAGCCGCTATTAAACTGTGTTACAACGGCAAGAACATAACTCATTGGTGGTTTGTTTCCTATATAAATAACGTTTTCTTCTGCTGCTTCCTCTTTTGCTGTCATATACTTTTTCCTCCCTGATAACATCTGTTAAGTTACCCTATCATTAAAGTTTTTATATATATAACTTTTGTTATTTACAATAAAGAAAAAGAAGTTGTTTGATTTTTTTATTTTTATTCTTCATATGGAACAAGATTTCCATCGTCTTGTTCTTCAAATAGCGGTATTTGCTTAGTATGTATTTTTTGTTCATTAAATATTAGGTCTGTATAGTCGGCCATTTGGTATCTCCTCCTTATATCACCAATTCTTTTGCATCCAAATTATTTTGTAAAACTGGATTAACTGGGTTAACTTCCCATCCAACAATTTGTAATGAAAATTTGTCTAAATATAGTTTTTCATATTTTGAAAAATATTAATTTAAAAATAAAAAGTAACAGGGAAAAAAGAAGGAAAAGCTGGTCTCACTAGGAGGGATGGGATGCAATAACAACTACCAGCTCATATTCCTTCCGAACTCAAGAATTATTTTGTATTTTAAGTATCTTTTTCGCAGATGAATATGTAAATATATAGGCAGTTAAGTAAGTTGCATTACAAAAAAATCAGTGTTTTTCATTAAAAAAATGCTTTAAAAATTTTGACGTGTCTTCTATAAATCAGAAAAATTATTACTAATTTTTATTATTTGATAAAAAGTCAAATTTTAAGTTAATTAGAAATATAGCTATAGATGCGTTAATTTTATATTCTGTACACTTTTACCACAGTTGGGGCAACTGCTAATATTTTCTAAGTTTGGGGTTATGAATGATGGAGATAATTGAAGATAAAGTAGGAAAACAAATACTGCTATTGGGCAATGAAGCTATAACAAGAGGTGCTTTGGAAGCTGGAATTGATGTAGCAACAACATATCCTGGGACACCTTCTTCTGAAATAGCTGATACTTTTTCAAAAATTGCAAAAAATGCCACTAAAAATAATAAAGATCCGGGGTTTTATTTTGAATATTCAGTTAATGAAAAGGTTTCTTTGGAAGTTGCTGCAGCTGCTGCTTTTTGCGGACTTAGGGCACTTACTTGTATGAAACATGTGGGATTAAATGTGGCATCTGATGCATTTATGACTTATTTATATGTTGGTTGTAAAGGAGGCCATATAATTGTATCTGCAGACGATCCCTATTGTCACTCATCTCAAAATGAGCAAGACAATAGATACTATGCGCTATTTGGTAGTGCACCTATGCTTGAACCTTCTACTCCTGAAGAAGCAAAGGAAATGACACGTATTGGCTTTGAAATATCTGAAGATTTGAAATTGCCATTATTGTTAAGGACAACCACTAGATTAAATCATGCTCGTGGCGCAGTTAAATTAAAAAAGTTACAAAAACCAAGAAAAAAAGGTAATTTTGAAAAAGATCCTCTACTTGTGACAACACCTATTACCGCAAGAATTAAACATCCAGTTCTTTTAGAAAAAATGAAAAAGGCAGAAAAAATTTCAGAAAAAATTGAATTTAATTATGTCGTCAATATAGGCAAACCAAAAGATATTGGAATTGTAACATCTGGAGTTTCTTACAACTACGTTAAGGAAGTTTCAGAAGACATGGGACTCAATGTTAAGATTTTAAAGCTTGGTATGACGCACCCTTTACCAAGAAAGATGTGTGAAAAATTTATAAAATCATGCAAAGAATTGGTAATTGTTGAAGAATTGGAACCTTTCCTAGAAAATCAATTTAAAGCAATAGCATTTGATATCAAATCAAATGTAAAAATTTATGGAAAAACTACTAATCATTTTTCCCGGTTATTTGAATACAACCCAGATACAGTCGCAGATGCCTTTACAAAAATTTTCAATACAAAAAATCCTTATAAAAAACCTGAAAAAATTAAAACTAAGCTACCCTCAAGACCTCCTGCACTTTGTCCAGGTTGCCCTCACAGAGCTACTTATTACGCGGTAAAAAAAGCATCTCCAAAGCAAACAGTTTACCCAACAGATATTGGATGCTATACTTTAGGTAAATCTCCTCCATATGAAACCGCTGATTTGTTGCTTTGTATGGGATCAAACGCGGGCACTGCCTGTGGTCTTTCTGTTGCAACAGATCAAAAAATTATATCTTTTATGGGAGATTCTACATTCTTTCATTCGGGAATTCCGCCGATAGTTGATGCAGTTCATCATAATCATGATTGTGTTATTACTGTGCTTGATAATAGAACCACTGCAATGACTGGTCATCAACCGCATCCTGGAACAGAATATGATGGTATGGGAAGGCCTGCAAAATTAATAAAGGTTGAGGATGTGGTAAAAGGTCTTGGTGTAGAGCATTTAGAAATAGTCAACCCAAATGATATAAAGGCGACAACAGAGGCGTATAAAAGAGCTTTAGATTTCAAAGGAACCTCGGTTGTTGTTAGTAAATCTCCATGTATCTTGCTAGAGGTTGCACGTAAGAGAAGAGCTTCAGAAGAAATAACCAAATATCAAATTAATCAATCAGAATGCAAAAAATGTAAAACCTGTGTTTCAAGATTTGCTTGTCCTGCAATATATTTTGGTGATGATGGAAGTGTTTTAATAGATGAAACTCAGTGCAACGGATGTGGGAATTGTGCTGATGTTTGTCCTTTTGGAGCTATTCATCCAGTTGAGGTGAAAAAATGATTGGAAAAGTAAATATCGTCTTATCTGGCGTTGGAGGTCAAGGTGTAATTACAGCTGCAAATATTCTTGGTAAAGCAGCAGTAAATGCAAAAATAAATGTTCATGCTTCAGAAGTTCACGGAATGGCGCAGAGAGGAGGAGCAGTAAATTGTACTGTAAGAATGGGAAATATATCTGGTCCTCTTATTCCTAACGGGCAAGCTGACGTTATACTTAGCACAGAACCTATAGAAGCTTTAAGAAATATCACATATGCAAATAAAAATACAAAAGTAATAACTGATATTAATCCAGTTATACCATTTACTACAACAATAAGTGGTGAAGAATATCCGGATTTAAATGATGTTTTTAATGAATTAGATTCTAAAGTTAAATTGTACAAAATTGATGCTTTAAAGGCCGCAAAAGACTCGGGAGCCGCCATCACAAAAAATATAGTTATGTTGGGTGCTCTTGCAGGCTCTGGAATTCTTCCTTTTAAATCAGAAATATTGCTAAATACTATATTAGAAAATGTACCGGCCAAATATAAAGAAATGAATAAAAAAGCCTATGAAAAAGGTTTTAACTTTACAAAAAATTAAAAAGATAAAAAAGGGAAATTATTAGGTTGTTGCTGGTGCTGTTTTTGCCGGAAGATCGTCAGGTAACTGGAAAAATGCTACTATTTCTAAAATAATTGCAATTAGTAAAATAAGAAAACCGATCAAAATTATTGATGTAGCAGCGCCTATCAAAAAGAGTAAGCCAACAGTATCAAACCATTTTACCTCTGTTGTTTTTGCAATATTCTTATAGCTCTTTTTTAGAAATACTGTACCAATTATGGCCAAAACCCAAAAAATTATCGCGCCTATTAAAATACCAAAAATAAATGGAATTAATTCACTTAAAATTTCATTTGGATTTGTTATGGTTTGGAGATTAGTAAAATATTCAATCCCTCCTACAGATTGAAGTGTAACCAACATCAATAACATAAATATTACAATACCCACTATAATCGTTATAAAAAAGTATAAAAAATTCTTAAAAATACTAACATCTTTTACTTCATCAGATATGGTTTTAACCGCAATTAATATCAAAACGAAACCCACTATTCCAATTACCATACCGATTGTAGGAATTATTGACAATAATGTTAATATCGCACCGATGCCTCCTAGCATTTTCGCATTTTTTAAATTATTAATATTTACCACCTCTAGTTAACTATATAAGGAATCATATAAAAAAAGGTTATGTAAAAAAAGGAAAAAATTTGTTTTATTCAAATTTTTTTGAACAATAAGGACAGGTTTTTGCATCTTCTGGAATGGCTCTGCCACAGTTTGGGCACCTTCTGTTTGGCTCTTTTTTATCTCCGCCTATTGGAGGCCTTACAACAAGCCATATTATTAACCCAATGATGCCCGTAATAAGGACTATAAGTAACCATAATGCCCCGCTACTATCTCGTTTTTTAGCATCTTTATAAACCCATATTGCCAAAATAATCCATAATACAAATATCACTATGGGTATTATACAAAGTGCTCCTGCCAAACCTAAAAATGCAATTTCAGCACCTGTGGTATCATAATTGTAATCATATTCTTCTGCCATAACTGTTGATGAAATTGCCATTATTGAAGCCAAGCATAATATCATAATTACGATTTTATTTATTTTGTCCATTTTTTCTCCTCTCAATTTTTTATTTATATCTTATATTATACCAAACGAATTTGGTGATATGTTTATATAATTTTTGAATTTTATTTCTTTAACAATCCACTCTTCGTCTATCCAAACACCAAAAATATTGGAGTTGAGGTTCCAAGATTTTATTACTTTTAATGAGTCTTTGAGTTGCTCTAAGTGTTTTTCTCTATCAACAGGATTTCCAGTACAATCATAATGAGAGACTATTATTATGTTATCTGAATTGTGCTTTTCAATAGATATTTTTACCCTATTTTTAATTGAATTTATTAGCTCAATTGGCCCTTCTGAAAGTATTTTATCTGGGCCCGGCTCCGTAATTAAGTCGACAAAATCAACATTAAATCTCTGTTTTACCCAATCAATAATAGGTTCTTGCGTTCTTCCATCCATGCAATTAATTGCTGTTGCAAATTTTATTTTATGCATATTTCTCCCTATTTTAAAATCGGATATTTGCAAACCCTTTATAAGCCTTATAGAAACTTTATTGAATCTTATAATTATTGAATTTTGTGAAAAAACAAATAAGAGTATTGGCGATTGACGATTCCCCTTTTAATTTTAATGATAAGTACTCATTAGTTGTTGGAGTTGTAATGAGAGGAGATAAGTATATTGATGGAGTATTGTCAGAACGTGTAAAAGTTGACGGTTTTGATGCAACTAATGTTTGCATAGAAATGATACAAAAAAATAGGTTTAAAAATCAGTTAAAGGCAATAATAATTGATGGTGGTTCTTTTGGCGGTTTTAACGTACTTGATATAAAAAAAATTAATAAAAAAACAAAAATTCCAATAATTACTATTACTAGAAATAGACCAAATTTTAATAAGATAAAAATCGCATTAAAAAGTAATTTTTTAGATTGGAAAAAACGTTATAATATTCTTTCGGAAGGAGAACTTTTAGAAATTAAAACAAAACATAAACCTATTTATATAAAACTTGAAGGCATTGATAAAAAAGAAGCAGAAGAGATAATAAAGATTTTTACTATACGGGGTGTAATACCCGAACCCCTGAGAGTTGCTCATCTTGTTGCTTCAGGTATTAAGAGAGGTGAATCTTATGGCAAAGCCTAAAGCCAAAGTTGACAAAACTAAATGTTTAGCTTGTGGAGGATGTATTTCTGTGTGCCCAGAAGACGCTATTGTTATGATATCTAGCAAGGCCAAAGTTAATGAAAAAAAATGTATTGGCTGCAAAATTTGCATTAAAACTTGTCCAGTTGCAGCAATCTCATTGGAGGGATAATAAATGAAATATGATGTTGTTGTGGTTGGTAGTGGGCCTGCAGGTAGTGTCACAGCAAAATATGCGGCAGACTCTGGTGCAAAAGTTCTAATTATTGAACGTCGTGCAGAAGTAGGTGCTCCTATTCTGTGTGCTGAGGGGATTAGTAAAAATTTAGACAACTATAAATTAGTTGAAGGAAACCATTGGATGGCTTCTTCAATGGATGGGGCAAGAATATTTTCTCCAGATAAAACCATGGTAAAATTATCTGCAGAGCTTGCAGGAGCAGAAACAGGTTATGTTTTAAATAGAGAGTTTTTTGATAAGGAACTCGCTAAAAGTGCGATACGTTCTGGTGCAAAATTAATGTTAAATTCTTGCGCTACTGAATTAGTAAAAGAAAAAGATAAAATCAAAGGCATAAAAGTAAAAAGTATTGATGAAGAATTTGATGTTGAAGCAGACATAGTCGTTGGTGCAGATGGTGTAGAATCAAAAATTGGTAGATGGGCAGGGATAAACACTACTCTAAATCCAATTGATCTGGAAACTTGTGCTCAGTATACTCTTTCGAACGTTAATTTTGAAGAAGGATACTGTGATTTTTATTTAGGTAAAAAAATAGCTCCAGGCGGTTATGTTTGGGTTTTTCCCAAAGGCAAGGATACTGCAAATGTTGGTATAGGAGTTTTAGCAAGTTTAAGCAAGACTGGCGAAGCAAAGCGCCTCTTGGACAAATTTATATCAGAACATCCGGATTTGAAAAAAGGCATGCCTCTTAGATTTCTAGCTGGTGCCGTTCCTGTAGCAAAACCTATAGAAGCAACAAAAGACAATATTGTTCTTGTGGGAGATGCTGCTAGACAGGTTGATCCAATAACAGGAGGTGGTTTGTTATCATCAATTGAAGCGGGTAAAGCAGCTGGTGAAACAATTGGAGAGGCAGTTATTGACCAGGACTTTAAAAAGAAAAAATTGTCAGAATATGAAGAAAAAATAAAACCAACTTTATATAAAAAATTAAAAAGAAATTATATAGTTAAAGAAATCTTGCTTGATTTTGATGATAAAACATTGAACATGCTTGCAGATTCATTAAAAAATTATAAATTTGAAGAGATAAGTACTTTAAGTCTTGTTGCAGCCTTAGTAAAAAAACATCCGTCATTATTGATTAAACTTAAACCACTAATGAGAGCAACAAAAGTTTAGGAAGATAAAATGAATTGGGGAATTATTTGTAGGCCCGATAGGAAAAAATCAGTTTCATTAGCAAGAGATGTATTTGATTTTTTAACTGAGAAAGACACTGTATTTTGTGAAAATGGTGTTGCAAAGGCCTTAGAACAAAAAGGATTGTCTCTCAAAGAAATAAATAAAAAATCAGACGTTGTGGTGACTATAGGTGGTGATGGCACCATACTTTGGGCCCTTAAAGAGATAGAAAAGCCAATTTTTGCTATTAACTCAGGAGGCATGGGATTTCTTGCAGAAGTTGAATCGAAATATACAATTGAAGGATTGAAAAGAGTATCTGAAGGAAATTATAATGTTGAAGAAAGAAGTAAATTAAAAATTATCTTGGATGGTAAACGGTTACCAGATGCAACAAACGAGGCGACGGTTCAATCAAATAAAATTGGTAAAATTATGTATATGAAAATTTTTGTTGATGGTGAACCAATAGAATCAATGGGGGCAGACGGTGTTATAGTAGCTAGTGCGACTGGTTCAACAAGTTATTCTTTGAGTGTTGGAGGGCCAGTTATGGATCCTTCAGTTAATGCAATGATTATCGCACCAATTGCCCCTTTTAAATTATCTGCAAGACCATGGATCGTTCCTTTGAAAAGACAGATACAAGTCATAATTCTACCAAAAAGTAAAGAGTCGAAAATTGTAATAGATGGATCTCACGAAGAATTTGTCAATAGCAAAAGTGAATTGATTATAACTGGCTCAGAAAAAAAGGCCCGCTTTGTAAGATTTGGTGAGAGCTTTTATCAAATGTTTCGCTTAAAACTCATGAGATAATAAATGATTTTTAATAACAAAAAATTTAAAAGTAAAAATTGGAAGATAACAAGAGATTGCCTCGATCTTATTTTTGAATGTTCAAAGTCAAGTTATCCTAATGAATTTGGTGCTTTATTAAGAATAGATGAGAATAAAAAAGATACAATATCTGAATTGATTTTACTTCCTGGAACTATTTTAGGGGAATCTCATGCTATTTTTAAAATGCATATGAGGCCAATCGATTTTAGCATTGTAGGGACCGTTCATAGTCACCCCTCTCCATTACCAAAACCATCTGAAGCAGACTTAATGCTCTTTTCAAAATATGGTAAAATTCATATAATATCTGCCACGCCATTTGATAATAGTTCATGGAAGGCATATGATTCATCTGGAGATTTATTAGATATTGAAATTGTTTAAAAAAGATTTTATACGAATTCTTAGCTATCTAAATGAGTTGAAATGGAAGTTTCATACATTGATGTTATATTGTTTGCACCCATTGCTCCAATTCTTGGGGTCTTACTTTTTTGGTTTATACAGTTATTGTTTATAGAAAGCTATAAGTCTTTTTTACAAAAGATAAAAAGAAAACATATGCCTCTTTGTAGATTCACAAATTTCATTGGAATATTGTTTCAAACAATTTGTCACGCTTTAGGATATACTACAACACTTAGTGGCATTTCTCACTTTTATGTGAGTGTTCATGAAGGAAAGGTAAAACCTAAAAAAGAAAAAACAGGGATTTTTGAGTGGATTTCAAATTCTTTTCTGTTTCTAGGCCCTTTTTTCATTCCTCCCTTTCTTTTATTGTTGTCATTATTTTTTTTAATAAATACGGATGCATATTACATCCCTAGTGGAACTTACTCATCTTTTGGTCAAGGACTTATTAGCTTTGGCAATAGTCTCCATTCATTTTCAGAAGGTTTTTTAAGTTTTTTATTTAGTATTGATTTATTGCACCCAGGACATCTAGGATTCTTTCTACTTCTTTTGTTTTTAGGGATGGGTATAAGGCCAAGTTATATGGGTGAAGATAAAAGGAGAAAGGTGGACATGATATTTGATCTTCAAAACATTAAATCGCATATTTTTCAAAAACCATTGTATTTGTTGTTGCTGTTTTTATTTTCCTATTGTTTATTTTATGTATCCTTTTTATTAGATCAAAATTTTTATCTGATTATTTTTTCAGTTTTTGGTTGGTTATCTATCATTGCTATAACTGCTCTAATCATTTCACATCTTATTGTCTTTTTAATTAAAATTACGGACGAGATACCTGGTAAAACAAGAGTTGTTCCTTTTTTTTCGTTGCCTTTGTCTTATGCCTTTATGAGAGCTTTTTTTTATTTTACTTGGAAAGATTTTCAATTTATTAACACTGCCTCTCTTTTATTTATGGCCTTTTTATGCATTTTAATTACATATTTGTTATTAAAATTTAAAACCAATAAATTTAAAACCAAAATAAACATGAAGCAATTGAGGGTTGAGGATGGACCAAGATGAACATTTAGAAAATGAAAAGGTTGAAAAGGTTTTGTCACCACACCCGCTTTCATTTATGAAACTCCAAGCTTTGTGTATTTTTTTAATTGTTTGGGGCATATTAGTAGGATGGTTAGTTAATTTTTCAGAATATAGGTCTTTTTTCTTTAATAATGAAATAATACTTCACTGGATGGTCATTTTAGTTTGGGGCATAGTATTGTTGTTAGTGGGAGTTATTGCATCACTAATTACTATAAGATGGAGTATTTTTTTCATGTATCTTGGGATATTTGCAGGCGGTTTGGGTCTAATGTTTTGGCAGGGATGGGAAACAAGTGCGGATGTTTTTATACCATTTTACTCGCTTGCCACGTCAATTATTGGCTTTTTATTGGTTGAATGGTACAGAAGATCTCATAAATATATAATATCTGATTTGAGAATTATATTTAGTGGCGGGGTCTTTACAAAAAGGGAAAGAACTTTGCGGTATGATAAAATCTCTGATATAAATTCAGAACAGGGAATAATAGGACAAATCTTCTCTTTTGGAACCATTATACCTGTAAGTTCGTCAGGTTTTGGTCTTGGTAGTGACCAATCCTTTGCTGCAGGAGGTGTTAAGCTAGGAGAGAAAAAAGTAGGCCTTCTTGGTTTATTTGGGGGCGGTAAGGAGGTGCAAACCCCAAGATCAAGAAGTTATTATGAGCTGCATGGCGTTTATCCTTTCAAGGAAATTAAAAAATTAGTAGAAAAATATGTCCAAAGTAGTGTTATAACTCCTTATCAACAAGAACAGGTTTCTTTACAAAAAGAACAAAAAGACATACAACAAGAACAAATGGACATTCAAAAACAAATGCGAGACTTATTAAAAAAGCAGCAATCAACATTTAATAGCGGTTTTGAAGAAGATGCTAAGGATTAACCGTAGAAATATTTATAATTGGCAAATTAATCGCTGATTTCTATGGTTCCTAAGAAAGTTTTTTTTACGAAAGGCGTCGGAAGACACAAAAACGAATTGCCCTCTTTTGAACTAGCACTTAGAAGTGCAGGTATTGAAAAATGTAATTTGGTAAATGTATCCAGTATTGTACCTCCTAACTGTAAATTAATTTCAAAGGAGAAAGGCGTCAAATGTCTAAAACCTGGTGAAATCACATACTGTGTAATGTCAAGAAACTCAACTAACGAGCCAAATAGGTTAATTGGATCGGCCATTGGAGTTGCTGTTCCTAGAGAAAGAGACACTTATGGATATATATCTGAGCACCACAGTTTTGGCGATACTAAAAGAAAATTAGGTGACCATGCTGAAGACCTGGCAGCAACTATGCTTGCGACTACTTTAGGTTTAGATTTTGATCCCGATAGGGCATGGGATGAAAGAAAACAGGAATATAAGATGAGTGGAAGATTTGTAAGAACCCAGAGTGTTTCTCAGACTGCTAGAGGTGATAAAAGTGGCCTTTGGACAACAGTTATTGCTGCAGCAGTATTTTTAAAAGAATGAATTTTTTAAGCTAAAAGCCTTATGTTTAAATAATACGGATTTATATATGAGCCCAGAGCTTTACGCTTAGTAAGGAGAGATATAATGATTGAAGATTTTGTAAAGTGGTTTGAAGATTTACGAATTGAAGATGTTCCCTCAGTCGGAGGCAAAAATGCTTCATTAGGGGAAATGATAAAAAATCTAGGTGAAAGGGGAGTAAACGTACCTTCAGGTTTTGCTATTACTGCTTATGCTTACAAATACATGATTGAAAAAGCAGGTGTTGATAAAAAAATAAAGGATATACTCTCAGACCTCAATACTCATGATGTTAATAATCTTGCGGAAAGAGGAGAAAAAATTAGAAATCTAATACGAAATACGCCTCTTCCTCCAGAGTTAGAACAAGATATTCGTGTTCATTATCGTAAAATGGAAGAGCGTTATGGTCAAAATGTTGATGTGGCCGTTAGAAGTAGTGCAACAGCAGAAGATTTGCCTGATGCAAGTTTTGCAGGTCAACAAGAAACTTTTTTAAATGTTAGGGGAGAAGAGCAACTTTTGGAAAAAGTGCGGGATTGTTTCGCTTCTCTTTTCACTAATAGAGCAATATCTTATAGAACAGATAAGGGCTTTGATCATTTTAGTGTTTATCTTTCAGTAGGTGTACAAAAAATGGTCAGATCTGACTTGGCATCCTCAGGTGTAATGTTTTCTATTGATACTGAGAGCGGGTTCAAAGATGCTGTGTATATAACTGGAGCGTATGGCCTTGGAGAAAATGTTGTTCAAGGGGCTGTCAATCCCGACCAGTTCTATGTTTTTAAGCCGACATTGAATCCTGGATTAAGACCCATTTTAGAAAAAAAATTAGGCTCTAAAGAAAAGCGTATGATATATAGTAGTGCGGGAACTTCGCAACAAGAAGTTTCGCAAGACGATAGAAATAAATTTGTTATAAGCGATGATGAGGTTTTAAAGCTTGCAGATTGGGCAAGAGTAATTGAAGATCATTATCAAAAACCAATGGATATTGAGTGGGCAAAAGATGGGCAAACCGGAGATTTGTTTATAGTCCAAGCCAGACCAGAGACAGTTCATTCTCAAAGAGACGTGGCAACATTAAAAACATATGTATTGGAAGAAAAAGGCAATGTTGTCGTTGAGGGTGAAGCAGTGGGAAGTAAAATAGGTCAAGGAGAAGTTAATGTAATTGAAAAAGCCGAAAATATTAGTCAGTTCAAAAAAGGACAGGTTCTTGTAACAGATATGACTGACCCAGATTGGGAACCTATAATGAAAGTAGCAGGCGCCATTGTCACAAATAGCGGAGGTAGAACATGCCATGCTGCAATAATAAGTCGAGAACTTGGCATTCCTTGTGTAATAGGTACGGGGAATGGAACATCTGTCATAAAAAATGGACAAAATATAACCGTGGACTGTTCTGAGGGGACTGGTAGGATATATGATGGTCTTTTAAAATTTAGAGTTGATGAAGTAAAATTAGATAATATTCCTGAAACAAAAACAATGATTATGATGAATGTGGGCGTTCCTGAAAAGGCATTTTCGCAAGGGCAAATACCTAACAACGGGGTGGGGCTTGCAAGAGAGGAATTTATTATCAATTCTCACATTGGGATTCATCCTCTTGCGTTGTTGGAATACAATCAATTAAAAGAAAAAGCAAAATCTGATTCGAAAATAGCTAGCGTTGTCAAAAAAATTGATGAAAAAAGCGTGGGCTATGATGATAAGATTGAGTTTTTTATTGATACCCTTGCAAGAGGCATATCAAAAATTGCAGCAGGTTTTTATCCAAATGATGTAATTGTAAGGATGTCTGATTTTAAAACAAATGAATATGCCAATCTTATTGGTGGATATCTATATGAGCCGGAAGAACACAACCCAATGATAGGATGGAGGGGTGCTTCTAGATATTATGATGAAAAGTTCAAACCGGCGTTTGGTCTGGAGTGTAAAGCCCTTAAAAAAGCACGAGAGGAAATGGGCCTTACAAACATTAAACCAATGATACCTTTTTGCAGAACTCCTGAAGAAGGTAAAAAAGTAATAGAAATAATGAGAGAATATGGTTTAAAACAAGGGGAAAATGGATTAGAAGTTTACGTTATGTGTGAAATACCTTCTAATGTCGTGGCGGCAGACCAATTTGCAGAAATTTTTGACGGTTTTAGTATTGGTTCAAATGATTTGACACAGTTAACTTTGGGTTTAGATAGGGATTCTGATTTAGTGGCCCATATTTTTGATGAAAGAAATGATGCTGTTAAGCGGCTTGTAAAACAAGTTATCGATACTGCGCATAACCACGAGCCGCGAAGAAAGGTTGGTATATGTGGGCAGGCCCCATCAGATTTCCCAGAGTTTGCTGAATATCTAGTTGAATGTGGTATTGACAGTATTTCACTAAATCCCGATACTGTGATTAAAACAAGGTTAAAAATAGCGGAAGCAGAAAAAAGATTTGGAAGGTGAAATGTTTTTAATAACTTAATATAAAATCTTTTATTCTTTGATTGTTATATCTATTTATATGGAGATTATTCCGGTAATACATTTAGAAAACAGAAAAATTTTTTCAGAATATAGAGGTAAAGAGCTTACAAGAAGGGGTTTAGAAGAGACGTTAGGAAAAGATGATAAAATATATGTTTTAGATCATGACGGGCTTGACAAAAACAAGCCTAATCTATGTACTTTTCCAAAACTTTCAAAAAAATTTAAAATATTTGTAGATTGTGGACCAAGAGAGCCGGGCGATGTTGTAGATGAAGTTTTGGCCGGTGCATCGTCTGTTGTTATTAGAAAAAAGATATGGCCAAATGTAATTATTAGCGAATTGACAAGTTTAACAGAGGTTGACATTTATTATGGTTTTAACCATAAAACAGAAGGGGTTGTTGATTATTCTCTTCTAAAAAAATCAAGTGGGCTTATAATATTAAACTACTTTGAAAATAATAATGCTAGTTTATCCGGTTTAAATATAAATACCTATTTAGGAAGATATCCTATTTTAATCTATGTTGAAAATCTAAAAAAGGCGAAATATCTGGAAAAAATTGGAGTGGATTTTTTATTGTTAGATATTTCGAAAACAATGGGGCTTTAAATTGTCTAATGAAGATAAAATAATTTTATCATTTGTTTTTAATAGAAGTGGAAAAACGTCATTAAAAAAATCTGAGATATTTTTAACCCTTTCAATTGAACTTGGGTGGTTTTCAGCAAAAGATGCCAAAAACTTTGTTGAAAAATCAATTGATAAAGAATTATTAGTTAAAAAAGGCGAATTGTTTTCTTTAAACTTTGATAATAATAACATTGAAATTCCTGTTGGTTTTAAGCCTAAAACAACCAATGCTTTGGAAAAAGAATTTTCTCAAAAAGAACAGAATTTACTAGATAAAATATTGATTGTGATTTCTAAAAATACTTCCAAAACAAAAGATGAAATCTTAGCGGAAGTAGAAAATATTTCTAACCAAAAAAATATACTACAAGAAGTTGCAGCTATTTATCTATTAAAAAAATACGATATTAATATGAGTGAGTTTTTAAACGAGATAGAAAACATTTTCAGATAAAATGAATAATTATTGGAATTAAAAGTACCCCCATGCAGTGACTTCTTCTAACCCCCCACAATATTGGTAAAAAACCAATCAATGTTGCTGAGATCAATATTAAAAATCCAAGAAGGCCGGTAAATAAAAAAACAAGAATTGTAATTAAAAGAATGGTGGCTTTTAATATTTTATCATAAGGGACTCTAGAAAAATATTTAGCGGCCATTTTTCCTATAAAAAGAGTTGAAAAATAAGAAAGCATACCAGCAAAAACAAGAAAAATCAATAGATAAATTAGGTTGACTGGTGCCAAAAGTTCTATCCATTCTTCAACAGATATCAATTCGTGTATAGCAATTGCAGCGCCGCTTCGAGGTCGCAATATAATAAACAACATTAAAATTACCGAAAATGCAGATGCAGTATTTACAGCTGATAGTGTTATTATTGTCTGCTCATTTCCAGAACTATCTCTTGTTTTCATTGCAATTACCGTGCCTGTCGCAGAGGTAATCCCAGGTATTATTGAAACCAAAATACCTGAAATACTGCCAGCAAATATAGACAATATAGATGATTTTTTTTCTTTTTTTGAAAGCGACAAAGTCTCTAGTTTTTGTTTTGGAATTTTTGGTTTATCATTGAGAGAATTTAGAAGAGTGGGCATACCAAATAATCCCGCCAAAGCAGGAAATAAAACTGGAGCGCTCATTCCAATTGGAGATTCGAGATAATAATCAAGTATTATTAAACCAAAAATGCCTGAAAATATAAATACAAACAAAGCAAAAAGCATTCCTCCCACAATATGTAATTTTGTTGTTTTTCCAAATTCTTTGATTTTTGCCGTTTCTGTGCCTATCATAAGAATAGATATGGCAACTAAAACAAACACCATTATTTCTTGTAAAGATTCATACAAAAATAGTGGACTCCCTATTATAAATCTTATAACATAAAACAAAAAAAGACAAACAACGATAGCTCCAAAGCTCCCCATTGCAGAAAGTGCAATTGCCTTGTAAGCATCTCCTGAAGTAAGCATAGAATGTGCAGGTAAAACAGTGAGCGCCGTATCTTCATCAGGAGCACCGATGAAAGTTGTTGGAATAACATCGTGAAAAGTATGAGAAAGAGAAACTGATGTAATAAAACCTGCAATAAGTAATAATATAAACTGATCTGAAAAACCAATATTGTTTAAAAAAGAAAATATAACAACTATGGAGGAAGATAGGGATAATAAAATCAACGCTATATTATTTACATGCAATCCTGGCAAAAGACCCGTGATTATCCCAACCAAAACACCAAGAGCACAAAAAGCTAAGATAATAATTAAATCTAACATATCAAACCCTGGAAATTCTATACTTTTCTCCTACTGAATTAATCGAATATCTCAAAAACTCTTCTTCATAAAAAAATCTACCCTCAACAAAAATCGTGTCCCCCGAAGTAAAATTATATGACTTTGAATTGTCATAATAAACCGCAATTGAATATTTTTCGCTGCCATCTACTAAATAAAAATAAGACTCGTAATCTCTATCTATATAACCTGTAACATTTATATTCAATCCGCAAAATTTTTCAGGGGATACCGCCAATTGCCAAATAGGTGTTTTAGTTTCATTATATTCACTAATAATTTTAAGCAGCCTATAATCACTAACCACAACTTCCCATTCGTTATTATATTTTTGTACTTTCCCTGTTGCCTCTATAACATCTCCATACTGAATCTCTGTTATAGTATCAATGTAAACAATTAGTTCCGAAGAGTTTTGTGTATCAATTATATTGATTATTTGCCCGCCGTACTGTGTGTTTTGGTACTCTTTTATTGTGCCTCTAACTATAACGGTTTGTCCCTCATATTTTTCTATTTTATTAATATCTATTCTAATTGGTTGTGACAAGGTCGAAAGCGAATATAAAATTAAGATTGATACAATAGATAAAAAAATAACGAAATATTTCATTTAATAACCTCCCTTGAACTTTTGGTTCAACTATTTAATATATTAATACAAATATAGAATATGTTTATTTATTTTCCGTTTAATATTTATATTGTAGAAAGATTTATAACATAGTTTTTCTTCTGCAAAATCTGATTTGCTGGTGGGAGTATATGTCTAATGAGATTCATTTAAAGGTTTCAGAAGCTTTCCAACAAGATGTAGGATATGGAAGAGCCAGAGTTGATCACCAAACTCGTATAGATTTAGATTTATCTATAGGAGATGTAATAGAAATAGAGGGGAATAAAAAAACATCCGCTTCAGTGTGGAGAGCCCATCCTTCAGATGAAGGAAAAAGAATTATTAGAATAGATAATTTGACTAGAAAAAATGCAGGTACTGGTCTAGGAGAACGAGTAAAAGTAAAAAGAGGGGAAGTAAAAGAAGCAAGAGAGGTTGTTTTAGCACCTCTAATGCCAGAAGGGCAAAGAATAGAGTTTGGCATGGGCATAGATGCCATAATTCGTAAAAATCTTTTAAGACGCCCTATAACAAAAAGCGATGAAATTACTGTGCCAGGAATTGCTTTTTTTGGTAATGCTCTCCCTTTTGTTGTGGTTGAAACAAGCCCCCATGGTATTGTATTGATAACCGAAAGAACTGTTCTAAAAGTTAAAGAAGAAGCCGCAAAAATTACAGATGAAGAAGGACCTAGAGTAAGTTATGAAGATATCGGCGGCCTGCATGATGAAATCTTAAAAGTTAGAGAGATGATCGAGCTCCCGCTCAAACACCCCGAGGTTTTTAACCGTCTAGGAATAGATCCTCCCAAAGGAGTTTTATTACAAGGCCCGCCTGGAACTGGTAAAACCTTAATAGCCAAAGCTGTAGCAAATGAATCTGGCGCTAGTTTTTATACAATTAACGGCCCTGAAATAATGAGCAAGTTCTATGGGCAAAGTGAAGAAAATTTAAGAAAGGTGTTTGACGATGCGCAAAAAAATGCTCCGTCAATCATTTTTTTAGATGAAATCGATGCGATAGCCCCAAAGAGAAGTGAGGTACATGGAGAAGTAGAAAGAAGAGTGGTGTCTCAACTTTTAACTTTAATGGATGGGCTTAAAGGAAGAGGCAAAGTAATAGTAATTGGAGCAACAAATCTACCGGACAGTTTAGACCCTGCTTTAAGGAGGCCAGGTAGATTTGATAGGGAAATAAGAATAGACGTCCCTGATGTTAAAGGAAGAAAAGAAGTCTTGCAGATCCATACTAGAGGGATGCCTATAAACTCAGACCTAGAGGAATATTATCCTGGTGATGAAATTGACAGAGAAGTTGTTAAAAAATTAGTAATTGAAGGGGTATCCAAGATACATGTTTCTGATTTACTGCACAATATTTCAACATCAGAAGATCAGGATAAAAAAACTGTTGTAACAAATTATTTAATGGTCACTTTAAAGAAATACAAAAAAGATTTACCTATTCAATTTTTCAAGAGAATAATAAAAATACTTGGCGAAGAGATATCAAATGTATTGCCCTTAGAAGTTGGAGAGGCGGAATTGGAACTTGGCACTGAAAAACAGATAAAAGAAAGACTAAACGCTATAATTGACAAACCAGATGATTTTGTAAAAAAAATAGCAAGAGAAATTGTGTTAGATGAAATGGCGGATGTAACTTATGGTTTTGTTGGAGCAGATCTTGCTGCTCTTGCAAGAGAAGCAGCAATGAATGCTCTAAGAAGGTACCTACCTGAAATTGATTTGGAAAAGCCAATTCCAGTAGAAATGCTTGAAAAAATGGAAGTTGTTATGGCTGACTTTAAAAATGCCTACAGAGGAATTGAGCCATCTGCCATTAGGGAGTTTTTTATAGAGGTTCCAAAAATAAATTGGAATGATATTGGCGGCCTTGAAGAAATTAAACAAAGCCTAAGAGAGTCTGTTGAATGGCCTTTAACTCAACCTGAAGTATTTAAGAGAATGGGAATAGAGGCACCGAGAGGTATTTTGTTATACGGCCCGCCTGGAACGGGTAAAACTTTGCTTGCAAAAGCTGTTGCAAATGAATCGAAAGCAAATTTTATATCTATAAAAGGTCCAGAAGTTTTAAGCAAGTGGGTTGGAGAAAGTGAAAAAGCAGTAAGAGAGCTCTTTAAAAAAGCAAAACAAGTCGCACCAACTATAATCTTTCTAGACGAAATCGATTCAATTGCACCAAGGAGAGGCAGATACGAAGGCGGATCCCATGTAACTGAGAGTGTTGTGAACCAATTATTAACTAGCATAGATGGTTTGGAAAGTATGGAAGGTGTAGTGGTAATTGCTGCAACTAACAAACCTGACATATTAGATGCTGCGTTATTGAGGCCTGGGAGATTTGATAGATTGCTTTTAACTCCAGCACCCGACTTAGAATCTAGAAAACAAATCTTTAAGATTCATACAAAAGGCATGTTACTTTCAAAAGATGTTGATCTGGAAGATTTTGCCGCGAGAACTGAAGGATATTCTGGGGCAGATATAGAAGGGCTTTGCAGAGAAGCAGCCATGATTGCTCTAAGGGAAAATATTGATGCAAAGGAAGTAAACAAATTTCATTTTGAGTCGGCATTAAAAGAAACTAAAGCAAGTATAACAAAGGATTTAATTTCTCACTATGAAAAATTAAGAAATAGCAGAACAAATGATATTTTAAGAGATGACAAAAAAGATACAGATGTTGCATAAAGTATAAGGCCAAAAAAGATAAAAAAGACATAATCATACAATATATGAATAATTAAATATAATGGAGGGATAAAATGAGAGTTCTTGAAAGTGATCTTAGAGGAAAAACAGTGATGAGTGAAGAAGGTTTATATTTAGGGATATTAAAAAATTCATTGGTAGATGAAAAGACAGGGAGTTTGACAAACATACTTGTTGAACCGTCTGAAGATATCGACCCTAGATTATATGAACTAGATGATTTGGGGCATCTTATGTTCTCTTTTGAAACGATAAAATCTGTAAAAGATGTAGTTATTGTTGGTAGTTAATCCTGCGTCGTGAAAACGACTTTTTTTATTTATATTTGATTTTTATAAGCAGGGTGACCCCTTTATTTCGTGTGGAACCAATAAAAAGATAGTATACAGTTATTTTTGGAAATAAGACTTTAGTATACCCAGAAACGTATAGATTTTTAAATATTTTAATATTCTCTTTTTTAAAAATATAATATTAAATAAATTAAAATATTAAATAACATAGATTTATTATTTCCATAGGAAATGATCCCCCCTCCCATCTCCTATAAAAATTCATTAGAAATGATAAATTCGTTTTATTTGTATACATAAAATTTATAACAGAAATCATACTTACTAAATTTTACAAAGGGAGGAATTTTACGTCTAATAATAATATCAATATAGATATATTTGGTAATCTTTTAAAATCTGAGGGGTTTTTTTTAAATAGAGAAGTAATGAGACCGACTTATATGCCAGATATTCTTCCCCATAGGGAAAAAGAGATCAACGATTTAGCCTCTGTTCTTGTTCCTGCTTTAAGAGGCGAAACCCCTTCAAATGTATTTATATATGGAAAAACCGGAACAGGTAAAACTGCTGTAGCAAAATTTGTAGGTAAAGAACTTCTTAAAAAAGGCAAAGAAACTAGAAAAAATGTAAAATTTATTTATATAAATTGTGAAGTTGTAGATACCCAATATAGACTATTACAAAATATAGCCAATCATTTTATAAAAGAATGGAATGACCATATACCATTTACAGGATGGCCCACTGACGAGGTTTATTCAAAACTTATTTCCATGATAAATAAGGAAAAATGTGTTACAATAGTTGTTTTGGATGAAATAGATAAGTTAAAAGGAGATGAGGCTTTATATAATCTTTCTAGGATAAATAGTGATTTAAATAACTCTAGGGTCTCTGTTATTGGTATATCTAATGATTTAAAATTCACTGAATTTTTAGACCCAAGAGTTAAATCAAGTCTTGGTGAAGAAAATATGGTTTTTTATCCATATAATGCAGATCAACTTCAAGACATACTTAAAGATAGAGTTCAAATCGCTCTAAAACCAGAAAAAATAGACAGTGACGTCATTCCTTTGTGTGCTGCCCTTTCTGCTCAAGAGCATGGTGATGCCAGAAGAGCATTAGATTTACTAAGAGTTTCAGCAGAACTAGCTGAAAGAAGCAAATCGCAAAAAATTTCCAAACATTTTGTGAAAACAGCACAAAACAAAATCGAATTTGATAGAATAATGGAGGTAGTAAGAACACTACCAAATCAATCAAAATTAATTATTTATTCCCTTCTGTTGATCGACAAACAAAATAAAAAAGCAGGTAAAAATCTTGCTATGACTACAGGAGAAGCATATGATGTTTATAAAGAATTATGCAAGAAGACTAGATATAATTGTTTAACCCAAAGAAGAACAGCTGATCTTATATCTGAGCTAGATATGTTGGGTATTATAACTGCGAGAGTTATATCTAAAGGTAGACACGGGAGAACAAGAGAGATTCGCATTTCATCGTCTTCTGCAGATTTAATAAACGTTTTGCATGAAGATGATATGTTTAAAGAATTATCCAACTATAAAATAAAAGCTCAAACAAGACTTTCTTTATAAATTTTATATTTTATAAAAGTGACAAATCTCCTGTAATTTGATCAATTATATTGTTGGGAGCTGGTCCTAAACCAAGAACCGTCTGTGTGCCTGTTGGTACTTCTGTACGTCCGGCATCTTTAATTATTTTTGCATAAACGCCTAAATTATGTGCTTTTTCTTTTAATAAAAAAAAATCATCTAATTTTTCTACTTTAACCACTGCCTTTTTCGCTCCTCCATCTTGCCAATTTTTAAACCATTTAGAATTATATTTTTTTGTCGAAAATGCACAATCTACAGCAGCATGTGCAACTTGGACGGCCAATTTTCCAGGACTCAATTTTAAATCATTTCTAGTCACAACAACCATCTTGTATTCAAAATCCATATTTTTTCCTTCAAATTATTTTTTATTTTCTTTGTTATCCAAAACCGAATAACTATCCTTTTTCCAACCTTCTCCCATTTCATAAGCCTTTTTGTAATCTACTAAACCTTTTACTAATAAGGTTTTTCCTGATTCTTCAACGTGACTTATAGGAACGCCTAGATATTTCGAACCCGATTTAATAATAATAATATCTCCATAAATTGATACAGACTCTCCAATCTTATTTCCGATTCCATCCGTAACAAACTTACAAAGAAAATTATCCCCGTCTTTTTCGTCAAATTCTGTATTTTTTTTCTTTTTTGTAAAGAAAAAAACATCACCATACTTTCTGTTAACTATAGAAACCCTCCTATACTTCAGATATGCCCTGAATAACCGTTTTTTTTATAAATCTTTTTAACAATTCGGATAAAAATGAAAGAATTTGATGTGTCTATTGTTGGGGCGGGCCCTGTCGGTTGTTATATAGCATGTGATATAGCAAAAAAAGGAGAAATGTCTGTTTGTGTTTTTGAAGAACACAATGAGATTGGAAAACCTACGAATTGTGCGGGCCTCATCACTAAAAAATCATTGGATATGGCCAATATTAAAAATAAAAGCATCATTCAAAATCATATCTATGGTGCTAAGATATACTCTCCTAACGGTACAAAATTAGAAATAGGTGGAGAAAAACCTCGTGCTATTGTTATAGATCGTTATTTATTTGATAAAATTTTAGCAAAAAAGGCAATTGATAGTGGCGCAAAGATTTTTTTAGACACGAGAATTAATAAAATAACTCGGCTAGAAAATAAAATAAAAATTAAAAACGAAAGTGGAAAAACAGAGACGTTTTCTAAATTATTGTTAGGGACAGATGGGCCGAATTCGATAGTTAGAAAGTCCTTTTCATTCCCTGAACCAAAAGAATATCTTAAATGTGTTGGGGCAGAAATCACCGGCGTAGAAATGGATCCAAAATTTGTAGAGATAATTCTAAATTCAAAAATAGCACCGGGTTTTTTCGCATGGGCAATCCCAACAAACAATAAGGGAACCAGTGTAAGAATAGGATTAGGCACAAGCGAATTTAAAGCAAACTTAAAAGATTGTTTTAATAACTTACTCAAGTTAAAAAAATACAAAAAATCAGAAATACAAAACTATATAGGCGGAACTGTGCCTCTCGGATGTTTGGATAAAATAGTGGATTCAAATATTTTATTGGCTGGCGATTCTGCAGCCCAAGTAAAACCCACTTCAGGAGGTGGCATTTTTCCAGGTTTGTTATGCGCAAAGCATTGCTCTAAAACCATTCTTGAATCTTTTGGGAAAGGATCATTTAATAAAAAAAATCTAAAAAAATATCAATCTTCTTGTAAGCTAGAAATAGGTAGAGAATTAGCTATTGGCATGAGGGTAAGAAATGTTTTCAAAAAGCTTAACGATCAGCAGCTAGAAAAATACATTAATAAACTAAATACAAGACAAACTATCGAAATAATAAATGAATTTGGAGATATCGACTTCCCCTCAAAACTTGTACTCCCTCTATTAAAGAAGAACCCTTCATTTCTAAAACTACTTCCTGCTATTGTTAGATCTAAAGATTAATAAGTTATTTGTTAGATTGAGGCGGCGGCGGCACATAATAATCTTCTCCTTCATAACCCGTTCCTCCAATTTCCTCTTGTAAAACTAGTTTTTTACCGCCTCTTTTTCTTCTAAAAATATAAAAAATAACAATCAATATTATTACCAGGACAAAACTAAGTATACACGGCAACAACAACCCCAATATATATATGGGGGACGCTGTAAGATGGCAAGACAACAAACCAACATCCTCTTCGGAAGACAAACTTACTTCAACATATTCTTTTCCATCCTTTGTTTTACCTTTGATTACAGAGCCGTTCATGATATCATTTGTTTTGACTGATATTCCCTTTGGAAATATTATCCTATATGTGGTAATTCGATCTTTAAAGCCTTCAAGTAAAAAGGTTTGATTTTCAATTTCAAAACCTAAAGGCATAATAGATAAATTCAAAGAGGAAGGATAAATTTTGTTAGCATAGTTAGAAATCAACAACGGATTAGCTTCATTCATATTTGAAATGTCGCCATCCCATAACAAAGAATTTTGAAAGACGCTTTTATCTACTATTCCTTTTATTTTTGGAGCATCTAAAATTTGGGCAGCCCTGTCTTCAAAATTATTTTTTATATTGTTTAAAAAAATATCAACATCGGTCCATTTGAAAACACCTTCTTCAATACAGACTCTATAAACATCAGAGTTAAGAAAAGAAATATTAATTTTTTCCGGAAGGTTAAATTCATTGGGTATTTTGGTCACGTAGTTGCTTATAGTTTCTCTTATTTTAGTGGTTGTAGCAAGCTCTGTTTTACCTGTAAAAAAACTCAAAAGGTTTAGTTCTATCTTTTCCAACTCTATTTCTATGTAAGTATCAATTTCCTCTTTTTCATAAGGCGGATCAGGAGTTACTTGTGAAGAAAATAATCCAGATATAGGCTTTTCTTTATTCCAAAGATGTGTGTTATTATCATTTAAAGTAATATTTTCTGGTAAATTTAAAAAACCTTCAAAAACATATTTTAGTCCTTCTAAATTATCCCCAAAATTAACATCTTCATCAGAAATATTTGCTGTGGCTCCAGAGTTGATTAATCCAAAAAAAGCTTTTGAAGGCAAACCACAAAACTTAATTTCTATTTTATCATCAACAACAATCCCTTCTATTTTTGGCATAGAATTCATGTTTGTAATATTATAAGGATCTGTGCAGTTTTTTGTCGTAGACTCATCCCAATAAAAAACCATATTAATTGTTTGGTTAAGAGAGGATTGTTCAATAGTACTAGCTAAGTCTTGCTGAATATTTTTAAAGGTTTTGTTGTAAACATCTTCCCACGAGAAAAAACCCGAATCAATAATTAATCTTACACTATCTGAAGGAGCATACTTAAGATTTGAAATAAAACCAGGAATTGGGTTATATTCGCTTATGTCTATAACTCCTGCTAAAATCGAAGATTTCAAAAGCGTATTGTCAATGTTTCTAAAATCTAGACCCAACTTAATAGAAATATTCTCCGAATTTTGTTTTGGGGTAGTTGGATTTTTATAAGATATTTTTAGAGCAGCATTATCTTCTGGGTTTTTACCATTCCAATTATCTAAGTTCCATGTTATTTCATCTTTGTTTAAATTGACAAGTGTCGTATTTGCAAAATCTAAAGACATTTTGGGCGACAGCTTAAACACATAACTATTATTCCAGCCAACTTCTGATTTAATTGAAAAATCATATCTAACACTGGCGCTAGCATCGAGGCAACCAGATATAAATGAATTAACATCAATATTTCCTTTATAGTTAAAAAAATCAGAAGATAAATAAATCGTATAGTAGTCGTAAAAAAGACCAGAATTATATTCTGGAATTTGTTTAGTTGGAATAGTCTCGGCATTTTCAAAACTTGATTGAATTTGATTTTTTAAACCATCCCTTAATCTAAGCTTTATTGCTCCTAAAATTTCTTGGTTGGAGTCAGCTATATCTGATATTTCAAAACCCTCATAGACCGTATCAAAAACGTCTATTTTTTCTATATCCAATATTGCTGTTAGTTTTAGGTCAGTTGGGCTTTCAAATTCTATAGAAATATTTGTTTTTATAAGATTGTTTTGCGCATCTTCTGCAGAAGTTATTTTGAAGATAAAAACACTGCTAAAAAGAGATACCAAAATGAATATTATAATGACTTTATTTAAAGAAGCTTTTAAACCCATCCATCCACTTCCATTAAAAAAATAAGCATATCCAATATAAAAACTTTCTTACGAAAGCACTAAAAGTTAATTATCAATAATGCCTTTGAGAATATGTTTATTATAGGGGGCACATCATCACAATCAATATCTAAGGGCATATCGTCTTATCTAAAAATTCCTTTGGCAAAATCTATTTCTTATAGATTTCCTGATGGAGAATTTTATGTAAAAATATTAGACAAAATAAAAGGCGAAGATGTCATATTGATTCAAACGACATATCCAGATCCTAAGATAGTAGAGCTATTGATTATAAAAGATGCTTTAATAGAGGCAGGAGCAAAAAGAATTGCCCTGGTAATTCCATACTTTGGGTATAGCAGGCAAGATAAAAAATTTGGTGATGGAGAGCCAATAAGCGCCAGAGCAATGGCTAAACATACTAGTACTGATACTGAAATAGTTTTAACAGTTGATCCCCATAAAGAACATATTTTAAATTTTTTTACAACCAACGCCTGCAGTTGTAATGCAACTACAGACATTGCAAACTATTTAAAAAATAAAGATGTTGATTTTGTCCTAGCTCCAGATAAAGGAGCTAAAGATAGAGTAGAAAAAACATCAAAAATAATTGGATGCGAATATGATTATATGGAAAAAACCAGAATCGATGGAGAAACAATAAAAATAAAACCAAAAAATCTTGATGCAAAAAATAAGAAAGTAGCCATAATAGATGACATAATATCAACAGGCGGGACCATGGCAAAATCAATCGAACAACTAAAAAACCAGGGCGCCAAGCAAGTATTGGTTGCATGCACACACGGTCTTTTTGCTTGCAATTCTATAGAAAAACTAAAAAAAGCAGGCTGTGACGAAATAATTTCTACCAATACTATTGAAAACAAATTCAATAAGGTCGATGTTTCTCCATGTATTTCAAATAAATTGAAAAAACACTTTATTGATAATAAAGGTATATAACATATCAGTTAGTTATAAATAACACTATATTTTTACGGTTGTGTTTATCCTTAGGTGAATTTGATGCGTAAAAGAGCACAAATTAAAATTCCTGCTGCCGAAACAAAGCCAACATATGAAAAACCAAAAAAGAACAAGATAAATAAAAAATTTAAAATCAAAAAAAGTTGGTGGGTGCCCTTATGTCTAATTGCAATTTTTTGTTTAGTTTTAATATTAAATTCATATTTCAATATCGTTTCTAATGTTGCGATAAATCCCGATGGAACCCAGGTTAGCGATAAATTTTATCTTTCTGGTCCTGACCCTTATTATAACATGAGGCTTGTTGAGGAAACAGTTGAAACCGGAAAATATCCGTATTATGCATCTGACGATCCTATGCTAAATTATCCTATTGGTAGATCCGGTGGAAGAGCCCCTTTGCTAAATATGATGGCAATTTTCTTTAGCAGAACCCTAGCCCCATTTATGAGTGAAACAGACGCCATAGGATATTCAATGCAGTTCATTCCTGCGTTATTTGGTGCTTTGATAGTTTTTCCAGTATACTTTATTGGAAAATCACTTTTTGGAAAAAAAGAAGGCCTCATTGCAGCGTTATTTATATCAATAATTCCAATACATATAGGATCTGGGCACGGATCAGCATATGCATTATTTGATCATGATTCGTTTAACCTTCTATTGTTTTTCTTAACATATCTATTTCTGATTAAAAGCATAAAAGAAAAAGACAATTTAAAATCGATTATTTACGCTCTTCTTTCCGGTACTTCAATAGCTGCACTCACTATGGTTTGGGTCGAAGCTCAGTTTATTTATGTAGTGGTTGCAGTTTATGCCGTAATACAGATATTAATTAACATTTTCACTAATAAAAGTAGTTTGAGATTTTCACAGAATATGACAATTATTTTACTTTCAGGATATTTCATTTCTTTGCCTGTAAGAGCATTAAAAATGAATCAGTTTACTCTTGAATTACCAATAGTAATGGCCTTAGTGGTGCTTTTGTTTGGGCTTTTAACAGTTTTATTAAAAAGAAAAGCAATTCCATGGATATTGTCTCTTCCCACCATATTTGGATTAGGGGCAATTTTTGCTGTTTTTTTATATTTTGTTGATGATTTGGCTAAATCATTTACTTTTCTCTCACCTCTAACTAGAATAGCTGAAATATTATATGGCTCCGGTATTTATGGAAACAAAGTGGACATAACAATTGCAGAGGCAGGAACCTATAGCATAAGTCGAACAGTTATGTCCTATGGCCCCACTCTTTATTGGTTAGCTTGGGCTGGTTTTGTTTTGTTAGCATATTTCTATCTTAAAAATAAAGATAGGAAAGATTACCTTTTCATTATTGTATTGTTTTTGATAAATATATGGCTCTCATCTACCGCAGGTCGTTTCTTAAATGATTTTGTTCCAGTGGTTGCAATAATGGCAGGATGGATGACTTATTTCATAATAAAAAGAATTAACTTTAAAGACATGTCTAGAAACATAAAAAATGCAGGAGGAGGGTTAAGAGGACTAAGAAAGGGCGCTAAAATATATCATCTTGCTGGTATTTTATTTATTTCATTTTTAGTAATAATGCCAAATGCATTTCTTGCACTAGATGCTGCGATTCCTGGAGCCGTCACAAAAAACGGTACAAGTAATATGAAGATAGATTATTTTGGAGAAGATCACGACTCCGCATTTGGTTCAGGCACATATAAAGAACAATATTGGGTGGATGCTTTTTCATGGCTAGCTCAACAAGACAAAGATATAGAAGAAAATACGGAAAAACCAGGTTTTATATCTTGGTGGGATTATGGTTTTTACGCTTCTGCTGTAGGCGAGCACCCCACAGTAGCAGATAACTTTCAGGACGGAATACCTCCCGCTGCCAATTTTCACACCGCAAAAAGTGAGTATGAAGGAGTTTGTATATTAATTATAAGATTGCTTCAAGGACATTTATCACATAACGGAAATGCGTTTTCTTTAGATGTCAAAACAGCATTAAATAAATATCTTGGGGAAAACAAAACAGAAGAAATAGAACAATGGGTAAACGACCCAACGAAATCACCATCATACAATGATCCAATCGGAGAAGAGTATGATGAAAATACAAGCAAAGAACTTCGCGTAGGGGAGCAATATCCTGAAAATGCATATTATCACGACATAACAGATATGATTTTAGAAAATTTGGATGATGAAAACATCACATGGATGTATCACGATATCCAAGAAGCAACGGGTTACAGTATTAGATACTATGGCGTGGAAGGATATGACACTCAAATTTTCAATATATTTGGATTTTTAGGAGATAAAAGCTTATTTCTGCATGCTAGTAGGAAAATAACTTATTTGCCCATTTCTGCTGATTTCATTACTGCAAATCCTGAAGATGACTTCATTAGATCAAATTTTACAGGCTATTTTGCAGATGAGAGAGGAAATAGAAGAGAAGAGTGGCAAGGTAGTTATAATGATTTAATGAGTTTATCCAAAGATGAAAAAGAAGAACTCATAATCGAAGATATAAGCACGGAACTAAAAGACGATTATTACAAAACAATGTTTTACAACACATATGTAGGAAACGTGCCTGAAGAACTAGAAAACCAAGTAAACCAACTGCCCTGTTGGGAAATGAAGCATTTTCATGCAGAATACGTTTCGCCTTACCCATATTATGGATCAAGCCGTAGCGCAGTGATAATTGCTAAATATTATGAAGGTGCCATGATAAATGGGACAATAACATACAAAAACAATCCTTATGATGCACAAGTTGTAATTAGAAAGGATATTTCTCTATACCAAAATTCACTTCTTGTAGATCATGATAAATCAAACACACAAAATGGCACATATGATTTGATAGCCCCTGCAGGAAACATTACAATTGAAGTAAGAAAAAACACTGAGTTGGGATTAAACTCATTTATTTTAAAGACAATAACCCTTAATAATACAGATAATCAAACACTTTCGCCAATAACAGACGACGAATCAATGAGAAAAGAAGGAACCAATTATCAACGTACAATTGATATGGATATAGATCCAGCTTTTGTTGAAGGGCATATTTTTGACAATAAGGACAACAATACAGAATATAACAAAACTGTTGACTTTCCTCTTATGAATGCAACAATAACACTAACAGAGATAGCTAAGTTTTCAGAAGAGGGAACTCCGATTGAATTTGGAGAATCAATTGAAAAAACAACAGATGAAAATGGATACTATAATGCATCAGATATAATGCCAGGAATTTATTTTGTTAGGTCTACATACAATGACTTTGTAATTCATGAAGAATATGCTTTTATTTATTCAAACAACAACACATATGATATTATTAAACCAAAACCATCTACAGTTAATGGTAAAATATACTTTGATGAAAATGAAGACAGCAGCTATACAGATTCAGAAGAAATGAATAATGTTAATGTGGAACTATTATACACAAAGGATAATGGAGAAGACAAAATAGTCAATTCACTAATAACAGATGAATCAGGAGACTACGAATTTGCATCGCTCATTCCTGGGGAGTACACAATAAAAGCAACAAAAGAAAACACAACAACAGGATATTTAGATTATTATATTGAGGAAGCGATAACATTAGAAGAAAACAAAACTTCTACAATAAACATATCAATCGATTATGCAGATATTGAAATTAGTGGACAAACCTTACATGGCTCGCAATCAGTTTCTAATATAGACATTGAATTTTTACCAGACATGTCTGTAGAAAACAATACTGCTGTTGAAACAGTCATTAGTTCCGATGAAAGCGGAAATTACGAAGGCGGAATAACACCTGGATCTTATAATGTAACTGTAGATCAGTTTGGTGAAAACGGCAAATACACCTTTGAAGGAAAACTATCAGTTATCAAAGGACAGGGAATTGAGACTCATGATGTAATTTTAACAAAACATTCGGTTTCCGTTAGCGGCTTAACCACTCACAATGCTGCTTCTGTAAGTAATATCACAATTACATTCGAGCCAGATATGAGCATTGATAATAATACTGCTGAGGCAGGCGAAACTAAATCAGACATAGATGGAGAATATACAATAGAGCTTTTGCCAGGCACCTATGATGTAACCGTAGATGAAGAAGTAAACGAAAGCGGACAAATCATGCAATATTCTTACTCAGGTTCTTTGGTAGTGCCGGATGACGTACAAGCAACAGTTACATATAACATCGCACTTGACAAACAAGAAACATAATTTGGGAAATATCCCAACCAAATTTTTTTAACCAACCTATAAATACTAATTTTAATGCTTGATATCGAAGAGGGTAAAAAAACCGTAAGATTGGCAAGAGCTGTTATCGAAGATTATTTACAAAATATTTCTAAATCAAACCACGAGTACAGTAGTGAGTTTTTAGAAAATAAGGGTGCTTTTGTTACAATACATACATTCCCAGAAAACAGATTGAGAGGATGCATAGGCATTCCTACGCCAGTAATGTCACTTAGAAATGCAATAATTGAAGCAGCTAGATCTGTTACAAGAGACCCAAGATTTCCTTCTTTGAAAAAAGAAGAATTAAAAAAAATTGTTATTGAAGTTACAGCATTGACTAAACCAGAAAGAATAATAGTTGAAAACCATAACGAATACCTATCAAAAATAGAAGTTGGAAGAGATGGACTCATAGTTGAAAAATCTTTCAATAAAGGACTTCTTTTACCTCAAGTCCCTTTGGAACAAGGCTGGGGTGTTAAAGAATTTTTATCTAATGCTTGCATTAAAGCAGGCCTAATCCCAAATGCGTGGAAAGATGAAAATATTAAAATCTATAAATTCGGTGGACAGATATTTTCTGAAATTGAACCGAAAGGAGAGATTAGGGAGAAAAGTTTAGATGGATACTATCGTTGAAGGTAATGTTTACATAAATAATAAATTTGAAAAATGTTGTATAGGAATTGAGAAAGGAAAAATAAAAAAGATAAAAAAAAATCTCAAGGGCGATAAGCATTTTAACTTTGGAAGAAAAATAATTCTTCCTGCTGGAGTAGATCTGCATGTTCATTTTAGAGACCCAGGACTCACTAATAAAGAGGATTTTTTCACCGGATCTCTTTCTGCAGTTTTTGGAGGCATTTCTTGTGTTTTTGACATGCCAAATACAAAACCAGAAACAACCACAGTAAGAAGTTTAGTTGAAAAAACTAGAAATATACAAAGAAAGAGCCTAGTGGACTTTGGTTTATATTCTGCTATTACAAACAACAACCTTAAAAACATTACAGAGCTATCAAAACATTGTCACGGTTTTAAAATATTTTTAGGAGATACGACAGGCTCAATAAAAATCGATGAAAAATATTTAAAACAGACATTAGCGGAAACAAACAAATTAAATAAAGTTACTTTTTTTCATGCGGAAAACCAAAAATGTTTAGATGCTCACAAAAGAGAAGTAAAAAATTTAAAAGAACACCTAAAAAGACGCCCTTCTGAATGTGAAGAAATTGCAATAAAAATAATTTTAGACTCAGTTAAACAAACAAACTCAAAAATTCACATCTGTCATTTATCTTCTATAGACGGATATGAATTAATTAAAAATCAGCAAAATAATATTAGTACTGGTGTAACACCACATCATTTATTTTTTGACATAAAAAACACAAAGCTCAAAGACACATTTTACAAAGTAAACCCTCCAATAAGGTCAAATTATGATAGGGAATCACTCTGGCAAGGAATTAAAAATGGTATTATAAATATTTTAGAATCAGATCACGCTCCTCATACACAAGAAGAAAAACGAAATGATTTTAATACGGCCCCATCTGGCATACCTGGTGTGGAAACAATGTATCCTCTTTTTCTTGCAGCTGTAAAAAATGACCAATTGTCTTTTCAAAGATTAATATCTTTGATTTGTGAAAATCCTGCTAAAATAATGAAGATTCCAAAAGGAAGAATTCAAACAGGTTATGATGCTGATATAATTACGATAGATTTTGACAATTTGGTAAAAATAAAAGCAGATAAATTACATTATAAATGCGGCTGGACACCATTTGAAGATTTTAAGGCTATATTTCCAAGCGATGTTTTTATTAGAGGTCAAAAAGTTGTAGAAAACTCAGAATTAATCGTAAACAAGGGTTTTGGAGAAAAAGTTAATTTGTAATATCAATAAATATTTAATTCAGACAAATACTATCGTTTTTAGGTGAATTTCTGCAAACAGAAAATCTAAAGAAAACTATTATTCTATTTTTAAAAGGACTATTTATGGGTGGGGCAGACATCATTCCGGGAGTATCTGGAGGGACCATTGCACTTATTACGGGCATTTATGAAGAATTGATTTTTGCGATAAAATCTATCGATTTTAAATTCGTAATTTATTTTTTAAAAGGATTTTTTAAAAAAGAATATTTCAATATGGCAAAGAAAAATTTTTTATCTATAAGATTCAAGTTTTTGATTCCTATCGCACTAGGAATTGCTTTAGCGTTTCTTTTACTCGCTAATATTTTAGGCGATATGTTGGAATATTTCCCTGCTTATACATATGCGTTTTTCTTTGGTCTTATCCTCTCATCAGCAATATTAGTATACTTTTCATCACTTAACAAAATTAGTTTATCGGCGATTATTTTCGTAATACTTGGAATCTTATTTGGCCTAATCATCGTTGGGCTAGGAGGAATAAATTCACAAAACTCTATTATTATCATTTTTGTTGCAGGATTAATTACTTTTTGCGCTATGATACTACCAGGCATATCTGGAGCATTTATATTATATATTTTAGGGCAGTATACTTTTTTATTGAATATTCTTAGGGATATGACAAAACTAGATTTTTCAAATATTTCTTTTGCAATATCTTATATTCTTGGCGGAATTTTTGGCCTTTTGATTTTTTCAAGGGTGCTTTCTTTTCTTTTGAAGAAATATCGAACAGCAACTTTGTCGTTTATAATTGGTCTAATGATAGGTGCTCTAAGAAAGCCTGGTGAATTTATAATTAATGAGCCCGCTAATTTATTAATAACTATTTTAGCATCTCTATCAGGAATTTTAGCAGTGTCTTTGGTTGGGTATTATGAATTTAAACTAAAAAGTAAAGCCTAACTTTTTATTAAAGTATTATATTATCGCTTCCAATGGATTCACAACTATTAATTTTGGCTAACCAAATAGTGGAAAAAATAGATAGAAAAATAAGAAGAGAAAATAAAAAATCTTTTTTTGAATTTAAAAAAACAATAGATATCGGCGCTGATGGAACCCCTACTAAATTTATAGATAAGATGGCAGAGGAAATAGCTATAAAAACAATTAAAAAATCTAAAATAAAAGTTAATTTACTTAGCGAGGAGGCAGGCTTTTTAGATTTTAATGGAGAATATGTTTTTGTTTTGGATCCTATTGATGGCACAAGAAATGCTTGCAGGGGCATACCTTTTTTTTCTGTTTCTCTGGCAATCGGAAAATCAAAACTTAACGATGTAGAATATGGCATTGTAAAAAACATTCCAACTGGAGACATCTATATAGCAGAAAAAAACAAAGGTGCATATTTAAACAATAAACAGATTTTTGCTTGCGAAGTACCCCCTAAAGAGTTATTATCCTCAATAGTTTTGGGAAATTCCTGTGGGCCAAGATCAAATTTTTTATCAAGAGAAAATAAGGTTAGGTCTCTAGGGGCAGCCTCTTTGGAAATGTGTCTTGTGGCTTCAGGAGGGCTTGATTATTATTTTGTTGAAAACGAATATATGAGAATTATCGATATAGCTGCATCTACTCTCATATTGAGAGAGGCAGGTGGTTTTGTAAAAGACACTAAAGGAAAAGAATTGGAAATGGATTTTAACATACATAAAAGAACAAACCTAATTGCGGCATGTTCGAAATATCTAATAGATGACATTTTAAATATGCAAAAAAAATAAATAGAGACAGTTTTTATTCACATTGATTATGTCGATTGCACAAGACATCTTAAAACTAAGTAAAAAAAAGAAATTACATTTTTCATTACTAGATCCAGATAAACAAAAAAAAGAAGATGCAGGTAAGATAGCAAAAATTGTAACTGACATTGGAAGTAGCGCGATAATGGTGGGAGGGTCTACGGTTAGCTCCCAATCTCAAGTCGATGAAACAGTAAAAGAAATTAAAAAAAACTCAGATCTTCCTGTTATTTTATTTCCATCTGGTGCAAAATTTCTAAGTAAATATGCAGATGCTGTTTTTTTTATGAGCTTATTAAATTCAAAAAATTTGAATTTTGTTATAAGAGAGCACGTTAAAGGCGCAAAATTTATAAAAAAATCTGGTTTAGAGCCAATATCTATGGGATATGTTATAGTAGAACCTGGAATGACTGTTGGAAGGGTTGGAGAGGCAGATCTCATAAAAAAAGATGACACAGAATCAGCGACTGGCTATGCACTTGCAGCCCAATATTTAGGTATGAATTTTTTTTATTTAGAAGCAGGATCAGGGGCCCACTACCCGATTAGTAATGAGCTAATTTCCGCTGTTAAACAATATACTGACATACCAATACTGGTAGGAGGGGGCATACGAGACTCACACACCGCAAAAGAAAAAGCAGAGGCAGGGGCAGATATAATCATAACTGGCACAGCTCTTGAAAAAGAAAAAAACTTAAAAAAGGCAATTTCTGAGATAATTGATGCAATAGAAGGTTGAAAAATGAAAATATTGCTAAGCATCGGTGGTGCGTCAGGAAGTATATATGGTATAAGACTTCTTGAAGAGCTTAAAAAGGCAAAAAATGAGGTTCATTTAATTGTATCCTCTGGAGCAAAAAAAATATTGGAACATGAGACAGAATATAGTTATTCAGATTTAAAACAATTAGCAGATAAAACATATGAAAATGACGATTTATTTGCAAGCCCAGCAAGCGGATCTTTTAAAATGGACGCTATGGTAATCTGTCCATCTAGTATCAAAACACTTTCTGCTATTGCAAATGGGTATGCAGATACTCTCACATCAAGAGCTGCAATTTGCTTTTTAAAAGAAGAAAGAAAAACAATTATTGTAATTCGTGAAACTCCTCTTGATGTTTCATCTATTAAAAATATGCTTTTTGCAAAAGAAAATGGGGCTACTATTTTACCCGCAATGCCTGGCTTTTATCATAAACCTGAAAAGATAGAGGATATAATTAATATGATTGTTGGAAAGATATTTGATCAATTAAGTATTGAACATAAATTATTCAAAAGATGGAAATAGAAAATATTAATCTCCGCAAATAGGATCGCTAGCCGAACACGTAGGATATTGGCCATTACAAGTAGTGGTTGTGCATGTATATCCAGTACAGGTTCCACATGAAAATGTTAATCCTGTGCATGTAGATTGGCATGTTGACGAACCAGGTCTAAAATCACAAGTATTGCCTTGATGAAAGAAACAAGTTCCATCACAGCTAGAATAACAAGTGCCAGTACATGTATGTCCCCACACACTTAAAAAACCCATCTGATCATCTAACTTGTTTGAAGGCGTAGAATCAGTTTCTTGATGTTCATATAAACAATCAATATTAAAATCAGCAGGAGCTCCTATTGCTAAATCGGTTCGAACGGAAAATAACTCGCTTTCCTCTATTTCGTTATTTTCTTTATGGTTTAAAGCCCCATAAATAATTACCGCTCCAGACGAAGCAACAATCAACAACGAAATTACTATAGATAATGTTTTTTTCGTCATATTCATCTTATTTTCCCCATAAATATTATAAACACTATTGTATTTATATTTTCCCTATCATATTTAAAATTTAACATTTTCACAAATTTTAATATAATTCTTAAAAATTATTTCACCAAATTCAGTATGTTCGACTTCTGGATGAAATTGCAAGCCATAAAATGGTTTATTTTTGTGAGACATGGCTTGAACTTTACAATATTCACTTTCTGCAATAACCTCAAAATCAACAGGAACTTTTGTAACTTCATCATTGTGCGATTCCCAAACTACAGATTTTTCAGGAATTCCTTTAAAAAGAGGGTCTTTTTTTATAATTTTTATTTCTACTTTACCAAATTCTGGTGTTTTGCAAGGTTGAGCGTTTCCCCCAAAAAACCTTGCCATAAATTGGTGGCCTGCACATATACCTAAAATTGGAAAATTAGCTTTTTCTAGATAAGTGCTGCAGTTTCCTAATGTGCCTTTTAACCCAATTCTGGGAGCTCCGCCTGAAAGAACAAGCCCACTTATTCTTTCTTTAACAATCTCATCATAATTTGTTGTATTTGGTATAATTTTTGTTTCAACACCAAGGTCTCTTAATGTTCTCCATTCTCTATGTGTCCACTGACCTCCATTGTCAATAACATAAATTTTTACCATACTATTCCCACTCAACAGTTCCTGGTGGCTTGTCCGTGATATCATAAACGATACGATTTATCTTACTGCCAAGAGTGTTTGTAATTCTAGATGATATTTTTTCTAGAACTTCATGAGGAATTTTACTATAATCACACGTCATAGCATCAATACTTTGGACTGCTCTAATACATATAGTATATCCGTATGCTCTCTTGTCTCCATGAACACCTACAGTTTTAACTGGCAATAAAACTGCAAAATACTGCCAAGGCATCTTCATTAAATTTTTTTCAACAGCAGACTCAATTTCTTTTTCAACTATATAACAAGCTTCTCGAACAATTTTTGTTTTTTCTTTTGTGGCTTTTCCCATTATTCTAATGGCAAGACCCGGTCCTGGGAAAGGCTGCCTTTCGGATACAGATAAATTTAGAGATCTGGCTACCTTGCGAACCTCGTCCTTGTATAAATCTCTCAAAGGTTCAATCAATTTTAATTTTAAATCTTTAGGAAGACCACCAACATTATGGTGAGACTTGATAACATCTCTTAACTCTCCACCAGATTCAATCCAATCTGGTGCGATTGTACCCTGTACTAAATATTCGATGTTTTCTTTTTCCGCCACATTTTCGAAAATTCTAATGAATTTTTCTCCAATTATTTTTCGTTTTTTCTCTGGATCGGATATATCTTTCAATAAATCATAATACTCTCTACTTGCGTCGATAAAGCTATAATTCAATCCTATTTCATCCATCATCTTTTTAACATGTTCAGATTCATTTTTTCTCATGTAGCCTGTATCAACATGAACTGCAACTAATCTATCTCCAACGGCTTTATTTACAAGAGCTGCTGAGACAGTACTATCAACCCCTCCAGAAAAAGCAATCAATGCCTTTCCTTTTAATTCTTTTTTAAGATTTTGAACAGTTTCTTTTACAAATTTTTCAGCATTAAACATTAAAAACTCCTATTTAGAAAGAGCCTTTTTTCTCATATCTGCCCTATATTTTTTCATTTCCATTTTTAATTTATCATCTTTTATTGCAAGCATTTCTATTGCAAGAAGTGCAGCGTTATCTCCTCTATCAAGACCGACAGCAGCAACAGGAATTCCTGGAGGCATTTGAACAATTGAAAGTATGGAATCAAGATTTACTTTACCACTTACAGGAACCCCTACAACTGGTTTTTCGGTATGAGCTGCAATACTGCCTGGAAGGGCTGCTGAAAGCCCTGCTATTCCAATAAAAACATCTGCATCATTTTTTTCTACAATATCTATTAAAACGTCCGGAGTTCTGTGAGCAGAAGCGACCCTGATATCATATTTCACGCTAAATTGTTTTAATATTTTTTCAGCTTTTTCTGCTATAGTCATATCTGATTTTGATCCCATTATTATTTGAATTTTCATGTTATCAAGTCAGGTGAATAAACTGGTCATTTATATATTTATAACTAAGTTCTTTCATATAGCAAAATAATTATATTATGGTTTTTATGATGCAATTCTAAAAAATGTGAATATAATGAAGCTTGTTATATGCGAGAAAAACATAGCTGCAAGAAGAATTTCGTACATACTATCTGGCGGAAAATCAAATACAAAAAGAATAGAAAAGATTCCAGTTTATGATTTTACAAGGGATAATGAAAAATGGCAAGTCATTGGATTAAAAGGACATATTGTAAATCTTGACTACCCGTCTAGCTATAATCAATGGTTTAAAATTCCTCCAGCAGACTTGATTCAGGTAGAGCCAGTAAAAAAGCCAAGTGAAAAAAAAATTGCATACGCTCTTAAATCAATCGTCAAAGAAAATCCTTTTGTTATAGTAGCAACTGATTATGATAGAGAAGGAGAGCTTATAGGCGTTGAAGCCGTAAATCTGTTAAAAGAATACAATAGAAACAACTTAAAAATAAAAAGAGCGAAGTTTAGTGCAATCACTACACACGAAATTAACAAAGCATTTGAAAAATTAGATCAGGTAGATTATAATTTATCTAGTGCAGGAGAGGCTCGCCAAATTATAGATCTTGTTTGGGGCGTTGTTTTAACAAGATTTATATCTTTAACATCCAAAAGATTAGGAAAAGATTTTTTATCTATTGGAAGAGTTCAATCACCCACACTTGCAATTCTTGTTGAAAGAGAAAAAGAAATACAAAACTTCAAGCCAAAAAAATATTGGAAAATAAATGCAAAATTAAAAAAATGCAAGCAATTTGATGCAAGTCATTCAGAGGGACAATTTTGGGACGAAAAAAAAGCAAAAGAAATCTATGAAAAGATAAAAAATGAAAAAAAAGCAAAGGTAAAAAGCATTGAGAAGAAAACAAACACAGAATTTCCACCACCTCCATTTAGCACAACATCATTTTTGCAATCGGCTTCGTATCTAGGGATTTCAGCATCAAAGGCGATGTCGATAGCAGAAGAGTTGTATATGTCTGGCATCATTTCTTATCCAAGAACCGACAATACTGTTTATCCCTTTTCATTGAACATAAACGGCATTTTAGAAAAATTAAAAAAATCCCAATTTTCAAAAGAAGTTGAAGAAGTAATACATAACAGAAGAAAAAGCCCAACCAGAGGTAAAAAAAAGACAACAGACCACCCCCCAATCCATCCGGTTGATGTGCCCACAAAGAATTTGACAAATGAACAAAAAAAAGTTTATGAATTGGTTTGTAGAAGGTTTCTTGCAACTCTTTCAAAGGATGCCATATCAGAGACAAGTAATGCAATAATTGATATTTCAAATGAAGATTTCAAATGTAGCGGTTATAGACTTATAGAACCAAATTGGAAAAAAATTTATACTTATTTTAAAGAAAAAAGAAAAGAAATACCAGAATTAACAAAAGGAGAAATAATTGATATTTCTAAGTTAATTTTAAAAGAAGATCAAACTAAACCACCTCAAAGATATAGCCAAGGTGCTTTGATAGAAAAAATGGAAAACCTCTCACTTGGCACAAAATCAACACGTCATGAGATTATTAGTAAACTTTACAGCAGAAGATATATATCTGGATCGCCCCCTGTTCCAACTTCAACTGCAATTGCTGTAATAGATGCTTTGGAAGACTGCGAAGTAATAAAACCAAAAATGACAGCAACATTAGAAGAAGACATGGACCGCATCACAGAAGGCAAAAAGACCTTAGATGAAACTGTAAAAGAATCTAGAAATATGCTGAAATCTGTTATGAATTCCCTTGAAAAGGACAAGGAAAAAATAAAAACAAACATTCAACAAGCCCACAAAGAGCAAAACACAGTTGGAGAATGCCCAAAATGCGGTAAGGATTTGATTATTAGAACATCAAAAAGAGCAAAAAGATTCGTTGGGTGCACAGGCTATCCTAATTGTAAAAATACTTATTCGCTTCCACAGAAAGGAGGAATTTCTACTACTAAAAATAAATGTTCTGAATGTGGGACGCCCTATGTTATTATTAGATTGAAAGGAAAAAAACCTTGGAATCTATGCCTTAATCCGGATTGTCCTAGCAAGAAAAAATAAAGGGATTATTCTTCATTTTTTTCTGATTTATCTTCATTCTCAGAAGATAATCCCTCTTCATCTTCGGGTTCTACACTTGTTACAGATACAACTCTGTCTTCTTTGTTAAGTCTCATAATACGGACGCCCATTGTATTTCTACCCTGACTTCTAATATCTTTTATTGATATTCTAACATTCATACCATGTTCAGTTGTAAGAATTATGTCGTTTTCCTCATTTACTTGACTTACATATATTACTCTGCCATTTCTTTCGTTTGTAATTATTGTTCTAACTCCTTTACTTCCGCGGTGAGTCAATCGATAATCCTCTATTGGAGATCTTTTTCCATATCCATTTTCGGTGATTGTTAAAAGAGATCCTTCTTCTTCAACAACAGTCATTGCAACAGCATAATCATCTTTTTTTAGCCTAATGCCAATAACTCCACGAGCAACTCTTCCCATAGATCTTACTTCTTCCTCGTTGAATCTACAAGCCTGCCCGCCGGAAGATGCAATCATTATTGTTTTTGTTCCATCTGAAATTTTTACATTGATGAGTTCATCACCCTCATCAAGATTTATTGCTTTTATTCCATTGACTCTTATATTGCTATAAGCAGAAAGAGTAGTTTTTTTAATTATGCCTTTTTTGGTAGCAAAAACAATGTAATGCTCGTCATCAAACTCATGTACTGGTATGGCTGCTTGAACAGTCTCGCCATTTTCAAGTCTTGGTAGTAAATTTATTATTGCTTTCCCTTTTGAGTATCTTTCTCCTTCAGGTATTTTATAACCTTTAAGCCAGAACACCTTACCAAAGTTTGTAAAAAACATTATATAATCATGAGTTGAGGTTATAAATGAGTCTGCAACAGCGTCTTCCTCTTTTGTTCTAATTCCAATGAGGCCTTTTCCACCTCTTTTTTGGGCCCTGTATGTTTCTGTTGGAATGCGTTTTATATATCCTGTTTCAGTAATTGTAATTACAACTTCATGCTCAGGAATTAAATCTTCCATATCAATGTCTATTTCGCCTTCAATTATCTCTGTTCTACGCCCGTCACCAAATTTATCTCTTAGATCAATCAATTCGTTTTTAATTTCTTTTAATATGTTTTCCTTGCTGCTTAATAATTCTTCAAAACCTTCTATAAGTTGCTTTGTTTCATTATAATCTTTTTCTACCGATTCTATTTCCATGCCTGTAAGTTTTTGCAATCTCATATCAAGAATTGCTTTTGCCTGTTTTTCAGATAGAGAAAATCTTTTCATCAGCCTTTCTTTTGCTTCATCAGCTTGTTTACTACCTCTTATTATCTTTATTACTTCATCAATATTTTTGAGGGCAATCATTAAACCTTCAAGGATGTGCATTTTATCCTTTGCTTTTGATAAAAGATAATTTGTCCTTCTTGTAATTATTTCCACTCGATATTCAACAAAATTTTCGAGGATTTCTTTTAACGTAAGGACCTTTGGTTCGCCTTTTACTATTGCGAGATTTAAAATTCCAAAAGATGATTGAAGCTCTGTATGTCTGAATAACTGATTTAAAACAACATCTTCTATTGCATCACGTTTTAAATCAATTACAATGCGCATTCCTTTTCTGTCGCTTTCATCCCTGAGATCTGAAACTCCTTCCAACTTTTTATCTTTTACAAGTTCTGCAATATTTTTTAAAAGATTTGATTTGTTAGTTTGATAAGGAAGTTCTGTTACAATTATTCTTTTTTTATTGTCCTTTTCTTCAATATGGGCCTTTGCTCTGATTTTTACAATACCTCTTCCAGTAGAATAAGCACTAAGAATTCCACCTCTTCCATATATTATTCCACCTGTTGGAAAATCGGGTCCCTGAATATTTTCCATTAAATCTGTTATTGTAACTTCGGGATTATCGATGAGTTTAATGAGCCCATCAATTACTTCAGAAATATTGTGAGGGGCCATATTTGTTGCCATCCCTACGGCAATTCCTGAAGAACCATTTACTAAAAGATTGGGAAGGACTGTTGGCAAAACTTCAGGTTCTTTTAAAGAACCATCGAAGTTATCTCTCCACTCAACAGTTTCTTTTTCTATATCTTGAAGCATGAGCTTTGTAATCTTAGACGTCCTTGCCTCAGTGTATCTCATTGCAGCAGCAGAATCTCCGTCAATTGAGCCAAAATTTCCTTGACCATCTATCAAAGGATATCTTAAAGAAAAATCCTGAGCCATGCGAACAAGAGAATCATATACTGCTTGGTCTCCATGTGGATGATATTTACCAAGAACTTCTCCCACAACACGAGCAGATTTTTTGTAAGGCTTGTCACTAGTAATTCCCATATCATTCATGGCGTACAAAATTCTCCTGTGCACCGGTTTTAATCCATCCCTTACATCAGGTAGAGCACGACTCATTATCACGCTCATTGAATAATCAATGAACGCTCTTTTCATCTCTCTTTCAATATCTCTTGTATACTTTCCTTTTTCTGGGTCCTCATAAACCATTCATTCCACCTCAGATGTCTAAGTTAGTAACCTCTTTTGCGTGCATTTCAATAAATTCTCGTCTAGGCTCAACTTTTTCACCCATTAAAATAGTGAACAACTCATCGGCATCAACTGCGTCTTCAACTGTAACTTGTATAGTTAATCTATTTTCAGGATCCATTGTTGTTTCCCAAAGTTGATTAGGATTCATCTCACCAAGACCTTTGTAACGTTGAATACCAATACCGGTTTCTCCAAGTTCCTTTATTTTTTGTATTTTTTCTCTTTCAGAATAAGCATAGGATATTCCTTTTCCCTTTTGAATTTTGTAAAGAGGAGGCTGTGCAATATACAAATATCCCTCTTCTATTAAGGGGCGCATATATCTAAAGAAAAACGTTAGAAGCAAAGTTCTTATGTGCTCTCCATCGACATCTGCATCTGTCATTAGAATTATTTTATGATATCGAGCAGTCTCGATATTGAAATCCTCACCAATACCAGTGCCTATAGCAGTTATTAATGCAAGTATTTCATTATTTTTCAAAATTTTATCCATTCTTGCTTTTTCGACGTTTAAAATTTTCCCTCTGAGAGGTAAGATTGCCTGAAACTCTTTGTCTCTTGCTTGTTTTGCAGAGCCACCTGCTGAATCTCCTTCTACAATGTAAATTTCGGACCTGCTAGGATCTCTTGTAGAACAATCTGCAAGCTTACCAGGTAATGCTGCTGATTCAAGTATACCCTTTCTTCTTGTCATTTCACGAGCTTTTCTTGCAGCATCACGAGCTTTGCTTGATAGCACTGCTTTGTTTATAACAACTTTTGCTACTGTAGGATTTTCTTCAAAAAATTCTGATAGTTTTTCATTAGTAAAACTTTCTACAATTCCTCTCACTTCAGAATTACCAAGTTTTGTTTTGGTTTGTCCTTCGAATTGAGGACGATGTACTTTACAAGAAATTACTGCTGTAATCCCTTCCCTGCAATCTTCACCACTAAGTCCAAAAGATTCATCTGGAAATAGTTGATTTTTTTTGCCGTAATCATTTAAAGTTCTTGTAAGCGCGCTTTTAAAACCAAAAAGATGAGTTCCCCCTTCGTGAGTATTAATGTTATTTACAAAAGTAAAGATGTTTTCTGTATAGCCGTCAGTATATTGGATGCCAATTTCAATTTGAACTCCTTCTTTTTCTCCCTGAAAATATATGGGTTCTTGATGTAGAGGGTTTTTATTTCTATTTATATAAGAAACAAACTCACTTACACCACCTTCATATCTAAAAGCGTCACTTTTATCAGATCTCTCATCTTTTATGTTTATTTGCAAACCGGCGTTTAAAAAAGCCATTTCTCTTAATCTAGTTAACAAAGTATCATAGATAAAATCGGTTGTATCAAATATTTTGGGATTTGGTTCAAAGGTTATTGTCGTTCCAGATTCTTTTGAAGATCCAGATTCTTCAAGACATGTCACCGACTTTCCGTTTTCATATCTTTGCTTGTATTCTTTTCCATTTCTTCTAATCTTTACTTCAAGCCAAGAGGAAAGAGCATTTACAACTGAAACACCAACACCATGCAACCCTCCTGAAACTTTGTAAGTGTCACTATCAAATTTACCTCCCGCATGAAGTGTAGTAAGGACGATTTCAACAGCGGGTTTGTTATATTTTTTATGAATATCAATAGGTATGCCTCTTCCGTTATCAGAAACAGTTACAGAATTGTCTTTATGGATTATTATATCAACATTTGTACAAAATCCAGCAAGAGCTTCATCTACTGAATTGTCAACAACTTCGTAAACTAAATGATGCAACCCTCTTATGTCAGTACTTCCAATATACATACCAGGATTTTTCCTAACCGACTCTAAACCTTCTAAAACTTGTATTTTGTCTGCATCATAGTCACATTCTGGACCTTTTTTATCTTCTGCCATTATAAACCCTCTTTAAAGAAAACGTAAAATAATTTCATCTATTTTTCATAATAATTTTTATCCCATTCTCCTAGGGGTATTTCAACCACTGCGAATATGGGGTAACAGCTAATAAATTTTACTATCTTTATTAAAAAAGTTGCAATATTAGCAAGGGTTAAATAATCATAATCGCATCCAACTTTGGAGGAGGCCATGAAAAAAAATTTATTAATTTTAAATATGGTTTTAGGAATAATATTTTTTTGTTTTTTAGCAAATAATGCTTCGGCAGCAGATATTGATTTAGCTCAAAAGTATTCACCTGTATTGTACTTTGAAGCAGAGGAATGTTGTTATCCTGTTGATGCAACATATCATATCGATAATTCAAAATTATATCAATTTTCTGAGGATCAGATAACACTTATTAATGAAAACCCAACTGAGATCGATATAGCCCCATACTCTTCGGGCGAGGCTCACAAATATTTCTTTTTGGATAATACTTTAGGCACTATTGAAAATGATAACATAATAGAGGATTACAACTCTAAAAAAGGAACTCTTGGTTACAAGATTTATTCTAGAGTTTACTCATCTGGAAGCACACAAGTTGTACAATATTGGATGTTTTATGCTTTCAATAAAGGGCCATTAAATATCCATGAAGGCGATTGGGAAATGGTTCAAGTAATTGTTACAAACGGCCAACCCGATCAGGTAATGTTTAGCCAACACTTGTCCGGCCAAAAGGCTAATTGGAATCAGGTGGATAAATCTGGAGACCATGTAAAAGTCTATGTGGGTAGAGGAACCCATGCTAACTATATCAAATCATATTCAGGCGTTTTTGGAGCTTCGAGTGATAAAGTAGGAGACAATGGAAAAATCCTTGCGCCTGATGATGATTATGAAATTGAACTTTTAGACTCGCAATCTTGGTTGGATTTTGCAGGGCGCTGGGGAGAATATGGAGGTATTGAAAATGAGGTCCGAGGAAAGGTTGGGCCATTTGGGCCAATATATAGAGAAAACGGCGAAATGTGGAACAATCCAATCATGTGGGGGGCATCTCTTTCTGCTGCAAATGACATGATATTTCTTTTAGAGTGGTTTTTGTATAATTTTGTTGTTTTATTTGTAATTTTTACAATTATTTCACTCGCGATAGTTGGTATCAGAATTTATTTACGATACAAAAAACATGGTTTAGGCCCTAGAATAATATCAATGCTCTATATTGATGGATTAAACTTGAAAAGCATAGCAAATATTCTTTGTATTATTGGCATAGTTGTAGCTCTTTTTGGAGCCTTTCAACAATGGTATGTAGTTTCAATGAATATTGACATCCCTGAACAAGGCGCCACAGGCCTAGTAGATATGCTTGTTATCGACGGCCTCAATGGCGTTAGTATTAATCTTCTAGAATCTTCAGGAAGTTTGACTCAAATGGGTTCGGTTGTGATACCATTTGCGTTTTTAATTGCCATAGGGCTGGTTTTTTTTATAATAAGTACAATTGGATTAAAAAACAGCGACAAGCTAGGTAAAAAATACATTTCAAGAGGAATTAAACTTGCGATAACAATAATTGTTCTTCTAATAGCAATATTTTCTATAGGTTTTATTGGAGACATGTTAGGGGCCGATAATACACAAGAAAATGTTGCAACTGATATCTTTGATTCATTGTCTTCTCAACCTATTGGCGGTCAGAAAACAATTCCTATAGAAATTCCAGAGGCAGATGAAATGGGAAGTATTTATTTGAAATGGGGCATTGCAATAGGAGGCCAATTACTATTAATTTCTTCTCTAATGATAATTGTTGCTGGGTTTGTTCTTTACTTTAACCATGTTAATTTTTATGGCAATGAAGAAAAACCAATACAATTAAAAAATGCAAGAGCTAAAACAAAAGAGAAAAACAAAGTTAAAAAAGACGAAAAAGTTGAAGAAATAATTTTACCAAAAAAAGAAGAATCTGAAGAATAATTTATCGGAGTTATTCATTTATGATTATTAATGCAGACCTTCACATACATTCAAGATTTTCTGGTGCAACAAGCCAAAAAATGAATTTAAAAAGCATCTCCTACGAGGCCCCTAGAAAAGGATTAGATATAATGGCAACAGGAGATTGTTTGAATTCTAATTGGCTAGATGAGATTAGCAAATGCGATTCTATAGACGAAGGAACATTTGAAATGGACGGCACAAGATTCATACTTAGTACCGAAGTAGAAGACGAAAATAAGGTACACCACTTATTGTATTTTAATAGTATTTCTTCTGTAAACGAATTTAAAATAAAAGTTCATAATAAATCAAAAAATTTAGAAACAGATGGACGGCCAAATATTTCTCTCAATGGTGAAGAAATAGCACAATTTGCAAAAGATGTCGAAGCACTTATTGGTCCTTCCCATGCTTTTACCCCTTGGACATCGCTTTATGCTCATCATTTATCACTTGATTCTTGTTATGGTAATCTTTCAGATTATGTATCTTTTGTTGAACTTGGACTTAGTGCAGACACAGATGAAGCAGATAAAATACAGGAACTTCATAGATTGACTTTTTTAACAAATTCCGATTGTCATAGTCCTCATCCGGTTAGACTTGGTAGAGAATTTACAAGATTTGAAGTAAAAGAAGCTACCTTTTCCGAGATTAAAAAAGCAATTTTGCGAACCAACGGAAACAAACCCGTACTTAATATAGGCCTTCCGCCCCAGGAAGGAAAATATCATGAATCGGCCTGTATATCTTGTTATACTCATTATACAATAGATGATGCCATTAGAAGGAAATGGAAATGCCACTGCGGTAAAAAAATAAAAAAAGGTGTTAAAGACAGAATAAACGAAATAGCTTCTTTTTATTATCTAAAACATCCCGATCATAGGCCTCCTTATTTGCATCTAATTCCTTTGGCAGAAATAATTACAAAAGCAGTAGGTCAAAGATCCCCTTTTACAAAAACGGTTACAAGAAGATGGGAAGAGCTAGTTAATTATTTTGGAAATGAAATTACAGTATTAATTGATGCAGAATTTGATGAAATAAGAAGAATAACTACGCCAGCAATCGCAGATTCTATAGAAGCATTCAGGCAAGGCAAGGTTAGGATAATTCCAGGAGGCGGTGGGAAATACGGCGAGATATTGTTGCCTGATGAAGAGGAACCCTTGACCGTTTCTTTAGGTCCATCTAATCATCAATCAAATCTTTTGGAATTTAGGTGAAAGTTTAATGGAATATGAAAAAGCATTTCTTGAGATAAAACAAATTATTTCTCAAAATAATAATATTTTAGATAAAGTAACTGAATATCTTTATAATAATTTTGATAAATATAGCTGGGTTGGTATTTATTTAGTTGAGGATAAAAATTTAATTTTGGGGCCTTGGAAAGGTAAAAAAGCAACAGAGCATACAAAAATTCCTATCGGAAAAGGCATATGCGGCTCTGCAGCTAAAACAGGAAAAACAGAAATTATAAGGGATGTTTCAAAAGATAATAGATATCTGTCATGTTTTATTTCTACTAAATCCGAAATAGTTGTGCCTATTAAAAGCGATAATAACATTTTAGGCGAAATTGATATAGATGCAGATATTTTCAACGCTTTCGATAAAAACGACTCAAAATTTTTAGAAAAAGTTGCAGATATGCTTGCTGAGCATATCAAATAACTTTTTCAGCACTCAAGATCCTCATCATAGTCAAATAGACTCAGTAAAGGTTCGTTCATCACTACTCACATAATAAAAAACAAGGAATTAAAATTTTTCTTCAAATTTATTTTGTTTTGATGGGGTCCTAATAATACAATATATTATAGATAAATATATTATATATAAAGAACAATTACCTATTCGAAAGGAAGGAGAGGACAAAATGGTCGAATTTAAAACCATTGAAGCAAAAGAGGTAAAATTTGGAACAAATAATTTTATAGAAATTGCCAAGAAAAAAGTTAAAACTTCAATTGGTGAAAAAGAGTTTTATTCCATTTCAAGAGGTTTTTATTTACAAGATGGATCTAAAAGATATAGGGGGTCTATAACACTTCCAGATGAAAAAGAAAAAAGAAGTGAAATTTTAAAGTTACTAAAAGAACTTGGTTAAACCTTTAAAATTAATTTTTTTCTCATTTTGTTAATTTTACACATAAATTATTTATATAATCACTCACAGAACTAGCTTTGTTATCATATATTTGTTGGAGTGAATATGAATGGAAGTTTTGGCTGACTTGGATGAAAAATATTTGTGTCCGAACTGTGGCACTAAAATGAACAAATCAAATGTTGGTCCTGAAGAAACTTATGTTTGCCCTGAATGCGGATGCACAATAGAAGCCTCAGAGCAAAATTTAGATTCAGATAATATTTGTCCTAATTGCTATCAACTTTTAGATGGAAATGAATGCCCTCATTGCGGATATGATCTTGGATCTGATTTTGATTAAAATAAGTGGGCTCGGAGAGATTTGAACACTCGACCTCCGCCATGTCAAGGCGACGTCATAACCAACTAGACCACGAGCCCAAAGATATTTTAGTTTTTGCAACCTCAGAATTTATAGCACTTTTTAAATGTTTCAGTTGAATTTTTATAAAATCAATAGACTATAAAGTGAAATTTAATAGGCAATAACTTGTTTCTGGTTTTCAAATCATAAAAGAGAGATAAAAATGGAGGCAATAATTCTTGCAGGAGGATTTGGGACTAGGCTAAGGCCATTTACATACACAAGGGCAAAATCATTATTGCCGGTATTAAACGAACCCATGATTTCTTATCTAGTAAAGATGTTGCCAAAAGAAGTAAATAAGGTTGTTTTGGCAGTAAACTACAGAAAAGATCAAATTGAAAATTATTTTAAAGGCAATGATTTTGGAAAAGAAATAATTGTAAACGATGAGCCTGAACCACTTGGAACTGGAGGAGCAGTTAAATTTGCAGAAAAGCACATAACAGACACTTTTTTTGTTTTAAATGCAGATACAATTTGCTCTCTTGGCATGAATGAAATGATCAAATTTCATAAAAAAAATAACTCAATTACTACAATATCTTTATGGCCAGTAAAAAACGTTTCAGAATTTGGCGTAGTTGATATTAAAGACGATTCAAATGTTGTCGGATTTGTTGAAAAACCAAAGCCAGAAGAAGCTCCTTCCAATCTAATTAATGCAGGAGCATATCTTTTAGAACCAAGTATTTTAGATTATATAAAAACAGGAAGACTTATCTCAATGGAAAAAGAAATCTTTCCTAAAATAATTGAAGATACAGGTAGATTTTATGGATATCAATTTGAAGGCTTTTGGGTGGATGTAGGCAGAATAACTAGCTATATAGACGTTCATAAAATTCTTTTAAAAAATAAAAATTTAAACTTTTTCATTGGAAAAAATTCTGAAAATAAAGCAACTTTGAAAGAATCTTGTATTGGAAACGATTCTTATGTTGGTCAAAATTCTAAATTAGATTCTACAATACTGTTTGACAACACTAGAATTGGTAGAAATGTGGTTTTAGATAACTGCGTAATTGGGGAAGGCTGTGTTGTTGGAGATAATTCCAACTTGAACAATACTGTAATGGGAGATAATGAAAAAATTAATGAAAATTCAGAGATTGAAAATAAAGTCATATGGACTCAAAAAATCCCTGAAAACTATCCCAAAAAACAAATTGGAAATGTAATAGGTGCTTAAATTAAAATGGTGGAAAAATGGGCAAATTATTTGGAACTAATGGAATAAGAGGAGTAGTAAATGAAGATATGAATTGCGAACTAGCATTAGGTATTGGCATGGCTTGGGGAACACTTCTTAAAAAAGAAATTTCTCATCCCAAGGTTGCCATTGGAACTGACGCCCGACTTTCAAATCACATGCTAAAATCAGCAATTTCTGCAGGTCTTCTTGCAACTGGCTGTGATGTTGTTGACGTTGATCTTGTTCCTACTCCTACATTGCAATATACAGTAAAAGAAAAAGACTTTGATTCAGGTGTAATAATCACTGCATCTCATAATCCTCCACAATTTAATGGAATTAAAGGGGTTGCGGCCGATGGAACTGAGTTTACAAAAGACGTTGAAAACGAAATAGAAAAAATCTATTTTGAAAAAAGCTTTAAACTCGCAGATTGGAAAGATGTCGGAAATCTATCTACTTGGGATGGAGCAATTGATCTTTACATAAATGGAATACTTTCTGCTGTTGATGTTGAGGCCATTAAGAAAAAACATTTTCATGTACTTCTCGACTGTGGCAACGGAGCAGGCTGTCTTGTTTCGCCAAAACTACTTGAAAAGTTGGGTTGCAAGACTACATATCTTTATTGCGAAGCGGATGGCACATTTCCGGGCAGAAATTCTGAGCCCTTACCAGAAAATTTAAAGGATTTAATAGATAAAACAAAACAAGCATCCGTTGTTTTTGGTATAGGCCAAGATGGAGATGCAGATAGAGCTATTTTTGTTGACGAAAAAGGAGATTATATCTGGGGGGATAAAACCCTAACTCTTGCTGGAAAGTATCTTACATTGAAAAATAATGGAGGCATTTGTGTTACTCCTGTAACCACTTCAACATGTTTTGAAGATGCAATAAAACAAAGCGGCGGAGATGTTTTGTATACAGCTGTTGGATCCCCTATTGTAGCAAGTGTGATGAAAGAAAAAAATGCTGTTTTTGGTGGAGAAGAAAATGGGGGTTTAATATTTCCAGAGCTTCAATATTGTAGAGATTCAGCAATGTCAATTGCAATGATGCTTGAAATTATTGCAAAAGAAAATAAACCACTATCAGAACTGATTTCAGAAATTCCAGATTATACTGTTTTTAAGACTAAATTAAAATGTCCAAACGACAAAAAAGAACTTTTAATGAAAACTCTTGTAGAGCAAGTAAAAGATAAGCCAGAAATAAAAGACGTAGATCAAACCGACGGCGTCAAACTTTATGTTGAAAGCGGTTGGATACTTATGAGGCCATCAGGCACAGAACCAATATTTAGAGTTTACGCTGAATCAAAAGATTCTTCAACAGCTGAGCAATTGGCATTAAGATATAAGGGAATTGTTGAAGAGCTAATTAGCAAAATATGAGTTTCTCATAATCTTCAATAATTAAAGGAGGCAATTAGGTAAATCTTATAAATAGGAAGAGTATACGCTATCAAATCCTAAAGTAAATATAAGATAAAAGAATAGTATATGGAGGCAAAATTATGGCAGATAAACCCCACATGAATTTAGTAATTATTGGTCACGTAGATCACGGAAAATCTACACTCGTAGGAAGAATTCTTCTTGATACTGGTCAATTTCCACAACACATGCTTGACAAATTCAAAGAAGAAGCAAAAGCAAAAGGAAAAGAAAGTTTCGCTCTTGCATGGATTTTTGATAATTTAAAAGAAGAGCGTGAGAGAGGAGTTACAATTGATGTCGCTCACAAAAGATTTGACACTGATAAATATTACATAACAATCATTGATGCTCCTGGTCACAGAGACTTTGTTAAAAACATGATTACTGGAACATCACAAGCAGATGCTGCAATACTTGTTGTTGCTGCACCAGAGGGAATCATGGCTCAAACAAAAGAGCACATGTTTCTTGCAAGGACCCTTGGTGTAAAACAAATGATAATTGCAGTCAATAAAATGGATGACACAAAACCACCATACAGCAAAGATAAATTTGAGCAAGTAAAAGCAGATATTGTAAAACTTGCAAAAAGTGTTGGTTATAAAGATGAACAAATTCAAATCGTTCCTGTTTCTGCATTCAAAGGAGACAACGTAAAAGAAAAAGGAAGCATTGATTGGTGGGATGGCGTTCCAATGCTTAAGGCAATTGATAATTTCATCCTACCAAAAAAACCAACGGACTTACCTCTAAGATGGCCGATCCAGGATGTTTATACAATCAAAGGCGTAGGTACAGTTCCAGTCGGAAAAATCGAAACAGGTGTTATGAAACCTGGAATGCAGCTTATCTTCAAACCAAGTACAAAACCTGGTGGAGCAACAGGCGAAGTTAAAACAATTGAAATGCATCATGAAAATATAGCAGCGGCACAGCCTGGAGATAACGTTGGTGTCAACATGAGAGGTGTTGACAAAAACCAAATAAGAAGAGGCGATGTTGCAGGGCCTACAAATGATCCACCAACAGTAGCAAAAGCATTCACAGCACAGATAATGGTACTCAATCATCCTTCAGTTATTACAAAAGGATACACGCCAGTATTTCACTGCTATACTGCACAAGTTGCATGTAGATTTGAAGAAATCCAAAAGAAACTCGATCCAAAAACAGGTCAAGTAAAAGAAGAAAATCCTGACTTTATTAAAACAGGAGATGCAGCAATTGTTAAAGTTATACCAACTCGTCCAATGGTAATTGAACCTTCCAAAAAGATACCACAACTTGGAAGATTTGCAATTAGAGACATGGGACAAACAGTTGCAGCCGGTGTTTGTTTAGACGTTGAACAAGCATAATCTTCTCTTTTCTTTTTTATATTTCAAGGAGTAGACAAAGATGGCCGGGCAAAAAGCAAGGATATCACTTACTAGCACTGAATCAAAAAAACTTGAAGAAGTTTGTACACAGATTAAGATGATTGCAGAGAGAACTGGTGTAGCATTAAGAGGACCTGTTCCACTTCCAACAAAGCATCTAAAAGTCCCTTGTAGAAAATCTCCAGATGGGGAAGGAACAGAAACTTGGGATCACTGGGAAATGAGAATTCACAAAAGACTTATTGATCTTGATGCAAGCGATAGGGCTTTAAGACAACTTATGAGAATTCAAGTACCAGACGGCGTTCACATAGAAATTGTTTTAAAATCTTAGAAAAACTCTTTTTATTTTTTGTTGTATACAAATTTATATTACCGGATAGTATGTCGGTATACTACGCTGAGGTAGCAAAGCCCGGCCTACCGCGCCGGCCTTGAGAGCCGGTTCTCCATCAGGGGAGCGGGAGTTCAAATCTCCCCCTCAGCGCTTGGGCGTGTGGCCTAGCCTGGATATGGCACTGGCCTTCTAAGCCAGGGATCGCGGGTTCGAATCCCGCCACGTCCGTAATTTTGATAGGTAGTTACATCAATTGAAAAAGATCGTAGCTAGTAAGTTTTAATAAGGTATTTAAAGTGCATATTATTAATACGGATGTCGTAGATGAAATTCATAGATAAAAAAACCATAGAAATAAATCGTGAGTTATCTGATTTAGATAAATTTGCAATTGAATTTTTAAAAATATTACAACGGTATTCTTCTTACGTCATTGTTAGTGGATATGTATCCATTTTGCTTGGACGGGCAAGAGCAAGTGAAGATATAGATGTGCTTATACCAAAAATTGACTTTTTAACATTTTTAAAAATATATAATGAACTAAAGACCAATGATTTTTACTGTATGAATGCTGAAGAGGATTCAGATGTTTATGAATATCTTGAAGATGATCTTGCTATTCGATTTGCAAAAAAGGATACAATAATCCCTAATATTGAAATGAAGTGGATAAAAAGAAGGGTTGATGAGATTTCTCTAAATAATAGTATTGAAGTAAAATTACAAAAAGAAAAAATTCGAATTTCTCCGCTAGAACTTCAAATAGTATTTAAAGAAAAGATTCTAAAATCGCCAAAAGATTTAGAAGATGCAGAACATATAAGAGATGTTGCTAGAGAATATTTAGATAAAAAATTGATAGAACAGTATGAAGAGATGTTACATGGGCTTTATTGAAGAAAATAATAAAGAACGGAAAAAATTTATTCATAAATGGGCAGAATATGTTCGTAACCATAGTGATAAAGAGTGGTCTTGCCAACAGAATATTATTATTAATTCAGCTTTAAAATCTGCAAATATGACTCGTGAGCAATTTTTTAAAATGAAAGGTGAAACTCATTTTGTCAGATCTGTAAAATGAAATCGTATATATCCATACTTATTTCTTCTCTTTTTCCAAGAACATCTTTGATGCTTCTTCTAAATTAATCCTTGCCATCTTGATTGATTTTCCTGTGGCAGTTGTTTGAAGTTCGGGACATTTGGCAATAAAAATATCATGGTCTTTGTGAATTTTTGCATTAAAAACTTCCCCATCAATAAAAAATTTCTGTTTTACCATTCTCAACACCAATAAATATAATAAAAAAAGAAGTTAAAATTTTTTTGTAGGTTTAAAAATTATCGGTTTCTTGATTTAAACATCTTTTTAATTCTTCGATTTGTACTTCCAGTCAAAAGCCTATCCGTCTTAAACACCCAGACTACAACACTAATCGTTATAATTGCAAATATTGCCCCATATGCAATTCCGGCAAATACTAATAAATAATCATCAAAAATTAGTGCTCTTGTTGCCATCATAGGATGAGAAAACGGTATAGCAAATACAAGTCCTTTTAATACTAAAGGAAGCGTGTCAAAATCTGCAAACATTGTGATAAACATCGGAATCATGGCAAGTAGTGTAACGGGAAATGTCAGAGTTTGTGCACTTTTGTAATTTTTTGCAAGAGTGCCAAGAAGCATACATAATGCAAGAGCAGAGATTAGTGCGACAAAAAGTGATATTCCAACCAGTATGAAATCCTGAGAAGTAAGTGCGAGTCCAAAATCTGAAAGATTTAGCGTACCTGTAAATTGAAATCCTTGGAAATATTGATTCATTCCAATCATGTAAATAAGTGCAAATAAAAGCCCAATAACAGCACTTGCAGCAAGCTTTCCAATAACAATATATGTTCTTCTTACTGGAAGAGTTAACAAAGTTTCCAATGTTTTATTCTCTTTTTCAAGAGCCATTGATGAGATGACCATACTGCCTGAAATTATTATCAGCATCATAATTACAATAGGAATGAATGTAGATTGAGAAGAAAGCATTCCTGAAATGGCTCCAGGCGAAAGGCCGATTACTCTATCTTTGATATAGGTCGTATCTGTTCTTTGAGTAGGGGTTAATGCTATACTTGAATTAACGGTTGTATTTTCTTCTATTAGCTCCTTTGAAAGCTGCGTGTTTGCGGAATAAATAAGACCTTCTACCACTTCTGAGGATACTGAATCTAAAATACCTGTACCTCTCATTATCCAGTATATTTCAACTTCTCCTTGCTTATCATTTAATATATCTTCTGAGAAATTTTGTTTTATAACTATAAGTGCTTGACCGTTGCCACTTTTTACTTCATCAAGTCCCTTATCTTTTTCAGACAAATCATTTGATTTGAAAACAACATCTGAATAATTATCAAAAAAAGAAGTTACAATATTTGAAAGATTGCCATTGTCTAAATTTAAATATCCAATCACAGGTTTTTCTTCAAGTTCTTCTTGTATTCCTTCCATTGAATTTCCAATAGAGCCAAATATTATTGCGACAAAAACAATTGGCAGTATTGTTGCGGGTGTAAGAAGCTCTTTTAGCTCCTTTTTTATAATGTTTGTAAGCGCGCTCATTTTACCACCTTTGTAAAAACTTCTTCAACATTTTTTGCATTGTATTTTTGCATTAACTCTTTTGGTCTGCCACTTTCAACAATTTTTCCTTCTGCAATAAGTGCGATTCTGTCACATAAAAATTCAACTTCGAGCATATTATGAGATGAAAGAAGAATTGTCGTTCCTTTTTGTGCGGTTTCTTTTATTATTCTTCTTATTTCTTGGGCGTTAATTACATCAAGGCCTGATGTGGGCTCATCAAGTATTGCAAGCTTTGGGTCTATCATTAATGCCCTTCCAACTAGAAGTCTTCGTTTCATACCTTTACTATATGTATCAACTTTATCGGTGATTCTATTTCCAAGATCTGCAATCTCAATTCCTTTTGAAACAATTTTTTTTGAATTTTTTTCCGGGAAAAACTTTGCTATAAACTCAAGATAGGCTTTTCCGGATAAATTCTTATAAGCCCCTGCGTCTTCTGGTAAGTAGGAAATCTCTTTTCTGACTTCTTCTGGTTTTTCTTTTAAGTCATGTCCCATTATAGTAATAGATCCAGATGTTATTGTAAGAAGTGTAGAAAGTACTCGCAATGTGGTTGTTTTGCCTGCTCCGTTTGGCCCGATTAGCCCAAATATCTCCCCTTGATTTATTTCAAAGGAGATATCTTTTACGGCAGGAGTTTGCCCATAATTTTTTACTAAATTTTTTACTTTAACAGTTACCATAAAATCCCTCAAAGTGTTTTTACTGCAGTACCAAACGCAATTATTTCTGCAGCACCGTGCATTGTTTGTGCTGTTGCATAACGCATTCCAATAATTGCGTCAGCATCTAATTTTTTCGCATCTTCAATCATTCTTTGCATAGCAGTTCTTCGAGCTTCTTCCATGAGCTCTGTGTATGCTTTTGATTCACCACCTACAATTGTTCTGAAACCTGCTCCAATATCCTTTCCTATGTGTTTTGTTTGAACGCAACTTCCAAAAACAACGCCTAAAGCTTCTTTTATTTCTCTCTCAGGAATATTTTCTGTTGTAACAACCATCATGTTATCAATTCTCCCTTTCTAATCACTATATTAAGATTATTGTTATTTGTATACAAATCCACATTTTGAACATCTGTAAGTTTTTCCATCAAATCTTAGTTTGGGATTAGAACATTCTGGGCAAACACCTAGCACTCTTTCTTCCAGCATCCTGATTCTATTTAATTCTCTTTCTGCCAGTTGGGATAGATTAATCCATGGATTTTTTTTCCACCATTTCCAAATCTCATCGGAAATTGTAATTGTCACCTTTTTCATTTAATCAACTTATAGGAATTTGAAAAACTAATCCAACAATGATAATTATTAGCCCTGCAATAATTGCTGCAGTTGCCTTTAATTTAGGCCCGCCAGGAAAATTAATTATTCTTGTAAAACTTGGATTAAAAAAAGCAGCAATACCTGTGATTAATGCAAATAGTCCTGCAATAATAAGCACAATATTTACTGTGCTCATAACTTTTCACTATCTAGTTTTACAGCTGTACCATAGGCTAGTATTTCTGCAGCACCTTGCATAACAGCCGATGTCATAAATCTTACATTTATTACTGCATCTGCACCAAGCTGTATTGCTTTATCTTCCATTCTTTTTAGTGCTATTTCTCTAGCCTCTGCAAGCATTCCTGTATATTCTTTTATTTCTCCACCGACCATATGTCTAAAACCTGCTGTTATATCTTTTCCAAGACCTTTTGCCTGGATTGTATTTCCTCTCACAAGACCTAAAATTCTTATTATTTTTTTATCTGGTACATAATCTGTATTTGTAAGTATCATGGTTTCAAATCCTCCTTATTTATTTTTTCTTTCATTTCTTTTGAGTCCCTTCTTTGTTCGATAAATATCGATATAATTAGGATAATAAATCCTAGTAATACAAGTGCTCCTATACTTCCTGTAACAAAATCTATAGCCCTCATTATTTCGTCAAAACCTAGGAATAACCCATATGCTATCCATAGAATTACACCTATTGCCAGCAACCCTAAACCTGTCCATGTTATTTTGTTCATATTTATCCTCCAATAAACGTTTTAACACGTATATATACGTATTTTAGTATAAATATCTTTCCAATAAGAAGGCTTTGTGCAATAAACCTTATTTTTATCTTATTTATTTGTTTTTACTTTCTTTTAAGATTAATTTTTAAACTTAATTCTGGTAAAAATCTGAATTTAAAAAATAAATCTTTTTGAAAATAATTTGAATCCAATTTAAAATCAATTCCAAAACCTTCGGGCGGTAAACAAAAATCAGCTTTCAACTTATTATGACCAAACATTGAAACAAGTCTTTGCGGCTCAAACTTACCATTTCCTTTTAAGATTACTTTTTCAGAACCATTTTCATACCAACCTTGGATTTTAACAGGAACTTCACAAACAACAAATCCTTTCCAATATTTGCTCTTAGAAGGTCTTGTGATGCCTTCATGTGAACCCGAAACAGGACTGCACTTTAGAAATATTTTTTCTTTTTCATTTTCAGCAGTAAGCTCTATTTCAACAGGATAATAAAAATCGTAAAGTTTAGATGATTTCATTTTAGTGTATTCAAATCTCATGTTTAAAAATTCTGAGTAATTATTTCCATCTTTGGTTAAATAAAGAATACCTGCTGTTGGACCTTTGCTAATCCAAAACATAATGTTTCCGTAAAATATTGACCAATTATTATCAAAAACACACCAGATCCAATCATAGCCAAAGGGATTATTTTCGGAGCAAAATTCTAATGATTTAGGTAGTTTAAATTTTTGATTTTTCTTCCACCACTCAAAAAACTTCACATAACTTGAGATTGATTTTTTAATATCTGATTTAGTTGAAAACGGATTTGTATAAGATATGTCTCCCCATACATGTTCAAAATATCCATTGCCATTAACTTCAAATATTTCTTTATCAATTTTAATCGTCCCTGATACAATTGATCTTGGTACAAAACCGAATTTATAAAAGCCGAGACCCATAGGAATGTATCCATTTGTTTTGTCATATGCAATTAATTGCGGACTACTTTTTGCTGAAAAATCAAGGTTAATTTCGATTTTGTTTTCCTCATCAAAAAGTTTCAATTTGTAGTTTGGATAATTTCCTTTAATTTTCGAGTTTTTATAACAAATAAAAAACTCTCTTTCAGATGTTTCTAATTTGTTCTCTTTATCACAAGAATAATATGAATAATCTTTATCTTTTTTCAAATCAAACAGCGTTATTGATAAATAAGACCCTTCAGGTTGGTTCTTATTGGACCATTGTGTAAAAACAGTTTTTAAAATATATTTTTTATTTTTATTTCTTAAAACTGCTTCAGCACAAAACCATTCTCTTTCGCATGGAAAATAATCTTTTTCAACCTGTTTTTTCCAAATATCTGTTTTTATAGGCATTTCATATCATCAGTGTGTGAATATTTAGATACGATATCTATATCTAAAATAAATATCTTATATAGACTATTTGGACTAAACTTTTATCAAAAAATTCATTGCTTGGATTTGATGAGGACCATTATGGCTTTAAATAATTGCCCGGATTGCGGTCTTTTCGTTTCAGCAAGAAGCAAAGTTTGTCCTTATTGCGGAAGTAGATTTGAAAAAAGACTTGCTCAATTCAACACATTCTAATTTTTTAATTTATTTTTTTATCTAATCAATTTAAATATCTCAAATATTATCACAAATCGCTGAGGAGGATAAAATAAAAAGGATAGCATTTCTTGGAGATAGCTTAACAGAAGGAAGCTTGGGAGCTTCTTATTTTAGAATTTTAAAGAAATTTTTTTTAAAATACGAACTAAAAAACTATGGTAAAAATGGAGACACTGTAGTCAGTCTTTATAACAGAATGAAAAAGATAAAATTAGAAAAAAACTACGATTTAGCTTTTATCTGGATTGGAACAAATGATGTTTTAGTAAAGGTTTCATGGACATATCCAATTCTTAAGGCTACAACTAATCAAAACTGGGCAAAAAGCGATGAAGAATTTGTAGATTATTACAAAAAAATAATAAATCAAATTTGTTGCAATGTAAAAAAAATAATTGTTGTAACGCCAATTTTCATAGGTGAAAATATCAACAATAGATGGAATAAAGAACTTGATCATCAAGCAGAAATAATTAGAAAAATTTCAAAATGCAGTAAAAAAGTTAAATTTCTTGACTTAAGAAAAAATTTTTATCCAAAGCTTGAAAATAAAGAGGTATCTGGGTATATAGCAAAAACCAGTACAAGTGTAATTCTCGACTTTTTACAAAATAGAACAATTGAAGATGTTGATAGAACTTCTAAGAAACGAGGACTATATTTTACAATTGATGGAATTCATCTAAATAGCACTGGTGCAAAAATTGTTGCAGATGAATTTAAAGAATATATTAAAAAACTATAAGGGCAATAATTTTAATAATTATTTTTTGATTTTTAATTGGTGTTTGGTATATTGCTTGATAAAAATTAATAAATTTTATTTTTCCTTGTTTAAAATCCCTTTAGCAGCAATTATGCCTGTAGCAGCTGAAGCCACAATTCCTCTTGAAAGACCAGCACCATCACCTGCAACAAATAAATTTTCAATATTTGTTTCAAGATTGTTATTTACAATTAGTCTCATCGAATAAAACTTTACTTCAGGGGCATACAAAAGAGTAGAATCAGAAGCAACTCCAGGTATTGCCTCATCTAATTTTTCTAAACCTTCTATAATATTTGTTACAAGTCTATGAGGCAAAGCCATTGAAATATCTCCGGGTGTTGCATTTCTAAGTGTTGGCTCAACAAAAGATTTTTTAATTCTGCCTTCCGTTGATCGCCTTCCATTTCTTAAATCTTCAAGTCTTTGAATTATAGGCATTCCACCTCCAATTGTTGTGGCAAGTTTTGCAATGGACACACCATATTCAATAGTATTTTCTACAGGTTCTGTAAGCTCCACTCTTGAAATGAATGCAAAATTTGTATTTTTTGATTTTAGATTATTGCTAGAATGTCCGTTAACAGCAATATAGTCGCCATAATCTTCCATTACAACAAAACCATAAGGACATGTGCAAAAAGTTCTAATAAAATCATCATAGGTTTTTGTATATATGTGAAATTTAGGGTCCCAGGCATATTTTATTATATTTTCCATAACAACTGCAGGAACTTCTACCCTCACTCCAATATCAATAGGTGTAAATCTAGTTTTTATACCAAGCCTTTTTGCTTCAGATGAAAGCCAATCAGAACCGGCTCTACCTGTTGCAGCCAAAATGTAGTTGGTTTCTATTTTTTTATTATTATCTAAAATAAGTTCGAATTTATCATCCTTTTTAATAATCTGATTTACACAAGTTTTAAGCAAAAATTCAGTTCCTTTTTTTTCCAATTCGTCTTTTAAAGAAGTTACAACCTCAGGTAATTTGTCAGATCCTATGTGTCTTTGAGGGATTGGTATGAATTCTATTCCATGGGTGGCTGCATTTTTATCTAAATCTTTGAGATTTTCACCATATAATTTGTCTGATGCTCCATGTTTTAAAAATATATCGTCTATTTTATTTACAAGTTTATCTGCTTCTTCTTTTGATACAAATTCCTCTAAGTTTCCACCTACATCTGGTCTTAGATTTAGCTTTCCATCAGATAGACCTCCAGCTCCGCCAAGACCGCACAATATATTACATGGATCACAACTCTTACAATGTGTGAATTTTAAAACTGTTGGGCAAGCTCTTAATTTTATGTCTTTACCTTTGTCAATTACAATAACACTTTTATCTGAATTATTTACAAGTTCATGTGCTGCAAAAAGACCAGCAGGTCCAGCTCCAATAATTGCTATATCACATCTCAAGTACTCGTCAAGAGTATTATTTTCTTTAAAAATGTTGTGAAATTAGAGAATTATGTCTGCTTTTTTTAATTTCTCGTAGTTTTCTGAATGGTCTTTGAAATAATCTCTTATCGGTTCAAGAATTTGATTAACATATTTTGCCGTTGCATTTTTTAAATCAAGCGGATGAAGTTCAGAAACATATTGTGCTTCCAACTCCAGATATGATTTAAATTTAAGATTTCCTCCAAACTTTTCAGGCCTTTCAATTATAAATTTTTCATCTTTTAACTCAGGAAAAATAACAAATTTACACATTTCAAGAATTGGATTGCCTTCAACTTGTCCTTCGGGACAATAGGCCTTGCTTATTTTCTTTTTAACAACACCTTCTTCATCATGAATAGATATCATAGAATCTGGCTTGCTTTTACTCATTTTTACTTCAGCAGGGTCCATTCTACTTCCTGATTTTAGACCAGTTAGCAGAGGTGTATGAATGGCCACAGGCGCTTTAACATTCAATTTCTTTGAGACATCTCTTGCTAGCATATGGGCATGTCTTTGATCCATTCCGCCATATGCAACATCTAAATCTAGATAAAAAATATCTGAAACTTGCATAGCAGGATAAAATAGCTTTGAAAGATCTTTTTCGGCTTCATCTTCGCTTCGCCCCATTATGTCCATAGCGCGCTTCACTCTTGCAACTGAAGTTGCTTTTGAAACTTTTAATACAAGTTCCCAATATTTTGGATCTCCAATATAATCGCTGGCATAAACATATTTGACTTTTCCTTTTTCAATACCCATTGCAGCAAAACAATCTTCCATATATTTTCCACAGAGCTTTATTTTTTCAATATCTCCGCTAAGTTTATCATTGATATATGCGTGCCAATCTGCAAGAAGTATTGTAAAATCAAATCCAAGCTCAAGAAAATCTTTAATTTTATTTGAACAAATCTTCCAACCTAAATGTACAGTTCCAGAAGGCTCAAAGCCTATGTATGCTTTGGGCTTATCTTTTGATAAAACGGCTTTTAGCTCTTCAGCAGTTACAACTTCTTGAGAATTTTGAGTTATTTTGTCTAATTCGTCCATCATAGCACCTATCTAGATAATTTTTTTACAATATTGTCAACAATTATGTCCGTGACTCCAAGATAGTTTTTTGGGTTCATTGAATCTTTCATTTCATTTTCTGTAATAAATGAACAAACACTATCATTTTTTAATAACGATGAAAGCAGACTATCATTGCTTGCAATTGCACTTTGAGAACAAATTCTAACAATTTCATGAGCTTCTCCTCTGCCCATTCCTTTTTCGACGAGCTTTGTCATCACAGATTCTGCCATAGGAAGACCTTTTGATTTTTCTAAGTTTTCAAGCATTTTGTTTGGAAAAACCTTTAGATTTTTGAAAACATAATTCATTTGGTATATTATCCAATCAGTAAGAATTAGTGAATGGGGCAAGATGAATCTTTCAGATGAAGAATTTGCAAGATCTCTTTCATGCCATTGAATTGCATTTTCATAAGCAGGAATTATATTACATCTCACAACTCTTGCAAGGCCACTTATCTGCTCGCTTGTTATTGGATTTCTTTTATGAGGCATTGTTGAAGAACCTACCTGCTTTTTTGACTCAAATGCTTCTGCGACTTCACCTATTTCACTTCTTTGAAGATTTCTAATTTCAGTTGCAAATTTTTCCATGCTTGCTGCAATATTTGCACAACATGAAATTAGTTCGATATATCTATCACGACCAACAATTTGTGTTGCACCTTCTTCTACTCCAAGTTTTAATTCTCTCATTACAATTTCTTGAATTTTTAAAGCATTTTTACCCATTGCAGCGCCTGTACCAACAGCACCTATCATTTTTCCAACAAGCACTCTTGACTTACATTCATGAAGTCTTTCAAGTTGTCTGTCGACTTCCATTGCATAAACTGCCATTTTAAGTCCAAAAGTAATAGGTATAGAGTATTGTCCATGCGTTCTACCTGACATTATTGTATTCCTATGCTTTTTTGCAAGTAAAATAAGAGTTTTTCTAAGCTCTTTTAGTTGTTTTGAAATAAAATCAGTTGCTTTTGAAAATTGCAGAGCATTTGCAGTATCCACTATGTCATAACTTGTTGCACCTAGGTGTATGTATTTTGCTGATGCTTTATTACATTGCTCTGCCAAAGCTTTTGTTACGGCCATTATGTCGTGTTTTGTTTCTTTTTCTATTTCTTTAACTCTCTCAACATCCACAAATTTTATTGAAGCTTTTTTTGTTATTTCATCTGCTGCTTTTTTGGGGATGTTTTTAACCTCAGCATGAGCTCTTGCAAGAGCTGCTTCAACATCAAGCAAATGCTGAAGTTTACTTTTCTCGCCAAATATTTCTATTGTCTCTTTTCTGCCGTATCTAAAATCAATCGGACAAACTGGATTCTCCATAAGCTCTCCAGACATGGAATACTATAATACTTAATTTCTTTTTGGGAGATTATTTTATTTTCTCAATCAAAAAAGATAGTTCCTCTGAAATTTTTTTTATTCTTGTATAGTGTCTGTCTAATTTTTCAACAAGATCGCTAAGTTGTTTTAGAGTTCCTATAATTAGGATGTTCGCTTCTTTGTTTTCTAGTTTAAAAGCATCTTTTGGAATGGCGACTTCTCCACCTATAGAAAGCATATCTTGTTTAATTATAATAGCATCTTGTAAAACTACATTTCTAACTTTTATGGCTCTAGAAATTGCTTTGGGTGCCATTATGTCGATACTTTTTGGATCGCAGCCAATTTTCTTGATTTCATCTCTTGCATTTTCTAGGTTATTAATCATTACAATAGTGGGCTCGTATGAAGGCATAAAAGATGATTATATTTATGTCATATTAAATATTTTTCAAAGCTTATCGATATTTATTTAACTACGTCAAAACCCATTTTTAAAAAACGAAAATCTCCGTATGATATGGCATGGTAGAATTGCCTAATCCATTGTTTGGGATTAAACCAAAATTCTCTAAATGCTTTCATGCAATACTTATCTAATTCGTCCTCAGTTAAATTTCCTAAACCCTTATTGGAATCAGCTGTTATCCAAAAATCTTTTTTAGTTATTTGTCCTTTTCTAACAGCCTCTTTCCAAATATCGCTTCCATACAAATATCCAAATGTATAAAACGAAGCAGCATCCAAAGGAATAGATTTAGCAAATTTTATTGTATCTAAAATATGTTGCTTTGTTTCGATTGGGGCTCCAAGTATGAAACTTGAGTGAACGAAGAACCCCATTTTTTTACTTAATTTTACGGATTCTCTTACTTGTTCTAACGTAATTTTTTTGGTATAATAATCTAGTATATCTTGATTGCCGGACTCTACACCAAAGCTAATTAATTCCACTCCTGCTTTTTTCATCTTTTTATAAAGTTCTAAATCTGCCGAATCAACTCTTGCACCCTGGATCCACAATTTTAGATTTATATTGTTTTCTATGATTTGATCCATTATTTTCCCAGCCCATTTCTTACTAGCTAAAAAGCTATCATCAATGAAAATAAGTGTTTTGTATCCAGCATCAGCAATTTCTTTAATTTCTTTTGCAATATTTTCGTGGGACCTAATGCGATATCTAGGCGAAAATGCTGAAATTTGACAATATCTACAAGTAGAGGGGCAACCTCTTGATGTAAGTATTGATGTTGCTTTACCAGTTGCGATCTTTGATCCTTGCATGTAACCATAATCATATTTTTCAACAAGGTGTCTGGAAGGAAAAGGTAAATTATCTAATTTTTCGACGATATTATTTGATGTTGATTCTACAATTCTATTGCTTTTTCTGTAACATATTCCTGGAATGGAGCTCAGACTTTTTTTCCCTTCAAGGGCCTTTGCTATTAGAGGCATAACTAACTCACCTTCTCCTTTAACCAAAATATCTGCAGGATGATGTCTCATTGAATGAGTTGGAAGAAGGGTGCAATGAGGGCCACCTATCACAAGAGGGAGGTTTTTGTCTTTTTCTTTTATTAATTTTGAAATACGTATTGAATTTTTTATTTCAATAGGGTCACTGTAGACAGTCATTCCGACAGCATCTGAAGAATCTACTTTTGAAAGTATATTCTCTTCATTAATTCCTTCTGCATTACAATCTATAACTTCAACTTTATGCCCCTCTTTTTCAAGCATTCTGGCAAGATATAGAATTCCTAAAGGTGGTACGTATGCGCCAGATCGAAGAGTTTTCTTAGGAGCAATTTGGTAAAATCCCGACAAGGGAAATATGAATAAAAATTTCATATAATCCTCACAAACAATTTCATATAATATTTATCTTCGTTTTACTTTATAAATTTTTTTAGAAATTATGTATCATTTTAACCAATAAGTTACTAAAATCATATCGCATATATTAATGAAATGAAAGGAACTTACATATTGATAATAAAAAATGGAAAAGACCAGAAAATTCCAATCGGACGACTTGGCGAGATCGATTTTTTAAAAAACGCCTATGTTTATGTCGGGTCTGCGATGAACGGCATTGAACAAAGGATAAGAAGACACTTAAGAGACGATAAAAAAACCCACTGGCATGTTGATTATTTATTAAAAAACACTCAAGTGATCGAGGCATTCTACAAACAAAATAACATCAAGCAAGAATGCGAAATATCAGGTGAGTTTGCTAAAAATCTAGAATCAATTCAAAATTTTGGCTGTAGTGACTGTAAGTGTAATTCTCATCTATTTTTTGGAGAATATGACAAAATAATTAATATTATAAACAAACTAAAAATGAAAAAATACATTGAAAAACAAAAGTCTTAAAACTATTATGTCATTTATTAAAAACATGATTTTTATCATATACTCAACCACTAAAAATGTTGATGAAGCAAAAAAAATTGCTAGAATTTTAGTCGAAAAAAGATTAATTGCTTGCGCAAATATAATTCCAAAGATAGAATCTATTTACAGATGGGATGGAAAACTTGAAGAGGGCAGCGAAGCAGTACTAATCGCCAAAACAAGAAAAGAAAATGTCGAAAATACAATAAGAAAAATAAAAGAATTACACTCTTATCACCTTCCAGATATTGTATCCCTTCCTGTTTCCGATGGTTTGCAAGAATATTTAAATTGGGTAGAAGATGAAACAAAATGAAGTTCATATCTCTTTTATCAAGTGGTATTGATTCCCCAGTAGCCACTTATTTAATGTCAAAAAAAGCAAATGAAATTATATTGCTTCATGCAGATAACAGACCTTTTACAGACGATAGAGAAATAAAAAATTTTGAAAGAATTGCAGAACATCTCAGTAAAATAATGTCGTGTACAGCAAAATCCTATGTAATCAAGCACGGAAATTCTTTATCAGAATTCAAAAAAAGCTGTGATACAAAATTTACTTGTGTATTTTGTAAAAGGATGCTCCTTAAATATTCTGAAAAATTAGCAATGGAGGAGAAAGCTGATGCAGTAATAATGGGGGATTCTTTAGGACAAGTAGCTTCTCAAACGTTGAGAAATATAAGAACAATTGAAGATGGTATAGAAATACCTGTAATTCGTCCACTAATAGGATACGATAAGGAAGAAATTATCAAAATAGCAAAAGAAATCGAAACCTATGAATTGTCTATTAAAAAATCACATGGATGCACTGCTGTGCCTAACTCGCCATCGACTCAGGCAAAAATAGAGAAAATCATTTTAGAAGAGGAAAAAATAGACTCTGATTTAATAATTGAAGAAGCGATAAAAAATGTCAAAATACTTTCATTTTAGTCATATCTAATTTTAAATTGTAAAAACTCTTTTTTTGTTGATTAAGCTACAAAATTAACAATGAAAATGCTGTTAAAATCAAGACAAACAAAAAAGTTTAAAAACCCTTCATTCATACAACATGATGTATTTGTGGGAAGCGAAGCTACTATATGTAGTATAAGGAGAGACGGAATGAATTGCCCTTATTGTAGTCATATTGAAACAAAAGTAACAGACTCCCGTGATACGGGAGATTTTACTATTCGTAGACGTAGAGAGTGTTTGAATTGTAATAGACGATTTACTACTTATGAACATATTGAACTTGCTCCAATATATGTAGTAAAAAAAGATGGAAGACGTGAAAAGTTTGACCGAAGCAAAATTAAAAAAGGAATTCTAAAGGCACTTGAAAAAAGGCCGATAAGCCAAGACAAAGTTGAAGAGATGATGGATAAGATTGAAGAAAAAATTAGGCGAAATGGAAAGGAAGAAATTGAAAGCAATAGTATTGGCGAGTATGTGATGGACTCTTTAAAAGAAACAGATGAAGTTGCGTACATTAGATTTGCTTCTGTATATAGGTCATTTAAAGATGTAACCTACTTTGAAAAAGAGATTAAAGAACTAATTGAAAATTGTAAAGGAGAGATAAAAAAATGATTCGCAAGATAAGAAAACGAGACGGAAAAGTAGTTGATTTCAACCCCATTAGAATAACTGATGCTATCTGGAAAGCAGCACAAGCAGTCGGAGGAAAAGATCATCGAAGAGCAGCAGCTTTAACTGATAAAGTATTAGAACAACTAGATAAAAAAATAAAACGGGGAGAAATACCAACTGTTGAACAAATTCAAGATACTGTTGAAAAAACACTTATTGAAGAGGGGCATGCTAGAACCGCAAAAGCATACATCTTGTATCGAAAACAACATGAAGATATGCGTGAGATAGGCGGACTTCTCAAAGATATCGATGTTGTTGATGACTATCTTTCAATGATGGATTGGAAGGTAAAAGAAAACAGTAATATGAGCTATTCTCTCCAAGGATTAAACGTCTATGCCACAGAAAATATTGTTTCTAACTATTGGCTTCATAAAATCTTTCCGCCAGAGATTGGAGATGCTCATGGCAAAGGGGATTTTCATATTCACGATCTTGGGACACTTGGAGCATACTGTGTTGGCTGGGATCTTAAAGACATACTTCTCATGGGGTTCAAGGGAGTATCGGGAAAAATTGAAAGTAAACCTGCAAAACACTTCAGTACTGCTCTTATGCAGATTGTGAATTTCTTGTATACTCTGCAGGGAGAGGCGGCAGGTGCACAAGCACTATCAAATTTTGATACATTGCTTGCACCATTCATTTCAAAAGATGGTCTGAACTATAAAGATATTAAACAAGAGATGCAGAAATTTTTGTTTAATATGAATGTGCCTACCAGGGTTGGCTTTCAAAGTCCATTTACAAACATAACTATGGATCTTACTGTTCCAAGCTATATGGCTGACGAACCTGCAATTATTGGTGGAGATCTTATGGATGATAATTATAGCGACTATGTTGACGAAATGGATATGGTAAATCATGCATTTGCAGAAATCATGTATGAAGGCGATGCAAAAGAACGACCATTTACCTTTCCTATACCAACATATAATATCACCAAAGATTTTGATTGGGATAACGATGGACTCGAACCCCTGTGGAAAATGACTGCAAAATATGGGATACCTTATTTCTCAAACTTTATAAATAGCGACATGAAACCTGATGATGCTAGGAGTATGTGTTGTAGATTGCGTCTTGACAATAGAGAACTACGTAAGCGTGGCGGCGGCCTTTTTGGTGCAAATCCAAAAACAGGATCTATTGGTGTTGTAACTATGAACATGCCTCGTGTTGGTTATCTTGCAAAAGACGATAACGACTATTTCGAACGCCTTGATAGTCTTATGGTACTTGCAAAACAAAGTCTTGAAATAAAAAGAGAACTTATTGAAAATTTGACTGATAGCGGTCTGCATCCCTATTCTCGAGTGTATTTGTCTGATGTGAAAAAAACGTTTGGAGAATACTGGAAAAATCATTTTGCAACAATTGGTCTTATTGGTATGAATGATTCTATACTAAACTTTATGAATAAAAGTATTGCTGACAAAGATGGAAAGGCATTTGCTGAAAAAGTTCTTGACTACATGAGAGATAGAATGGCAGATTTTCAAGAGGAAACTGGAAATATTTACAATCTTGAAGCAACGCCAGCTGAAGGAACTAGTTATCGCTTAGCAAGAATTGATAAATCTCAATATCCTGATATTAGGACCTATAATCAAGAGATATATTCATCAAATAGGGGTAGAGATGTGGAACCGTATTACACCAACTCTTCGCAACTTCCTGTTGGGTATACAAATGATGTTTTTGAAGCACTAGAGTTACAAGATTCGCTTCAGTCTAAGTATACGGGGGGGACAGTTCTGCATATATTCCTTGGTGAAGAAGAACCCTCGCATACTGCAACAAAAAAACTGGTACGAAAAGTAGCGGAGAATTATAGTTTGCCTTACTATACGATTACACCAACATTCAGCGTATGCCCCATCCACGGATATATTCCCGGAGAGCATAGATATTGTCCAAAATGTGATGAAGAAATAGGGTATTTGGGGGGAAATTAAAATGGTAGAAAAAGTAAAAAAAGAAAGAACAGAATGTGAAGTCTATTCAAGAGTAGTAGGATATCTGAGGCCTGTTGGCCAATGGAATCGAGGAAAGCAGCAAGAATTCTCTGATAGGAAGACCTTTGAAAGCAAGAAGGAGAAAGTAATTGAAGTATGAAAATAGGCGGATTTCAGAAAACATCGTTGCTAGATTACCCTGATACGATATCTGCAATAATCTGGGCAGTTGGATGTAATTTTAACTGTCCTTTTTGTTATAATCCACAATTGGTTAAGAAGACTACTAAGTGCATACCTGAAGAAGAAATTTTGTCGTTTTTACAAAAGCGAAAAGGATTACTTGAAGGAGTAGTGATGTCTGGTGGAGAGCCTCTTTTACAAAAAGATATTGTCGAATTCATTGAAAAAATTAAAAAACGTGGATATCTGGTCAAAATTGATACAAATGGAACACATCCAGAAAAACTTCTGGAACTTATCGATAGAAAACTTATCGACTACATTGCAATGGATGTAAAGGCCCCGAAGAATAAATACAATAAGCTTGCAGGGAGAAATATAGATATTAATCTAATCCAAAAATCCGTCCAGATTATTAAGAAAAATACGATAGATTATGAATTTAGGACTACTTTTATACCTGATTTTCTAAAAAAAGAAGACATTGTTGAGATTGCTAAGTGGCTAAATGGTTCAAAAAAATTTTATCTCCAACAATTCAAGTCAGATAATCCATTACTCTTATCGGAACTTGAGCATTTGAAACCTTATCCAAAAGAATACTTAATAGACACGATTGAATCTATTAAAGATTACTTTGAATTTTGTAAAATCAGAGGAACCTGAAATCACAATAAAAAATTAAATAACAGCTTTATTATTTGGGATTTGTATGGATTACGAATTAGCAATCATAGGGGCAGGTCCTGCGGGATATTCTGCTGCAATTTATGCAGCAAGAGCGGGTATAAAACCAATAATTTTTGACAAAATGGGCGGCGGAGGAATCGCGATGTATTCGCCAAACATTGAGAATTATGCAGGATTCGAGTCCATTTCAGGAATGGATTTAATGGATAAAATGCAGAAACATGCAAATAACTATGTTAATATAAATTTCATGGAAGAAGTTAAAAATATAGAAAAACAAAAGGAAGGATTTGTTGTTGAAACTAGCAAGAAAAAATATAATGTTAAAGCAGTACTTTTTTGTACTGGTTCTGAGTATAGAACATTGAACGCTCCTGGAGAAAAAGAACTCCAGGGAAAAGGAGTTTCTTATTGTGCAACTTGTGATGGTTTTTTTTATAAGAATAAAAAAGTAGCAGTTGTTGGTGGCGGTAACTCTGCATTAATTGAGGCCATATATCTAAAACAAATAGGATGCAATGAGGTTAATTTGATTCATAGAAGAGACAAGCTTAGGGCAGAAAAAGCCTATGTAGATGAAGCAATAGAAAAAGGAGTAAATGTAATCTACAGTACCCATGTGGAATCTATAAATGGTAAAGAAAAGGTTGAACATCTGGAGGTTCATGATACAGACAGTGGTGAGAAATACAATATCAAAATTGATGGCGTTTTTATATCAATAGGTGAAGTCCCTCAAAATGATCTAGCAAAAAAACTTGGTGTTCATCTAGATGAAAAAGGATACGTTATTGTTGATAAAGAACAGCGTACAAATATTAAAGGCGTTTATGCCGCGGGCGATATAACAGGGGGGCTAAGACAAATAGTTACTGCTTGTGCCGAAGGAGCAATTGCAGCACTTTCGACAACTGAAGTACTTGGCAAAAAATATCCTTATTAGTTGAGAACATCTAATTTTTTAATTTCTTCTTTTTTGATTATTTCTACTAGTAAATCAGCACTTATTTTTACTTCTTCACTAATAGCCCCTTTCATTTTCTTTGGCTGAATTCCAATGATTATTATTTCCTCTAAATCTTTTTCAAGATATTTTACTAAGATAGATAAAGGTATTCCATGAGTACTTATGTGCATAAGACCAATTTTTTCTTTGGGAACTATACGGATACTGCCTGGACTTAATCCCATGTCTACTGCATCGATTATTAAAAGATTTTTTGTTTTCGATTTTTTAATCACTCCAGTATAGTTTTCTGGAACAATTCCTGCGTCAATCACTTTCAATGTTTTATCTTCAGATAAATGGTCTGATATGTAAGGGCCTATTGCATCGTCGCCCCCATTTCTGTTTCCAATACACAGCACAACAAAACTCATACTATCAACTAAATTTTGAATATTTAATTTTTTGATAAGATAAAATATACCACATCAACCCTGTTCCAGATGCAGTAATTCCACTAAGATAAAATTCCATTGAAAAATACACACCTGACATCAAGGTAAGTAGTAATGCAGTTGAAAGATAAGTATGAATTGATTGTCCTTTAACATCTTTTAATTTGTAATTTCTTAAAACTGCAGGAATGAGTGTTATTATAAAACATGCGCTGATAAGAGATAATGCATAATCTTGCCACATAATTTTTCACAAACCTGTATCGGGCATAGAATATAAATAAAACTTATGCATCGCTTATTTTTGAATTAAAACAAATAGGGTAATAAAAATGTCTAAAAAAATAAGTCTTGCTCAGGGTGCAGGCGGAGAAATGATGGATACTCTCATTAAAGAAAATATTTTGAAATATTTTAAAGACGAAAAATCAGAAATACCGCTGTCGATGCTTGACGACTCATCTGTTGTTGATAACATTGTATTTTCAACTGATTCTCATACAGTTAGCCCTATTATTTTCCCTGGAGGAGATTTGGGCGCTCTTGCAGTATGTGGTACAGTAAATGACATATCCGTAATGGGTGCGACTCCAATTGCATTATCTGCAGGCTTCATAATTGAAGAAGGTCTTTCTTTCAAAAAATTTGAAACAATATTGAAAAGCATGGGTATTTATTCCAAAAAAGCAAAAACCCCCATAGTAACTGGCGATACAAAGGTTGTTGAAAAAGGCGCGCTTCAAGAATTCATGATAAATACTAGCGGAATTGGAAAAAGAAGTACAAATCTTGACAATAATATCAAAGAGATAAAAAGATACAGAAAATTTGATCAAAGATGGCTTTTAGATTCAAATTTAAAAAAAGGAGATAAAATAATTATCTCTGGCAATATTGGGGAACATGGAGTTGCTCTACTTTCGTTTCGTGAAGGTTATGGCTTTGAAACAAAATTAAAATCCGATGTAGCGCCTATTAATGGCTTAATGGAAAAAATCCTTGCCGAAGGAGGAATTGTCGCGGCAAAAGATCCGACAAGAGGTGGTCTTTCAAATACTATTAACGAATTTAGCGAAAAATCAAAAATTGGAATTAGGTCCTTTGAAGAAAATATTCCAATACCTGCTGGAGTAAAATCTGCTTGCGGTATGCTTGGCATTGATCCTTTGGAAATAGGAAATGAAGGAAAGGTTGTCTTAGGCGTAGTGAAAGAAAAAGCAGATGATCTTCTTTCGATTCTTAAAAAACATTCTTTGGGTAAAAATTCTCAGATTATTGGAGAAGTAACTGATGAAGTTAAAGGCGTTGTTTTACAGACAATAGTTGGCGGTGAGCGTATATTACATAAACCCATAGGAGATCCTGTTCCACGGATTTGCTAACAACTGAATGTCGTATAATCTGACGATGAATTTAAGCCTTTGTCCAGGATACCTCATCAAATAATTCAGCATCAAAGGGTGCTTCACCAATACTGTTGATGTAATATGTTTTCATTTCAGAAGGATATTTTTCATTTTTATGCTCGATTCTAAGCAGAATTGTCCAACCATCATATTCTTCAGTTAAAGTAAGTTGATTGGACGAAGTATCATATTGCCATGTGAACGGATCGGATATAGAACTAAATGTATTGCCTGAATCTACAAAAAATTCACCTCGTTTCCAACCGTATGTAGGATCCTTATAAAGCTCCATTATTTGAAATTTTTCATAGATATCTTCATTCTCATCACAATACCAATATCCTCTGAGATTTGGCGCTGCGATGACACCGATAATATTAATAATGGATGGTATTAGAATTGTTACAATTAAGATAACACATACAATATTGACATTTCTCTTTGTCACAAAATTTGCAAATTTTGTCTTTTGAATCATGAAGAATAAAGCAAAACCAATTAATAAACAAGGTATGCCTAAAACAATAAACGTCCAGAAAGTATTAAAAATACATAGATGGCATCTTAAAAAATTAACGGAAAAATCAATACCGAACGCAATCATAATTGCAAATACAATTCTTGCAAATAAGTTTAAATTTTTAACCATTTTATCGCATATTTATGAAATTACCATTTAAATATATGTTTGCCTCAACAATTTTTCAAAGGCATATTTCAACAGAACAAGTAGCCGGAAATTTTTAATAGTCTATAGGATTACACGTCCTAGAGACTTTACCAAGATGGGGTATGTTTTATGGCTAAAGGTCTACCAAAATCATTTAAGAGAGCATTGTGGGTGTATCACATCAATTCAGGTTCATGTAATGGATGTGACATTGAAATTATTGCTGCACTTTGTCCAAGATATGATGCTGAAAGATTTGGAATAAAGCTAGTCGGTACACCACGTCATGCAGATGCACTTCTAATAACTGGCCCAGTTACTAGACAACTTGCTGAAAAAGCTAAAAGAGCCTATGATCAAATACCAGATCCAAAAGCGGTTATCTGTGTTGGAAATTGCGGTAACACAGGCGATGTTTTTTATGAATCTTACAATTTAGTTGGACCTATCGACAATATAATTCCTGTTGACATCCACGTTATAGGATGCCCACCAAGACCTGAAAATATAATAAATGGAGTTGCAAAGGCCTGGGTAAAACTTGAAACACTGGAGGCAAAAAAATGACGGAAAAACTATCTTCTCCAGAGGAGATTGTTAAATCATTTAAAGATGAATTTAAAACCAAGATAAAAAATACTAGGATAGAAAAGCACGGTGCGGGTTCAAAAAAAACAGATTTTTATCATATATGGATGACTGTGGATAACAGTATTTTTAAAAATGCTGTAAAACACCTTATGACATTTGAAGAAATGCCCCATTTTGCTGTTAGTTCTGGTTATGACATGGATAAGTTAATTGTGCTTGTGTATCATTTTTCGATATACACAGAAAAAAATGGAAAAGAAATTTCAATAAACATGTCAGTTGAACTTCCAAAAACAAAACCCGAGATTGATACAATTACAGATCTTATACCAGGTGCATTGATATCCGAGCAAGAAAAACAAGAGATGTTGGGAGTTAAGGTCAAAGGAATTCCAAAAGATAAAAGAGCGTTTGTATCAGAAGATTTTCCAAAGAACATGTTTCCATGGAGAAAAGACGATAAAGGACCCCAAAAAATGGTTAGAAATCTTCATGAGGTGAAAAAATGAAAACCACATACCAAATCCCAGTAGGACCAATTCATCCTGCATTAAAAGAACCTGTACAATTTGAATTTGAAATCGATGGGGAAAAAATCGTAAATGTTGATGTGCATCTCGGTCACGTTCATAGGGCTGTTGAATGGACAGGAATGCAAAGAAATCCAATACAAATATTATATTTAGCAGAAAGAATTTGCGGGATTTGTTCATACTGTCATCCAATGGCGTTTGCACTTGCTGCAGAAAGGGCCGCAGTTATTGAAGTTCCCGAGAGAGCAGATTATTTAAGAGTTATTCATGCTGAGCTTGAAAGGATATGTTCGCACACATTATGGGCAGGAGTTGCAGCTCATGAAATTGGGTTTGATTCAGTTTTATTTTTAACATGGCAAATCAGAGAAAAAGCACTTGATTTGACAGAATACTTGACAGGAAATAGAGTAACAAAAGCAATAACAATGATTGGCGGAGTAAGAAGAGACATTACAAAAGATATGCACCCTACAATCCAAGAATCTCTTGATTTTTTAAAGGAAAAATTTGGCACTCTAAAAAAAGTATTTCTTGATGATAAAACAGTAAAAATGAGATCTCAGGGTTGTGGCATACTCACTAGAGAAGAAGCTTTAAAGCTATGTGCTGTGGGCCCAACAACAAGAGCATCTGGCGTAAAAAAAGATGTTCGTATTGACCAACCATATTTTGCCTTTGGAGATCTTGATTTTGATTATATCACCCCTGATATTTTGACCGGAGAAGTTAATGGAGACGTATATGACAGAATTATCGTAAGATTACTAGAAGTAAAACAATCTATTGAACTAATCGAGCAAGCAATTGATAAAATGCCTTCAGGCGATATAGTATCGGAACAAAAGATACCTAAGCTTCTTGCAAACCTCAAAAAGGCAAAAGGGGAAGGAATTGGAAGAATGGAAGCGCCAAGAGGGGAAGTAATTCATTATGTTTTACTTAACGAGCAAGAATCTCCATATTCGTGGAAAGTTAGAGCACCTACATATAACAATATAATGCCTTGGGTTCCTATGCTTTTGGGCGAACAAATAGCAGATATCCCTATTGTTGCAGCTTCAACCGATCCGTGTATGTCTTGTACAAACAGAGTAGCAATAACAGAAAACGGTAAAAATTATAATCTAAATAATGAAGAATTGCATAAACTAAGCATTGAAAAGACAAGGAGGCTCATGAAATGAAATTTTCAATGATTCCTCAAGTACTTTCTCAACTAGTAAAAAAACCCTTTACAAATAAATTTCCAGCAAAATATGCGCCTGCAAATACAACTCAGTTTTTATCAGATGTGGGTGCAGGAAAAGCAAAGATAGTCCCTCCTATTAAAACACCAGAAAATTTTCGTGGAAAAATTCAATACGACAAAGATAAATGTATTGGATGCAAACTATGCATTAAAGTTTGTCCGTGTGAAGCTATTGAGTTTAAACCTGAAGAAAAAAAGATTAAAATTTATCTAGCAAGATGCTGCTTTTGTAGCCAATGCAATGACATTTGTCCTGTAAATTGCTTGTCCATGAGTAACGAATTTTTACTTGCAGATGCAGATAAACATTCTAAGGATTTGATTGTAGAATAATTGGTAATATTTAATGAAACTCATCTTTAAAGGAATCGTTCAAGGAGTTGGATTTAGACCTACTTTATACAGAATAGCAAAAGATATGGGCCTAAAAGGCTATGTTTTAAATAAAGGTTCTGAAGTAGAAGTTGTAATTGATAAAAACAAAGAAGATTTTATAAAAAATGTAAAAAAACAACTCCCTTCAATTGCTAAAATTACAGAAATTAAAACTGAGCCATATAATAGAAAATTTGATGATTTTAAAATTTTATATAGCAAAAGTGGAAAGCGTAATTCATATGTGCCAGCAGATATTGCTATCTGCGACAATTGTTTAGAAGAATTATTTGATACTAAAAATAGAAGATATTTTTTTCCATTTACAAACTGTACTGTCTGTGGTGCTCGTTATAGCTTGATAAAAGACGTTCCTTATGATAGAAAAAGAACATCTATGCAAGATTTTAATCTTTGCACGGAATGTAAAAAAGAATATCAAGATTATAAAAATAGAAGATATCATGCTCAAACAATTTCCTGTCCAAATTGTGGTCCAAGATATTTACTATATGATAGTGCTAAAAATGAAGTTAAAGAAAAAAATATTTTAAAAAAATTTGCAGAATTTATTGATTCGGGAAAAATTGGAGTTATAAAATCCTGGGGAGGAATGCATTTATGCTGCAATATGAATGAACTAAAGAAGTTCAGAAAATGGTACAACCGTCCTCAAAAATCATTTGCAATAATGGTAAAGGATTTTGATACTGCCAATAAATATGCAGAAATTTCTGAGAATGAAAAATCAATGCTTTTGTCATCTAAAAGACCGATTGTCCTCTTAAATAAGAAAAAGGCAGAAGAAGTATCACCGGGCCTTGATACGATAGGAATTTTTCTTCCCTTTACTGGTCTTCATCATTTGCTTTTTTCCTATCTTAAATCTGATGCCGTTGTAATGACTTCAGCAAATATCCCTGGAGAACCTATGATAATTAACAACCAAGATGCGTTTTTACTTGGAGCAGATTATTATTTACTTCACAATAGGGAAATTCCAAATAGAATTGACGACTCTGTTCTTAGGGTTTGGAAAGGAAAAACCTTCTTTTTAAGAAAATCTCGAGGATATGTACCAGAGCCTATTGAAGTTAATTATAAAAATAGAATAGTTTGTGTTGGTGCTGGACAGAACAACTGTGGGGCTATTTCTGTTGATAAAAAACTATTTTTAACACAATATGTTGGGAATTCAGAATTTTATAAGACTAACAAATTTTTAGAAGAAAGTTTAATTCATTTATTAAACCTGACGATGAAAGATATTAAACTTGATGCAGTAGGTATGGATTTACACCCAGGCTATGATAGTAAGAGAGTTGCAAAAATATTTTCTGACAAATTTTCTGTGCCTGTCCTTAAAATTCAACATCACTGGGCACATGCAGCATCACTTTTGATTGATAATAATGTAGAAGAAAGCGTGATTTTAACACTTGACGGACTTGGTTATGGTAGTGACGGTAATTTATGGGGCGGAGAAGTCTTACTGTCTAGATATGATAATTTTAAAAGAGTAGGTCATCTTGAAAATATCCCTCTAATTGGTGGAGATAAGGCAACACATGATCCCAGAAGAATTGTTTTTGCCGTATTTGATAAGTTCAAAAAAGAAAAGTGTTTTTATGGTTCGGAAGCAAAAATTTTAAGAAAAACAATTAAAAACTCTCCGATTTCAAGCAGTATGGGCCGTGTTTTGGATGCGCTTTCTTGTTATCTAGGAATATGTGAAAAACGTACTTATGATGGAGAGCCTGCTATGAAGCTTGAAAAATATCTTGCAAAAGGAAAACCATCATGTTCTTTTGATGTAGAGATAAAAAACAATGTAGTAAATACAACAAATTTGTTCAATCTATTAGATGAATTTTGTAAAAAAGATATTACTGAATCAAAAAAAGCAGATATTTCCCACTCATTTGTTAAATCAATTGTTGACAGTTTGACAGATATTGCAATAGAAAATGCAAAAGATCAAAATATTAGTAAAATTGGTCTTACCGGAGGTGTTTCATACAACATCCCAATAACTGAAATGGTTGAAAAAAGGGTCAAAAAATCGGGATTAAATCTGTTAGTTCATGACAAAATTCCTAATGGTGATGGAGGAATTTCTGCTGGCCAAAATGTTATTATAGGTCAGAAATTAAATTTATGAAAATAGAAAACATCTTTTAACAGTTAATTATTTAATATTTTTATGAGTAAAAATAAAGATCTTGTAATAATACTTTTAATAATTACAATTGGAATGTTTATCCCCTTTCTTGGTTCAATTGCTATAAATTATGGTTTTAACGCTTACAAAATCGCTTCGACTTTTGGTTATTTTTTACTTATTTTTGGTATCGAACTTTTTATTGTTTATCTTTATTTTACTATTAGTAACAAAATAGCATCTGATACGATAAAAAAACTGAAACCTAAATAATTGGCCTAGGTAAAAAATAAATATGATAACCCTAATCCAGGTGAGGAGGTCATTTATTATGGCAGTAAATGTTGATAAAGACAAATGTACTGGTTGCGGGGCATGCGAATCAGCTTGTCCAGTTGAGGCAATTAAAGTTAATGAAAAAGCAGAAGTTGACGAGGATACATGTATTGACTGTGGTGCATGTGTTGACGAATGCCCTGTTGAAGCATTAAGTCTATAAAATAAATTTACTAATTTTTACTCTTCTTTTTAATTCTATCTTGAATTTTTTCACTTGTAAGCTCTCTTATTGCATCTGAAGCAATCCATCTAGCAGTTTTTGAGTCAATTTTTTGAATTTCTTTTGATAATTCTATAGCTTTTTTGTTCAACTCTAAATTTCTTTTTCCGATATTTCTTAAAGCCCAGTTAACAGCCTTTTTAACATAATTACGATCATCTATTGAGTGTTTCTTAATCAATGTAAATGTTTTTTGAAAATCGATATCAGAAGCTTTTTTATCGTGTACTGCAAGACCGGCAATAATTGAAAAAGCACCTCTTTTAACAAACTCTTCTTCTCTTTTGGCCCAATCGTATATTTTTTTCCATGCAATTGGAGATAAATCAAAAAGACTTGTACAAGCTTGGTCACAAATATCCCACGAATCAAAATCTTTTGCCCATGAATCCATTTGCTCATCGGTGACTTTTAAAGGGTCTTCGATAAAACAAGCAAGAAGTCTAGCATCATGTATTTTAGATTCCCAAAGCTGTAAAGCCAGATCATGATTTTTTCCAATTTTTTTTGCAATAGGTCTTAATTTATAGATTGAAATCCCAAGATTGTTTTTTGGATTTATCCCATATCTTGCCATTCCTTTAATTGATTCTGGACTTGACATTGAATGCAATTTATCTATGATTTCTTCATAATTCATTAGAATTCAATAGCTAAAACAATATATTAAATATATATCCTATTAGCAAAACTTGTGGCACCGTAATAATTGGCAACCACAATGCAGCCTTTTTTCCTATATTGGTCCATATTAATCCTATTTCGGTATAATCAGTTGCAACGCCTGCCATTAGAAAAGTAACACTGTTACCAAAGGCTCCGGTTTGATTAAAAATTTCAAAAGCAAGAGGGGAACTCCCTTCTGAACACACCTCTATAATAGTTGCAAAAATTAATGTAATTACAAGACCTAGTGCTGTTGGTCCCAAGTACTGAACAAAATAATCATGTGGGATAAATCCTCTAGCAAAAGAAGCCATTATTATCCCAACTAATAGCCACCACATTACCATTTTAGTAAGAGACCAGGAACCCTTTAGAGTACCAACTATTCCTTCTTTTATATTTTTTGAAGTAAAGTTATAGTTTTTCCATCTTTTTTTCATATCTTCTATTATTGAAAAATCAGTTAACACTGGTTTATCTTCACCTCGGATGCAGTGTGCACACTCTATCATTCCTTTACGTTCTAAAAATTGATATGTGAGCCCCGTCGTAATTGCAATAATTAATGCCGAGACAACAATCAAAATTGCCCTTGATCCAAAAAAACCAAAGAGTAAAACAGTTATTGGTAAATTGGCCCAAGGAGATGCTAAAAGGAAAGCCACAACTGAAGAGGTATTAGCTCCTTTTTTATATAGAGCGATTGCAATTGCAAGTATTCCATGAGAACATGCACTCATTAAAAAACCGAAAATTATAGAGTAAAAAATCGTTCTTTTTCTATGCCTTGACAGATATTTTTCGATATATTCTCTAGGAATAAAATAATCTATTATTCCTCCTATAAAAAATCCAATCAGGATCGCCCACCAAATTAGGCTAAAATAATCGACAAATGCACTGAAAAAAGGATTCAAAAAATCGAAAAAATAACTAGATATAATAAGAATGGCAGTAATTATTGTAACGATAAACAATCGTTGTTTAAACCAAGGAGTTCCAGCTTTTACAGAACAACTTGGACAATATTTGTCTTTATCTGATATTTTATTTTTTTCTTCATACTTTCTAATACAATGCTCACTACAGAAATAATGCCCATGCGCAGGAATTGTGCCCTTCATTCCACAAATTGGATCAGTTTTATCCATTAAATCACAATATTACTTCAGTATTTTTCTTGTTTCCATATACCAAAGATACAAATCAAGCTCCGCTAAATTCAAATTCGCTTCTTTTGCAATTCCTTTAAGGACCCTTTCTATTTCAATGTATTTCTTTTTAGTAATAGTTTTTGGTCTTTTTATTAGATCATATTTAACAAGCAGATCTATTATATGAAAGTCTACTATTGCATAATTTTCATATCCGATATTTCTAAGAAAATGACTCGCTTCTTTGTAACCTAATCCTTTTATGTTTTTTACAATCCATTCTCTTAATTTTTCGCCTTTTAGTTTGGATATTTTTTCCTCAACTAAATCTTTACAACTTTGTGATTGGCAAATATATTTGGCTCTTGCGCTAGGAAATCTATGTCCAAATTCTTTTAATTTTTTTTCAAGATTTTGTTCATTATCTGTTAAAAAACAATCGCTAATTTCGTTTTGGATTTTGATACTCTTTTCTGCATTAAAATTAGCAGTCAGAAAACAAAAACACATTTCTTTGAAAATACTGTCATTATAATTTTCTTTCATTTTTTTAAATTCTTTAACTCTTTTTCTTATTAGAGCGCCGACTTCGGTTTGTTTTAATGTTTCTATCTTTTCAATTAATTCTTTCATAGATATTGCCTTATTTGATTAATTAAAAACAAATATTTATTTTTATAATAGATGGGTGGGAGATGTAATAACAGTGGCAGGTGGTGAGGAGAGGAGGAAAGGATAGGATGCTAAAAAATACCACTACTGTTATTTACACCCCCTAATTTTTTTGGATGAAATGAAGCTAATTTTTTATATTCTACTTTTCTTACCCTCACTGTTAACAATCGTTAATATAAATACAGTATTTAAATCTTTTGCCTTTAACAGTACTTCCGAATGCAAAAAAACGCCAAAGAAAGAATTATTTTTCCTTTAATCTTGTATTAAATACCCTTTCAATTTGTTTTAATTCTTGATAACTCATAACCTTTTTATTGGTTATTTTGAGAAATGCTTGAGCGGCAATCTTGGATTTATCATCTAAATAATAAATCATCTTTCCATACATCTTTGTTCGTCTAATTTTTGGAAAATATTTCTTTAATTTTACATAATGAGTTGTAGTATATTTCTTCGATGAAAAAGCATAACCCTTTTCCAATAGTTCTTTTAGAAGGTCCAACGACTTTCCATAAATGCCTAAATAATCTGCATTCTTTTTTCTTGATTTAAGTCTAATATCCTTTGTATAAAAACGAACTGTGTCATAAGATAATCCAAGCTTATTCGCTGCATCTATTTTAGAATTATATTTTTTAACATAATATTTTATTTTCTCTATAAATTCGTCAGAGGGTTCTTTAGGCATTATTTACTATGAAACAAAGTAGTATTTAAAAGCAACTTATTACTGATTCTTTGGCTTATTATTTTGAATATAGTAATATTTAAACATAAGAATATTCTTATCCCTTTTTGATGAATGAGGTTTATGTCTTTAAAGCGCTAGCAGATCCTACTCGTTTGAAAATTCTTGAATGTGTTAGAGATGGTGAGAAGTGTATTTTTGATTTTAACAGAAAAAAAATCAATATTTTTTTGCACCTTCGTATTTTTTGCGGTTAAAAAAAGAGATTTTGGATGATATATATCACCCTTAGTCTTTTGATTATCTGGCTTTCTTAGTATAAATTTTCAGAGTTAAATAAGTTGACTTATTAATCTGCTCTATCCGAATTTTGTCGGATAATAGTAGTATGCGGCATCTCGTATATATAGTTGTGTACAAAGGTATATAAGTGTGTAAAATTATTACGTGTTTGTGTAAAAATCATGACAAAAAGAATGCGAATGAATATTTCTTTAACAAAAGAAGAAAACGTGCTCATCAAAAAACTCGCTAAAGAAGAGCATCGCCCATACAGCAGACAGATTGTACATATGACATACTTTTACATAGAAAATAAAAAGAAAAATGAGGTGAAATAAATGAAATATATTTGTAATATATGTGGTAAGATAACTCAAGAGCATGATGTGACAATTCATTATACGAAGGACCCTGATGGATTAGAAATTGTTGCTATTTGTCAGTTGTGCTTGGATGAGTACTTGAAAAAAGCAAAGGTTGATACTGATAGAAAAGCCGATGATGCTGAAAGAATGAAAATGAACAGGAAATGGTAGATTTGGGGTATAACAAATGAATGATGATGAAGATGGAGATAAAAGAAAAAAACGGCTAAGAAGACGAAGAAGAGCAGAAGATAAATATGAAGAAACTCATAAAGAAGAAAAAGAAAGGATACAAAAGGATAAAATCCTAGATATAGAAGAGGACGAAGAAAAAGAAGAAGAAGATGAATACGCGGATTATTCAAAAAAAGAAACTTAGAAGACAAAAAATATATAGCCTCCTTGAAAAAGGAGATGATAAGGCTAAAGTATTGCTTTATGAACTGACCAGAATTCATGCTTTTGAAAGTGGTAATAAGAGAACTGCTTTTCTAACGACAAAAAAGTTTGTAATTAAAAATGAAGGAAAATTTAATATACCCGATTCAACAAATAATGTAAAAGTAATGATTGGCATTAGAGAAAATTATTACACATCAAATGAGATAAAAGAGTGGATTAAAAATGGTAAAATCAAAGAGTTTAGAGGATAAAATTTCAGAAAAAACAAAGAAAAAAATAGCTGATGAAGAATTTCGAGAAATAATAAGAATCGCAAATGGGCATAGAAAAACACTTAGTGCACTTGCTAAACACTAGATTTTTTAACTTTTTTACTCCATACTTCTCAAAAATATAAAATAATCTGTTTCTTTATAAACTTGCCCTAATATTATGCCGAAAGGAGAAACACCTGTTTTTTTTGCCATTAAACTCGTGTTAAAATCTTTTCCCCTGCATTTATTGTTTCTTTCTATAACTAAAATTACTTACTTTTAGTATTCTGTATAAATAAGTTCAAATAAATATTTGCTTTAATCTGTAGAAATAACTATTTATAGATAATACAATCTTACAATAAATGTTGAGGTGAAAAATAATGACAGAACCAGAAAAAGAAATTGAAAAAAAATATTCATACAACAAAAAGCAACTTGTCGAATTTCTAGAAAATTTCAAGAATGAAATTGATGCAGGAGAAATAAAAATTAGAGAGGAAAAAGTTAAGATTCCTGAAAGTGACATGGAGTTAGAATACGGTTTTAAAATTGAGAAAGGACAAAAAGAGATTGAAATAGAAATAAAATGGAAATAATAAAAACTGGAGTTTTGCGTTTTAACATGAAACAGGATGTTTCATGGTAGATTTATACGGGCAAAGAATACCCTCCATTATCTTTTTTACTTTTGCTTCACCACCTCTTTTTGAAACTGATGCAATAAGCTGACTCACTAACTCTGTAAGTACCCAACGATGTTTCAATTCAGGAGTACAACCCTGATTTTTCAGTATGGCATACACCGGTGATAGCATGGAGGCGATCTCGAGAAGGGTGTCGGCTAACATGCTCAGGGTCAGGTGCTTGCTGACGCCATCATCGGATCTTAGCTGGCAATCCTTTATCCCGTAACTCTCTTTACCATCCCTGTGCCAGACCTCGATATCCCATCGTCGGGAATACTGAGTCGCGATATCAAGCTCATTCCAATCTAATCGATTCGATGTATAAAACCTGTACGTACCGTTCTTATTCAAAGATATCAGCACTCGTACCTTTCCCATGTTCTTCATCTGTACGGTACATGCTTTCATCAAGTACCGTTTCTCACCAAGATCAACGACTTTGAAGCAAGTCATATGTATCAACTGTTCAGCAAATTGCCGTAAGGAAACCCATTGACGCTTTGATCGTACCTGTCTATTAGACTTTGCCTCTGCTATCCAATCCTTACCAAGAGACTCGATATGGTCTGTTAGCTTCCGAGCAAAATACCATTTATCCATGAGGACACAAGTGAAGAAAAGGTTCATTTCAACAAGCATACTGAGATGATGCATTTGAATGTCAATCTTACTGGAAAAAGCAGAAGACGCATGTAACCATCGGCTTTTTTCTTTCAGATACAATGAGGATAACAATGGATAGATGCCATTCCCTGAAAACACACAATCAGGGATCTGCCATCCCCAGACAGATCTTCCTAAACTATGATCATAATGCCAATCGGTTCCATAGATCTTTGTTCCCTGTTTCTGAACGATCATATCATCCAGGATGACAAAACCAGGTTGTTCAAGGTTATTGATCATATTGATCTTTACCTGGTTCATCTCCTCCTCATCCCATTGATTACCCGTGATGAATCGATTCAAATTGGATTGATCCGTATGATCGGTGAACAATCCATTCATATGGGTAAGTGTTTTCTTTTCCGCAATAACGTAACCGGTCATGAGTTGTTTAAAATGTGTTCGTTGCCGTTCCTGCTTGAAAAGATGAGTGAAATGTTTACTTAATTCCTCAACATATTGTGGAAATTCCACAATTGGAAGTTCCATAGTGCATCCCAGAAAATGGGATGCGTTATTGATTCCTATAATTTCCTATGACTCAAAACACAAAACACCAGTAATAAAAACTACAAATATTGATATAAAATAATCATTAAAATGAGCAAAGTTAATAATATTGCCCATAAGACGATTGCTTTCCAAACCATGTTTTTTGCTTTTTTCTTTTCCCACCAACTCTTATGGTTAATACCCTGAACAGAGAAGGTTAGAACCCCTGCTAAATTTATACACACTAGGTTAACTAGAAAAAGAAGACCTGCACCAATTGAACAATAAAAATATTGTGCACCTATAAGCAGACCAGTTATAACAAGTGGAGGTAAAAGAGCGACTGCTGTCATAACACCAACAAGTGCTTCTGATACACCTCGTGTTACTGATAGAGAACCAGCAATACCACTTGAGAATGCTAATATTACAAACATAAGGTTAATGTCAGTTCTAGATAAAATCTCTGGACTACTCGGATCAACTTGAAAAACAATACCAAAAATAAGACCAATAATAAATGCAATAAAAAAACCGAGGAAACTCATAATAGCTGCATTTCGGATAAGTTTCGAATCTGCAAGAGTGATTCCAAGAGAAAGTGCCATAATAGGATGAAGCATGGGAGCTATAACCATTGAACCTATTATTACAGCCACATTATTATATAATATACCAATAGCTGCAACAATAGACGCAAGAATAATCATTGCAAAATAGGTCTTTGAAAAAGAAGATACATCCCCACTTACATCATCATATATCTCTTCAACGCTTATTCTTTCTTTGCTATTTTCATCTTTACACTTATCTTCTTTTTCTTCTTTACTTTCTGGACGAGGAATAATCGCCTCATCAGGAAGGATAATTACTCTAAAACAATCTGAATCTGAATTTTTTTTTCTAAAATCTCTAGCACTGCATCTGTTTTATCTGCAGAAATCAATATCCTGCTAAGAAATTCTTTTTTTGATTTCTTCTCTTGTTTTAGATCAATGATATCTATATCTTTTAGTAATTTTTTAATATCCTTTTTTTTATCATCAAGATGATAAACTTCTATTAATCGTAGAGTCATTATACAATTGCATATGTAAGATTCTCTTAATCTAAATTGTGGAAATTATAAAATAAAACAGACAGATAAAATTTTAATCATCGGTTATTTTTTACAGATGAAACAAATTAATTGCTAAAAGTAATTCCTCATAAAATCTACTTACATTGGTTCCAATAACAGAAAATATCTATCCCTTCTCTTCAATTTTAAATAATTTTATACAAAATTAAAAACGTAAAATCAGAGATGAAATAATAACAAGAATAAGAATAACAGGGATTATATATTTAGTTGCAGTCAACACGATAAATTGCCAATGTTTTGAGTCACTAATTTCCTTTGATAATAATTTTTTGTCCATAAACCATGTGAAAACAAGAGCAATGAATAAAGCTGAAATCGGTAAACCCATGGTCCCTAAACTCTCATCCATAATATCAAGAATCTTCATTCCTAAAACTTTCAAATCCAAAGAGGTATAACTCAGTGCAGCAGGCAGACCTACTAAAAAAAGAATAAAAGTTAGGATGATGCTTGTTTTTTTCCTAGACATCTTTTTTCTATCCATCACTACAGAAACATTCAGTTCAAATATTCCGATAGCTGAGGTTAGAGCAGCAGAAAATAGTAATAAAAAGAAAAGAGTTGCTAACAACTGTCCGTATGGCAACAGACCAAATGCATAAGGAAGCGTAGTAAATGCAAGTTCAGCTCCTAGTGTTGGTTCTAAATTAAAGCTAAATACTATAGGAAATATAATAATACCTGCAAGCATCGCAACCATAAGATCAAAAAAAGTAATTATCAGTGAAGACTGCGGTATATTGGTTTTTTTATCAAGATAGCTCCCATAAGTAATTAGAGTGCCAAATCCCACAGATAATGAAAAGAACGCTTGACCAAACGCTGCAATCCAGAGAACTGGATCTGAAAGCACTGAAAAATCTGGGCTTAGAAAGAAATCCAATCCTTCACCGAACCCTGAAAGGGTAGTAGAAAATAATGCCAATATGATAAGTATGATAAAAGAAAACGGTACCAGGATTGTAACTACTCTCTCAATCCCTTTTTTTATTCCAAAAGAAACAACAATGCCAGTTAGTAAAACAGAGAAACCAAAATAGATCAGAGGATAATAAGATGAGGTGAAATCAGAAAACGTAACGTTGAGACCCCCAATTGATGAAACAACATAACCTAGCGTCCAGCCAGTTATAACAAGATAATAACTTAAAAGTGAAAATACCAAGATAAAGATAAGCCATCCAATAAACCTGAATTTCTTTTTAATCTTGCTAAACGCGGAGACAACATTGGTTTGAAAATGTCTTCCGATGGAAAGCTCGAGGATCATCAGTGGAATCCCAAAGATAGTTACTGCAAGGAAATAAGGTATTAGATATGCCCCGCCACCGTTTTGTCCTACCACTGAAGAAAATCTCCAGATATTTCCGATACCAACAGCAGATCCGACTGCTGCTAAAATAAAACCAAGTTTACTGTTCCAATGTTCCCGACTTTCCCCCATAATTATCTACCTTAGTTTTTTATTATATGAAATTTGTATCTAAATGCCGCTTAAAAAATATTTGATACGTAGGTGTTGTGAAAAAATAATTCGCCGGTGAAACTGTGTTCAAATCCCCCCCCCCTGCACGATTTCATCGGTGAAAGTAGCACGTTTTACAGATTAAAGTAGCACGATTTTTGTTTTTTTGTGACCAAAATCAATAAATAATTAATCCCCATTTCCGTGTTACGAAATTAAAAAAAGTAATATGGGGTTATTATATGAAAAAAAAACTAATATACATATTTGTACTTATGCTTCTGATAACAACCGCCTATTCAGGATGTATAGATAATGATAGCATCTCTGAAGAGAAAACTATAACTGATATAAGAGGAAGAGAAATAAATATCCCTGAAGAAATTAACAGCATAATTACTCTTGGCGCCTGCTCGTTAAGAATCATAAGCTATTTTGACTCTATTGATAAGATAATAGCAGTAGATATACAAGAAAAAACAGATACTGCAATGTTTGGTGGAAGCTATTTTGAAAGTTCTACCTATCGTATAGCCTTCCCCGAACTTAGGGAACTTCCATCTATAGGAAGCTCTAGCCCAGTAGATGTAGAAGAAATTATTAAACAAAACCCAGATATTGTATTCAGTTCAACAACAGATGTTAGCATTCTAAATAATCTCCAGCAGGACTTAGGAATTCCAGTAGTTGCCATCAATGCAGACCTTGAAATGGATGATGAAGATTTTTTTAATCAAATCAGCATCATTGGAGAGATTCTTTCAGAAGAAGAAAGAGCAGAAGAGTTGAATGTAGAGCTTAATAGTATCATTGAAGATCTTTCTAGTCGTGCAGAAAATGTAACTGAAAAAATAACAGCATATGCGGCAGGAATGTTTTATTATGGAGGCGGCGGTCTCTTAAAAACAAGTGGCGATTACCTTCCGTTCACTTTTACAGGTGTCAATAATGTCATGCCTTCAAGTACAGCAGGCGTAGGAAAACAACCATATACTACAGATATTGAAACACTAGTTGAAAAAAATCCTGAATTTATCTTTATTGATTCTATCACTGAAGAGGTATGCGAAAATGATTACAATGATAATAAAAAACTTTTAGACGAAAATATCAAAGCATTTGATAATCAGTCTGTTTACACCACTCTTGTCTACAAAAATTACGGAACCAATTGGGAAAACCAAGTTATAAACATGTATTATGTTGGATCAATTGCATATCCAGAATTATATATAGATATCAATATTGAAGATAAAGCAGAAGATGTTTGGCTTCTTTTCTTTCAGAAAAATCTAGATTACGATGATACAATTGAAAAAATGAACGGACCTGGACTTTCAAAAGTGGACTGGTGGCAAGACTAAGAGAAATATATTATCACTTCCTGCCAGTTTACTGCATGCTAGAGTATGATTCAATATAATAATACGTTTCTTCTATATAGGATAAAGACAATTGACTGAAGGGGAGCTTAAGAAAATACATGAGTTGTACAGATGGCAAAGAATTTCAAAAAAAATTAAAGGATATATACGAAGATGATACTTCAACAGATTCCCCTACAATTCTTAACTATAAGGGTTTTGTCAAGTTCAAAAAAGTTTTTCTTGTTTTTTCTTTATTCTTACTTATAGCTTCGATAATCATAGCATTAAACACTGGAGCTTTGAATGTTTCCTTTGAAGATGTGCTTTCATATCTTTTCAGATTTGAAAGAACAGGAATGGGGCGGGTAATCTGGGATATTAGACTAGTACGTATACTAGGAGCAATATCTGCTGGTGCTGGACTTGCAGTATCAGGAGTGGTTATGCAAGGTATACTAAAAAATCATTTAGCCTCTCCATACACATTGGGGCTTTCTAGTGCAGCTGCTTTTGGGGCATCATTTGCTATATTGTTTTTACAAGTGGGAACAAGTGTGTCCTCATCGTTTATGGTTATTAATAATCCATACATTGTGACACTGAGTGCTTTTATATTTAGTATGCTAGCCACAGGTGTTATACTTTTATTGACAAAGATTACCTCCGTGGCAGCAGAATCCATGGTTCTTGCAGGAATAGCTATGAACGCTATTTTTTCATCAGGCTTGATGCTCATGCAATATATGGCAGACAGTATTCAACTGGCTAACATGATTACATGGTCATTTGGAGATCTTGGCAGGGCTAACTGGAGATGGAATGCTATTATATTTCTTATTCTAATTCCTGTAGCAACCTATTTCATTTACAACAGATGGAACTACAATGCTATGGACGCTAATGAAGAAACAGCTAGAGGTCTAGGAATAAACCCTGAAAAAATAAGGATTATGGGAATGATATTGTCATCATTATTATGTTCAATAATAGTTTCATTTTTTGGAATTATTGCATTTATCGGACTTCTCGGTCCTCATATTTCTAGAATGATTATTGGTGGAGATCACCGTTATCTTATTCCCGCATCCATTATTATTGGAAGTATTATTCTTTTACTATCAGACACTGCTGCCAAAACAATACTAGCCCCAGTAGTTCTACCAGTTGGTATTTTAACATCCTTGCTTGGTGGTCCATTGTTTATTTTCCTTCTAATCAGGAGGCCACGTAAATGATATTTGATGTTAAAGAAGTTGAGTTTGGATATCAACGCACATCCACTATAAAGGACATATCATTTTCTGTCAATAAAGGAGATGTTTTAACCATTCTAGGTCCTAATGGTGTTGGAAAAACAACCCTTCTTAAATGTCTAAACCGGGTATTGAACCATCGAAAGGGTACAATTATGCTTGATGACATGCCTGTTGAATCCTATTCTAGAAGAGAATTAGCAAAGAAAATAGGATATGTTCCCCAGAGAGGATCTATCTCAGGAATGACTGTTTTTGATTCAATTCTTCTTGGGAGAAAACCCCATATTAGATGGGATGCTTCTGAGAGGGATATAAAAATTACTGGAAAGGTTATTGATTTATTGGGACTTGAAAATTTATCTTTAAGAAAGATTAATGAAATCAGCGGTGGAGAATATCAAATGGTGCAAATTGCAAGAGCGCTTGTTCAGGGGCCTAAAGTAATAATTCTTGATGAGCCGACAAGTAATCTTGATTTAAAAAACCAGCATGTCATCATGAGTATAATACAAAAGATCGTTAAGATAAACGATATGGCTGCCATTATGGCAGTTCATGACTTAAATCAGGCCATCAGATATTCAAATAAATTTGTTCTTATGAAAAATGGTGAATTTATTGCAACAGGTGGCAAGGAAATCATAACTCCTGAAATCATCAAAGAAGTTTATGAGATTGAAGTAATAGTCGAAGAGGTTAAAGGGACACCCATGGTTCTTCCTCTTGAATAAAAAACACAGTGTGATACTATGAATTGCTATAAAAAAGATTGCAATGATCAAAAGGATTGTACGCAAAAAGAGTTTTTTAACCAAAGGGCGTATGAATGGGACAAAATTACCAAACATGATGCTGATAAAATTGAATATATTCTTTCACAATTAAATTTGAGAGGTAGTGAAAAAATTCTTGATGTTGGCACAGGTACAGGAATTTTAATACCATTTTATCTGAGATATCTTACGTCCGGATCAATCATGGCTATTGATTTCTCAGAAAAAATGATTGAAGTTGCATCATCCAAATTTCCCCATGAAAAGTATCCGCAAGTTGAATTTGTTCTCTCTGATGTGTATGATTTAAATTATTCTTATCAGTTCGATATTGTGATGTGTTATTCCTGCTTCCCCCATTTTAATGATAAAAATACGGCCATTTCAATTTTAAAAAAAACGTTAAAGCATCAGGGGAAGCTCGTTGCCGCTCATTCAAACTCTAGAGACGAAATAAATAATACACACATGAAATCGGGAGATGAAATATCAATGGATATTCTTCCGTCTATTTTGGTTCTAAAAAATATGATTGAAGCTGCTGGACTAAAAGTCATTTTTGAAAGAGATGATAATGATTTTTTCATGCTGGTTGCTGAGAAAAAGTAAGATAATAGGGTGGTTACTTATCTGTTAACTTACTTCCTCAGAAAAGAAAACCTCATATCGAATATGATGCTTTTGACAGAGAGATATGGATATTAAAAATTTCGGTAACAAAAGCTTTAAATTCGTGCTATGTTTATATATAAAATGTGCTACTATGGTGGAAAAAATTATAAGATTTGGAGTAAGTATCGAACCAGATCTGTTAAAAAAATTTGATAAAATAATCAAAAAAGAAGGATATGCAAACCGATCAGAAGCAATAAGGGATTTAATAAGAAAAAATCTGATAACCCAAGAAACAACAGATCCTGAATCAAGAGCAATAGGAACTCTTACAATGATATACGACCACCATGTAGGGGCTTTAACAAATAAATTACTAGATCTACAGCATGATCATACTAGCGAAATACTAACAACTACACATGTGCATATAGATCATAACAATTGCTTAGAAGTATTAGTTTTAAAGGGAAAAGCAAAAAATATACAAAAATTAGCAGATAACATTAAAGCATTAAAAGGAATAAAACATGGAGAATTAGTACTTACTAAGAGTTCACTACAGCACTTATCTTCAACTCGTTTACTTTATTCTGTAGAAAAATAAGAAAAGCGATTTAAGAATTTTATACTTTTCATAACCATTAGATTAAGGGGAAGTAAATTATAATATTTACAGTTAAAAATCTAAAAAACCCGAATGTACTAAATTATTTACTTGAAATGATATTTTTTGCCAACTAATTCAAAATTAAGTGAAGTTATTGTTTCGTTTGATTAATTCTTTCAACAGCCGAAAGTATTATTTTTTCCACCGGCAAAATTGTGTTCAAGCCCCTCCGTTTCCCTGCATTTTTACAGCAATATTTAAACATAAGAATATTCTTATCAAACTTTGATGAATGAGGTTGATGTCTTTAAAGCGCTAGCAGATCCTACTCGTTTGAAAATTCTTGAGTGTGTTAGAGATGGTGAGAAGTGCATATGTGAAATTATTCCTTATACTGGTAAGTCTCAGCCGAATGTTTCTCAGCATTTGAAGGTTTTGAAGAATGCTGGTATTGTTGATGAGCGTAAGGATGGGACAAGGATTATGATAAGAATTTCAAATGAAGAAATTTATAATATTATCGATGAGGTGAAACGTATTTTTTAAAACATAGGAATATGACAATATTTAAATATTTGAATATATTTATACTTATTTGATGAATGAGGTTGATGTCTTTAAGGCATTAGGTAATTCAACAAGATTAAGAATTCTTGATTCAATAAAAAATAAACCTAGATGTATCTGTGAAATAATTCCAATAGCCGGGTCATCTCAACCGAATGTTTCGCATCATATAAAAATTCTAAAAAACGCTGGTTTAATCTCTGAACACAGAGATAAAACAAATGTTTTAATTAAATCTTCTAATAAAAAAATTTTTGAAATTATTAACATGGTAAGGAGTATGAAAAAATGAGCCCGATTGATATAATTATTGCAGGCTTTGAAATGCTTCTTGAATATCTTTCTGCACATGTTCTAACGTGTCTTGTTCCAGCTTTTTTTATCGCTGGTGCTATTGCTGTTTTTGTTTCTAAACAAGGTATTTTGAAATATTTTGGTGCACATACTAAAAAATATATTTCATATACAGTTGCATCTGTTTCTGGTGCTATTCTTGCCGTTTGTAGTTGTACGGTTCTTCCATTGTTTACTGGTATTTATAAGCGTGGTGCTGGTATTGGTCCTGCTTCTGCTTTTCTTTTTTCGGGTCCAGCAATTAATGTTCTTGCAATAGTGCTTACTGCCCAAGTCCTTGGTTATGATATTGGTCTTGCAAGAGCCGTATCTGCTGTTCTTATGGCAGTGGTTATCGGCCTTTTAATGGCTTTTATCTTTAGAAAAGAAGAATCCGAGAAGAAAAAAGATGCTAATAGTATGTTTGCGGGTCAAACAGGAGAAGAAGACAGTAAACGTCCTCTTTGGATCTCGCTTTTGTTTTTTGTTTCTCTTGTATTAATTTTGGTTATTGGTGCAGCAAGTAGTAGTTATATTCCTTGGGTTCCAAAACTTGCAATTGTTTATATTTTAACATTGTTGGTCTCAGGTCTTCTTATTTTTTATTATACACGTAGTGAGGTTAAAGAGTGGGGTAGAGAAACTTGGAATTTGACGAAAAAAATATTTCCTATCTTACTTGTTGGTGTTTTTATTGTTGGAATAATTGGTGGAATTGCAGCATATTTAATCCCTGGTGCAGATCCAGCTAATGCTGTTGGTGTAGCTGTTGCTCCCTATATTGGTGGTAATGATATTTTTTCATGTTTCTTTGCATCAGTCATTGGTGCTATTTTGTATATGCCCACTCTTTTGGAGGTTGCTATCGTTGGTGATTTATTCGGTTATAATGTTGGTTTAATGGGTGGTGGTCCTGCGCTTGCATTGTTGCTTGCGGGTCCTTCTTTGAGTCTTCCCAATATGGTGGTTATTACAAAGGTCATGGGTAAGAAAAAAGCATTTGTATATTTTGCTTTAGTGATACTTGTTGCTACAATTGTTGGTTTTGTTTATGGTATGATTGCAGGATGAAGTAGTTATGAAAAAGGTATTGTTTGTCTGTGTTGAAAACAGTTGTCGTAGTCAGATGGCAAAAGGTTTTTTCAATAGTTTTACAAAGGAATCCATGGCCGATAGTGCTGGAACTCAACCTGCTAAAAATGTTGATCCGGTGGCTGTTAAGGTTATGAAAGAGGTTGGAGTTGACATTGGGAATAATAAACCAAAACAATTGACTTTTGAAATGAATAATGAGTTTGATTATATTGTTACAATGGGCTGTATAGATGGCTGTCCTATAACTCCTAAAAATAAGACTATTGAATGGGATGTGAAAGATCCGAAAGGAAAAGATATTGATGTTTATAGAAAGATTAGAGATCTAATTGAAGGTAATGTTAAAAAATTGATTAATGAGGTGATGTGATTATGGATGAAAAAACTATGGAGTTGATAGGTATTGCTGCTTCTGTTGCTGGTCATTGTCGACCTTGTTTTCTTTATCATTTTAAACAAGCAAAAAAACTTGGTGTTGCTATAGATGATATAAATGAGGTTGTTGAGTTTGCTAATCGTATTAGCATGTCAGGTGATAAAGGTATGTTTGAATTTGTATCGAAGAAATTAAAGGAAAATGGTGGGTGATTAATTTGAAACGAATAGGTATATTACCTTGCTCAGGAGCATGTAATGTTGGAATGCTTTCTACTAAAGCAGTTGTAGAACTTTTTGATCAATTGGATAATGTTGATTTTGTTTGTGCACTTGGTCTTCCTTTAGGTATTGAAGGTATCATTAAGAATGGAAAGAGCAGCGATGGTTATATCGCGCTTAATGGATGTCCAGTTAGATGTGCTACGAAGTCTCTTGAAAGCGCAGATATTCCTATCAATGAGGAAGTTGTGATAACTGAGAAATTTAACATTAAAAAGAATAAAAATCTTAAAAGTGAGGAAAAAATAGATCAAATATTAAATGATATTAAAAAATTGATTGATAAAATAGATTAAGAATAAGATTAGGAGGTTTAGATATGAAGATAGAGATATTAGGCACAGGTTGTCCGAAATGTAAGGCAACTGAGAAAATTGTAAAGCAGGTTGTTGATGAACTTAAAGCAGATGTAGAAATTGTCAAGATTGAGGATTTGCAGGAAATTGTGAATCGTGGTGTTATGATGACACCTGCAGTTGTTGTAGACGGAGAAGTGAAAATCGTAGGTCACATCCCAAGTGCTGATGAAATCAAGAACTTGTTGAAATAAGGAGATGATATATCTATGAGAATACTTGAGGAATGGTTCCCAGAGTTTTCCAAAGAATTTGATAAAATCGATGAAATGTATAAACAGAAACGTTTGATTGATGAAAAAACCTATCAGTTCATTTGTTTTGCAATGGCTATAAAGGGCCGCAGTGCTCCTTGTGTTCGTAAACATTTCAAAGGTGCTCTTGAAGCTGGTGCAACACTCAAAGAACTTGCATGTATTATGGCACTTGTGTTTCGTGAGAGTGCAGGTAATGATGACTGCTGGGTGCATGATGTTCTTGAGGATTATAAGGATTTAATGAAGGATAATGTTCAATGCTGTCCAAAGTAGAAAGTTGATGTTTCATGGCTGAAGATAATTGTATTTGTGTTACAGATATAGTTATAGACAAACTAAAAAAATAAAATGAGGATAATATATTTATGAAGTTTGATATCAATTACGACAGTTGTATTGGTTGCAAAAAATGTGTGGAGATTTGCCCAAACAATGTATTTGTCTTCGAGAATAAACGACCAAAAATCACTGATATAAATAAATGTAGTTTTTGTGGTGTTTGTGAAGATCAATGCCCAACTCAGGCAATAAATATTGAGTTAAAAAAAGACTATAAAAAATATGCATCAGTTGATATCGAAGTTAAAGATGAATATGTAGAACTTTCTAAAACTTTGAAGGATATTCTAAATATTACGAAAAATCCTGTTGCAATAAAATTAATAAAAAGTGATAAGGAAATTCCTGATGGAATTAGTGTTCTTGATTTTCCAGTGAGGCATTGTGTATCAATCAATATGGCTGCATATGGAAGCATTTTTTATCTTCCAGGTGGTAAACATGCTTGTGCTGCTGCAAAAGCCGCGTTGGGAATTGAAGAGTTACCTGAAAAAGTTAGAAATGGTAAAATCCCGTATATGCATGGATTGGCTGTTAATGAACAAGTAGCAGCACGAATTATGGATGAAATACCAAAAATCCCTGTCAAAACAGTGAAAGGTACTTTTGTTGCACCATTGGATAAAACACCTGTTGAACCTGATGTTGTGGTTTTAACTGTTCAGCCGAAGCAGGCGATGTGGGTTGCAAACTCATTGTTGTATAGCAGTGGTGGCCCAAGGATTACAGCTAATTTTGCTGGTATGCAGGCATCCTGTGGAGATGTCACTGTGGTACCTATTTTAAAAAATATGGTGAATTTTAGTGTTGGTTGTTATGGGTGTCGTTCTGCAGGGAAACTTGCTGATGATGAGATGTATGTTGGAATTCCCTATGAGAAACTAGAAAGTGTTGTTGATAATTTAAAAGGGCTTTGTAAAGCGATGTCTTCTCTTGAAAAAACTGAGGTGATTAGGTAATGAATAAACAAAAAAACGAGGATATATGGGTTGTTTGCCCTGAATGTAAAACAAAACTTAAAAAAGAAAATATTGAAGCACATTTAAAACATGTGCATGATAAAAAAATAGAGGATGTTGATGAATCATCTATTAAGGTTTTACCTAAAAAAGGAAAAAAACAGAAAAAACCGATGAATTTTTCCTTTGGAACAATTGCAGTTATTTTGATAATATTTGTAGTTATTGTTGCTGCTGCTTTTTTTGTTTTATCTGGCCCTTCTGATGAGTCAAATAATAACAGTATTCCAGATGATAATAACAATAATCAAAACACTGGAGCATGGCTTGATGATTACACGCCAGTGCATTCTCTAGGCACAGGCGATAATGGTTTTTGGATAGATCATCCTATTGAAGGCTCTATTACTCATCCTCAATGGGTGATTGATTCGCTTCAAAATGGATGTGTTGTTTTTGTTGTTCATAGAATGTACTGTACCTATTGTGCACCCCAAGCAGACAGGGTTATTGCTTTAGCAGAGAAATACGAACATGATAATTTGGTTTTTTACGATTTAGATATTGATCAAGGAGGGGATTTAGAAACAAAAGGATACGACTCATTACGATATGATCCAAATGGAGATCCTCATTATATAGCATTAACTGTTATTATTACATTGATTGAAAAAGATGGTAATATAGAACATGCATGGCATGCCTGGGAAGGTGACATGGAAGAATCTGAGATTGAGGATTGGATGAAAGACGCAATGTACTATCATCATATAAATAGTGGAGACTAATAGTATGAAATATAAAATTCAAAGTCTTTTTTTATTAACCTTGATAGTAATTGCTATACTATCACTTGTCCCAATATTGCACGCTGAAACTACTGAGATCATCTCTGCACCTGATTTCACTGCTGTAGATGAAAAAGGCCAGGAATTTTCTTTAAGCGATTATAATGGAAATGTTGTTATTCTGCATTTCACACAGGTGGAAGAGCCCGTGTGCATCGAATGTCTCAAGGAAATGAAAGGTCAGATTGTTGAACTTAAAAAACTTTCTGATTCTAATCAGAATGTTACTGTTATCACCATTAACATCAGAAAAAACCCCTTTTCAGTGACTGGTAAGGAGATGGCAGAACGAGATTTTAATGTGAACGTGAGTTGGCACTGGGTTGAGGATTTCAATCCATTTCCAATCGCAAATCTCTATCAAAAGTATTGGACAGTTGATGGAGCATTTTCTAACCCTGGTCTTGTGCTCATTGATATGAACCAAAGTATTGTTGGTGTATATCATATATACTGTATGGGGAAAGGACCGATTGATGGGATACAGAGTGCTGAATCTCTCACCCAGGATGTGCAGAAAATAATTGAAGGAACATGGGAAGGGTTCCAAGGACAGATTTATGATGAAAGCATCACATTTATTGGAATTTTTGCTCTGGGTATTCTCACTGCGGTAACTCCTTGCTCTCTTGCTTTATTGATTGCGATGATTTCCTATGTTGGTTCCCTACAACAAGGCTCTGAAAAAAGTGCGAAAAGATTTTCGTTGCAAGGCATCTGGGTTGGTGTTGTGTTTACCTTAGGAATGGCACTGGTGTTTTTTGTTTTTGGTTTGATTCTTTCATCTATAGGATTCTTTGTTGAAGCATCCGCTTTGTTTTTCCTCATAGCAGGCATCATCCTTATCATCCTGGGTGTGAATGTTTTCAAACCATTAAAGGAACTTATCAAATTACAAAGACAAAAAGAATCAGGTTCTCAGGTAATGGAAAAAGGACAAAAAATGTTTTTTAAGCTGAGTAAAAAATCTATTTATCTCGGTGCATTCTTCCTGGGCATATTGTTCGCTGTTGGATGGGCACCTTGCGCACTGGGTTTGATGATGCCTGTTTTTATTCTTATCCTTGCTCAGGATTTTTCTATCCTTATGGGTGGTTTACTGTTATTTGTATTCGGGCTTGGTCATGGAGTACCGATTATTCCTCTATGCGCTGTTACTAATACCGTTCGCGGTAAACTTGGAAATAAATATGTAACAGCTGGTAAATGGATGCAAAGAATATTTGGAATGATAATTGTTGCTATTGGAATTATTATGGCCATTCGATTTTGGGGTATAAACTTCTGGTAAATACTAAAAAATAGTCTGATGCGGAAGATAAGATATGGAAAAAATATCATAGAGATCTGGAGGTATAATGAAGATGGTACATTCTATAAAATATGTGTACAGTAGTGTCGTATTTTTTGGTGTTTTATTATCTTCAATAAGTGTTACCGCTGATCCAACCATTATCGATATCAACATTGAACCTACGGAACCTACTCCGCTTTCAACTATCACCTTCACGGTAACAATCGATAATACGACGAATATTGAGGATGTGAGGTTCATTCTCCAGGAATGCCAAGAAGATATGTGTTTTGTTGATAAGTGGAATGAATCAATGAACATAATCAACGGCGTCTATCAGACATCGATTACGTTACTCCATAAACAGGCAACGCAGTTTAAATATAATATTGCTATCAAATCAAATGAGACATGGTTCACTTCTGAAACGACATATGTCAACCTGAGCATTGCTGAACAGAACAATCCTCCTGAGAATAATCCTGGTAATAACTCAACCCCTGGTTTTGAACTTGTTTTAATCTTGTTTTCAATTGGGTTCTATTTGGTTTTGAAGAAAAGAAACTTTTAAATATTATTGTAATATTACAGTGTGATACTATAATATTATGGTGAATTTTATGTGTGATTGTAACTGTCAACCTAATCCACTCAAGAAATATGTCAGTGCTCTTCACTGTCCTACAAGATGGATAATCATACGATTTATTGGAGAAGGAAAAAAGAGTACAAAAGAAATCAATGATTTTCTTCTTAAAAACAACGAAAATATCACCTCATCAGGTCTCTATTATCATCTAGCGGAGCTTAAAAAAGCAGGAATTATTGAAGTCGCTGAATACAAAGAAGAAGGCGGTGGTGCACCTGAAAAAATCTGGAAATTAAAAACAAAAAAGATTGAAATCAACCTTTTAGATGAAAAAGAAGGGAAACGCGATGGAAGTGTTTGATTTTAACAAAATAAAAGCCTACCCCTATACTGAGAGAGATAAAAATATTCTTTACTCCAAGGATACTTTTAAAGTCAGAATTATCAAGCTTCCACCAAATGGTAATATGCCTCAGTGTGAAATGAAATCCAGTGTTATTTTTTATATTGTCGAGGGGATGACTCAAGTAACAATTGACAAAGAACAAAAAACTGTAAAAGAAGATCAATGTCTCATTACTAAGCCTGCGACTTTATCCATTATGACTCAAAGCGGTGTTAAAATTATGGCCATCCAAATTGAATCATCTCATAAGGAGCGCGATTAAGTTTATGGTTGCAATTAAAGCAGAGAACTTAGTAAAAAAATTTGGATCTGTTACAGCAGTAGAACGTGTCAGTTTTGATGTAGAAGAAGGGGAGGTTTTTGGCTTTCTTGGCCCTAATGGCGCTGGAAAAACCACGACAATTCGTTTACTCACCGGTATCCTTTCACCCGATTCAGGAAATGTTACAATTAAAAATATAGATATGAAAAATAACCCAATTGATGCAAAAATGATGATGGGTGTTATACCTGAGATGGGAAATGTTTATGTTGATCTCACGGCCAAACAAAATCTAATTCTTGCTGGGAAATATTATGGACTTTCAAAAAAAGTTTTAGAGGAAAAAGCAAATGACCTTCTCTCCATTCTTGAATTATATGAAAGAAGAAACGACTCTGTACGTACTTTTTCAAAAGGAATGAAACAACGTGTCAGCATAGCTTGTGCTATTATTCATGAGCCAAAGATTCTTTTTTTAGATGAGCCAACGGAAGGCCTCGATGTTCAAAGCAGAAGACTCATTATTGAAACGATAAGCACTATGAACAAAAAGGGTAGCACAATTTTTTTGACAACGCACAATATCGAAGAAGCAAATAAATTATGCCAGAGGGTATGCATCATTAACAAAGGTAAGATTGTTGCCTTGGATAGACCCGAGAAACTTAAAAATACTTTTGATAAAACACAGTCACTAGAGGTTTCTTTTGATAAAAAAGTAAAAAAAGATGTATTTAAATCTGAATGGATTGTAAAAACTGAACTTAATGGAGACAAATGGGTTCTTTATACAAATGACCCTGATAAAGTAGTCAAAGATATTGTATCTCTCGCAGAAAAACAAGATTTGAGAATTGTTTCACTTGCAACAAGTGGTCCAAGTCTTGAAGAAGCATTTGTTAGACTCACAGAGGGAGAAACATGAGCATAATAGATTTTTTACGTGGAGTTTTTGTCACTGCAGAGAAAAACATGAAAATCTATTATAAAAAAGCACCAGTGATTATTTTCGGACTCTTGTTTCCTTTGTTTATGTTCACCTCTTTTTACATGGGAAGAGCTATTGATATATCTCTCTTCTTCCCAGGTTTTATTGCTATGGCATTGTTTTTTACTTCTTCATCAGTAGGCCCATTGATTACTCCTTGGGAAAAACAAGCAGGTACATATGAACGATTACTTTCCTATCCCGTAAGTATTCATACAATTATTTTAGGAGATGTTATGGCAGGAGCAATCTATGGTATTATAATTACTTGCCCAGTCATACTAATTGCTGGTATTTTATTGAATTTTCCAATAAATAATATAGTTATAATACTGGCTTCTTTGGTTTTAGGTACATTGTGTTTTGCATCATTAGGTGTAGCTTTAGCATCTCCTTCGGTTCGTTCGCCTTCCCATATTATGATGTTTTCCAGTTTGATACGCTTTCCATTGATTTTTATCAGTGGTATTTTTATTCCTTTGCAAGATCTACCAGAGATAGGTAGAACTCTTTCATATTTTTCTCCTCTTACTTACCTTGTGGATTTATTTCATGCAGGTTTAGATGGTGTATCGGTGTTACCTGTAGCATTAGACATTCTTGCGTTAATCCTTTTTAGTTGTGTTTTCTTATTAATATCAAGTTATTTTCATAAGAGAAACATGGTGAAGGGGTTATAAGCAATTATAAGCAAAGAAAAATGACTGCAATGATATTAAAAAACATAAAATGATTACAAAGTTATATTTTCCCTAAGGATTATTTTAACTCTTATTTTTTATTAATCCATTCTTCAATTGCTTCTTGAATAGCACTGGTAATGTTTCCTCTTTTCATCCCATATTTTTCAAATACTTTTTTTCTGAATTTTTCTTCGAGGTCATCTGGTAATATTACGTCTATTCTGCCCATATTAATCAAAAACTGAATGCTTTCATAATGATTTAAATTTTTCCACTTATACACTTAACCACAATATTTATAAATATATAATTAATACACTTATGTGTAAAAGTGTATATACATAATAATTGTTTGCCAAGGGAAAGTTTTGGCAGCTCACCCTTGGCTTGGAGAAATCTGTATGCAGCCAAGCAAACAAAACATCTCCATAACAAAAAGTGAAAAGGAGATATATAACACATTCGAACTATTCAACAAAGAAAAAAACATCTGCATAGCAGATTTCATAGAAAAACTTGATATCTCAATAATAAAACACCAAGATTATAGAAAGATTAAATTTTCCTACGAATCGCTTATAAGATTCATCCTATATCAAAGACTAAAAAAATTCAGATTCATAACACAAACAAGACAACATCTCCAAACACATCTAAATGAAGCAATACAACTTGGATTCAAAGAACTACCTAATAGAAGACAAGTAGGATACTTCCAAAACCACATACTTGACAATGAAACTAAAGAATTACTTGATTTTATCATAGATAAAATAGAGGAAATAACATATAAATTTGGAATAACACTTGATATAATATCTCTAAAACCAAAGAAAATAAAAAAACAGACTAAGACAAGAAATCAATACTATATTAGAGATAAGAAAACAAGAGAGATCTGTCAACTTGTCAAAAAACGATTCTCACCTTTTATGGATTTCAAACTAAACAATAATACGATTTACAAGAAGAAACAATTCATTGATCTCATGATACATATGGGAATGACAAGAGACTTTGCAGAAAACGGTAGCAAAACATTTAGAGAAATCAAAGGAGAAAAAAGCCCAAACTCAGATACACTACTCTATCATATAAAGAACCATAATGATTTAAGAGAAATTCAAAAAATGTATCTCACACTTTTTGAAATTCTATGGGAGATGACCAAACAGACTAATGTTATTGATCTTAGAAAATCGTATGATGTGGCAATAGATTATACAGAATGGTATTTCTATGGAGATAGAAGCGCTCCAATGGTTGTTGGTAAAAAACCTGATAGAGGGACAACAAAATGCTACAAGTTTGCGACTATCAACATAGTTGAATCTGGTAAAAGATTTACATTACTTGCTCTGCCTGTAGGGCCTTTTGATACTAAAGAAAAGATTCTGAAACAACTTTTTACATATGCATTAAAACGAATTAAAATCAAACGAGTTTATGTTGATCGTGGATTCTTTGATTCAACATCGATAAACACAATTAAACAATTTAGACTAAAATTTCTTATGCCTTGTACTGCTAATTCAAGGATTAAGAAAATACTTGATATAATGCCCTCGCCAACAGTGATCAATGATTATGAGATGGAAAGTTGCACTTTCAATGTGGTAATCGTTGAAGATGATGAGGGAAACAAACGTGCTTTTGCTACTAATGAAAAATTTAATGAGAATGATGTTGATCTGGCAACAAGACTATTCTTACTTTATGGTAAAAGATGGGGCATTGAGACAAGTTACAAAGTCAAAAAACATTCATTTTTACCCAAGACAACATCTAAGAATTACTTGATTAGAATATTCTATTTTTTATTTTCAGTTCTATTGTATAACCTTTGGTTACTTGCAGATATTTTGATATGGCTTGCTCTTTTTGGAGAGGTAAAACAAGACCATTTGATAACTTCAAAATACTTTGGAACTATACTTTATACAATAGATCCGGGAGGATAACATGACTGTTTAAATCTATTCTTTATTCTCTTTTCTCTTAGTTTAAAACAGATCCATTTTCTAATTTTTAAGGTAAAATCTTGTAATTTTACCCTCTAACAGATAGAAAAACACATTTTCTCCTTATAATCTAATCTAAATTTGTCAAATAATAGAGATTTTACTCCTGTTTTTAACCACCTTCGGAACTACTGTTTAAAGGCTTTGTGTAAATAGTGCTACTTGTGTAAAAAGTAAGGATTCTGTGTAAAAAGTCTATCTCTATATTGGCTTTGTACATGATATAGATTTATTTGAAAAAATAAATTAAGATAATTCCTACAAGAATAACAATGATCCAAAAAAGTAGTATTAATAAATAAAATCGTGAAAGCCGTTTATGCCCTTTCCGTATTTTTTTGATTTCGTCCTTGGTGACTTCTATTTTTTCATCTTTATCTTGCTCACTATCTGGCTGTTGTTTTGTTTTATTTGCTATCTTTTTAAAGGAGAAGCCTTTGTAAATGCTGTAGATTCCAAAACCAACAAGGATAAGGAATGCTAACGGCAGTATAGTTGGGAAAAAATATAAAATAGATATACCAACGATTATTTCTAAAAATCCAGTAGTTACATATAGTGCGCTTCTACGAGCGACTTCTTCTCTTCCTTTTTCCGTTTTTGATAAGTGTTTAATCTCTTTTTTCTCCCGTAACCGATTACAGGGCGTACAGATTTCCTTTTTTTCTCCATTGACTACAATTTGTGTATAATCAGAAAAAATATTGAGTTTTTTACCGCATACATGACAATGCATTGCCATAATATTTTCCTCCTCTCGTATTTTATGATTAGAAATTATTCATTAACTTATAAAAGTATTCAAAGAATATTATTTCCCATGAACAAATTTAACTATTTCTTCTGGATTAGCTTGATCGTAAACTCTTTTTGCTATAGAAATGCATTTTCTTATTGCAGAAGATTGGTTATCAAATTCTCCTTTATTTATTTGGTCTTGAATCCACTTGAGTGAGCTTTCATCTATGTTAATACTAACACGCTCCTTCGCTTGTTCTTTTTTCATCAATAGGTATATATTTTCTTATATTTAATGATTATTTATCCTTTTTTCATATTTTATATGATTTCTTACGATTATTTTCACAAATGTGTTTAAATTTATAGTCAGACACCTAACTTTTAGGACTTTTGAATATTTGGTATAAATTTTTT
>CAZUBH010000003.1:0-157516 GCA_964618505.1 uncultured Thermoplasmatales archaeon | reverse complement strand
TCCCAAAAGGATGCAATTGACTATGTCTTCAAAAAAATAATGACACAAAGCATAAAAAGTGAAAAAATTAATAAAGCATCAGCAGAACTTATAATGTATAGTATAGACCTATGGAAATGGGGAGAATATAATTTTAGAGATATAAGTTTTTTATTTAATAAATATAATTTAGATTATCAATATGATGAAGTTGAAAATATTGTTAGAAAAATAATTAATAATATGCATAATAAACGATTAGGAAAGGAAGAATTTATTGAAGAAATTAAGAAAAAAGGAGTGTGGGAGGTTGTTGTTAGCTTTGCTGAAAAATATCAAAAAATTCTAAAGTGCATTGGACAAAACTTGGCTCAAGAATATCTGGTTGATGGAATACCGGATGCGCTATTTAACGAGAAATTATATTCGAGGAATCTAGATGATAAAAAACCTTTATTTCAATTTAATAGAGAAGATTTTGAATATGAAAATTTTGAGAGTTTACAAGAATCATTTGAAAAAATGGTGGATTTATTGAAAGTCAAATATGAACTTTATGTTGATGGGAAAATTTTACTTAATGTTTTATATGAAGCTATTGTAGATGTTACTCAACTAAATAATCAAAAAGAGTATAAGAAATTTAAAAATATACTTACCTCCGAGAAACCTAAAAACAAAGAAGATTTTATTAATGCATTTTTGAAACACTTTGGAGAAGATTATGCGAATAAAATTTTATATTTAACTGAAATATTAAATGAAATGGGCTATCAAAGTGAAATCTCAGAGGTTACTTCATTAGTGGATAAGGGAAAGAAAAAGCTCGAACTTGAACGCTTTGAACAATCATTAAGAGGAGGAGAACCCGCTAAAAAAATTAATCTTGATTTATTAGATGGCTATGAATTTGAATCGTTTTTAGGTGATTTATTCAAAAAAATGGGATATAAAGTTATAAGTACCAAGTTAAGTGGCGACCAGGGGGCAGATTTAATAGTTGAAAGATTCGGAGAAAGAATTGCCGTTCAAGCAAAATGTTACTCAGGCTCGGTAGGGAATAAAGCAATTCAAGAAGTTGTAGCATCAAAAAATCATTATAAATGTGATAAAACAATGGTAATAACAACAAGTTACTTTACAAGACAAGCACTTAATCTTGCAAAAAGTAATGATGTCGAACTTTGGAATAGGAATAAATTAGAGGAAATGATTAAAAGATGTAGCACTTTTGAAAACGACCAAGATGAAGATTATACAGATGAAAAAAGTGAAGATGAAGAATTACCCATATGTAAAATATGTGATGTAAACACAACAAGTAATCCAGACGAAATATGCGATGATTGCAAATTCTCAATGATTAGTAATGATGATATACCACCTAGTTTTTAATTTTCAATACAATTAAAATAGGTAAAAGTTGAAGGCTATATCAAAACAGATACAGGGTTTACATTGAACGGTTCTGATATGTATATTATGTATGATTTGTATAATGCTGGAGGGACAAATTATATTAATTTGGGTTGGATATTTGTAAAAGGAACACCTACTGAAGAACAGATGAAATATTCAGGAATACATAATGGTGACCATGTTATTGTTACCGGAGTGTACGGTGAAGATTGGGTTTGGGGTTGGCGATTGGAGTGGAGCAAAATCGAGAAAGTTTGATGTAAAATCTTCTTCTGAAGAAGATACAATTATTGTAATTTCATCCTCTATGAAGAGATGTCTTTGAGTCAAAGGAAATATATAATCTCTCGCAGACTCGCAAAAATTCCAGTGAAATCTCCGAACGGTTTCTAATTTGCTTTTTCAACAGGTTTATATTGAAGGTGCTAATTAGCCAATAAAATTGAATATCTATTTAACTTTCAAGGATAACCTTCATTTGCTTTATCGATGAGTTCTTTAAATTCTCCCTCATCAATAGAAAATGCTTCATAGATTTTCAATAGCCGTATTGAAAAAGCAATTTTTTTATCCTCATCCTTTAATGCATCGATAGCTTTTTTTAATGAATCGTAATAATTGACCGATTCTTTGTCCAATAATGGGCTTTTGGTAAAATAAACAATTTCAATTTCATTTTTTCCCATATTATCTTTTATATACTTTTTATTTGTTTCTTTTACTCTGTCGGTATCATCTTTCTGAAGACAATAGTCATATTTCGGTATTTTTCTTTCTGGCGGTATTAAACCAAATATTCCAGATAATATTGCAAAATCGGCTTTCTCCTTAAGTGCCTCAGCATACACCCACCTGATTCTTTCAGATTTATATCTCTGTATAGCAGGAATATTTTCTTTTTCATCTGTTTTTCTGCCTGTGCAGTATGTTACAAACAATTTTCTTTTTTCATTCATTACATCATCAATTTCTAATTACAATTATTCCCATTAATATACTTTTTTGTGAGGCTCTGTCGTCTTTTTCTGTAACGATTGGAAATAATTTCTAATCAGCTTTATCGGTAGGTTTATATGCATTGAGGGGAAATTAGAGTTTCACATAAGGACAATAAATTATTTTAGAAATACTTTAAATAGTAAATCTTAATATTGTTCTGTATGGCGGAGGTAGTAGTTATATCAAAAAATGGAAACCTTACAGACATTAAGGAAATTCCAGATTATTGTAGGTATAATCTTTAAATTAATTTCTTTTTTCTAGCAAGAGCCACAATATAATTCTGTTTATAAAATAAAGATTTTTCAAAGTATTTATAAGTTTTACATAGATTCTTTAATTGGTGTAAGGAGGTGTTGGTTAGATCTAAAATTTTTCATATTTTATTTATAATTTTATTTTTTTCTTTAGTTTTAAATCCATTAGTTGCTGCAAGTGAATCAGAAAAACTATGGGATATAACTTTAAATAAAAATAAAAACGATGCAGCAAAAAAATTAGTTTTAGCAGATGACGGAGGATTTGTTATTGCTGGTTATACAAATTCTGTTGGTGCGGGTGGCTTTGATTTTTGGTTAGTTAAAATAGCTAATAACCAGAGTGTTGTTTGGAACTATGTTTATGGCGGAGCTGAAGATGAGGTAGCATACGGAATTGAAAAAACTTCAGATGGCTATCTCATAACAGGTTATGCTGAAGGGAGCAATAGAAACAAAAATTTTCTATTGATTAAAACTGATTTAAGCGGTGAAGGATTATGGGATAAACAATATGGAGGGATTGGAAGCGATATTGCAGTTGATATAATTAATTTAGGGGATGAAGGGTTTGTTATTGCTGGAAACTCCAAACCTTATAAATCAAAGTATTACGACGCTGTTTTAATAAAAATTGATCCAGAAGGTAATCTAAAATGGACAAAAAATTATTCTGGGGTTGGTAATGATTTTGTATATTCTGTTATAAAAACCTCAGATGGAGGATTTGCACTTGCCGGTGAAACGTATAATGATACAATAAGACAAGGTTGGTTAATTAAAACCGATAAAAATGGAAATATGATTTTTAATAAAACTTTTGGCGGAATTCATAGAGAACGTTTTTATGATCTGATTCAAACATCTGATAAAGGATTTGCACTTGCAGGTGAAACAAATTCATATGGTGCTGGAGATTACGATTTTTGGCTTTTAAAAACAGATGAAAATGGAACAGAGCTATGGAATAGAACCTATGGGAGTAAAGGAGAGGATAGGGCTTATACTGTTTCTCAGGATAAAAACAATAGTTTTTTAATTGGAGGACATAAAAAAAATCTTTTTACAAATAATTTTTACCTTGTTAATGTAAATTATGAAGGGTTTGTTTGTTGGAGTAAAGACTATAGTAAAAAAAACAATGATATTTTTTGTTATGATGCAATAAAAACCAATGATAGTTACTATGCAATGACAGGCGTTGTAAAATATCTAACAAATACAGGTTTTTATTTTACCAAAATAAACAAAAGTAAAGAAAATGTAGATTATAATCTAAAACCCATTTGTGATGCAAAAGAAGATTTAAGTTCATCTGTTGGAGAGACGGTTTTTTTTGAAGGCACAGGTTACGATTCAGACGGAGAAATAATCACCTATAGTTGGGATTTTAATGGAGATGGTCTGTATGATTTTAATTCAAATATCAGCGCCTCAACTAATTATGTTTATGAAAGTCCTGGCCAGTATAAAGCATATCTTAAGGTTATTGATAACAACAACTCAGAATCTATTGATATGAAATTAGTTAATATAGAAGGAAAAAATGATCAAATTGTTAGAGATGATGAATCAATCTTATCTTATGTAACTTTGATTTTTTTAATTATTACTATTATTGCTTTATGGTTTATTGATAAAAAAGGAGTACTTAAGAAATATAGGTTTTTTAAAAAATGGGATAAATATAATTGGCTTATTTTTTACTCTTTTATTATTCTAGTTATTTTAAAATTGTCAATATCTTTTATTTTCCAAACGCCTAAACTTTTTTCAGACGAGCATTCATATGCAATAATTGCTTCAGAAATTGTATCGGGAAATTTGCAATTACTTGGAGATATTCCTAGCCAAATTCCAATAACTCATCTATATCCTGCAGGATATTCTTATTTTTTAACACCGGCATTTATTTTTGGTCAAAACATGTCAAATGTATATTACAGCATGATTTTTATTAATATAATATTGTCAACCCTTGTATTGATACCAGTTTTTTTAATAATGAAACATTTTGTAAGCAGAAAAATTGCGTTTTTTACAAGTTTATTGGTCGCTACAATTCCTGTATTATCTGTTCATACATATCTAATCCTGAGTGAAAATGCGATGTATTTAATGTTTCTTGTATCTTGTTTTCTTGTAATAAAGATGTTTAGCGTTAAAAATTTTGACAAAACACACATTTTGCTTTATCTTATTTCATGCTTGAGTGTTTTTGCCTTATTAGCGATTAAAACAACAGGGTTAGCTATGATTCTGGCGATGATTTTGCTACTTTATTATAAGATGCTTAGAGAATTCAACCTAAAATCTATAATTTATGGTTATATTGCAATTCCTTTTATTATTGTGCTTGAGTTAATTTTACTTGCTGGAAAAACAAATAACTTTGGATATAATGTATCATACTATCTTAATGAATTTTCAGTAATTATTTCAAATTCAGATAAACTTTTAAGATTTATTACAGTATTTGCTAATGAAATTTCTTATCTTACTATAATGTCTTACATTGTTTTTATGATATTTACGATTTTTTTGATTTTTTATTGGAAAAAGTTTGATGAAAGCAAAAAAAGACATCTTTCAGTTTTAATTTTATATGGGTTATTATCAATTATTTTTCTTGCGTTTATAACCTCAAATCATATATACAATAGTAATAACTCAGTTTATTCTAGATATATTTCTATAGGCTTACCTATAATTTTTATGCTGGGAGTAATTGGTGCGGACCACTATCTAAAGATTAAAAATAGAACCATAAATCTTCAAATGGGTGGTCTTTTAACCGTGTTTTCTTTGTTTGCTCTAATCTTTTTTCCGACAAATATTGTCAATATTGAAAATAATCTGGATTTATACTGGATTAATTTTCTTAGGATACAACCATACTTTTTTGTTTTAATTCTTGGCTTGCCAATGTTAATCTTTTTCTTATTAAATCACAAATTTGAAAAAGATAAAAGAAGGAAAAAATCTAAAAAAACGAAGATTTTTCTTACAACAGGTGTAATATTTTTAATTAGTTTTATATCATTATCAGGGGTTTTGTCTGCTCCTAATATAAATTACATTCATGAAGTTGATCAAAATATCTCTTTAGCAGGATATAATGATATTGGTTTGTGGATTATGAATAAAAATCCTCAATCAAATGTAATTTATGAAGATGTTTACAGTTTTCTTTCCTCTCAAGGACCAAATTCAGAGAGCTGGTATTATATCTATACTAGTATGCATTTTTACCTGCCCTTTGGCACAATTAATGTATTAAATAGAAGTGAAATGCTAATAAAATTAGAAGAGGATAATTGTAATTATGATTATTTGATAACAACTCATGATATTTCCTCAGATTATGCAATTTTTGATACAATAGCTATGAATATTCCTGTTTCTAAAAGTCAAACCCAACAGGTAAAATGGTATATATATAAGTTTTAATATTGAGAAATGAAAAGTACTATTTTTCTGCCATAAAAATTGTAAAGATGTTTTAAAGTTTAACAACAAAACAATTATTGAAAAGATTGAAAGTGGATATGTGACTTCTCCAGATTTGGGTAGAAAATTCAAACAAAATTGTAACCTTTTAATTAATGATTCTTTTGGGGAATCCGATGACGATATTAGTAGGCTTAGTTTTAAAATTTTACAATTACAATCGTGATGTCATCTTTACTTTCATTTTTTCTAGCAAGCTTTATTAGTTTTTCACAAGCATCTTTTGGGCGTTCCTTTTTAATTATTTTTTTAATTTCTTCATCTTTTACATAATCATGAAGGCCATCTGAAGAAAGCAAAAGTGTTGAGTTTTTTATATTTGCCTTATAAGTGTCTACCTTAATTGCATCAGTTGTTCCAAGAGCCTGTTTCATTCTTGTTTTTTCTGGACAACTAAATGCTGTTTCCTCTGTAAAAATATCCAAATCTACTAGGTCTTGAACAAGAGTATGATCCTTTGTTTTCCAAATATCTTTATTAAAAATGTACGCCCTGCTGTCACCAACATGAGCAATTTTTACTTCACCTGTTTTTTTGTTAATAAGTCCTGCTACAAGAGTTGTTCCCATACAGATATTTTGCTTTTTAGATTCTTGCAATAATGAATAATGTGCTTTATTAAAACCAGTTGAAAGTTCAAATTTTTCAGTTCTTTGAATTTCATCAGCAAGCTCAGTTATTGCAAGTTTGCTTGCAAAATCTCCTCTATACAAAGAAGCTATACCATCAGCTACACCAAAAAGGTAGTAATTACCAATCTTTTCGGCAATAAAGAAATCTTCGTTTGTTTTTCGGTCTCCTTTATCTGTTACTGTATAGAAGTCCATATACTTCAGCTTTTTATTGTTGTAGATTTTCTATATTTATCAAACTTTTGTCATCGTATTTATTACAATAACTGTGGAGCTCAAAGTATGCATCTAATACATTTCTGTACTTTTCTCTCCAGTATTTAGTTTCCTTTTGAAGATTTTTTATTGTTGTTTCTTTTTCTTGAATTAGTTTTTCTAATTCAATTTCATCCATTAGAGTCCCACCCACTTATTGTGTTATACGCTACCATGCGTCTAGTTATAACATTTGTTAAAATAGATTATATTCCTCTATATAGCGTATATATATTAAGATATATTAATTTGTAAATTATTAAATATTAAAATTAATTGTTATTTTATATGAACGAATTTATTGGTCTTGTACTTTTTACTATATTTGTAACATCTGCAGCAGCAGCACTTATTGTAAGTCTTAGCTATAGTAAACTTACGAAGTTTGCTATAATTGCACTATCTGGTACTGTAATGATTGCACAAGGAAGTAGGATGATTTCACAATTTATATTGAATCCTGGTTCTTCTTATATTCCAAATTTATTTGATGTTTTTTTTGATTGGATGACACTGATTTTATTTGGAGCTTTTGTTGCTTACTTTGGTTTTTTGGAGTTTTATAGAAAGGAAAAAGAAATTCTGAATAAAAAATAGATTATTAGTTTAAAACTAAACTCGAACTTCCTTTCATGCCATAGTTATCTGTAACTTCCAAATCTACTCTAACAGCGGAATTGTAAGGTGAAACGACCTTTCTTCCAAAAACTGTTGTAGATGTTGGGGCTGAATTTTCAACAGTCCATTCCCATTTTACGATATATCCATCACCAGAATGATCAGAAAGTGATCCATCTAGAATTAGAAAGTTTTCATAAGCTCCGCTTGGTCCACTATTTGGATTCCACTGTGATTCAGTAACTAAATGTATTATCGATGTTGGGGGGTAAAAGGTTTTTTCAAATTCGTTGATAAGATTTGTGGATATCATTAATTTTAATGCATCGTTTTTTTCAATATCCTCTCCGTTTATTATATCATTTGCTGCATCATTTATATTTAATATTATCTGTTCTCTTGCAAAGATTGCAGGTCTTATATAAAAATCAGTAAAAACTAAATCGCCTTCATCTCCATCAGCTTCAATAGCATCTATTCCATCTCCATCTGGATCTTTATCTATTGGAGGATTTTCTGTGCCAGCATCATAAATCCTATTTCCATTTTTGTCATGAAATATATATGGTTGTTGAGAATTATCCAATCCTAATATATATCCACTATCTCCTAATGTCGGATTTGCATCAATTCCATTTTCATCATAATCAATTTTAGTTATTACGTCTCCTGAAGAGTATTTTCCATCTGCATCTTTATCTGAAAAAACGTAAGGTTCACTACTACCATCATTTGTAATATTTCCGCCTAATTTGTAACCTCCTTGTTGTGCGGAGAGTTTCCATTCTTCGATAGTACCGTCTTGTCTTTCAAAAATAAAATTATAAATCAGAAAGTTATTTACTGATAATCTAGTAATTACTGATAAATCTGAATGAGTGTTAGCGATTATAAAAGAGACACTTCCTAATTTTTCAGTTGTAGAACTATACTCTGGATTTTGCATTCCGAGTATCGCAATTTTTTCGAGTTCTTGTTGTAATTCAGCAAGTTCTGCCTCCTGTCTTATTTCCTGTGTTTGGGCAGTAAATAATGCAAGAGAAGTGGCTGCAGTCATTACAATTAAAATTAGCATTAATGCACCCATTATATTTGAGATTCCTCTTACATCCTTTATAACACTTATCATAAATAATCCTTTAAAAAGAAGCATTACAATTATATTAAAACTGACGCATATAATATATGCCATCTATATACTTCTATATACTTAAGGCTGACAAAAATAGTTTATATTCAATATGATTAAATAATATATAATACTTACAAATAAAATATAACAAATATTATTTATTGATTAATATCTCACGCTTAAGGAAACAATAAAATGGGCATCCCAATTACCATTCCAGGATTAAGTGAATTCATAAAAGAAATACCTAATGGCAATACTCTTTTAATTGAAGGAAGCATGGAACCTATCAAAACCATTTTTGTTTATTCGCTGTTAACCCAAGCAGAAAAAAGTGGAATTGATGTTCATTATATATCTTCTAGAGCAAAAGAAGAAGTTATTGAACAGATGCAATCGTTTAATGGTAAGGTAAATTTTCCAATCATAGAGGAACGATCTAGTCGCCATTGGAAAGATCATTTAAAAAGAGATAGTGTTCTTGTAATTGATTCTTTTTCATATCTTATACTTGACGACTCATTAAGAGATGTCAGAAACATTTTAGAAGATTTGGATTCGTTTTGCAAACAAAAAAATGCTATAGTTATATTGGTTGTTGAAGAAGGAATGTTAGACGAACAAATAAATATTACAACAAAACATCTTGCAGATGGAATTATCCGTTTCATGTCAAAAGATACATCAAAGGGTGTTGCAAGATTTATTAGAATACCAAAATGGATGAACATAAAATCATTTGACGACAATATATTCTATAATTTTGATGGTAAAAAAATCCTTGTTGATCTTAGAGCAAGAGTTACGTAAAAAGAGAGGCATAATACTTTGGAACGAAATATATATGATAGATACGGTTTAAGAAGTAATCCATTTCGTGATTTATCAAGTGAGAGTCTAGAAAATGTAGATATTTTCCATGTTGTACAAAATCTTGATGAAGAGCTTTCAAGAATTAAAGAGGAAATAACCTATAAAGAAAATCATGCTGTTGTTGGAATACTAGGCGGTCTGGGAGCCGGAAAAACAGAAAGATTACTTCTTGCTGCAAATGAAGCACAGCAACAAAATCTGTATTATGTCATGAGAAACATGACTTTTGAAACAAAATGGATTGTAGAAGGAATTACAGACCTTTTAATTAAACAAAGCAAGATTGGAACCTTTAAAAGGATTTTTTCACCTCCCAAATGGTATAAAAATTTGGTAAAGCTTAGAAAAAAAGCAATACAATCATATGATCCTGAAGAAGCTGGAAGAATAATCGCAGAGTCCCTAAATGAAAATGCACCTTCATTTTTGCTAATGAATGATTTTCATCATCTTTCAAGAGCACAGGATGCTGAAAGATTTTTACATGTTTTACATGTTTTAATAGATCATATTGATCATGGTGTTATGATTATGATTAGCTGTGATCGTAATTATTTTGTTCAATTGATGAACCATCATCCTTCATTAAATCAAAGGATTACAAGAAAGTTTGTAGTACCACCATTAAGTGATAATGAAGCAAATTTGATGATAGCAAAGCGTCTTTTAGAAAAGCGTCTAGCAGATGATATAGAACCATTATTTCCATTTACGCCAGATGGCATAAGTACTCTTAATGAAGAAGCAAAAGGCAATCCAAGAGCTTTGCTTAGAATTTCAGATATTGTAGTTGAATATGCTGCAAGAAAAAGAGCTATAATGATAGATGAACCGATCGCACAAGAAGTAATAACACTTGGTAAAAACAAACAACTTAACATAAGATTTGAAGATAAGGAACCTGTATTAAAACCACTACAACCAAGACAAGAAATACCCTACCAGCAAGAAATCCCTAAAAACAAAAAAGGAAAATTGTCTATTAAAAACAAACTTAAAAAGAGTAGTAAAAAACCTTCTCCTGCAAGAAATACATATTATCAATCAAATGCGCCTTTACCGAATTATAATCCAAATCCTGGAAAAAATTTTTCAAATCCACAGCAATGGAATACTTCTCAGAACCAAGAAGAAATCGAAGATTGGGAACCTATAAATGTACAAAATGAAAATATTTATGAGAATTATAATCCTGGGAATACCAATAATTATTCAAATAATGAAGATGAGATTGGTGAATGGGAGCCAATAAAAGACCCAGATGAAAATAAGGAATCGCAAACAAAACAACAAGATCAGGATGAAGAAGAATTACATAAACAAAATGAAAAACCAAAAGATAAAGTAGTAAAAAAACAGGAAAATAAAATAGAAAAACAAAGGAAAATAAAAACCAAATCAAAAACTGTAAATAAGGAACCACAGTCAGAGATATTATTAAAACCTAAAAACCCTGAACCAGAACAAGAACCAAAATCAGGTAATCTACTTAGGATAAAATGCCCTGTATGTAATAAGGTTTTTGCAATGGAACTTGAAGAGGACGCAGATACAATAAGATGCCCTTATTGTGAGTTTATAGGTTCAGTAAGTTAATTTTTTAAATAATAAAATATGATATCTAATTTTATAAACATTATAGATATAGTATCATAATAACAAAGAATATTGTTGTAACGGTTGTAAGTATTAAGGAATGCATTAATCCATATTTTACTTTGCCATCAATAAACATTCCAATGATTGTTCCTGTTCCAAGTGAATTAATTGTGACTAAATGGAAAAATCTTTGTTTAATTGTAAAAAAATCCATTCTTTCTATTACCTTTGCTTGACCAGCAGCTTCTAGACCGCCTCCTCCTGTAAGAAGAGATGTATCTAATCCTTCCAAGCTTGGAAATAAAGTTGCCAACTGAAATAGAATTATTAAAAGCACAATTATTGCAATATAAACTGTAGTAACTTGGGTGGTTAACTGTCTTCTTCTATCATCGTTTATTTTTATAAAATCATCCATATCCTTTGCTGCTCTGAATATAACCTGAGCAGTTTCACCACCTATTTTTGAGGTTTCTCCCACAAGTGATGAATATCGTTGAATTAGATCACTTTTGATGTTTCTTGTCATTGCTTTCATTACCTCATCAAAAGGTCTTCCCAGTTTGATTCCCTCGGATGCACGCTTTATATGATCTTTTAAAATACTTGTATCAGTTTTTGCTAGTTCAATTAATGCTTTTGTTGGATCAAGTCCGCCTCTCATTGCATCTGCCATCTCAAATAAGAATTGAGAAAATGCTCGTTCATATTGAGCTAATTTTTTTCTTTCTATCTGTGAATCAACAGCATATGGCGCAAGTCCAACAAAAAGTCCTATTATAACTACAAACTCTGTTGAAAAATCTGGAAAACCTGGTTCGCTAGTGACAAGTGCAAGACCAAGAATCGAAAATAAAAATGCTAAAACTAAAGGTATATATAAAACAAAATATTCCCTTTTTATTTCATGTTGTGCAAAATATTTTTCAAATGTAAACTTTTTTGTTTTCTTTAGATATATTATGTATAATGTAAATCCTATAAAAAATAATATTGTCCCAATTATTACCCAATAAATAATTGAAAATATATCAATACCCTCTTCGAGATCTACGACTATTCCTGTATCTACATAAAATATCCATTCATTGGAAATTCCGTTTACTTCAACTAATACTGTTTGATTTCCATCTTCTAGTTCAAAGATTTCTCCAACAGTATAAGTTATATTATTGTCATTTATTCGTATACTGTCTTCCAGTAATGTAACATCGATATTATTTACTCTCATTTTGACAGTTTCTATATCAATACCATCTGGGTCTGAATATTCAACTATGATTACTGGAGTGGTATTTGATATAGTCTCATCAGGTTCCGGCTGAACCAGTACAATAGTAGGCTCTGCTAGTGTATTGTAGCAAAACATACCAAGAATTAAGAAAATCATTGAAATGTAAACACTTTTTTTCATTACATCAACCTGTTTTTGAATAAGCAAGAGAGATTATTATGTCAATAACAATTATTACTAATGGGATAAATAAATAAGCTAATAATAACAAAATTGCATCTGCATTTAAACCTCCAAACTCAGCAGACATAACGTCCATAAGAAACGTTGCAATACCTAGCATTATAACACCGATTAAAACAAGACTTATGTATATTTCAGAATAACTTCCTAGCTTTTCTATAAATTCTTTTTGTATTTCTCTTTTGAGTTCCATTGTAGTATCTGCTTTATTTCTAAGATAAACATCAAGATTTCCACCTTGATGTATCATGTTTGTTATGTCCCAAAGAGTTTCTCTGAATAATTGTGAAGGAGATTCTTTTGCTGATTCAGACATTGCAGTAATAATATCTTTTCCTTCAACATCTATTTTGTATACAATTTTTTTAAATTCGTTTTTTGTTGCAGGATTAAAATCCCTATCAGTCATTCTCCTCATCATTTTTATTGGTGTAAGACCGGTACTTGCAAGAATTGAGAGTTCACTTAAAATAAATGGTAACTCATGATCTAGTTGAGTTTTTCTTGACGATATTCTGGAGGAAACAACAAAAGGTAGGAATATGTATGATATAATTCCTGTAAGTGCTGTAAGAAATAATACATATAAAAGCCAATTAGGCGAATGAATTAGAAGATTGAAAATAATTGTAAAAATAAATAATGAAATAATTGTAACAAGGGTACCTGTAAATATTATTGTTGATACATAAACACCTGGTGTCATATTTACGTTTGCTCTTCTTAGCTTATCAACTAGTTTTTCATTTTTCTCTGTTTTATCAAAATATTTCCCAAGTAATTTATAACTAAATCTCTTGTAGCTTTCCTGAAATTTATTAAATGATTCACTTTTTTTCTTTACTTTATCTTTCTTTTTAATAAAATCAAAAAATCTTTTTTTATCTCTCACAGATATTTTTTTCTTGTTGCTAAGACGAATATAATCTTTTTTTTTATCTTTTTTAAACAAGAATTATTTCTCCCCCAACTCTTTTGTCGCAACAACTGGATCGACATAATACATGTTTATTGCTTTACTAACGTTCTGATAAAAAGTAACATCCTTTTTATCCATGAGTTTTATATAATTTTCTTTTCTTTTTAGTTCCTCGAAAATCTCATCAATTGATTTGCCAATTTCAGATGCAATATCTTCCAGCACATAACTTCTTCCAGAAAAATGGAAAAAATCTCCTTTTGGATTCCAAGAAAATACATCATTTGTTAAAAGATCATCTGTTTCAGGGTCTATTTGTAATACCTCAACAATTTGTTTCGCTCTTCTTGCACGAGTTCCCTTTAAGTTTACTTGTCCGATAAATGTAACAGCATCAATACTTGAAAACAAGACTCTTGGGATATTCATTGGCTGACTTGTTACACGATGCAACAACTCATCTATTGAACCTGCATGAACAGTACTCATTGAAGAGTGTCCAACAGCGATTGCCTGAAATAAAGTAAAGGCCTCTCTTCCTCTAATCTCTCCAACAATAACGTATTCTGGACGTTGTCTTAATGCTGCAACCAAAAGATCAAACAGATCAACATCACCTGGACTTCCACCAATCCCAGAAAGCCCAGAAACACCCGAAACTCCAGATATTCCTGAAGCTCCCATTTTTCCATAACCCTTTCTTGCAACAGATTGAATCCAGTTTTCGTGATCAATATGAATTTCTGGCGTATCTTCGATAGATACAATCTTATCTTCAGGTCTAATAAACATGGAGAGTGCATTAAGAAGCGTTGTTTTTCCAGATGCAGTACCACCTGACATAAGTATTGATTTTTTGTGTTCTACAAGCATCCAGAAATATGCTAATTGTAAAGGCGATATTGAACCAAATCTTAGAAGATCTATAGGTGATATCGGATCGTATGAGAATTTTCTAATAGTAAAAGTTGAACCTTTTCTTGTAACCTCTGAACCAAGAGTAAGATTTATTCTACTTCCATCTGCAAGAACAGCATCAAGAATTGGTTGATATACAGAAATATGCTTTCCTGAAGTTTGAGCAAGTTTGAATATAAATCTGTTAAGTTCCAATTCATGATCGTATACAACATTTGTTTTCATTGAGCCAAATGCACGATGGAAAAGGTAAATAGGAACTTTTGGACCATTACATCCAATATCTTCAACGTATAAATCTCTTATTACTGGATCTGCTCGACCTAGACCAATTAATTCTCTTTCTAGATAGTATTGAATTACTGGATGTCGTTTCGGTTCAACAGGTATATCATACAAATCAATTATTTTGTAAAAACGCTTTTTTAAATAGCCTCTTAGTGCTTTTGATTTTGAAAAAATGTTACCTTCTTCTATTGGAAGCTCTTCCTGATCCATTGTTGATTCTACTTTTTCAATTATCGTTTCTAAAATATCTTGCTCACCCTCTTTTAATTGAGGCTCTTTTATTAGGTATTTAAATTCTCCTTCCTCTTTATCAAATCTAATGTTTACAAAAGCATAAGGTGGATTTACTGGATATGTGACGTTTATGTTACTTTTATCATATTTTAATTGCCTTCTCATATGACGCATATGTTCTTGAAAAATGACTTTTTCTGGAACTTCCTCAGGTTTTATAAATTGTTTTTCTAGATCTTCAGCTTTCTTTTTTATTAACGCTCGGTATTTTTTATCTAAAAGTAAGTCAACCTGCGCTCCATCTTTATTTTTACTTTTAAAAGTCCCAGATAATCTCTGTTTTATACTCATATGGATTCTTTTATCTCATAGTTTCTATATATTATTAAAACATGATGTATATAGTTACTATAGTTTATGTATTTGACGTATTCATAAATATAAAACAATAACATTACTTTCATCTCTTTTTCCTATTTATTCTATTGGAACAATTTTATTAATTAAGGCTCAAGTTTTCGAATTTGGGTGTAAAAACCCAGCGGATCTTATGATCCCGGTGGTATCGGGAGAGTGTGTCCGTTAGAGTAAAAAACCTAAGAAATTAGGAGGAAATAAAAAATGAACACAAAACAAATTATAAAAAAGCTAAAGAAAGACGCATATGCGGTTTCGCCAGTCATAGCAACCCTTATGCTCGTACTTGTTTCAGTAGGAGCTGCAGGAATTTTCTATGTATGGCAATCCGGATGGCAAGATGCCACAACTGACAGTGTCGAAGACACTGAAATTAAAGGTACACTTATCCTTGGTGGTAGCAGTACCGTTTATCCGGTATCAGTAGATGCTGCTGAAGCATTTATGTTAGAATACCCACAATATAAAGTTCAAGTAAAAGCTGGTGGGTCTGACACTGGAATTATGGGTGCTGGAGAAGGTATCCTTGATATTGGTGCAGCATCAAAAGATGTAAGTGAAGAGTACTTTGCAAAATATCCAAGCTTAGTACAAATCACAATTGGATATGATGGTGTAGTACCAATAGTAAATGATGGAAACCCACACGGCCTTATCTCAATTGATAGAGCAACCCTTGGTGCAATCTATCACTTAAATGGTGAACTTGATGCAGATCAATATATAATTGATAAAGCAAATGAACTTGATGGAATAAGAGGCGTCCCTGCAAATGGATATATAACATGGGATGAAGTTCCAAAATATGTAGATCAAACAACTGAATTCTGTACAGGTCCAGCAACCCCAGTAATTGTAACCGAGAGATCAGTCGCATCTGGAACAGAAGAATGTTTTGGTGAGAAACTCATGGATAAAGACTTTGCTGGGCAAAAGGAATTTACTCTTTCTGGAACATATACCTATGGAGCAACAAACAACCAAGGTATACTTGACTATATGCAAAATACAGAAACCCAAGATGTTCTTGGATTTATGGCATATGGCCTTGCTGGCGGAAGCCCAAGCTTAGCTGGTAATGATGCTTGTGACATAGTTGCATTCAAAGAACACGGTGGCGTTGCAAAAACATTCGATGAAACTGGAGCAACAAGTTCAGATTCACTCGATCCAGGTTTACCAACCTATGTCGAAATAGGTACTGGTGTCTGGTCTGGATCAAGAACACTTAACTACATTACTGACGGAATGCCAACTGGCCTTGCAATGAAATTCATCGACTTTGTCCTTTGGACAGAAAACAACCAAGATTTCTTAAACAGCAACGGATACGTCGACTTGTATGACGTAACATCTGGCGGAAGCGCAATTATAAAAACTGGAGAATCCGCTGGAGTATCCAACGAATAAATTAGAAGAGATTAACTCTTCTTATTTTTTCTTTTTTTAAATTAATATATATAGATTATTTATATTATAGGGAAATTCATTAAGTAAATAATTGTAATTTGTCATTTTAAAATGATTAACAAATTAAAACAATTACCTTTCTGGTCATTTATAGCTCTTCAAATAATATCATTTATTTTTATTATATTGCCAGGTTTATTTTCATTATTATTGCCTTTTTCAATTATATTAATAATTTTGGAAATTATTGTAGTAGCAATAGCTGTTTTAGATTTATTATTTAATAAAAATACAAAAAGATATTTTTTTATTTTATGGGAAATCGAATTCTTTCTGTATATTCTTATTTTAATCATACTAAAACCTGAACAAACTTTTGCTGTAGAAGAAGTAAAACCTTTAGTAATAGCTACTTTCACATTTTTATTAATATTTGTAGAATCCATATTCTTAGTATATATAATCTTTAAGGAAAAATTTATAAAAAAAATACTTTTTATATTAGCATCATCTACCACGATTATTGTCTTTTTAATAGTTTTTTTTGTTATGATGGAAGGACTACCTGCATTTCAGGAAAATGATCCTTTGGAGTTTATTACTGGCACTAGATTTAATCCATATTACAATATAGATGTAACCGAATCTATTACTGTCGAAACCATTGTTAAACCATCTGATTTTAGCATTTATATTGAAAAAACTAAGATTTATATTTCTCCAAATAGCAGCAAAAATACAACATTAAAAATTACAAATTCGGGAGGTGAAACAGACGATTATTATATTGAAATTAATAGTAATCTAACGACTTCTTATTCAGAAAAATATTTGACAATTGACTCTCATCAGTCCATGTATGCAAATTTTACAATATTTACTCAAGATCAAGGAGAAAATGAAATAAAGATAGCTGTAATCTCAAATAAATCAAAATTTCAACAGGAAACAATAATTAATTGTATATCTTCTAATGAAGGTGTTTCACTTGAGCCTAACCAGCAAAAAATATATATTGAAAAAGGGGAAGAAACAATAAAGGTACCAATAAGCATAACCCACTTTGGTCAAAATAATGATACATATACATTTAGTATTGAATCTCATGAATATTTTAGGCCTTCTATTTTTGAAATTCCGTGGGATTATGTATCTTATACTGGAGAGCTTACAGTTGAGCCTTATTTAACATATTATCTGAACATTTTACCTAGATTTCTTACAAAAATTGAAGGTATTTATCAACTAAATTTAACAGTAACATCAAGAAATAATCCAGAAATATCAGATATAGCAAATATTATCTTTGATTATACTCAAAACAAAATATTCAATCCTTTAGAGCCAATTAAACTTATTTCACCAAATGGAACGGCAAATTTTTCATTGATTTTTACAGATGAAGTAGATGGAAAAACATTAAAAATAATTCCAAAAATACTGGAGGGAAACGCAAGATTAAATATAGTCTACAATAATGAAACATTTTTATCTGAAGATGGCTTTGCTTCAATTTCATTTAATGAAACTCAAACAAACCATGTAGTGATACTTACAGTTTCACCGATTACCAACAGTTCTGAAAGCATAACCTTACAAATCGATGCTATAATTCCTGGTACCAAGCCTACGTTAGGTGCTATGCCTTTTATTATTGGTACAATTCTAACAACGATTATTTCTATTTGCATTGCTGCCCCTTTAGGTTTAGCTGTTGCTATATTTCTTGCAGAATACATTCCATCAAAAATTAGAACTTTTTTGCTGCCATTATACGAATTACTTGCTGGAATTCCCTCTGTTATATATGGCTTATGGGGTTTTTTGACTTTTGGTCCACTTCTAAGAGATCATTTTTACCCTTTTTTAACAAATACATTAGGTCAACATTTTAGATTATTTTCTCCAACTACGACTACTGGTAAGGGGATTCTTACTGCATCTATAGTTCTGAGTATAATGATTCTTCCAATAGTAATTACTCTATCTGAAAATTCGATTCGATCCGTATCAAAATCACTTAAAGAAGGTTCACTTGCTCTTGGTACAACTAGATGGCAAACAATGAGAAATGTAATATTGCCAAAGGCAAAATCAGGTATTTTTGCATCTATTATTTTAGGAACTGGAAGAGCTATTGGAGAGACCATGGCAGTTCTAATGATAATGGGCGGATCTGTAAATACTCCATTATCAATTTTTGATTCTGGAATTACAATGACTGGTGGAATAGCAACGTTTTTTGAAGCTGTGTTTGCACTTCCTTTATCACGTCATGCTTTGTTTGCCATTGGAACTATTTTGTTTTTTATGGTTTTTGGTTTAAATGTAATAATAGCATATCTAAATAGACAAAATAAACCAAGAAATTCTAGAAATATTGTATTTAAAAATATTTGGTCAAAAATCAAACCTGGCAATAAAACTCATTTTGAGAAAAATTCTGATATTTCTAAGAATAATGAAGAAAAAAACTCAAAAAGTTTTAAAATATTGGGTGCAGAAGACAGTGAAAAAAAATTCATTATAATAGATAGAATTAAACATACAGAAAAAAAAATGGATTTAAAACCAAAGATTAAAGAAAAGGTTTCTATAAATAATAAATTTGATTTTTTGAAAGCAACTAAAGGATCTACAATAAAAGCATTACGAAAAGAAAAAATTATCATAATACTTCTAATTTGTTCAGCAATTTTAGCATCATTTTTTATATTCTACATTATAGGAGATATTTTAGCAAACGGCGGACTTTCTATAAAACCAGAATACTTTTTGGAAGTAGAAAGAGGTGCAGGTCGAGAAGGTGGGTATCTTAATGCTATTGCAGGTTCTTTGTATTTAGTTATTATTGCTATAGGTGTTGGAGCACCTCTTTCAATTGGAGCTTCAATTTATGTGCTAGAATATTCTAGACCAAATAGCATTATAAATCAAATAATTCTATTTACTTCAGATACTCTTGCAAGTACGCCATCAATTGTGTTTGGTGCTTTTGGTTTCATGCTGTTTGTTTTGTACCTAGATTTTGGGTATAGTCTTTTTGCTGCTGGAATGACTCTTGCTTTTATGATTATACCACTTATGCTAAGAAGCTCTATAGAAGCTATTAAAGCAATACCACGGGATTTTCATGAAGGAGCACTTGCACTTGGTGCTACCAAATGGCAAAGTATTACAACAGTAATTCTTCCTCCTGCATCACCAGGTATTGTATCTGGAGCGATAATATCAATGGGAAGAGCAATTGGAGAAACAGCTGCTGTTTTGATTACTGCAGGCTATGCAACTGAAATTCCAGGTTCATTGCTTCATGGTGCCGCATCCATGCCAAATCTTATTTACAAAAATTACGGTCAAACTATAATAGATCCGATATTTGCAGAAAAGGTTTATTCTTCAGCATTTATTCTTGTTGTAATTGTACTTCTATTAAATTTTGTTGCAAGGTTGATTTCATATCGCGCATCAAAACTTATGAAAGAAAGATAAAGTAATTTTTACATTTTGACATTTTTACAAATTATATTTAAATATTATATTGTTTAATGTTAACAATTATCATGTATAGAAAAATTTTAAATGAAAATGGAAAAACAATAATTCTTGTTTTTTCTGGGCTCATTATGGTAGCACATGGATCTCGTATGATCTATCAAGGTGTTTTTAACAAAGGTTCTTACTATATTCCAAATCAATTTGACATCTTTTTTGATTGGACAACTTTGGCGGTACTAGGACTTATTATATTTTATTTTGGTATCTCTGGATTTTACCAAAAAATTCAAATTAAAAACTAAACTTTATATAAATGCCAATCACGCATATTATATCTATTTAATGAATCAGAGTCTAATTTTAAATGGAAAGTTTCTATTTTTTCAAAATAATCTGTAAGTTCATGTGTAGATAAAAAATAATCAGCATCAATATTTTCATTTTTTAATTCAAATATCAATATTAACTGCTGAATATCATCAGGATTTAAAGGATGTTTTATAACACCTTTGGGATTCCAAAAATTAAGCCCAATCCATAGATATCTCCAATATAAAGATCTCATACCATTGCCTTGATAAGCAGTATTGTGGTCATCTAAAATTACTACAGCATCTGGATCAATACTATTTATGTATTGTGAGGGTTTATTTATACCATAATTATCTAAATCGTTGCTTTCATTTATTTCATAACCCAAAATTGAAATATTTAACAAGAGAGATATTATAAGTACACATGAGATTAAAATGTGTCCTGGTCTTGCAAAAACTCTCTTTAAATTATCTCTTTTGATAACTTTTTTAATTCTGTTATTTTTCTTATTTTTCTCATACATTGAATTTCTTGTTGAAATATAATAAATTAAAATTGGTATTAAAATCAATATAACTCTGATTACAGTAAAATTATCAATTCCAATCAAATTTGATTTGCTTGTATTTTCAATCCATAATAGATCAATATTAAGCAATTTAGGGCTGGTATTTGTAGGAAATGTAAATAAAAATATTGAAAGAATTAAAAATATTGCTGCAACTATAAAATCAATTTTTTTAGTTCGAATTTTTTTGTAAAGTATAATGCCAATTATTCCAAGCATTATAATTATCAAAAGTCCTGGTGATACATATCTTGTATATATTACGTCTAAATATTTATTAAAAGATAAAGAAGTGATTATAATCAAAAATAATGTGGAAAATAAGCTATATATGACAAATGGTTCGAGTGTTTTTTTCTTCTCAATTTCAAGCTTTCTTATAAATATTAACAAAAATATGGAAAATGCTAAAAATACAATGTATCCCATCAAATTAATATAATTAATTTCGTTAAATATCCAGGTAAAAAAGTTTGCTAAACTATCATTATTTGAAAATATATTTGCGATTACATCAAAAAAATAAAATGGAGATCTTTGATATCCTAAAGGATTTGACGATTCGTTTAAAATAATATAAATAAACGCAGGCAAAAAAGGTAAAATAGAAATTCCATACTTCAATGAAGATATCTTTCTTTCTTTTAGTATTTTGTAAATAATCGTAATTATTAATGCCGGAAACATTACAATTCCAGTAATTCTTAAAAAAATTAAGATTCCTACAGATATACCCGTAAGCAAACAGTAAAATAAAAATTTTTTATTAAATGTATCAATAGAAAATGTTTTTATTAAAAGATAACACGAAACAATAAATGCAATATAAAATGCGTTTTCTGTCATCAACAAATAATTATATGTCATAATTGCAGTTGAAGTTGTAATTATTATTGCTGTAAAAAATGCGGTTTTTCTATCTACATATCTTTTCATTATAAGATAGACAGGAAAAACGATAAGTGTAGTGAGCAAACAGTTAATTAAATGCATTCCCTGATAAATAACATTCATATTATTTCCAAGAATATGTGCAAGTGATAAAATGTAGGAATATCCTATTGGAATTGAACTAGTAATTTTAAAATAACTGGGTATAGTACCCAAAAATTTTAGATTTCCAAGTGCAACCTCACTTGCCATGTATCCATAGGTGTGCTCATCAGAATATATTATAGGATTTTGAATTAAAAATCCAATTACAAATTTAAAAGAAAGTATTATAAAAAAGCTTATTATCAGATACCAAGTCCAATTATTAATCTTTTTAAAAAACCTAAATCTTTTTGCAAGAAGCTTTCTAAGATTCTTTTTATGATCAAAAAATATGAAAATAAGACTGAAGATTGCAATTACAAAACAATAAATTAAGACCAATGATTCTTTTGATAAAGAACTCCTTGAGTTTTGTTCTACAATTACTTTTTTTACATCAAAGTCTATAAACCCCTTTTCATCTTCCACATACAAAAATGCATTATAATTTCCAGGTTTTTCATAGGTATATATTTGTTTACTATCTGAACTACTGTCAATTACCCCATCTCCATTAAAATCCCACCTATAGATTAACATTCCTTCAAAATCTGTACTAATTGTATCAAATTCAATGCTTTCGCCTGGTTTAATTGTTATAAATTTGTCTCCAATATCTGCATGTGGATAGGTATTAGTTATGTTAATTTGTACTGGTTTTGTTAGTTTAAATAAATTAAGCCTGTTTTGATTTATTGCTTTTCCAATACCTATTGCAGCAAAACCTTCATCAGATGTTTTTGCGACAGAGAATATAAAATCATCAATACTACTTCCGCAAGAGTGTTTCCATTCTACAAAACCTTCATAATTTGTTTTTATTAAAAATAAATCGTAATCGGGAAGGGTTTTTGTATATCCTCCAATGATGAATCCATTGTCTTCACTTTGGGCAAGATACTTTCCAGAATCTTCCTCTTTTCCACCATATGTTTTTTTCCACAAAGAATTTCCATTGCTATCTGTCTTTAAAATAGATATGTCATAAACTCCATAAGTATCACTTAAAACTGCAAGGCCACTATCATTTGTTTCTAAGACACCATAAACACTATCATGTGCAATTTTTTGATACGTTTTGCTCCAAGATAGATCTCCTGTGTTGTTTGTTTTTAAGAGATATAAAAAAATGTCTTTCTCTTGTATTTTTTCTCCAGCTACTGCAAAACCACCGTCACTTGTTTTTGTAATAGCATATCCCATTTCATCTCCTTCATTACCATAGTTTTGACTCCATTGTATCTCTCCATCAAAATCTGTTCTTATAATAAATGCCTCTCTTGATTTCCCTTCGTATGATTCTGACCAACCTGTAAATGCAAAACCATCTCCTTGCTTAATTAGTGATAATCCAACATCATTTCCTGCTCCACCAAATTCCTTATGCCATAAGAAATTACCATCTGTATCAATTTTTACAAGTAAAATATTTGAATCATCACCAAAAGAACTTGTAGTCTCTCCAATTAAAACATATCCTCCATCAGATTCTATGACATCATATGCCTTTTCATTTAACAAATAATTTACTTCAAGGTCTCGCCCTATCCCTTTATCCATTGAAATACTGCCATTTGGATTAATTTTTAGAAACCAAAAGTTAAACCCTACTTGATCTTGATATGTTTGTCCTGCAGCAGCAAATCCGCCATCACTAGTTTGAATTATTTTATATATTATATCTTTTTCATTTATATTGTAACTTTTAAGCCATTCAATATTTGGTGGTTCAAATTCGTTTAATCTATCCTCTGAAATTCTTACAGGATCATTAATAATTTGTCCGTGATTATTATTAATGCTATCGATTGCAATACTTCCAAAAGGTTCGTTAAAATTCCATAAAGAAACTAGATTTTCTTCTAATGAATTATTATTAAAGTCCTCTTTTATTTCTTCAAATACTAATGCTTTATTATAAATTTTGACAAAATCAATATATCCCTTAAAATAACCAGCATGAGTTTTACCAATTAAAAGTTCATTAACTCCAACATATGGATTTATTGAATAATTATATTCTGCAACTAAATTTCCATTTAGAAAACCCCTGGATGTTTTTCCTTGCCTTTGCAAAACAATGGTCTGCCATTCATTAAATAAAATTGTATTTGATGGAATAAATTTCCAACCTTTGTTATGATTTGTTCCATTACCCCAATAAAAATCAATTGAACTGTCATTATGAATATTTATTGCAAATTCGTTTAATGGACCTGATTTTTGTATTATTCCCCTTCTTGTTTCATTAAATTGTTTAGGATTAAATCTTATTAAGATAGTAAAATCATTTAATTGCAAACTTTCATCGTTTTTGATATTTATATATTGGTTGGTACCGTTAAATACAAGAACATAGTTTTCTAAAGTAGAGTTATTTTGTTGAGCATTTGAATTAATTGCCACACTTGAAATAAGTAAAAATAAGATTCCCACAATTACTAACTTATGTACATACATTTTATCGTTTTTTCAAAAAACTATAAGTTTGTATAAATTAATTTTACATGTATTTTCTATAAAGATATATAATCTATATATTATGAGATGAAATTTTTTTAAAATATCCATTAGGATAAATGATTACTATTCATTTTATTTATAATCCCATATCATCTTCACCTGAACCAAGTACATTTTCATTATAATCCATTATATCAACTGTAATGTGATGATATGGTTTTTTAGAGAATGTATCTGGTATAGTAATATCTTCTATTGTGAAAGATTCTCTAGGTTCTAATAATTTTTTATTTGTTTTATCAAAAAAATTTATAATATATGGTCCTTTGGTTTCTATTAAAATATTTAGATTTTTAATATATGCCGGCATATCACCTGTATTTGTTATTTTAATATCTATCTCAGTAAAAATATCACCATATCGATTATTTTCCCAACTACCCTTCACCGAGTTAATTATAATTTCAGGTCCAATTATTAGAATCCCATCCTCAAAAATTACATTTTTTCCACACTCTGCCTTAATAAAATACCATTTATCGTCCACAGTTTCGTATAAATCTCCCATATTTATTCTAGCCATATTTTTTCCAGATTTTAAATCGGTTTTAGCAACTAATGTTCTCACTATTTGACCATTAAAAGGGTTTCTTACTTCATCATATATTTTAAAATTTGTTTTTGCTGTTGAATTATAAATAATCTGTAATGCAGGATGACCTGAGTTGTCGATATATTCATATGATATTAAATCAAATGTTCCATTTATATTTCCTTCACCAAAAATTTCTTCAACGGATGTATTTGAGAAAAATGCTTGAACACTAGCAATGGCAATAACTGTTACTACAAATCCTACAAATAGCATTATCTTTTTTGATGATTTCTTTTTACTCTCAAGATCTATTTGATTTTGTGGATAAAGGTTTGCGGCATATTCTTTTGCAAAATAATATTCTTTAGGAGGTGATTTAAATTGATTTTTTATTTTTTTATTGTTTTTTGGTTGCTTATTAGAATATCCGCATTGAACACAAACCTTTGAATTATCATATAGAATTGAACCACAAGCAGCGCATGTATTATATTTTGGAACTTTTTTATCTGCTCTTATTACAAGTTTTTTACAATAGGGACATTCTACTGCGTTATGAGGTACTCTACTGCCACAATAAGTACATCTTCCATCCTTTTTATCAATATTTTTTAAATCTTTAATTGATTTTTTATAACAATCCTCACATAGAAATTCTGATCTTCCTGGCGGAAATGGCAATGGATAGAGTTTTATCTCTGAAAAGTCACCAAACTTTCCACAACGCTCGCATTTTGCAGAACCCGGCATTTCGACCCCCAAGTTAGTTTTTTAAACAATATTTTTCAGTTATATAATTAATTAAAAACTAAACTTTATTATAAATTAATTATATCTATATTCTATATAAATGAATATAGCCTATATATTTCAAAAATTAATAATTATTAAAATCTTATTGAATCATGTTTCATAAACAAATTCATTTTCATTTTTGAATATATAGAAAAATATAGAAACTATAGTTGTATATATTATATAGAGGATGGGAAGATGATAGATGATTTTAAAAAGAAAAAAAGGCTAGATAACTTTAAAATCTTTGTTTATGTCATCTCAGGTAGCATTATGATTGGTCATGGTCTAAGAATGATTTATCAAGGTGTTTTTTTTAAAGGATCTAGCTACTTTCCTAATACATTTGATATATTTTTTGATTGGCTGACCTTAGCAGTGCTTGGTTCTATAATCTTTTATTTCGGAATTAAAAAATTCTACAAAAAAACAGAAGAAAAAAAGTATTACCGGCTTAATTCAAAAAATGATGAGCCGTTTAATTTTCCAACTTAATTTGGGGAAAAAGTAAGGGCAGTGAAAGATTCCGGCAACTCCCCACTACCTTAAGCCCCCTTATATTTCTTATCATCCATTATTGTGGATGTGGCTCAAGTTCAATCTACAAATAAAAAATCGTTAGAATAAGATATATAATTTATCCACATAAAATATAGAAGGACCTATTTTGAATATATTTCTATATAAATTTAAAATTGTTCATTAGATAAAAAATGCGTAAAAAAAGAGGGATGCAGGATTTATACCTGCATGTCAGGGCGGGCAACTCACGTCGCGAGGATGGAGAGGAGGAGATTTTGATATTTGACCCTTTTTCCGTAGAAATATTAAATTAATACGTTATAAAAAAATCGCATGTAATTTATATAGAAACCATAGAGGTATTTAAGCTAGCAAAAAGCAAGTGTTTCATTTTTTGTGACAATTGCAATATCAGAAAATCTTCTGAGTATCTCTATACCTTCTATGCATTCTTCTTCAGTCATATAACCTGCACTTTGGACTATTATGGCGCCGCTTGGGTCAACCAAATTAAAGTACCACTGCAGGTCAACTTCAGATTGGAAATAGTCAAATTTTGGAAACATATTACCTCCCTTGTTCAATATTATCCTTTCTTACAATTTCTGCCGATTGAGCATATTTTTTAATATTATTTATTGTATCAATACAACTTTCTTTTGAATCAAATGTATCGCTTTGAATAACCAAATTTCCTTTTGGTGATTTTAATTGAAAATACCAAAGCTCATATGATTTATGTTTTCCGTATTCAAATTTTTCTGCCATTTCAATCAGTATTTTAAAGATTTTAAAAAAAGATTTAATTTTTACATAATAAATCGTTTCCAAATAAAAAATATAGAATAAGGAGATTTATTTAGTTTTTATATTTGTGTAACATAAATCTAATAAAAATAATGTATGGGGTGTAGAGCTAAAATGGCGGGATGCAATGGCTACTATGAGGAGAATGGAAAAGTAGTAACATTCACATATATATTCTCTCTACTACCCCATTTTTCAAACTCAATAAGTTCTTTTATTATTTCCCATTATAGTTTATTGTTTCTATATATTTTATAATATTTAAACTTCTAATTTGGTTGAAAATTGATGATTAATAGATGTTTCTGCAATATCAAGAATGTATGCTCTGGTTCTTTCAAGACTATCAACAATATAACCTAATGAAACAAGCTCTATTGCTTCCATTTTTAAACCTAATATGTCTTGAGTTAACTCTTCGGTTAGTTTTGCGAGATCTCTTGATTTGTTAACAACGTTATTTGCATGTTCGAATTTATTTCTATTAAAAGCTATTATTGAATCATCAAAAGCCTTTAGTATCTTTTCTGATGCTGCCTCAATTTTATCTGTTATTGGAACAGGTTTTTTTATATTTTTTGAATAATATGCAAGTTTTTTTGCATGATCTGCTATTCTTTCGATGCTTCTTGCAACAAGCAAATAACCAAGGACTTCTCTAGGCTTTACTCCCATCTTGTCTGCAAAAAACATATCGTTCATTACAAGATTGTATTGTTTTGCAATCATCCAATAAAACTTATCAACTTCGTCATCTCTTGATTCAACATCTTCTGCAAGTTCAGGGTCATTAGTTTTTAAAGCTGCAATAGCATCTTTTGTCATTCCTCTTGTAATTATATACATTCTTTTTAATCCTTGAACTAGTGAAAGATCAGAAGAATCTAAAAGATCTTTAACTTTAACTGAATTTGAAGTTTCATCAATTATTTCAGGTCCAATAACATTATGTATCATTCTTCTAATGGTTTGACGAATTATAGGAGATAGCTTTTCTTTACTATTAATTTCAATAACTCCATAACCTGCAAGATAAGCACCTATAAATTTTCTAAAAAGCGTATCAATATCCTGTTGTGACTCAACAGCAATTGTGTTTGATACAATTTCTTCGGTTTCATTTAATCTTGGATTAATAAGCAAGGTTCCATCAGAGCGCGGGATCATAATTACGCTGTTGCCATTTTTTATTTTAACAGTGTTTACCCAAGTTTTTGGAAGAGAAACAATATAAGTAGATTTGCCCGTTATTTGCACTTTTCTTGTTTCCATAAATACACCTTAATTACAAAAAATATCCTATCCAATGCATTGATAATTTTTGTCCCCCAATTTATAAAATCTAAGGTTTTTTCTTTTATTCATTATATATCCTTTTTATAACTTGGTGAAAAGTATTTATCTATATCATATAAAAATTATCAATATAGAATAAGTTTTCTATATAGATATATATATTTACTCCTGATTATAATTTGAGGGGAGTAGAGGATTGAAAGGATGGGATGGGATTGGCGGGTGAGGAAATTAAAGTAGAGTAATTTCTACAAAAGGGTCTCTACTACCCCAATTATAAAATTTTATTCGAGAATTAAATACTTTCCAATGTAGAATATATATGATTGGTAAACTATATAGATAAAATCAAACATCAAGCCATTTAATCTTTGTGTTTTTTACAAATTCATTATTTTTTGTTGTACTTTCATCAATGACGATTAGACTTAAATCACATAGTTTGTTAATTTCAATTAAAGAATCTTTATGACCAAATAATTTTACAAAGTCTCCAAAGGTCAATTTATCTTTTTTTCCTAGTTCAATTATTTTTCTTTGTTTTTTACCATTTCCATAATTCATTGATATGCCTCAAAATTGCTCCATATCTTCTTCATAATTTATATTTGCAGATTCTGCATATTTTTTTAATTGTATAATTTTATTCAAACATTCTTGTTTTGAATTGTAATAGTCAGATTTGAAAATTATCTTGCCTTTTGGAGATTTTAAGTAAAAACACCAATCGTACTTGTTTTTGGCTTTACCATATTCAAAAAAATGTTCTTTGTTTTTCAGTATTTTATATATTCTTTCCATTTGTCATTAATCCTATATAAAACAATGCCATTGGTTTCATCTGCTTTGCTTTTTGCATCATCAATGCAATCGCATTCCCAACGATCTTGCCACCAATTATATCTTGCTGTCATGTGCATCACATATTATTAATTCCCCTGGTAGATACCAAATATCTCCAAGGGCTTGATTTCAAATATTCTATATATAAATTAAAATTTTTCACATATAAAATATGCTGCACAACATAATCTATTTACATTATATAGATGGACTAGGTTGAAATTTTTTCCTTGTTTTATTTGCAATAGATACCAATGTAAGCATAATTGGTACTTCTACAAGAACTCCAACAACTGTTGCAAGTGCTGCTCCGGATTCAAGACCATAAATGGATATTGCTACTGCAACTGCCAGCTCAAAAAAATTACTTGCACCAATCATAGCAGCTGGAGCAGCAACCTTGTGAGGTAATTTCCATAAATATGACCAACCATACGCAATTGTAAATATTAGAAATGTTTGCAATGAAAGAGGTATTGCGATAAGCAATATATGAAACGGATTTGAAAGTATTATTTCTCCCTGAAATGAAAACAAAATAACAAGAGTTGCCAAAAGACCTATAATAGTAACTCTGCCAAGTTTGTGAAGTATATTGTCAAGTGCCTTTTCGCCTTTCTTTTTAAGTATTTGAATTCTTGTAAAATATCCAAAGCTTAAAGGTATAACAACAAAAAGTATTACTGAAAGAATTAATGTATCGTATGGAACAATAAGGCCACTTAAACCCAATAATAATGATACAATTGGCACATATGCAAAAAGAATTATTATGTCGTTTGTGGCAACCTGAACAAGAGTATAACCGGCATCACCTCTAGTCAAAAAACTCCAGACAAATACCATTGCAGTACAAGGTGCGGCACCTAAAAATACTGCTCCTGCCAAATACTGTTTTTGAAGATCGGGATCTATAAAACTTGAAAAAACAATAGTGAAAAAGAATATGGCAAGTAAATACATTGTGAATGGTTTAATTATCCAATTTGTTACCCATGTTACTAATAATCCTCGGGGTTTTTTTGTAGCGTTGACTATACTTTTAAAATCAACTCTTATCATCATTGGATAGATCATCAACCAGATAAGTATTGCAACTGGAATTGAAACATGAGCGTACTCAAGCTTGCTTAAGAATTGTGGAAAAGCAGGAAATATTTTTCCAATTGCAATTCCGACTATGATACATATGGCTACCCAAATACTAAGATATTTTTCAAAAAATCCAAGTTTATCTTCACTCATACTATTTACAATCTCCTTCACTTTTTATTTCAGAAGAAACGCTTTCAATTTCATTTAGTAGCTTTGTAATTTTAGGATTTGAAACGCTGTAAAGCACCTTTTTGCCATCTTGTCTATTTCTAACAAGTCCACAACATTTTAACATATGCAGATGATGAGAAATTAGAGATTGTTCTAAATCTAGATTTTTTACGATTTCATTTACAGATAATTCTTTATCTTTTAAAAAGACAAGTATTTTTCTTCTGTTATCGTCCACAACACATTTAAGAAATCTATCGCTTTTCATATGAACTAACATACATATGATTGATTGTTTATATATACTTTTTGTTTTAACTTAAATTTAAAATTCTTTTTCAATCCAATCTTTAATTTCATTACGAATATTTTGAAATGCATTTAGTATTTCATCTATACTTCCATCTACTGCTGAAGGATCTTTAAAACCTTTATGAATTACATTTTTACCAGGAAAAAAAGGGCAAGTTTCTTTTGCATTGTCACAAACAGTTACAACATAGTCAAATTTTTTATCTTCAAATTCTTTTAGGTGTTTTGATTTTTGATCTGAAATGTCAATTCCTATATCTTTTAAAACTTCTATGGCATAAGGACTTACATGTGAAGGCTCAACGCCAGCACTATATGCTTTGTATTTGGTTCCTTTAATTGTATTAAGCAAACCTTCTGCTATTTGAGATCTAGCAGAATTATGTGTGCAAATGAAAAGTACTGTTTTTTTGTCCTGCATTCTAATCCTCTTTTCTTTTCATTTCACAACTGACATTATCTATTTCTATATGTTCTCCAGTAACCATATAATGAATTTTCTCAGCAATTTTACATGCATGATCTGCACAACGTTCAAGATATCTTGCAACCATAATATAGTGGGTACATCTCTTTATGTTTTTTTGGTCTTCCATCATATACGTAAGGCATTCTCTAAAAATTGAATATCTTAATTCGTCAACATTGTCGTCTCTGTCTGAAAAATCAGCTAATTTTTTAATATCTTCTTTTTCAAAGGAGTATAACGCATCGTTAATCATTCCGCTAACAATTTCACTCATATAGGGGATACTGACCAATTTTTTTACATGTGGTTTTGAAGAAAGTTCTATTGCAAGATTTGAAATATCCTTCCCGTATCTACCAATTCTTGCTAGATATGTTATTATTTTTAATGAGCATGCGATTTCTCTTAGATCAACTGCCATCGGTTGATAGAGTGCTATTAACTCAAGTGCCTTTTGTTCTATTGCATTATCCATATCAGAAATTTTACATTTATTATCCAAAACCCAACCAGCAAGTTCAGTGTCTTGATTTTTTAGTGCAACAACAGATTTGTTTAACATCTCTTCAGAAAGGCGACCCATTTTTATGACTTCATTTTTTAATTCTTTAAGCTCATTATGAAACTTTTCAACCAATTTTTTCACCTATCCAAATCTACCTGTAATATAATTTTCAGTTAATTCTTCTTTCGGATTTTCAAATATTTGTTTGGTTTTTCCAAACTCTATTAATTTTCCCAAATACATGTAGGCAGTAAAATCGCTTACTCTTGCTGCTTGTTGCATGTTATGTGTAACAATTGCAACTGTATATGTTTTTACAAGAACCCTAATTAAATCTTCGATTTTTGCTGTTGCTATTGGATCAAGAGCAGAACAAGGCTCATCCATAAGAATTACTTCAGGCTCAATTGAAAGTGCCCTTGCGATGCACAAACGCTGTTGCTGACCACCCGAAAGACCCATTGCAGAATCGTTAAGTCTTTCTTTTACTTCATCCCATAAAAAAGCATCCTTTAAGCATTTTTCAACAAGTTGATCGAGCTTTTTTTTATTTCTAATTCCATGAAGTCTAGGCGCATAGGCTATATTTTCATAAATGCTTTTTGGAAAAGGATTTGGTTTTTGAAATACCATCCCGACTCTTTTTCTGATTTCGACAACATCACTGCTTTTTTCGTAAATATCTTTTCCATCTAGAAAGATACTACCTTCGACTCTACATTTATCTATTATATCATTCATTCTGTTGAGACATCTAATCAATGTTGATTTTCCACAACCTGACGGTCCAATAATTGCTGTAACTTTATTTTCAGCAACAGGCATAGAAACTTTTTCTAGAGCTTGATTTTTATCGTACCAAAGACTGAGGTCTTTAACCTCCATTTTGATGTTGTTCGATTTTTCTTCTGTCATCTTATCACCTTCAATTGAGGTTTTATTCTAAATATTTTATCTATATAATATCTATATTTTTTTTACCATTTCATTATTTTTTGATATCTGTTTCTTATGAAAATTGCCACCAGATAAAAGCCCGAAACTAGTAGTAATAATATGAAAGCAGTTCCTCCAGCTGCAGCTTTAGCATCTATACCAGGAATTTCAGTTGCCATTACAAATAAATGATAGGGCAGAGAATTTACAGGTTCAAATATAGAATTTGGAATAAATGATGAAAATGCAGCAGCAGTAAATAATATAGGAGCTGTTTCTCCTGCAGCTCTTCCAATTCCAAGAATAGCTCCTGTAATTACACCTGGTGTTGCTGGGGGTAAAACGACTTTTTTTATTGTTTGCCAGCGAGTAGCCCCCAATGCATAGCTACCTTCTCTTATTGTTTGTGGAACACTTTTTAATGCTTCTTCAGAGGTCCTGATTATAGTAGGAATGATCATGAAAGCAAGAGTTATTTGACCTGCAATAAGAGATCTTCCAAATCCTAAGGCTAATACTAGAAAAGCAAAACCAAATAGACCAAATACAATAGAGGGAGTGCCATTAAGAAGATCTGCACCTGCTCGGATTATTTTTGTAATTTTTCCTTCTCTTGTATATTCTACCAAATATATTGCTGCTCCAACTCCAATGGGCAGAGCAATAGCAATTGCTCCAGCAACCAAATAAAAAGTACCAACAATTGCAGTATAAACACCGCCTTCTCTTCCTAAGCTACGATGAGGTTGAGATATAAATTCCCAACTTAATACTTCAATACCATTTGTAATTATATACAAAAGTATAATACTAATTATTATTAATACGACAATGATTGTTGAAACAATAGCTGCAAAAGCTATTTTTTGTATCTTATTTTGAGATAATTTTTTTGATAAGAATAATAAAATAATCCCTGCTAAAATAATTCCAATTGTAAAAAATAAGCCACTTATCACATAAACGAATAATATTAAAAGTCCAATTAGAAAATGTTTAAAATATTTTTTAGCAGATAATATAAGTTTTACGTCTCTTTTTACTTTTTTACTTTTTTTCTTTTTTGAAGATGCATAATGTTTTTCTTTTAATTTGCTAAGAATGTAGACTGCACTTAAATTTATAATAAGTGTTATTGACAATAGTAATACTGCCACACCGAATAATGCATGATAATGAGAACTTCCAAATGCGACTTCTCCCATTTCAATTCCCAGATTTGAAGTCAAAGTTCTAATTGGTGTAAAAACGTCCCATATTGGATCAGGTATAACTGCAGAATTTCCACAAACCATCATTATTGCCATGGTTTCACCAACAGCTCGTCCAATGCCAAGTATTATTGCAGCAGAAATTCCAGATATGGCTGATGGTAAGATTACCTTGCTTATTGTTTGCCATTTTGTTGCACCAAGTGCAAGTGAACCTTCTTTAAATTCGCGTGGAACTGCATTTATGGCATCTTCTGCAACTGTGGTTATTGTAGGTATAGCCATAATTCCTAAAATTATTGAACCAGCAAACCAAGTTTCTCCAGTTGGCACATTAAAAGTATCCTTTATAAAATCAGTTAAAATAATCAAACCAAAAAAACCATAAACAACAGACGGAATTCCTGCAAGAAGCTCAATTGCAGGTTTAATAAGGGCCCTAATTTTAGATGTTGCTATTTCTGAAACAAAAATTGCGCTTCCAATGCTAAGTGGAATGGCTAAAGCCATTGCTCCAAAAGTAACAAGCAGAGTACCTACTGTTAGAGGTAACGTTTGAAATCTTTCTGGTTCTCCAGTAGGTTTCCATTCAGTCCCTGTTAGAAAGGTCCATATATCTGTCGGTGGAGGAAAAGATTCTCTAACAAGAAATATTAAAATTGAAAAAATTATAATTACGCCAAATATTGCTGCAATAAAAAAAATACTTTTTACACTTTTTTCTTTCAAATCTTTTTTATTTTTTGACTTGATAGCCGATAAGTGTAATTTATTTCTCATTTTGGTTTTTCACCATATTTCTTGTTACCTTTTTTACACTAATGGATATTATACTCCCCAGATAAAAAAAGGGGTTTGTAGGGAAATTATATAATTTCCCATTTTTATCTATTTTAGATTTCTATCCAATCTGTGATTGATCCTTTATAGATGTCTTTTACCTGACCAGTTGTAACTTTTGCTACAAAATTGTTTGAAGGATGTACAATAATTGCAATGCCATCACTGCAAACAATATGCTTTACTAAATCAGGATAGTTATCCATTTCAGAGGATTTCATCTCTCTAGAAGCCATTCCGATATCTGCAGTACCTTCTCCAGCTGATTGAACTCCAACGCTAGAACCTCCGCCGCTAACAGTTACAGTAACGTCAGGATATAAAGTGTTGAATGCTTCTGCTGCTGCTTCTGCAATTGGAAGCACGGTTGTAGATCCAACAATAGAAATACTTCCACTTAATCCATCAACTGTTTCATAAGCCCCTGTAGAGGTTTTTGGAACAAATCCTTCTTCCTCAACAATAGCTTGACCTTCATCACTGTCAATGTATTTCAAATATTCTTCAGCAATACCCGTTGCATTTCCATTAGTGAACATGTTCAGATTTCTTGCAATTGGATAATCTCCAGAAATGACATTATCAACATTTGCTTCGACTCCATCGACTTTCAATGCTTTGACTTGGTCATCTAGATACCCTAGACCAACAAAACCAATAGCACCTTCAGTAGAAGATACTGTTTGATATACAGCTCCATTTGAATTTTTTTCAAGCATTGTTGCTACAAAATCTTCTTTGTCCATTACATGTTCCCAGAAGAACTCTCTAGTACCAGATGCACTATCTCTTCCAACAACTACTATTTCTAGTCCTTCTACTGTTTCTTCAACGCACCCGCTGAAAACACTGATTAAAAGCGCGCTCATTACAACTATACCTAATATTTGCTTCTTAAAATTCATACTTTTTTCACTCCCCGCTTTGACCTATTTTATTAATTTGTAAATTTTAACTATCAATTATATACTTTATCTAAATATACTATATTCACATATATAGTCATACTGTTTATCTATAGACATATAGAAATATTTATTAATACTATTGAGATAGCCGTGTTGGGGGCTTATGGAAATAAGAAGAGTTCAAATTACTGGCGGGTCATCTTATGTCATGACTTTACCAAAAGAATGGGTAAAATCATCAAATATTAAAAAAAATGATGCACTAGGGGTTCATGTACAATCGGATGGAACACTTTTAGTTACTCCAAAAATGACTAGAGAACAAGTACAAAAAATAAAATATATAAATGTAGAAGATATTTCAAAACAAACCTTTCTTTTACAAAGACTTATTGCAGCATATATAGCGGGTTATACTTCAGTAAAGATAAATTCTCCCACAAGACTATCACCCGACGTAAGATCCACAGTAAGAAGATTTACTCAGATAACTATTGGACAGGAGATTATTGAAGAAAATGACAAGCATATACTGATAAAAGACTTATTAAATCCTGTTGAAATGCCTTTTGATAGAACAATTAAGCGTATGCATATAATCGTCAGAGGCATGCATGAAGATGCATTAAGAACCTTAGAAAATAAAGATGAAGAATTGACATATGATGTTATTGTTAGAGATAATGAAGTAGATAGGCTTCACTGGCTTGTTGCAAGACAACACAACAGCATTCTTCAAAATGTCAGTCTTGCAGAAAAAATGAATATAACTATAGGGCTTTCTTCTACATATTTTCTTATAAGTAGAATCATTGAACGTATTGGAGATCACGTGGTAAAAATTGCAAAAAACATTCCAAATGTATCTAATCCGGGACAAGATAAAGAGATAATTTATAAAATTAAGAACACCAGCGAAGTATCTAAAGAAATTTTTAGTAAAAGTGTCGGAGCTTTTTTTAGAAAAGACATAAAAGCTGCAACTGAAAATGCTGATATTGTTTCTGACTTAGAAGAATTATGTGAAGAAATTGATAAACTTGCTCTAAAGCAAAAAGGCATTAATGCAATATCCATAGGTTATATCGTTGAAAGTACAAGAAGGATAGGTGAATATGCTAAGGACATCTCCGAAAATGTTATCAATTATCTCATAGGATTAGAAAATAAGTAATTTACTTAGCTATCATAGATCTTAACCAATCTGAAACATTTTCTGCATGATCTGCTATATCATCTACCCAGTCAGCAATTTTTAGTAAATGATAAACGTCCATTGGATCTAATTTTTTTTCATTTTCATAAATGCCTTTAGTCATTTCGTACTTCTTTTTATCTGCCTTATATTCTGCATCATGAACTTTATAAATAAGCTCTTTTGTTTGTTCTCGTTCTCTTTGCACAAAGCTTGTTTCTATCAAATCTTTTATGCTACACACAGCATCTTCCATTGCATGAACTGTTTTTTGAACTGCTTTAACATGTTCTATGAATAATTTTTGCAAATCTTTTGGTATTTTTGTATGTCTCATATCAAGCATTATTACAAGATTTTCTGCATGATCAAGCATTTTGTCTTGCTCGCGCAAAGCCCACATAAATTTTCCTTTATCGACCGGCATAAAAAGAGAATTTGGCAGATGATTTCTAAGATTCCGTTTTATTATATCTGCTTCATGTTCTATTTCAGATACTTTTTTTGCTACAGAAGAAAAATCCTTAAAATCCCCTTTATAATATTTAACCAACCCTTTTGATAATATATCTATGCCAAATTTAACTTTGCACATATGTTCTAAAAGTTGAGCAAATGGAGATTTTTTCCTGAATGTTTCTGAAACAGGAGCCCTAAAGTGATCCTTTCCTTTTTCCATATTTATCACCTAAATTCCTACTATTGTTTTTATCATTAAAAATATTATTATGCAAGTTGTTGCGGCAACAGGCAAAGTCAGTAACCATGATATTATAATTTTTCTTATAACACTTAAATCTACTGCTTCAAGACCTCTTGCAAGTCCAACTCCAATAACTGCACCTACTACTGTATGTGATGTAGAAATTGGCATACCTAATTTTGAAGCAACAAGCACAGTAGTTGCCGCACCAAAATCAACTGAAAAACCTCTAGTGTTTGTTAGACTTGTGATTCTTCCACCAACTGTTCTCATAACTTTTCTACCCCATGTCAAACAGCCTATCGATATACCAATTCCGCCAAGTGCTAATAGAGGTATTGGAACATTAACAGTTGAACCTAGTGATTCTCCTTGGGCAAGGGGCAGTATTGCTGCTACTGGACCAATTGCATTTGCAACGTCGTTTGCTCCATGTGCAAAAGCAACATAACAGGAAGTCACTATCTGTAATTTTCTGAAAATTCCTTCTACGGTATTGTAATCATCCTTTCCTTTTGCTTCGATGTTTCTTAATATAAAAATCCCAATAATCGCAACAATTACAGATAAAATTCCTGCAATCAAAAGACCTTCATTTGTTGATATTTTATAATTTTCACTAATTGCAGTCTTCAAAAATAATGACGATATTATTAAAAAAGCTGTAAAACCAATTATAATTGGCCCTATGATTTTTGCGGAAGATACTGGTTTTTCTTTTGCAAATATTGATTTTACTATTAATTTAAAAATAAGAAATGCAATTATACATCCAGCAACTGGTGAAAGCAGCCAACTTGCTATAACAGATCCAACTTTTTCCCACATTACAGTTGACATACCACCGGCTATTAAACCAAAACCCATCAGCGAACCTATAATTGAATGTGTTGTAGATATGGGCATTTCTTTCCATGTGGAAAGTGTTACCCATAAAGCAGCAGCAAGCAAACTTGCTACAAAACCTATTAGCAAAATATTTGTTTCAATGCCTGTGACATCAACAATTCCTTTTCTTACTGTATCTGTTACATGCCCTCCTACAAAAACTGCTCCAACGATGTTTAAGACACCAGCAATTAGAACTGCCTGTTTAAATGTAATTGCCTTTGCACCCACTGCAGTTGCCATTGAGTTTGCTACATCATTTGCACCAATACTCCAAGCCATGTAGAACGCAATAGCTCCTGAGCCACCTATGATGAGCCAAATAATGGGATCCACTAAGCCTCCTCCAAAAGTATATAGATTATATTCAAAGCATTTTTTTGTATATAGATTATATAGTTAAGCATTACGAAATTTTTTATTTTCACATAATAATCACAGATTCTTTTATAGGAAAATTTATTATTAGAATTGTTTATTCGTCCTCTCACAAACATACTTGTGGGAGAGATAATTTGAAACTAAAATTAACTTTAATTTTTATATTGTCTTTATTAATCTTTATGCCGATAAGTTTAGCTAGTCCTTCAATAATTATTAGTGATTATGAATTATCTCCGCCAGTATTAATGCCTGGTGAGGATGCAATATTAAAACTAACAATTAAAAATTCAGATACATCTTCAAGTAAAACTACAGTAAGCGGTTCAACAACCTCTACATATTCAATTGGTGCTACGATAGAAAGTATTAGAATTGATGCTGCGGAATATGTAAATTGGTCTATTGCAGGAACAGAGGTTTATTATGATGTAGGATATTTGGCACCTTCTGCAAGTTTTGATATAAGTTTTAAATTAGAAATTTCTGAAGGCATTCCTGAAGGCTTATACTTTCCAAAAGTATTGATAGATGTATCCAGTTTTGAAGATGCTAGTTTTCCAATACCTGTTAATATTAGTAATTCTACTGTTAATATTATTCCAAATCAGGTATCTAAGAAAATATCAATGAGTGGATCTACAGATATAGTACTTACTGTTGTAAATAACAGAGATTCAAATGTCGATGGAGTCACAATTACACCTAATGAGGTTGAAGGTATTGACTTTCTGCCAAATAGTTATTATATCGGAAATATGGATGCATATTCATCAGAAAATATAACTTTTTCGATAAAACCAACCGATATTGGAAATAAAAATATTACTTTTAGAGCTTCTTTTAAAAATGGAGACAATACTCACACTTCAGCCTTAAACTTAAATATAGAAATAATCAAAACACTAGATGTTTCACCCATATTTTATGATTTTCCTTCTGTCGTTGAAAAGGATGGTACAAAAAGGATTAGGTTAGAAGTCTTTAATGCAAAAAATTCAGAAATAACTGGAGTAATTGTTACACCTATAACCGAGGCAAAGCTTTCCCCATCTCAATATTTCATTGGTTCAATGGATCCAGATGATGTTTTTGCAGCGTCTTTTGACATATTGACAAATGAAATGGATTTGGGAGAATATGAAATTGATTTTAAAGTCACCTTTAAACAAGATAATGAATATTTTGAAACACCAATAGTTACAAATTCTTTTAATCTAGTTGCTTCAGAACAAACGACTGGTGATTCAAATATAGTTATTTTTATTTTTATAATACTAGTAATTGCTGCTTTGATTTTGTTTTATTTATACAAAAAAGGCAGGATTCTTAAATGAGTCAGTATGTCATTGTAACAGATAATCTAAGTAAAACTTATGGCGCTGGAAATGTAAAGGTAAAAGCCTTAAAGGAGGTTTCTGTCAAAATTAAAAAAGGCGATTATATTGCGATAATTGGCCCTTCAGGATCTGGTAAATCAACTTTTATGAATCTTTTAGGATGTCTTGACAAACCTTCTACTGGAAAACTGTTTATTGATAATACAGATGTATCTACGTTAAATGAAAATCAACTAGCAAAAATAAGAAGAGAAAAGATAGGTTTTATTTTTCAGAAATATAACCTTATCCCGACTTTGAACGGTTTAGAAAACGTGTCTCTTTCTATGAGTTTTGCAGGTGTTAATTCTAATAAGAGAAAACAAAGAGCTGAAAAATTATTAGGCATGGTTGGTCTTTCACATAGATTACATCATAAACCTTCTGAGATGAGTGGTGGAGAGCAGCAAAGAGTAGCGATTGCAAGAGCTCTGGCAAACGACCCTTCAATTATTCTGGCTGATGAACCTACAGGTAATGTTGATTCAAAAGGTGGAAATAAAATAATGGATATTTTGGAAGAAATAAACAGAAGAGGAGAAACAATAATTGTAGTAACTCATGACCCCAATATTGCAAAAAGAGCCAAAAGAATTTTACAGATACAAGATGGAGCTGTAAGTGAAGTAAATGCTTAAGGATAATCTAAATATTGCAATAAAAAACATAAAAGAACGTAAATCTCGAGTTTTTCTAACCTTGATAGGTATTGCTATAGGCATTATGGCAATTGTTTCACTAATGGGAATTGGCGAAGGTATGAATCAAGCAGTCACAGGAGAGCTTTCATCACTTTCCGATATGATCATAGTCTCAACGGGCGGATTTAATATAAATACTGGAGGTTATCAGGCCACAAATGGTGGCGAATCAGAATATTTTACAGATAGAGATCTTGACGATATAAGAAGAATTCAGGGAATAAAGGACATGAGTCCTGTTTTGTATGGGGCAGGAGTTGTAGAATACAATGGTGAAACTGAGTTTATATCTGTTCTAGCAATGGATCCAACAAGTATGTCAAATATATTTGGTATTGATTTTGTTGGACTTTATGATGGGGAATTTATGCAAGAGGGAGATCAAAATAGATGTATCATTGGATATAAGATAGCACATGAAAAATTTGACGTAGATTTACATGTTGGTACAAAAATTGAAATTAATGGCTATAATTTTGTAGTTAATGGAATATATAATCAACAAGGAGCAGGATTTTCAACAGAAACAGACGACTATATTCATATGACTCCAAGAGATTTTGAAAAGATTACAGGTCAAAATAATATAAGTGGAATTTTAGTTAGAGTTTATGATGTCTCTGAAGTTGAATCAATAGCCGATCAGATTGAGATGGCAATTAATGAAAATCATGGAGATGATGAATTTACAAATACAATTACAATGTCTTCATTAGTTGAAAGCATTCAAAGTGTACTCTCAATTATTCAGGTGGTTCTTTTGGCCATAGCAGCTATTGCTCTTGTTGTAGCATCAATTGGAATAATGAATACAATGCTTACATCTGTAATGGAAAGAACCCATGAAATTGGTATTATGAAAGCAATTGGTGCTAAAAATACAGATGTAATGTCTATTTTTATTATGGAAGGATTTTTGATTAGTCTTATTGGTGGAATTGTAGGATTGATACTTGGTGTTGGAGGATCTATCGTTCTTAGTACTGGACTTGGTAGCTTTTTTGGAGGTGGGGGAGTCAGACTTGAACCAATTATAACTTTAACTTCAGTAATACTAGCAATTTCGGTTTCAATGCTGGTAGGAATAGTTTCAAGTCTATATCCTGCAAGAAAAGCGGCTAGAATGAGCCCAATTGAAGCAGTAAGATACGAATAAATAATAATTTATTTAATTTAAAATTTATATTTGCTTTTTTGTGATTGATGATTACTTATTTACAATTGTACTTCTAATTGCAGGTTTTGGTAGTGGTATATTTGTTGGAATGGGTGCAGGTACTACTGGAGCTATTATGATTACATGTTTGACTGTAATACTTGGTAATTCAATTCATCAAGCAATTGGTACAACACTTCTAGTGGATTGTATTATCGGAGGCGTTGCGGGAATTATTTTTCTTTTAAAAGATAAATCTAACTTTAAAAAGGCAATACCAATAGCCTTTTTTGGAGCATTGGGATCTTTTATCGGGGGACAATTTACATCAAAAGCACCAGAAGCTATTTTAATTATACTGATTAGTTCAATCTTGATTATTTTAGGTGCAAGTTTTCTAATAAAAGGTTTGAAAACAAATATTGAATATATAGGAGAGAAATTTAAAGCGGATAAATTAAAAGCTCATAAGATACCCGTCTTTATAGGTTTTTCTCTTATTGCTGGAGCAGGGAGTGGTTTTACTGGTATGGGAATTGGAGGTGTTGTAACTCTAGTTTTAATTTTGATACTAGACTTTGATATTCATACTGCAATTGGGACCTCGCTTCTTACAATCTTATTTATCTCTGGAGCAGGAGCTTTTTCGCACTTGTTAAATAATGAAGTTTTGTATACTTCAGGACTTATTGCAGGTTCTGCTGCAATTTTTGGTGCAGTTATTGGATCTTTTTATGCAAACAAATTAGATGAAGAAAAATTAGGAAGAATAGTTGGTCTTTTAATACTTATTATGGGAATTGCAATTTTATTCAGAGCTTTTTAATAGGTTGTTCAATAAATAAAAATGATTGTTGATTGGAATTAAGCAGGTCTTAAAGTTCCTGCAAATACTTGCCATGCAAGTGCTGATTTTGCTACTAAGCTTAGTACAATATACATTTTTTCTCCATAAAGATAATCTTGCCATTTCCATATTTTCTTGTACTGCAATATCATATTTATTGCAAATAAATTGAAGAAAACTGCAATTGATATAAATATATAGACAACAAAATCTGGTACTGATTCTGCAGCAATTAGAGGAATAAATATTGCTACCCACGGAACAAATCCTGCTATACAGCCAATAATATATGAAAGCCAACTTGTTTTTTCTGTTGTTTGGTTATGTACTTCCATCATCAGACCCATTAAATTCATTACAGCAGTTAGTGTAAATAATGCCATGAGAGTTCCTATATCATAAATTGTTGTAAGCATTGCAATAATAAAAATCATAAGTGAAGCACTTATTGAGTATTCATACCATCTAGCAGGATTCATATGATTTTTTAACTTATTTACATACCACTTGTAAAGTACTGTTGCAAGAAGGAAATGTGCAATTGCAGAAATAAATAAAAATAAAGCAACCATTGGCCCAATTCTCAAATCAAAAAATGTTTCCGAAACAGGACTTATAGTTTCTGTTATTGGATCAAAAACAGGGGACGTGTATGTTAATGGCAGTGTAAATTCATTACTAAGAATTAACATTAAAAAACCTTGAATTAAATGGAAAATGCCCATTATGCCATTAAAAATTCTCAATCTTTTAAAACGTTTCATATTTGGCTGTTTTGGGCATTCCGGTTCAGTTTTTGTTTCTTTTTCAAATGGAAATGTGAATTTTCCAACTGTATTACAATTTGGACAGTTAATGGTAATTTTTTCTCCGGGTTGACCAATTATTGAAAATTGATGCTTACATTTTGGGCATCTAATGTCTTTTTGCATGTTTTTATCCCCAAATTCAATTTCTTTTAATAATGATAAATAATGAACGGTTTATTATTATTTGTATTGTAAAAAATATCGTCTACAATTTTGAATAGATTTGGAATGGTTTTGGGTAAAATTTTATAAATGAAGGGAAATATAAAAAATCTAGAAATAATCTAGGGGAAGAGAAAGATATGAAAAAAACAATATTTATAATAGCAATATGTGCAGCATTATTATCTATGCCGATTTTAACTGCTTTTGAATTCCAAAGACAAAAAAAAGATTTGCCCATTTATGAAAATAATCTTTCAAAACCAGAAGTTGAAGATTATGATGGAACCTTTGTAGGAGGATTAGGGCGCCTATATAAAGAAAATAATGAATGGCAGTTTGACTACAATAATTATATTGCTGGGGTATATAGACTTGGCGTACATAAAAAGCTTTATGGATATATATACAATTTAGAAGAAGAACAAATTGGATACATTGGAGCATATTTTGGTCACAAAATAATAATTGGGTATATTGAAGATATGGAAGATCATAGAGCACCCATAATTGGATTTTTATTATGGAATGACAGTAATTTTGCAGGAAGAATCATGAGCGTAATGGGCCCTGCTCCTCACATCATAGGCGAATATACACCAAACAAATAAAAACCAACTTTTTTCTTTTTATCGTTTGATATATATTTGGGTTTACTATTCTATACATGATTTTCAATGCGAGCAGTTAAAAAGCTACTTTGGTGGATTTTAGCAAGTTCAACAGGTGGCTTTAACAGAGCACTAATCATAAAAGAATTAACTAAATCACCAAGAAATGCTAATGAACTTTCTAACATTTTAAATTTGGATTATAAAACAATTCGTCACCATCTAAGAATGCTGGAGAAAAATTTTTTGATAACATCTTATGGTGACGGATATGGTAAAATGTATTTTCCTTCACAACTACTTGAAGAAAATGTAAATCTATTTAATGAGATTTGGAGAGAATTATCAAAAAAAAGGTAAATATGTAAAAGTTATATGGTGAAAAAATGAAAGAAAAGCAATATATAAAAAATTTAAATCCACAGGTAAAAACCTTTTTGGTAATTATGGGTTTAATTATTGCAGGTGTTATTTTTGGGTATATTATATCTCAGTTTAGTCTTCAGACATTAATCTATGAGATAGAAAACCTACCCATTCAGATTGATCAATCAAGAATATCTAGATCAATTGATTATTACGTAGGGGCAGTTATTATTTTGACAATTGAACTTGTTTTACTAATAGGAGTACTTTATGTTTACCTAGATTCTTACAAAAATATAAAATCGCGTTATCTTATAGTTTTAAATCTATTTATTATTGCACTTGTAGTTAAATCCGCGCTTTCTATTATATCTCTTCACAATGTAGCAATTGAATACATACAAGTTATACCTTATGTTAGTCGTACGTTTCTAACTCCTGGTTTTAGTATTTTAAATTTTGTTATAACTGGGATTGAAATTATTGCAATGAGTATTCTTGTTTATATTGGAATGGAATAATAAAATTAAAAATCAAGATAGTGCTCCCGTCGGGATTCGAACCCGAGTAGCTGGCTCGAAAGGCCAGAATGATTGGCCGGACTACACCACGGGAGCATATAATTACAGCCCCGACCAGATTCGAACTGGTGTCGCTGGCTCCAAAGGCCAGAATGTTAACCACTACACCACGGGGCCAGACATCTTAAGTGTAGCGCAGGGAATTCAATAGTAATATATAGAATTTTGTATATGCTCAATCCCATATACTACTAAGATATCTCCGGAATAAAGAATTAATTTATAAAAGTTTCATAGATTTTTAATTGTTTTGTCTTTTTTGTATTTTAGCCCAAGTATCTCTTAGAGTTACTGTTCTGTTAATAACAATATTTGACTTATCTGATTTAGGATCAATACAAAAATATCCGAGCCTTTCAAATTGAAATCTATCAAAAGGTTTTAGATTTTTAATGAAAGGTTCCACTTTACAATTTCTTAAAACCTCAAGTGAGCTAGGATTTACAAAATCTTTAAAATCTTTATCTTTATCCGATGTTGGATTTTCAATAGAAAATAATCTATCATATAATCTAATTTCAGCATCTATTGCATGTTTGGCAGAAACCCAATGAATTGTTGCTTTTACCCTACGTCCGTCAGGTGCATAACCACCTTTAGTTTTAGGATCAATACTACATTTTAGCTCAGTAATTTTTCCATTTTCTTTAACAACTTCATTACATGTTAGAAAATATGCATATCTCAGTCTTACCTCTCGTCCGGGTGCTAATCTATAAAATTTTTTAACGGGTTCTTCCATAAAATCATCTTGTTCTATGTAAATCTCCTTTGAAAATGGTATTTGACGAACACCTGCTCTAGAATCCTCCGGATTATTTATTGCTTCAAGTTCTTCTGTTTTATCTTTTGGATAATTTTCAATTACCACTTTTAATGGTTTTAAAACACCCATAAGTCTCTGAGAGGTCTTGTTTAAATCTTCTCTAACACAATGTTCAAGAAAGCTATAATCTACTATACTGTTAACCTTTGCAACGCCAATTCTTTTGCAAAAATTTCTTATTGATTCTGGAGAGTACCCCCTCCTTTTCATTCCACTTATTGTGGGCATTCTAGGATCATCCCATCCGCCTACATATTTGCCGTCAACAAGCTCTTTTAACATTCTTTTACTCATCACGGTGAAATTAAGATTTAATCTGGCAAATTCTATCTGCTGAGGATGATAGGTCTCAAGTTCATCTAAAAACCAGTCATATAAAGGGCGATGATTTTCAAATTCTAAAGTACAAATAGAATGAGTTATACCTTCAATAGAATCTTCCAGACCATGGGCCCAATCATACATCGGATAAATGCACCATTTATCTTTTTGTCTATGATGTGATTCGTGTAAAATTCTATACATTATTGGATCTCTCATGTTAATATTGGGGTGTGTCATGTCAATTTTAGCACGAAGTACTTTTTCACCATCATCAAATTCTCCATCTTTCATCTTTTCAAAAAGTTCCAGGTTTTCTTTTATAGTTCTATCTCTATATGGGCTTTCTCTTCCCGGCTCTGTTAAACTTCCTCTATATTTGCTTATTTCATCAGCTGGTAAATCATCAACATATGCTTTTTCTTTTTTTATTAATTCAATAGCAAATTCATACATTTTATCAAAATAATCAGATGCAAAATAGAGTCTATCTTCCCAATCAAAACCAAGCCATTTTACATTTTCGATTATGGATTTAACATATTCTTCTTCCTCTTTAGATGGATTTGTATCATCAAATCTTAAATTGCATTTCCCATTGTATTCCTTTGCTATTCCAAAATTAAGACAAATTGATTTGGCATGACCTATGTGTAAGTAACCATTCGGTTCAGGAGGAAATCTTGTATGGACACGTCCGCTATATTTTTTTGTTTTATTATCTTCATCTATGATCTGTCGAATAAAATCTTTACTTTCTTCTTTTTCTTTGTCCATCAATCTACACCTTTGAAATTAATACAGCCCCGACCAGATTCGAACTGGTGACTAGAGATCCAGAGTCTCTTATGTTAACCGCTACACTACGGGGCCAATAAATCAGCAGTTCATAACAAAGTCACTATTTAACTTTTAATGTATGAAATAATTTAAAAGGCAAAAATGTTTTCAAATAATGAGGTTTTTATTTTGCTAGAATCTGATTTTATAATCAAAATTGCAGAAAAACTTAAAAAATATGATTTGAAGATATGTACTGCAGAGTCATGTACTGGAGGCCTTCTTGCTCATTATTTTACAAGTATTTCAGGAAGTTCAGAATATTTTCAAAGTGGTTTTGTAACTTATTCTAATACATCTAAGATGGATATTTTAGGAGTTTTAAAATCAACGATTGAAACTTATGGTGCTGTTAGTAAAAAAACTGCAAAGGAAATGGCGTTAGGTGCAAGAAAAAAATCAAAAACAAATATTGGTATTTCTACAACTGGTGTTGCAGGTCCAACTGGCGGAACAAAAGAAAAACCGGTTGGTTTAGTTTATATTGGTTTTGCAACAGATAAAAATGTGATTGTAAAAAAATATAGTTTTAATGGAGAAAGATTAGAAAATATGGAAAAAACCTGTAAAGCAGTTTTTGAAGAACTCAATAATATTCTTGATAACTGGTGAAATTTTTTGATTGAAATAGATGGTATTTATGGCGAAGGCGGAGGTCAAATTCTAAGATATTCAGTTGCCCTTTCTGTTCTTACTAAAAAATCAATAAGAATTGTAAACATTAGGGCAAATAGACAAAATCCTGGTCTAAGGCCACAGCATTTTACTGCAGTTAGATGTCTTAAAAAAATTTGTAATGCGAAAACTAAAGGGCTTGAAATAGGTTCATTAGATTTAGAGTTTGAACCTAAAGATGTAAAAACAGGCATATATGAATTTGATATAGGAACTGCGGGTAGCATACCTCTTGTTTTTCAATGTCTAATCTTAGCTTTATCAAACATAAACAAAAAAACAGAAATTAAAATTATTGGAGGAACAGATGTTAAATGGGCTCCATCTTGGGATTATTTTGCTTTTGTTTTTTTAAAATTATTGAAGAAAATGAACTTTCAAGTAAATGCAAAACTTATAAAAAGAGGTTATTATCCCAAAGGCGGTGGAGAAGCATCAATTAAAATTTTTTCAAATCAAAAATTAAAGTCTTTAAATGTAAAAAATAAACAAAGATTTGATAGAATAAATGGAATTGTAAATATAGCAAATCTACCTGACAATATATCTAGAAGAATAAAACATAGTACGATTGAAGAATGTATTAAAAATGATTTAAATTGTTTTATTAATATTGATAAAAAAGAATCTTTATCTCCTGGTTGTGGGTTGACACTATGGACTGAATCAAAAGATTCTGTATTGGGTACGTCTTTAATTGGTGAAAAAGGATTGCCATCTGAGAAAATTGGAAAAATTTCTTCAAAAAATCTTATTGAACAGATAAAGTCAAATGCGACTTTAGACATTTTTGCGTTAGATCAAATAATGCCTTATTTATTGTTATCAGATTATAGTTCTTCTTTGAGTGTAAAAAAGCTAAGTAATCATTCTTTGACAAACATTTGGCTTATTAATAAATTTGTTGATAGAGAAACAAATATTGTAAATAAGAATGGTTTGGTACAATTTACAGTCAAATAATACACTTTAAATATCAAAAATGCATATTTGTTTTGTCAATTTAGATGGGTTGCTAGTTTGTGATGGGACATGCAAGGATGCGAAGAGAGTTTATTAGATAATAAGAAGACTAATAATTTTGAATCTGCAGAAGGAAAGTATAAAACATTATTTGAACAAGTTAATGCGGCAGCATTTCTTACCACTTTAAATGGACAGATTCTTGAGGCGAATCATAAATCTTGCGATCTGTTAGGTTATGATTGGAAAGAAGTTTTACATCTGTCTTTGAAAGATATTGTTGTAAAAGATACAGATTGGGAACAATTAAATGATGAGATTGCTGCAAGAGGCGGTCTTAATTTTGAAACAGAGTGTATAAATAAAAATGGATCATCTATTCCTGTAGAAGTAAGTTTTTCTCTTTTTAGAATGGACAACAAACCAGTAATGTTTGTCTTGATTTGGGACATTACTGATAGAAAAAAATCAGAAAAAAAGTTAAAAGAAAAAGAAAAAAAATATAGAGGGCTTTTTGAGTTTACAACCGACGGAATATTGGTTTTAGATGCTCATGGAGACATTCTGGACTCTAATACAAAGATGTGTACAATGCTTAGTATGACCAAAGAGGAAATTATCGGAAAAAATCTTTTTGGCATGGAAATTTTAACAGCAAAATCCCAACCAATTGTAGTAAACCAATTTCATCAACTTTTATCAGAAAAAAATTCAAGTATTTATACAACAGAAATAAAAAGTAAAAACAATTTAATATTTGATGTAGAAATAAGTTCATTTTTCTTGGTTAAAAAAGATAATGAAGTTGATAATTTTGTTTTGATTATTAGAGATATTACAGAAAGAAACGATACTGATAGGAAAAGAATCTATGAACATAGTCTTTTAAAGACTCTTATGGAAAATATTCCAGATTCTGTATACTTTAAAGATGAAAAAAATAGATTTATCCTAGTAAACAAATCAAAAGCAGAACATTATAATGTATCTGAAGAAGGCATGATTGGAAAAACAGATTTTGACTTTTTACCACATGACCAGGCACAAAAGGCATTTGATGATGACAATAAAATAATGCAAACAGGCCAACAAATTATAAACAAAATGGAAAGAATTACCCATAGCGATGGTTCGGATAAGTGGATATCAGTTACAAAAATACCTAGATATAATTCTGAAGGCGACATAATTGGAACTATGGGTATCTCAAGAGATGTAACAATACAAGAAAAAGCAGAAAATGAACTAGTTAAATCTGAGGAGAGGTACAGAGCTGTCTTTGAAAATTCTTCTTTTGCGATAATTTTAACCAATGAAAATGGAGAAATTATATCATGGAATAAACTTGTTGAGGAACTTTTAGGCATGCAGGCAGAAGATTTGTTAATGAAGCGCGTTGAAACCTTGTATCCGCCTGACGAATGGAATAAAATCTATAAAGAGTATGTTGAAGAAATAGGCATAAAAAAACGTATCGAAACAAAGATATTAAGAAAGGATTGCAAACCTGTTGATGTTGATCTTTCAGTTAATGTATTGAAAAGCAAGGACGGAAAAATACTTGGTGCCACAGAAATAATTGGGGATATTACCAAAAGAAAAGAAGTTGAAGAAGAACTAGAAAAAAATCACGAGTTATTGGAAAATCTAATGGACACAATTCCAGACTCAATTTATTTTAAAGACTCTGAAAATAAATTTTTACTTGTAAATAAAACAAAGGCAGATCATTGGGATACTAAACCGGAGGAAATGATTGGAAAAACAGATTTTGACTTTTTACCACATGAGCAGGCACAAAAGGCATTTGATGATGACAATCAGATATTAAAAACAGGAAAACCAATTTTAAATAAAATAGAAAAAATTACAGGCTCTGATGGACTTGAAAGGTGGTTTTCAGTGACAAAAGTACCCAGATATGATAAAAGTGGTAAAATTGTTGGAACCATAGGCATTTCAAGAAATATCACTGGTTTAAATAAAGATGATTTTTAGGGTTTTATCTTTCTTGCCAAATAGACAAATGGTGTATCGCAAGTGGCTACTACAATTTTGAGTAATAATGATGTTATAAATATTTGTATTATTATTTCCCAAGAAAAAATACCAACAAATGCTATTAGTGTAAAAATTATATTGTCTAATAATTGACTGGATATTGTAGAAAGATTGTTTCTAAGCCATAAATATTTTTTTTCATGCTTTTTTTTCAACTTATCAAAAAACCAAACATCATGACTTTGTGATATTAGATAAGCGACCAAGCTAGCAAAAGCAATTCTTGGTAAAAAAGAAAATATTGCAGATATATGCTCGCTAATAAAATCGGATTTATCGGGTACAAAATAAAGAGTTATTTGCATTATAATTGTTGTTGTAATCAATACAAAAAAACCAATCCATACAGCTTTTTGAGCATCTTTTTTAGAATGATTTTCATTTAGAATATCGGTTACTAGAAATAAAGAAGCATAGACAACATTTCCTAAAGCTGTGACAAGACCAAAAATTTGAATTGTTTTCATTACTTGAATATTAGCAAGAATAACTGCAACGGCTGTCCAAATGTAAAGGCCGGTCTTACCAAATAATCTGTATGATAGAATAACCATAAAAAAACTGCTAATAAGCAGCCCTATCCATAATAGTTCATTAATCATTTAAAGAAGAAATTATTTATTCAACTTATATTTTTCTATATTTAATGGGAACTTTAGATTTTAAAGTCATATCACATGATGAAAAAGCAAGAACTGGTTTGCTAAAATTAGAGCACGGCACTGTAAAGACACCTGATTTGATGCCAGTAGCAACAAAAGCTACGGTTAAAGCGCTAACATCCGAAGATTTGCATGATTTAGATGCGCAATTTCTAATTTGCAACACCTATCATCTGATGCTTCAACCAAGCGCTAAGATAATTGAAGAAATAGGGGGACTTCATAAATTTATGAATTGGAATAAACCTTTGGTAACTGATAGTGGAGGTTTTCAAGCATTTTCTTTAGGTCTTGGTAAAGAACATTCTGTTGGTAAGATGTATTTTCCAGGTGAAGGATATTCATACGGAAAAAAGAAAGGAAGATCTATTGCAAAAATAGATGATAGAGGTATTTCATTTAGATCTATTTATGATAATTCGCGTCAATATTTAACCCCAAAAAAATCAATTGAAATACAAGAAAAATTAGGGGCAGATATGATTCTAGTTCTTGATGAATGCACTTCTCCATTATCTGATAAAAATTATACCGCAAATAGTATGATTCGTACGCACAAATGGGCAGAACAATGCTTAAAATTTCATAAAACAGATCAGGCTTTGGTTGGTATTGTCCAAGGAGGTCATTGGCAAGACCTTAGAGAAAAAAGTGCAAAATATATTTCATCTTTGAATTTTGATGGATACGCAATAGGAGGTTCTCTTGGCAAATCAAAAAAGGATATGCATAATGTTTTAGATTGGGTCATTCCAAATCTTATTGAAGATAAACCTAGACATCTTTTAGGAATAGGTGTTGTAGAAGATATCTTTGAATCAGTAGAGCGTGGTGTGGATTTATTTGATTGTGTGTCTCCAACAAGAATTGCAAGGAGCGGATTTGCATATATTAAACCTCCAATAGGTACTAAAAAAAATAAATATAGATACAAAATAAAATCTATGAAATATAGTGAAGATTTTAAACCTTTAGATCCAAATTGTAAATGCAAAGTGTGTAAAAATTATTCTAGAGCCTATATCTATCATCTATTAAAAACGGAAGAGATTGTTGGATTGAATCTTATTAGTTATCATAACGTTCATTTTATGCTTCAGTTGATGAGAAATATAAGACAAGCGATTGGCAAAGATAGATATCAGGAATTGAAAAAAGAATGGATGGGATAAAAATTATTTTTTTCTTTTAATTAGAAGTATTGCTGCTATTGAGGATATAATAATTATTAATCCAAATCCTGGAGTTGAATTATCATCCTTTCCACTTGTTGCGCCAAGTGTCATTTTTTCTGTTTTTGATTCACCTGTTGAGCAGTACGCAGTTACTTCGATTTCATCTCCATCATTTGCATTTAGATCATAGGCGTACAGACTCCCCCCTATACTGGATTGACTTGTATGCTCCTCTTGAGTTATAAGTTCTCCATTAACTCTTATTTCCACAGTTTCTATGTAGTGAGTGGTATCTCCCTCTTCAATTACATGATTAACATCTACAGTTAATATGTTACCATTTTTATCATAAGTAAGATTTATGCTTGATGGCGCATGCGCTGTTATCAATGCACATATGCAGCTTATTAGTACTAATATAGATATTACAAATGTTGTTTTTTTAATCATATTCTTTTTCTTCCCTTAAATTTTTATGTTACAGGTCTAACTGTAACTGTCCAGTCTCTAAAATATTCTTCTGCGAATGCTTTGATTTCTCTCTCAGTATCCATTATTTCTTTTTCTGTGGAGATTGAATCAAGATAACACCATCCACATTTGTCAGTATAAAATGTTTCTTTAAAACCACCAAGTGGTGTTCCATGTTTGCCTTGAAACATTGAAGTTCCACCGAAATTGTCATAGACTGTCAAGTATCGTCCGTATCCTGGGTAATATTCATAATCGCCGATGATTAAAAGCTCGTTATCTACAAATTGTACCCATGGATCATTCCCCCAATCTTCACCTTGTTCTGTAAATTCTTTTTCCCATGCATATGGTGTTGGAGGGTTTCCATTAAAATGAATTGTTAACTCGTAATATCTTACATATGGTTGCGGATCCCAGACGGCATATGCTGATGCACCGTAGTTTATTTCTTCTTCGTCTGGAGAAATTGAGGTATAATCATGAACCTGTGCTGGTACTTCGAATGTATATACTGCTGAATGATTTGATCCATATCCACTACTTCCTGGCCTTACTCCTCCACCAGGTGTATAGCTACATACCATGTATTTGCAGAAATGATATATTTTACCAGTGATTGTGTTATAATCTGGGTCTGCTACACAGTCGTCTATCTCTATAAGTTGGTCGTTTTCATATAGATATATTCTAAGATTTTCTTCATCTACGCTAGCGGGTATATCACTGTCTTGATACACCATTTGTAGATTTACTGCTTTGTTAAACTGTGTACCATCCGGTTTAAAATCATATCCAACTACAAAATTTGCCCCTTCTACTAGCGGAAATGTTTCGATTGTTTCAACAGTGAGTGTTGTTTCATGATGGAGTGTTTGTTCATCATATGACAACAATATTTCACTGTTTGGTGACATGTAATGTCCTCTGTATTCATCGATGGCGAATGTTTCTTTTATTTTAGTGCCCGAATAAGTTTGAAAACCATCGTTATTGGTGTCATCTTGTGTTTCTATGCTTTTTTGATTGGTACAACCTGATAGTCCTACAATTAAAAACAGAGTTATTATAATTATTGTAATAAATTTTATTTTCATTTTTGTTCCTTTCCCAATAATCGTATTTATTATGGAGGTACATAATGTATTAAAATCCTTCGATTATAAAAATTTTAATAATATCGGCAAATGTTATATTTCACCGATACCGATATATATCAGTAATTACATATCGGTATACTATGAAATATGCCGATACCGATATTATCATTAGTGATTCACTTTTTAGTAAAATTGAAAAGAAAAAGAAAAAATTAGATTCATTAAGACCGCTTCCAAAAGATGCTGTTAAAAGAATTATAGAAGATATTAGGCTTAGACATACATATCATTCAGATGCAATTGAGGGAAATACTCTCACCCTTCAAGAAACAAAGCTTGTACTTGAAAAAGGAGTTACTATTGGCGGTAAACCTTTAAAGGATCATATCGAAGCCAGAAATGACGCAGAAGCATTTGATTTAATGATGGAACTTGTAAATTCTAAAAAGAAGATTTCTCAAGAAATAATTCAACAAATACATGAGTTTGTGATGAAGGGAATACTTACAAATCCTGGACAGTATAGAACAGAGAATGTTAGAATAACAGGTGTGAAGATAAAACCTCCAAGCTATCTTAAAATTGTAAAATTGATGGATGAGTATATTCAAAACATAGAAAAACTTAAGCTTCAAACTATTAAAAAAGCAGCTTTTATTCATCATGAGTTTGTAAGGATTCACCCGTTTATAGATGGAAATGGGCGAGTAGCAAGACTTCTTACAAATTTTTATCTTATGAAAAATGGATATCCTGCTATTGTTATTCAAAAAGAAGATAGAAAAAAATACTACAAAACATTAAACAAAGCAGATCAAGGAAATTTATCAGATTTTGCAAATTTTATTGCTCGTTCAATAAACGAATCAATTCAATATTACCTATCAATTTTTATCGATGAAGAGAGACTTGAATCTTTATCTGATTTATCTAAAAAATCTGATTATTCTCAGGAATATCTAAGTCTTAGAGCAAGACAAGGAAAGCTTGACGCGGTAAAAATTGAAAATATTTGGTATTCCTCAAAAAGAGCTTTAAAATATTACCAAAAAAATGTTAAAAAGTAATATTTTTTAAAAAAATGGGCCTGCTGAGATTTCATATTTTATAAGGAGAAACATTTCCAAGATACAGTATATAATGACGTATCTTGGTATAAGGGTAATTTTTTCTTTTTTATTTAACATAAACCCAAGCAAGAAATCCCCAAACTTTAGTTTGTGAGATGAATCGCATGGAAAGATAATTTAAAACACCATTAGGTATTTTGTTCACCCAGGGGAAAAGCCATGACATTTATGACATGGAAGGGTGACCTTTGGCTTGGAAATTTATCCTCAAGGCAATAATCTATATGTAATTTTCTATTTCTGCATATACTCACAATAAAATATCCTTACTCATTATTAAGTTATTTTTCATTTTGATCATCTCTGATCTCATTTCTCCTCTGATTTACCACTTTTTCTTCCGAACCTATTTTAATGCCAAATTTGGGCAGGATTTTTCTGTGCAGCAACATTATAGTAAATGAAAATATGACCGCAATTCCAAAAACAATTAATATGCCCCCTATATCATCCATTATGTCAGGAAAGAATAATAAACAAACAGCCAAAGCCAGCATGATCATTCCGCCGATCAATTTTAATATTCTCCCATGTTTTTCCTCAAATCTGCTTGCTTTTAGTGTAAAAGCCACAGTTCCAAAAACAACTAATTCATCCAACAGATAAACAGCTAGGTAAAGTAGGAAGAAAGCAGCAAAAGCAATCATTGTAAGTTCATGCTCGACTACAATGCTTGTCCATATAACCGGGAAACCTGCTGTGCAAGGCAATTCAACAAGAACAATTCCTAATGCCATTATTGCAGTCCCTGAAATCATTGCCCAATTAGAATCCCTCCCTTTCATTATTTGTCTGACATCTTTAAAGAATTTTGGTTTATATTTGTCAGAAATTGTAAAAGACAGGCCTTTCTTATACCAGAAATAATCTTTAATATTGACTGCTGCAAAAATAGTTGCGATTGATGCTACGACAACTTTGATCCATGTCATATACTCTGTAAAGCGAAATATATTAAACAATCCAAGCATAAATGCGCCATACGCAGCAGTTGTGACAAATAAAAAAGTTAAACCAACAATAACAATCTTTTTCCTTGAACCCGTGTTAATCACTATCCCAAGCAAGAAAGTTAATACCCACAAAGAGCAAGGATTAAAACCATCAACAAATGCAATCAGTATAGTAACTAATCCTAAAGAACCAGAAGACAAATCTATCTCCCCAATAAAAGGAACTTCTATGGTATGTTTTTCTTCAGTTGAGCTTAGATTACAATTAACTAGCTTATCAAGATAATCTTTATCCCTAAGATTGCTTATTATTGGCTCATCGCTGAGAAGATAGGATAGTTTTTCATCACATTCAACAACCAAAAAAGGAACATTCTGTTCAAGATTGCTTATCCCCAATTTTTCAGCATATTCAGAAAATAAGGCTTGATTAGATTGATTAAGATAGACTTCTAATCTTTTAACCGTAACATTTTCAAGATTAGAAATCTCTTCCAATACTCCAGAATCATTGACCCTCTGGCAGCGAGGACAACCCTCCCCCCAAAAAAAGAATGCAGTTATTTGATTATCCTGCTCCTGCTGTGCAGAGACTTGGAGAGATATTGACAATAAAAGTATCCCTAAAAATAATAGAGTTAAAATGCTTCTGTCTGCCTTCATTTATTCTCCAGAAATTCATTTAATGCTGCCTCGACAGAGCTCATTATCGTAAAGCAATTGCCATTTATAAATACAATAGGCATGCCTCCTCTGGTACGTTTTAATCCATTTTCAGATAGAATCTGATCTATTTCAGGATCAAACGGGCTTGAAACCTGGTATTCTTTTATATTTACGCCAAGCTCATTTTTAGCCTTATCCAAATAAGGCTTAAGCCCCTCTCTGCATTCAGGACAATCAGTCATTGTTATGACAACAATCTCATCTTTATTGGTTGTATCAGGAACTACATTTCCATTTGTGTTCTCTTCTTCTTTTTCTGTGCATCCTGCCAATGCAAGTGACAGTACCAAACCCATTAATACGATTATGAATATATTTCTTATTTTATCACCCCTTATGAATATCTTTATTTTTACAAAAATAAAAAAAGATTTATTCTGTTGCTACTCTATGGCATCCTTCTTTGGATCCCTCTTTCATCTTAGGACATCCTTCAGAGCCATGGCATCCTCTAATTGAATTATGCATTGAGCAGTCTCCTGCATTATCGCATATTCCATCATCATCTGCATCTTCAAAGCCGCCTGCTTGCTCCGTATACAGGCAGTTTCCTGCATTGTCGCAGACACCATCATTGCCAGCATCTATGAATTTTATCGTCTGAGCGGTTTCTGGTTCTTGAGCAAATGCAAAGCCCATTGTCACAAACAACCCAATAATAAACATTGCTCCAATGCTGATTCCCGCTATTTTTCTAGTCATTTAGTTTTCATCTCCTAAATTTTCTATATATTTCATATGTTTGAAACCGTATATAAAAGTTTTCTGAAACCAAGATTTTTGGTTTCATAATCTTGAAATTAAGTTTCTAAATAAAGAAACCAACATAACTTTTATATATTATTCCCATTTACAATAAACAATGAACATCAAGAATAAAACATTCTGGGTGCCTTCAATAATAGCTATGATAGTAATTATTTTCATAGTTTGGCAAAGCCTTTTTATAGGCACACCCATGAACGGGGATGGCATATGTCCTAGACTGATACCCAATTATCTGTTATGGTTGTCCATGATTTTAATGGTAATAGTGATCGTGCCGATATCATACTACTTTATTTCTAAAAAATTGGAAGAAAAGATGGATAAAAACCTTAATATGATAGCTAAATTAATGGATCATAAAATCTCATCAAAAATTAATGATGAAAAAATTAGACTAACCAGCAATAGAAATATTTTGAATTTATTAAACCCGAATGAAAAGAAAGTTATCGAAAAAATAATTGAGAATGGGGGAAATGCATTACAGTCGGAAATTAGCAGTATGGAAGGCATGACCAAGCTTAAAGCACACAGAGCAGTAAAGGAACTGAAGAATAAAGGAATTATCAAAGTTGAGCAATACGGCAAAACCAACCAACTTATTCTGAGTGAAGATTTTAAAGACATTTTTAAAGACATACTACAAAAATAGGATTACAAATACAAATCTATAAACATATTATTCTTGATGGTTCACTGTGTCCGCTGGATTGAATACGCCTCCCTGAAATTACTTTGATTTTTGCCCTTCGGGCATCGTTGCACTACTGAGCTTCAAACTGATTACGCAAACATAATAGATTGATATAGAGTTGTCTAAAGATAGCGATAAAAACTAAATCTTTGTCCAATTATCATGAAGGTCAGTAAAAATCAATCCCTCCAAGTATTCGGGATAATAGAACCGCAAACGTTAAGCGAAAGTGCCAAATTTGCTTTGGGTGTTATCATCTATCATGGAGATATTTATGAAAAAAGAAAAGGAGATTATAACGAATAATTCACGAGACCTGCTCGATGCGTCATTCAGACCTTTTGCCGAATGGCTGTGCGAGCTTGCTGGCATTCAATGTGGGGAATATGTGATGGATCTAGGCGCTGGTGCGGGAATCAGCACAGATGTTGTGCTGAGAAAAACGCTTCCTAACGGAAAGGTTGTGGCTGTTGATCCTGATGTGGATGTTTTGAAGGGATTAGACAACCGCATTCCAAAAGAGTATCGGGAAAAGGTAAGATTTATTACTGAAAGTGCAGAAAATCTAGAAGTTCATTTTCAAAATGAGAAGTTTGACGCGGTAATAAGTAATTTTAGCTTCCACCTTTTTAATGACCAGTCAATTGCTTTGAGACAGATCTGCAATTCTCTGAAGTCCGGTGGAAAGTTGGCTTTCAGCGTGCCTGGTGCGCTACATGTCAAAGAATTCAGGCAGGTATTGATGACAGTTCTTGATGAACTGAACCTGCGGAAAACGTTTTTCACCAGCGGCCCGCTTATTCCTGACAAAAATATGATAGATGGATGGTGTAGAGCGGATGAAAACAGTTGGGAAACTTGGAAAAAGGAGGAAAAGAAGATATTTCTCAACTGCTCTCCGGATGAGTACCTGGATCACATGATACGAAGAGGAGGGGCAAAACGAATTCTAAGGCGTTTGCCGATTCAATCAGGACAGAGCCTATGGGAAGCGGTCCGATCAAAAATGAAAGATACATATCCAGAAAACTGTATGCCTATGACCCTCCATGCGTTGGCTGTGTATTCAAAGAAATTGTAGCCATTCTTTGAAAGAAAAGGCCATTGAATTTCACCCACCTAACAACTGCATTAACTCGAATTGGCAATTCTGTTGCGTTTCATTGCCATCTGGTTATTCGGAGTGTTAGGATCTAAGGGAGTAACTGATAAAACTCCAAATCCAACAGATAACACAGGGTATGTGCCATTAAAACGGTACATAGCCCTTAGCGATATTGTATAAATTGTATAGGCGGTGCAACCATGGAAATAACGGTGTTAGGTATTACAATTGAAGCTACCTGCTGAGATATAGCTTCGCAGCCAGATGTTACTGCGATTGTAAATGTGGCAGATGCTCAGCTTCGGTTGGGTGGCGGGGTAGTTGGGGCGATCCACCGCGTAGCCGGTCCGGGGCTTGAAGAAGAATGCCGACCTTTGCTCCCTATTAAACCAGGAGAAGCGGTCAATACGGATGGGTATAGACTATCAAACCGTTATGTTATCCATTGCTTGGGTCCGATATATGGAGTAGATAAATCAGAAGATAAAATTTTAGAAAAATGTTATCGTAATTCACTAGCACTTGCTGAACAGTATAAGATAGATTCAATTGCTTTTCCTGCTATTTCTACGGGTGCATTTAGCTACCCTATTGAAGAAGCAGCAGAAGTGGTATTCAAGATGATTATGGAAGTCATACCTAATCTGCAATATGTGAAAAGGATTCGATTTGTGCTTTTTAGTGACAGAGATCTGAAAATTTATGAAAAAATAATATCTCATCTCTTAAGAAAAATGGTAATATGTAACTTCACTTAACACAGCATAAAAGGTTTACCTCTGGGTCTTACCTAAATTTTGCCTTTGGCGGGGCATCTTTTATGCTGGAGCCGTTATAATTTTTTAATTTCAGAGAGATAAAATGCTACTTTCTTACCTTTTTGAGTAAGCCAGATATATCTTCGTCCACCAAATTTGGCTTCAGATTGGTCTTTAATAAGCCCTGAATTACTGAGTATATCTATTCTTCTGTTTACTGTATTCGTATCCTTGGTATTTATTTTTTTTAGTAGTTCGGAAAGAAAAAGTTTATCTTCACCATATAAAGCGAGTAATATTTCAATTGATTTTGATTTTTCTAAAACTTTGAAAATATCGTTCATTACAAAGTGCTAATAGCAAAACTGTATTTATTCTTTATCAACTATATTGCAATATGTGCATAATACAAAGTTTTATATACTAAGTTCACATATGTATTATGTGCAATATGCAAAATAGTAAGAACAATATGGTTGACACGATAACCTGGAATAAATTCAGAAGACATTGCCTTTCTAAACAGCAACTTAATCCAGAATCAACTATTCCAGAGACAATACGAAAATTACAATATCTCGAAAAACAAGAAATTAAGCTAAATAACTACACAGAAGAACAACTATACGATCATTTTGCCGAACGATTAGAAAATGGGGCAACATACAGTGCCCTCAACCATTATATCAAAGCTCTTAACAGATGGAATAAATTCATACAAAAAGACCTACAACTGAATTTGTATAAAGAAAATTCAAAACCTATGAAAGTTCCTACTACCCGAGAAATTAACCAAATGTTAAAACAATGTAAAGGCAAAAATCGTTTTAAAAAACGTGACAAAACCATAATACTCCTTTTAGCAAAAACAGGAATGAGAAACAAAGAGCTATGTAATCTGAAACTCTCAGATATAGACTGGCAAAGACATGAAATAACAATTCAAAACAGTAAACACAACAAAACACGTATAATCCCAATAGATCAAAAAATGCTAACAGGTAGAACGTATCCTTCTTTAAAGAATTACATCAAACATTGGCGAATTAACAGTTGTAAGCACTATGTTTTTACCACTAAAAAAGGAAGGATGATTTCTAACTATTTACGCCGAATTATTAAAAAAACTGGTGAACAGGCGGGAATAAGTTGGATTCATCCTCATTCTTTTAGACATTATGCAGCAACTAACATGCTAAGAGCTGGAGTCAACATAAGAATTGTTCAAGAAATTTTGGGACATAGTTCTATCGAAACAACTGGAAGATATTTACATACAATTGAACGTGATCTAAAACAAGCAGTTCAAAACCCAGGTCTAGAGGATCCTGTAAATCTAAGGTCATTGAAATAACAAAACCCTTGGCAAAATCTCTCCTTAGGGGTGCTGATGGGCCTGCTGAGATTTGAACTCAAGTCTATAACTCCCGAAGCTACAAGGATACCAAGCTACCCTACAGGCCCTGTAATTAAAAAGAATAAAAATTAGATTGAAGAATTTTTTAAAAAATTATTTAATTTTGCTAACAAGTTTTGAAAATTCTTCATATTTTTCACTAATTAGTTTAATAGATTCTTTTAAAGCATCTTTTGCATCCAATGAGCCATCTGTTTCAAAATAAAATGATATTTTATTAAAATCTTTTTTGACTTTTATATAATCTGCTTTTGTTTTATCGATTTTCATTTCTAGTATTGGCAGTCTCGATCTATCTTTAATTATAATTTGGTCCTTTTTGAAATCTACTATCCCTTCTGGCAATTCGCTAATTAAATCTTTAACTTCATTTATTCTTTTTTTATCAAATTCAATAATTGGCTCCATTATGTACCTTGGCGATTGAACGCATTGCCATTTAGCATGGTCTTTTCCCCTACCTAGTATTGCTTCGACTTCAAGTATAATTCTTTGGTCATTGGTTAATTCTACAATGGGAATTTTATCTTCTTTTATTTCCCAATCTTTTGTTTCAGGTTGCAAATCACCAGATAAAACAGGTCCTTCTCCTTCTTTACTTAGTGTATATCTTACAGTACAACTAGGACAGCCTTTTCCATCACATTTACATTCATCTTTGAATGTTAGAAGTCTTAAATCTGTAGGTATCGGAATTAATGATAATCTATGAGATATAATTTCGTCAAAAAGCGGACTTGTATTGTCGTATATTATTACATCATCAATTGCCAATTTTGGAAGTTCTGATAGCATTACTCGTCTTAAAGCGTTTACAAAGTAAACATCTGCATTTTCTAACTCTAAAACGCCTTTGTTGCCTTCTAATTTCATGCTTTTTATCTTCATTTGGCCACCTAAATTCTTCTTCCTCTTTTACCGCCTTTTGGTTTTGTTCCATCATGTGGGTGAGGAGTTACATCTTCAATTGTACCAATCTTTAAACCTGCTCGTACTAGAGATCTAATTGCAGTTTGTGCTCCTCTTCCAGGGGAACCTCCTTTCTTGCCTCCTCTTCCCCTGATTCTAACATTAACAAAATCAAATCCTTTTTCCATTGCAGCATCTGCAGCAGTTTGTGCTACTTTCATTGCTACATAGGGCGAACCTTCGTCTTTTGCTGATTTTGTTACCATGCCCCCAGAACATCTTGATATTGTTTCTGCTCCTGTTAGATCAGTAATTGTAATTATAATATTATTAAAAGACGCATAAATGTTAGCTATACCTTTTCTACCCATTAATTTTCACCCTCCTTTTTGTCTTCTTCTTTAGGTTTTTCGGTTTCTGCCTTTTCGGGTTCTTGTTTTTGATTCGGTTCTTTTTTGTTTTCTTCAGATTTTTCATCTAACTTTTGTTCAGGTTCTTTTTTATCAGGGATTTTTTCTTCTTTAGGAGGTTTATCTTCTTTTTTAGTCTCTTCTTTTGTTTTTTCTACTTTTTGTTCTTCTTGTTTTTCATCATCTGTTTTTTCCTTTTTTCCTTTTTCTTCTTTAGATTCTGATTTTTTGTCATCTTCTATTACAACTTCTGTTTTAATCTTTGATAAAGCACCTGATTTAAAAAAATCTGATTTTGGTCGTGCTGGATGAGATACTTCATTTAATGGTGAACGATTAGTATAACCAATATCAGTTTCTTCGTCCTTATTGACCATGTAACCTGGAATTGTAACTTTTTTACTTCCAATTGCTATATGCCCATGATTTATAAGTTGTCTTGATTGATTTGCAGTACTTGATAGACCTTTTACATATACTAAAGTTTGCAATCTTCTGGATAATACGGATTCTGTTTCAAGAGCTAATACATCCTCGAGTGAAGAACCAACAGGCAATATGCCCATTCTTGTTAGGTGCAATAAAACCTGGTCGCTTTCTTTTTTTATCTGAGGGTCTTTTGTACCAGCTTTCGCAAGAAGTTCTCTTGCTTGCTGCCTATATTTTTCTAAATATGTTTTTGCCTTCCAAACTTCTTTGTGATTTTTTAAACCGTATTTTTTGATAAATTCTCTTTCTGATTTTATTCTTTCTTCTTTCCATGGATGAAGTGGAGTATTATATTTTTTCTTTGGAAATTTTGGCTCTCCCATTCATATCACCTCACTGTCGCTTTTTAGAAACTCCTAATGTAAGTCCAGTTCTATTATTTGCTCTAGTTCTTTGTCCTCTTACTGGAAGATTTGACTCATGTCTTACTCCACGATAAGATCTAATCATCTTCAAAAGATTAACGTCATCTCTCAATCTCAAATCAATGTCGGTACTGATTAAATGAATATCTTTACCAGTTTCAATGTCTTTTCTGTGATTTAACATCCAAGATGGTGCAGAATCAGAAATCTTTTCAAGATTCACTCTAATACTTTCAATCTCTTTTTCAGTAAGTTTTCCAATTTTTTTGCTTCTATTAATATTACATCTATCTATTATTATAGTTGCAAGCCTTCTACCAATACCTTTTATTTGGGAAACACCAAAAATTACAGTTTTATTACCATCAAGATCAGTATTTGCAATTCTAACAATATATTGAAAATCTTCATCTTCTTTTTTCTTATCAGATGATTTGTCTTTTTTGTCAGCTTTTTTATCATCTTTTATCGGTTTTTTTTCTGTTTTTACAGCTTCTTTTGGCTTTTCGTCCGTTTTATCATCTTTTGTTTCTTGTTTTTCTGGTTTAGAAGACTCAGTTTCTTCGTCTTTGGGTTTATCTTCTTTTATAGGTTTTTCCAATGGCTTATCACTATCTTTATTAGTTTTATCTTCAGAATTAGTTTTTTGAGGTTCTTTTATTTTTTTAGATTCTTCTTTTATTAAAACATCATCTTTAGAAGGAGCTTGTTTATTTTCTTCTATTTTTTCATCAACTTTTTTATTTTCTTCAGTCACGTCTATACCCCTAATTTTATTTTAAGGATCATCTAGATCTATTATTTTACTATATTATTCTAGAAAGTAAAGCCAATAATAAAGAACCCATATTTAAGTATTAGCTATAAAAGGTAAGTAAACACAACCGATAATTGCATATAATATATGAATAATTCCAAAAAATGGTATGTCAAAAAATAATTTAGTTAAAATCAAAGAAATTTTATCCGGTAATCAAACAGGAAAAACAGTAAAATTAAGAGGATGGATATATAGAACAAGAAGCAGTGGAAATATAGCTTTTATTAATTTAAGAGATGTAACCGGAATATTGCAAATAACTGTTAAAAAAGGAAATCTACCCGATACTGAATTTGAGGATTCTGTAAAGGCACTTGTCGAATCATCTATTGAGATTCAAGGAACTGTTAAGGAGGATAAGCGAGCACCAGGTGGATATGAATTGCAGGCTAAAAACTTTAATGTGATTAACTTTTCAGATGTTTTTCCGATTACAAAAGATCAAAGTCCTGAATTTTTACTCGATAACCGTCATCTTTGGTTAAGATCAAGAAGAATTACGTCTATTCTTAAGATAAGATCAACGATTGTTGGTGCCATACATGAGTTTTTTAGGTCTAAAGATTTTTACGAGTTTGACGCTCCAATCTTGCAACCTAGTCAATGTGAGGGGGGTTCTACACTATTTGAAGTAAAATATTATGAGGACAAAACATATCTTTCACAATCTTGGCAATTGTATGCTGAGGCAGGAATTTTTTCTCTTGAGAAAATCTATAACATGGGACCAACATTTAGAGCAGAAAAGTCAAAAACATCAAGACATCTTTCTGAGTTTTGGATGGCCGAAATGGAAGCTGCATGGATGAATCTTGACGATATAGTTGAAATTGCAAAAGAAGAAATTAAATTTATATTACAAAGAGTTTTGAAAAATAACAAAGAAGATTTAGAAATCTTAAATCAAGATATTGAAAAGTTGGAAAAAATTTCAAAATCTGAATTTCCAACTATTACTTACACTAAATCAATTGAAATTTTAAACAAAAAGGAAAATATGAATGTTGAGTGGGGAAAAGATCTTAGAACAATTGAAGAAAATAAATTAATGAATCATTTTAAAACTCCAATTGCAGTAACACATTATCCAGTTGAAATAATGGCGTTTTATAAACCGCGAGATAAAGATAACCCTAAAACAGCACTTTGTTTTGATATGATTGCTCCTGAAGGATACGGAGAAATAATTGGCGGCTCACAAAGAAGTCAAGACATTAAAGATATGACTGAAAGATTGAAAAATATGGGTGAGAAAATAGAAAATTATGAATGGTATTTTGATTTAAGAAAATATGGTTCTGTTCTCCATTCGGGATATGGTTTAGGCGTAGAAAGAGTGGTTGCTTGGATCTGCGGAATAGATAATATTAAAGATACAATACCATTTCCAAGAACACTTTTAAGATTCAGGCCTTAATATGAAAACATACCATTTAATTATTTTAGGAAAAGTTCAAGGTGTTTGGTATAGGGCAAGCGCCAAACAAAAAGCAGACCAATTGGGAATAAAAGGTTGGGTTAGAAACCTTCCTAGCGGTGATGTTGAAGCCTTAATACAAGGCGAAGAACAAAACCTTAATGAAATGATTTTATGGTGTAAAAAAGGCCCCGAATATGCAGTTGTTACCAATGTGAATATAACTGAGAAAAAAACTGATAGCGAATTTAAAGATTTTAATATTAGGCGTTAAAACTCATTACTTCTTTTTCTTCTTTTCCTTTTTCTTTCTTTTCTCTTCGGCTATTTCTTCCTGATGTTTTTTTTCTTTTACACCAAGACCATGCAGTTTTTGCTGTCTTGCCTTTAATGCTTTTATTTTCTCTTCTATTTTTCTTTTTTCAATATTTAGCTTTGCCTTTGTAATTTTCCTGTCCGAATATTTTTGTTCAAGAGTAGTTATTTTTGATTCTTCCTTTTCTATCCTTTTATCCAATTTTTGGATATTTTTTTCAAGTCTCTCCTTAAATCCCATTTTATCTGCCCCATAATTTCTTTCTGTTAGCTTCAAGGGTATTATTTTCTTTACCTAAATATTCTGCGAAAGTTTTCACATTTTGTTTTCCAACTTTATATGGTTCTGAAAATAAATCCTTATATTTTAAATCTCTTAATAAATGGTGATCCAAAATCACGTCACACTTAATTGTATTTATGATTTTTATAAGATTTTCAGAAGCGCTTTCTAAATCTTTTTTACTTAATTTCCAACCAAGAAAAATGGTAGGTGGCCCATCCATAATAAGCAAGTCAGGATTTTGACCTATTATATATTCAGTTGCATTTTTTGTAACGGGTCCTTGAACATCAGATGCATGTAATACTATTTTATCCTCATCAGATATCGTAGTCATTATAACATAACCTAATCTTACATTATCGGGTCCATGAAAAAATGGCGGAGAAAATTCTATATTTGTTTTGCCAATATTATGTTTGGAATTATCACTAAATTTTAAATCACAGCTATTTTCTACAATATCTTTAAATTCATTTCCTCTTTGTTTTTGAGATTTATTAATATCTTTTTTGATATCTTTTGCAAAAACTGTTTTTCCTTTATAAAAAATTTCGTTAGGATCATAATGATCATAATGATAATGAGAAATTGTAAAAATATCACATTTTTTAGCAATATTAGAAATTTTTTCTTTTGTCTTGAATAAAGCTTCCTGTTCTTTTTGACTTGGGGGGAGACCATATCTTTTTGGGCCTAGTGCTGCTGACGGATCAATAAATATCTTGCAATCATTAGTTTCAACATAAGTTGCCATTGATCTTACGCCAAGAGAATCCGATGCAACAGGTATAATGTTCATAATTGTGATAAGAATTAAGAATGTTAAAAATGTAACTATTAAAAAAATCCTAGCGAGCCTTTGCCCAATTGTATTCTCTTATTTTGGCGGTTTTCCCAAAACCACAAGCCGCGCAAACCTTTTTTTGAACATGGTAAGAATGCCTTCCACATCTTCTGCAAGCTATGTGAGTTTTTTTTCCGCCAAACTTTGAGGTCGTCCCTTTCGTCATATTAATGCCTCATTATTAAGGTGATATATAAATTATGTTGTCTCCTCTGACAATTACCGTATTATGCTTATTTTTTTGTTCAGTTACGCTTTGATCTTCATGGTTATAAATCTTTAATGTTTCATCAGCTCCTTTTAGCACTAGATTCATATGTGGCACATCGTAACCATCGAGTTTACCAACATATTCTACTCCGTTTCTTAGCTCGACCATAACTCTTTTGTTTAAACTTGAATGCAGTAATTTTAGAGGTTTTTCCATAAGATTACCTAGGAAACACGAAATAAAGATATTATTTATAACATTTTGGGAACAATACAATTTGGAAAACATTAATAGTTTTGATTTTTATGACAACATTATGTCAAAGATTAAAAATAGACATAGATTAAAGAATAAAGAAATAAAAAATATTTTAGCTGAACTAAAATCTAAATTTAATTGCAATTTTTTTGATGAGGAATCTTCTGTTGAAAAAGGAATTTTGGGAGATTATGAAGTAGTTTTAATAGATAATGAAATTGATTTTATGTATCATGAAAATAACTTATTTTTTACATTAAAAGGTCTTTACAAATACAAACTAAAAAATTATTTTGTAATTGTTGATATGGGAGCTATACGTTTTATTACAGATGGGGCAGATATTATGGCTCCTGGTATTGTTGATGCCGATCCAAATATTGTTGAAAATGATTATGTTTGGATTTGTGATATAAAAAATAAAAAACCTCTGTCAGTAGGAATTGCCTTAATGACAGGCGAACAAATGAAAAATCAAAATTCTGGAAAAGCAATTAAAAATATTCATTATGTTGGAGATAATCTCTGGGCTCTTATAAATTAGTGTGCTTTAAAATGATTTTTGGTAATCTTTTAAGATTATTTGAAAGCCTGTGATCATCTTTTAAAAAAATAACTGTTGCTTCCTGAAATTTGGCAAAATCTATAACCCAATTATCAGGGACTACATCGTCATTTGTTCCTCTAATAATTATTATTTCCGAATCTATTTTTTCTTTGAATAATCTTTTTTCAACCATATCTTTTAGGATTCTTTTAGGAACGTCTTTATGATTATCCAGGTTTGTTTTTGGAGTAATTATTGCAGGATTAAGAAGAATTAATTTTTTTACATTTTTGTTTTCTAGTGCTGTTTTAGCAGCTAGAAAACCTCCCAGTGAAGATCCTATTAAAATAACTTTTTCATAATTTTTTATCTCGTTGTATATACATTTTAAACAATCAGATATAACAAGTTTCTCTGGTTCTACATCTCGATATTTAATTGGAATTGCAGTTAATTCATTTTTAAATAATTTGGCTTTATCCCCATCTGGACTTGATTGATATCCATGGATGTAGAATAGTTTATAGATATTTTGCATCATATTAATATCCAAATATTGTTATTTTATTTATAATGAATGGTTCAATTCCTTGTAAAGAATTTAAACAAATTATTGACAAGAGATGTTCAATAACACTTTTATATCTATAAGTAAAAGCCTTGACAGATGTGGGGCAATAATAATGAAAAAGAAAAAATTTTTAGAAATATTTGGGCTAAGTATTGCAATAATGTTGGCATTAGCAGCACTCACTCCTGCTATATCTGCAATGCCACCGTTTGGATCAAAAACAGATATAACATCTATCGCAGGGGTAGTTTCTGGAGATGATAGCGATGATGATCAAGATGACGATAGCGATGACGGGGAAGATGAGGAAGGAGAAGACGATGAAGAGGATGACGATGATGATGATGATGGTATAACTATCGGTACCGAAACTCATGATGCATTATTTTGGCTTGATTATTTTCTTTCACCAAAAAAAGCAGGTGGAATTGATGGTGGCATAATTGGTGGAGCAGCGGCACATGAAAGAGAAAAAATAAGGTCTGGTGAAGACGACTCTTCGGATGACGATGATGATGAAGAAGATGAAGATGATGAAGGAGATGATGAAGGCGGTGAAGACGAAGAAGATGATGGAGATAGCGGCGATAGTGAAGGAGAAGAAGATTCAGGAGAGGATCAAGAATCAAGTCAACAAGTTGAAACAAGCGATTTAGATGAAATGACAATTTTCGGGCTTTCTATAATGAAATTGTAAACTAAAAAAATCAATATTTCTTTTTTTAATTTTTAACTATTTTAAAAATAATTTTTTTGATAAAACAATACTATTTTTGTTTAAATATACAATTACCAAATGTTTATAAAAGCAAAATATATTCTTGGTTATGGGTTAATTTAGGAGAAGAGTGTTATTATGGGACTAACAAGTAAGATTTTTGGCGAGAAAAAGTCAGGCATAACAGAAGGATACGTTGATCTTGAAAAATACGTTGACTCCACATCAGATAAAGTTCCTGCAAAAATGCATGTAGCAGTCGGTGAAATCCAAAGATACGAAGATATCAAAGAAATATCCGATTATGTTTATGGCGGTAACATAATGATTGTTGATTTTACACCAATATCTGATGAAGAAGTAATACTTAAAAGAATAACAAATGATTTAAAAAAGCTTGCAAGTGATGTTGGAGGAGATATTGCAGGTATCGGAAATAATCTTATGATTATATCTCCATCAGATGTTAAAATTGATAGGAGAAAAGTTAGAGGCAAATTTGCTTAATCCTTTTTAATTATTCTATCTTTTTTGTTTTTACCAAGTAATACTACACGCGAATCAGATTTTTCCATAATAAAATCATACCCCGTTTCATCTGAGAGTTTTTTACCAAAATCTTTAACTTTTTCATGCGATGGCATATTTTCAATATTCATCCTTTTTCGCGAGTAACCAACAAAAACATAACCTTTTGGTTCAATAAACATGGGTCTTGCTTTTTTTATTAATTTTGAATAATATTTTATGTGATTTTTGTTCATATTCCAATTGTTTACTAAGGTATGTCGCAACACTGTTCTAGTATCAAGCGAAGGTAGCAATTCCAATGTTTTATTAAATTTCTCCCAACCATTTTCTATTAAAGGGGAGCATAATTTTTTATAAATCCCTTTATTTGGAGCTACAACTGAGATATATAGTTGTTTTGGTAGAGGGTCTAATCTTTCTAAAACTTCAGGATTTGTACCATTTGTCACAAGAAAAGTTGTTATGCCTTTTTTATGACAAATATCAAAAAAATCCCCTAATTTTGGATACAATGTAGGTTCTCCAGAAAGTGAGCAAGCAAGCATATTTGGATCATTTGCTTCCTTCCATTTTTTCTGATCACATCTAGGATCTCCCTTAAAACCAGTAATTAATCTTCGCTGTTGTTCAATTGCTTTTTCTAAAATGAATTCTGGTTCGTCATAATCTCTTATTTCTTTTTCAGTAAAATTTTGAAATCTCCAACAAAAAAGACACATATGTGTACATTGATTTATTGCGGTTGTCATTTGCAGACATCTATGAGAGCTAATTCCATAAAAGCTCTGTTTATAACATTCTCTTCCAAAAAGTAGGCTTTGCCTCATCCAGTGACAAAGTTTTACACCAGAATGTTTACCAACTATTCCATAATGCTGTTTTTCAAGAATTTTTTTTAGTTCATCTTTCATTTTTTATAAATACCATAAAAAAAGAGTTATAAAATTATTCCGATTATTTTAACAGGCAAAATCATCTATATCTGGGTAAATATCTTCATTAAATATAATCGACATTTTACATAGATGACATATCCCATCCTCATCATTTGCATTTAAAACATTTCCACACATAGAACAGTAACTTACCATTAATTTTTCCCCGTTTTATTAGAATGTTTTATCGTAAGATCAAGGGTATATATATAACTATGCATGTTTAAAGAAATATACAAAAATTAAATTATATATACATAGTTTTATTTGAATAAAAAAATATTTTAATAATAAAGTATATATACGAATTAAATCAATATAAAAACTAGAATAATAAAGAATGTACGTACAAATCGAAATATATACCTACCGGGGGACATAAATGTTTAGTATATCAAAGAATAGAAACGTAATGTTGGCAATAATAATATCAATATTAGTTTTAGGAGGATCTATCCTACCTTCTGTACTTGCAGACTCAAGTAAAACATATGCTAGTAGTTTTGATAGAGGAGTATCATGGAAACCATACACTCCTTTGAAAAAAACAACTTTTGTTCAATTTGATAATGAGACTTATCTTGACGATTATGCATATCTTTCAGCTATTCCAACCACAGTATTTTATGATAAAAATAAAGATCAGTTGTATTCAAATCCTTTACTTTACTATCAAGACGAGCATTTAAGCGACGAAGATAAAGAAAGATCATTAAATGCTTATCAAGGAATTGATTATTTTATGGAAGATTGGATGTCATACTGTAATGGTTATTTAGATCAAATGACTCTGATAAATCTAGGGAAAAATGACTTAAAGAATGATTGGCGGGCAAAAAATTATTCCCTAATTGAAGGGCAGGACCCATACAGTATTGCATCACAAATCGCTCTTGATGATTGGTCTTATTCAAAAGATGCAGTAGTAGCGGTTATTGAAGAAAAACAAGAAAAACCCGAATATATGGTTACAAATAAAACTACTGGAACCTTATCTAATAAAGATGGAATTTTAACTGAGCACTTTGAAGTACCCAAAACTAATGAAGTATATCCAACTTACAATGAGTTTTCAGTACCCGAAGGTTATAAACTTCTTAAAGTTAGATCATGGTATCCAAGCTTCTATTTTGATTTTGGAGTTCCAGGTTTTGAAGGAATCATTAATATGTCAGTTCCGGCCGGCGACAGAGATTTGCAAATATATTGTGAAAAAGATGGAAACTGGATGATGGCAGGAATCACAAGTGCATGGAATGCGCAAGGCGGAATGGACATTGATAAAACTTCAGTTTATGTCTATAAAAGTGGAGATTGGAGTGTCGCCTTAACAGATGTTCCAACTAAGTCTATTAGTCCTAGCTCGTTTTTGGATGATAAAGATGACGAAATTAAGGACTTAACACTTGAACCTCAAGTTCATAGAAATCTACTTACTCTTGGATTTGGTAGATTTGGACGTATAATTGACATACTCAAAAACATGAGACAGGTAATGTATCAGATAGATATTGAGATGCTGCCAGGAGTTACTATTGATGTTCCAGATGTTCCTGATTATGGTGCAAGAAATGCAAATTTTAAACTATCCTGGGATGACCCCAACATTGATCTAGGTTTTTCACTCATAGGTCCGAGTGGTGAAGAAGTTCTTTCTACAAGAGAGCATGGAGTTTCTACTAATTGTCACTCAGCTGAAGGATCGCATGGAGAAGGTGCAGGTATACCATTGCCTGATGGAACAGAGACAGATATGAAAGTAGATAGACTTGGAGAATGTCTTCCTGGAGAAAAATATCAAATTTGTGTATTTGCTCTTGGGGAAATCAATTCACCAGTTGATTTTGAATTAACTTATTCTTGGGAATACAACATGACAAGGGAAGAAGGCGATGGACTTGCTTCAGCAAGTGAAGGAGCCATTCTTGCATCTTTGTTGAATGCACCTCTTTTGTATACAAAAAGTTCAGAGCTTCCAAGTTGCACTTCAGACGCACTTTACAAATTAGGGGTGAAAAATATTTGTATTGTTGATCTTGGAAAGAATCTTAATAAAGATACAAAAAACAAGATCAAAGAAATTTCAAGTATAGATTATATTTCAGATTATGATAATGCTTATTCAGAAATACGTAATATGACTGGTAGAAATGATGTCATATTTTCAACTGTAGACCCATATAGTTACTGGCATGTTGCAGAATTAGAAGTAGCTGGCGAATGGCCAGGCGCATTAGCTGTGGGTCCTGCTGCATACATTGCAGCACATCATGGCAGTCCTTTATTAATTATTGACAATCATCCTGAACTTTCATCTTCTGTTGTATGGCATAATGAACTTTGGCAAAGACACTCTAATGGATATTCAAAGCTTCCTACAGTATCTGAAATGTATTTAACAGGTTCCAGAATTTATGATTTTCTTAAATATCATGATTTTGATAAAGAAGGATTAGAAACTATAATTACTGTTGGAGGACAATATGATATTGGCCTTCCTTGGGATAGGGTTTTTGTCGGAAAAGGAAAGCCTGGAAGATTTATAGGATCACCAACCGATCTTTCAGTTTGGATATCAAAAAATGTGTTTTATCCACAACTAGTTTTTCAAAATCCTGCTTTGAAAAATCCGTCAGGCTACCAACTTATTAACGGAAGTAGTAGCATGAGAAGGTTCCCATGGAGAGGAACTCTTGGTTTAAAAATAACAAAACCTTCTGAAGAAGAGACGTTCCAATATCCTGTCCTAGATACATTAATATGCTACGATCATAAATTTAACAGTAGAGCAAGCAAGTATTGGGGATTTACATACAAATGTGCCGATGGAGATATTCCAGGTGTAACTCAATCACTGGAGCCAATTGATGACGGTGTTATGGTTGCAGTTAATGGTCAAGAAGGTGGATTTTTAGCCGATATGAGTGGTTCTGAAGTACAACCGTTTTATATTAAACAAGGTGGATTTGACCCTGTTTATTCAACTAACTTTGACGCAAATATGTATAATTTGAATCAAGGCGTTCTACTTTGGTTGATAAATACTCACGGCGGTCCTCACGATGGAGGTATGCTTATGTTTTGGGATGTAGAAGGAGACAATCCAAACCCAGGAGCTGCCTATCCTGCAATACCACTTGCTGGCTATAATAAAGAAACAAATCCTTGGAGAGGATATGAATGGAATCTTGGTTCTACTGATGAACCTGACACAATGACAATGGATATACATGGAATTTTGCCATCAATATTTGGAAATCCCGATCCAAATGGTATGAGATTTATTACTACCGCACTTGATTATTCTCTTGCTAAAAGACCCATAAGAGACATTATTGGAAATCTTGCCAGCCTTCCTATTATAAGATGGTTTACTCCAGATTGGCTTCAAGATAACGAGGATTACTATGATGGAGTCATTATCACAGTTCTACTGGGAAGATTTGGAACTTCATGGTATAATGGTACCCAGGTGGATGATGCAATAGGTAATATTCACTCTGCAGGAGTGTCTAGTGTCGCATGTCTTCCCGCAGGAAAATATTTGCATTTAACAATGATGAGGCATGGCTCAGTATTTCAGATTATGGATCCATGGGCTACCTCATGGTATTCAGATGTATGGCAAAACGGTGTACCAAGAGGCATAGCAATGGGTAAAACAATAGGCGAGATTTATACTGAAGGAATAAGCAAAGTAGGTATATTATATATCTCAGAACCTCCACAATGGTGGTGGGACTTAGCAGAGAATGTTTGTTTATATGGCGATCCAGATTTGAGAGTTTGGGTGCCAAGTACAGAATTCAGTGATAAGAATAATTGGAAAGCCTCTGAAGTAGCTTCTTTGAATTTGAGATCAGACGAAGAATTCTTTGTTGATGGACACATGCCATTTGGCGTAGATAGTTATCCAAATGCCAGAGAGCCGGTATCGCCTATAATGCAAATAGCAATGATAGTAGGAATAGTTGCACTGCTTTCTTTATTAGTCATTGGTGCAATAATCTTTCTTAAAAAGAAAAACAAATAAACATATTTTTTCTTTTTTTATTTTCTTTCGGTAAGTTTTTGAAATAGTATCAGATTTTGAAATTGATATAAATGAAAATAGATCCATGGAGCTCTACAACATATCAGGATTATTCAAGACTAAGAGATGAATTTGGTATTCAAGAATTTTCAGATGATCTTTACAAAGATTTACCTCATCCGCATAAACTACTTAGAAGAGGGATTGTATTTGGCCATAGGGGTTTTGAATCAATTAGAGATGCCGTTTTAGAAAGAAAACCTTGGGCAATTCTCACAGGATTAATGCCTTCAGGTAGAATGCATCTTGGACATAAAATGGTCATAGATCAGGTAATTTATTATCAAAGCATTGGAGCAGATATACACATTGCTATAGCAGATATTGAATCCTATGCAACAAGAGGTTATTCTTTAAAAGAAACAGAAAAACTTGCTGTAAATGAATATATAAAAAACTACATTGCACTTGGTTTGAAACCAAATAATTGTCATATTTATTTTCAATCAAAAAATCAAGATGTAAAAGATATGGGTTATCTTTTAGGCAAAAAAGTAAATTGGTCTCAAATGGTAGCAACCTATGGATTTAATGGTTCTACAAATATGTCTCATATAATGTCTCCAATGGTTCAAACCGGAGACATATTACATGTCCAACTTCAAGAGTATGGAGGAGTTAGACCTGTTTTAGTTCCGGTAGGAGTTGATCAAGATCCTCATATTAGACTTAGTAGAGATATAGCCCAATCTCATAGGCTTTATAACGTAACTGAGACAAAAGATAATAAAATAGGCGTATTTGTTAAAGTTGACGACAATGTCAAAGAACTTCTGGATAATGCCGAAAAAATACTTAAAAAATTAGGATTTAAAACTTTAAAAAGAATCGATGAATATAAAGCGATTTATATTAATGATGCAAAAAAACAGGATATCTCAAAGATAAACAATACACTTGCAGAATCTGAATTAAACTTTGGAGGTTATGGGTTTTTTTCACCTTCCGCAACTTTTCACAGATTTATGACAGGTCTTACAGGTGATAAGATGTCTTCATCAAAACCTGAAAGTGCAATTTTTTTAACTGATTCGACAGAAGATGCTAAAAAGAAAATTATGCATGCAAAAACAGGAGGGGCTGTTACACTTGAAGAACAGAAAAAACATGGAGGAAATCCGGACCAATGTGTCGTTTATGAATTGTTTTTATATCATTTGATTGAGGATGATAAGGAACTTCATGATATATTCTTGTCATGTAAGACAGGTAAGCAAATGTGCGGAAGTTGTAAAAAATATGCTTCTGAACTAACAAAAAATATGTTAGAAAGCCTTGATAAAAAAAGAAAGGATGCAGATAAAAAAGTTAAAGAGTATTTGAAGTAAAACTAATCATATGAACTATATAAACCTTCATCAGAAGCTTTTTTACTAAATTTCATATCTATTTTCTTTTTTTGTTTAGAATACGAATTGTTAAGTTTATCAATAGTATTTTTTGAACTAGAAGCTTTGCCTTTTAGTGGGACTTTTATTCCCATATCTTTTCCTTTTATTCCTTGCTCAAGAATTGTTTGAGGATGGACGCCTTTTTTTATGTTTTTTACGATCTTGTTAATATCTCCTTGTACAATACCAAAGTCCCCAGAATTTTTTATAATGCTTTCTTCAACATCTTCGTCTACCTTTCGTGCAATTTTAGATCCAATTCCTTCAATTCTAAAAGGATTTTTTTGGTATTCTTTAATAAGATAAACTCCAACATTTGGATTTAATATATAGTAATCATTAGAGAGAAGATTACTATCTTTGTAAAATGCTGCTTTCCAACCTTCAGATTTTTTCTTCGAATCCCTTATGAGATCATTTAGTAATTCTGATCTAGGTTTTATTTTCACAAAGTTGGTAATAACTTAATGCAATATGAAGTCTTGGATTCTGTTTAATCAGGGCCTTTCTATTATGAAAAATTATATTATTTAAAATTAATTACATTGTTTGATCAAAAATGCTTGTTAAAGAAATAATGTCAAAAGATATCGTATCTGTTTCTCCTGAGGATACAGTGTTTCAAGCTTGTTTGATCTACAGAGATAAAAAGGTTGGATCACTTCTCATAATGAAAGATGAAATTTGTGTTGGAATTTTAACTGAAAGAGATATAATCGAAAGAGCAGTTTGTGAGAATAAAGATGCACAAAATACTAAAGTAAAAGAGATAATGTCAAAAGATATAGTAAAAATACACGCACTTAAAAAAGTTGAAGACGCTGTTGAGCTAATGGATAAAAATCAAATAAAAAAACTACCTGTCTTTTTTAATGATTCAATAATTGGTATTGTAACGGCAACAGATATATCAAAAGCAGGTCCACAACTTTCAAAAAGATTTATAGATTCATGGGTCAAGTATAGAATTGTAGATTAGATTATAAATAAGTAAATGAGCTATTGTTTCCATCTAATCTTTTTGCATTTTTACCAATAAATATTTTTTCTATTTGTTTTATATCTTCTTTGCTAATTTTTTTTCTTACAAGTACTATAATATCATTATGATTATATATGGTTAAAATTTTTTCACAAGGGTCATAAACTGCTTTGTATATTTTACAATTTTGAACCCAAATCCAAATTTTAGAGTTTTTATTTATCGTTTAAAACACCTCTTTATATTCTACCTGCAAGAACTTTTGCTCTGTTTGCTACAACAAATGATTTTGCAATAAATTCTATATCAGCAGCTTCTTCAGGGGACGATACTTGACCAACAATCAACATTTTTTTTTCACTCCTCAATTCTATTTTGTAGGTTTTGTTTAAAAGGAGTTGTTGTACAAGTGTTATCGAGGTTCTTTACAGATATTATCCATTTTTAAAAATTCATTTTTTTGACAATTTTTCACATACATTTTTAAATGGATAATTTATTTTACTTATTGAGGAAGGGAATACATACTAGCAGAAATGCTAGGTTAATAAGATAAAACTGATTGTTATGAAAAAAATAAAAAGAGTTGTTGTTCCAATTGATGACACTGAAGCGTCTAAAATTGCGACCGAGCAAGGTGCATATTTTGCTAAATTATTAAATGTTGATGTTACACTTATTTCTATAAATGAGGCTCAGCAATACGTTCTTTCAACTCTTTTAGAAAATAAACTTAACGAAACAAAAATAAAAAATTTAGATCAAGTTAAACAAATAGCTGAGCAAAAAGGTGTGAATGTTTCTACAGAGCTAAAAAGAGGAGTTCCAGCAGATGAAATTGTTAATTATACTGATGATGAAGATTTAATTGTTATGGCAAGTCACGGTAGAACTGGATTTAATAGATTTTTATTAGGAAGCGTATCAGAAGAGGTATTAAAAAGAGCCCCTTGTTCTGTTATGATAATAAGACCAAATGAAAAAAATGATGATAAGGAAAAGATAAAAGATTTAATTTAATCTTTTTTATCTTTTTCGTCTTTTACTTTGTAATCTGCATTTATTGTGTCGTCTTTTGGTTTTTGATCAGTATTTCCTGCTGCCTGTTGATTTTGTTGTGCTTGTTGAGCAGCTTTTTGATAGATTTCTTGAGAAATCTTTTGAAAGGCTTTTGTTAAGCCGTCAGTTTTTTCCTTGATTTTACCAATATCTTCTCCAGTAAGTGCTTCTCTAAGCTCTTTTAATTTAGCTTCAATTTCTTTTTTATCTTTTTCTGAAATCTTATCTTTAAGCTCTTCTAAGGTTTTTTCTGTACTATTTACTAGTGCATCTGCATTGTTTCTAACTTCTATTTTTTCCTTTCTTTTCTTGTCTTCTTCTGCATGTTCTTCAGCATCTTTTTTCATTTTTTCTATTTCGTCATCTGTTAGTTTTGTTGAGCCTGTAATTCTGATAGATTGTTCTTTACCAGTTCCTAAATCTTTTGCAGAAACATTGAGAATTCCATCTGCATCAATATCAAATGATACTTCTATCTGGGGTATTCCTCGGGGCGCTGGTAAAATCCCATCTAAATGAAATCTTCCAAGACTTTTATTATCAACAGCCATCGGCCTTTCTCCCTGTAATACATTAATATCTACGCTAGTTTGATTGTCAGCTGCAGTTGAAAAGGTTTTACTTTTCTTTGTAGGGACTGTTGTATTTCTATCAATAAGAGGCGTTGCAACTCCACCAAGTGTTTCAATACTTAGCGTTAAAGGCGTTACATCTAACAGTACAATATCTTTATCTATATCTCCAGATAGAACCCCCGCTTGTATTGCAGCACCAATTGCAACACATTCCATTGGATCAACATCTCTTTTTGGCTTGCTACCAAATATTTCTTCTACTTTCTTTTGAACCAGAGGAATTCTAGTTGTACCACCAACAAGTACGATGTGATCTATATCTGAAGGTTTCAACTTAGCATCAGAAAGTGCCTGTTTGCATGGTTTTTCTGTCTTGTCAACAATTGGAGAGATTATCTTTTCAAATTGTGCCCTTGTAAGCTTCATTTCTAAGTGTTTAGGTTCATTATCAACTACAGTTATGTATGGTAAGTTAATTTCGGTTTGTAGTGTTGATGATAATTCCTTTTTAGCTGTTTCAGCAGCTTCTAAGATGCGCTGTAAAGTTTTCGCATCTTTTTTTAGATCAAATTTATTTTCTTTTTTGAACTGTTCTACAATATAATCTAATACTGCTTGATCAATATCTGAACCACCAAGCTCTGTATCTCCATTTGTTGAAAGAACCTCAAATACTCCATCGCCTACTTCCATAAGTGTAATATCAAAGGTTCCTCCACCAAAATCATATACTGCTATTTTGTGGTCGCCTTCTTTATCAAGTCCGTAAGCAAGAGATGCTGCTGTTGGTTCATTTAAGATACGTTTAACATTAAGCCCAGCAATTTTTCCCGCATCTTTTGTTGCCTGACGCTGGTCATCGTTAAAATAGGCAGGAACAGTAATTACCGCATCTGTTATCTTTTCGCCAATATAGTCTTCAGCATCTTTTTTTATCTTTTGTAAAATAAAAGCCGATATTTGTTGAGGTGTATATTGTTTACCATGAAGTTTTATTTTTTCATCCTTACCCATTTTTCTTTTTACTCTCTGAATAGTTCCTTCGGGATTTGTCACAGCTTGTCTTTTTGCAGCTTCTCCAACAAGTTTTTCACCATCTTTTGTAAATGCTACTACAGATGGAAAATATGTTTGCCCTTCAGCACTTTTTATTATGGTTGGCTTTCCACCTTCCATAAATGCTACTTCAGAATTTGTAGTTCCTAGATCTATTCCAATAATTTTTCCCATATAATCACACCTCCTTATTTTCACTTTTTTTTGCAACTACTACTTGAGCAGGTTTTATTACTTTATTTTTCATTTTATATCCTTTTTTAATTTCATCAACAATTTCATTTTCTTTACAATCTTTTTTTTCTATGGTTGTAACCGCATGATGAAGGTTATGGTCAAATTCCCTACCGATAGTTTCAATACATTTTATTTCTTCTTTTTCGAAGAAATTGTTCATATTTTGTATAATAAGATTTAGTCCTTCTTGCGGTTTTTTGTCTTCAATTGCTTTTTTCAATAGTTCATAAATTTCAAACAATTCTTCCAGATATTTTCTTACTACATCTGTTTTATTAAATTCATATTCTTTTTCTATTCTATTTTTATAATTCTGAAAGTCTGCACAACTTCTCAAATATTTATCATTTTTAATCTTGAGTTCTTCTTTTATTTTATTAATTTCTTCTTCCATCTCTTTTATCTTCTTTTCTAAATTTTTAGCATCAGTTTTCTTTTTATCACTAGGTTTTTTAGTGGTCATGATATCTTAAAAATAAAAAAAGAGAGGATGATTGTTTTAGTAGTCACCCATGCCAGGCATTCCGCCTGGTGGCATGCCGCCCATGCCTCCAGCACCAGCAGGCATTCCGCCACCGCCTCCACTTTTAGAGGCGATTACATCATCGATTCTAAGAATCATTGTTGCGGCTTCAGTTGCTGCTTGAACTTCATTTACGCTGACTCTGAGTGGTTCTATTACATTGGATTTAAGCATGTCTCCAACTTTTCCGCCTGTTACGTCAATTCCAGCGTATTTGTTTCCTTTCTTGTGAAGTCTTCTCATTTCAAGCATCATATCAATTGGGTCCATTCCAGCATTTTCTGCAAGCGTTTTTGGAACAACTTCAATTGCATCTGCAAATGCTTCAATTGCCATTTGTTCTCTTCCACCAACAGATGTTGCATATTCTCTAAGAGCCATTGAAACTTTTGTTGCTGCTGCACCACCACCAGGTGTCATTTTTCCATCTTCAAGTGCCACTTTGGTAACAAATAAAGCATCGTGAAGACCTCTATCAAGCTCATCAACAACATGTTCTGTACTTCCTCTGATAAGTATTGATACTGCCTTTGGATTTCTGCAATCTGTTACGAATGTCATCTTATCTTCACCGATTTTTCTTTCTTCTACATTTCCAGCAATACCTAAATCTTTTGATGTTAAGTCATCTAGATTTGCTACAACATTTGCACCAGTTGCTTTTGAAAGCTTTTCCATATCAGATTTCTTTGCTCTTCTTACTGAGTAAATTCCATGTTTTGCAAGATAGTGTTGTGCTAAGTCATCAATTCCTTTTTGACAGACAAGTACGTTTGCGCCACTCTTTTTGACTTTTTCTACCATTTTTTTAAGCATTCCTTCTTCTTCATCTAAAAATGCTTGAAGTTGAGTTGGATCATTTATTTGGATTCTTGCATCTACTTCAGTTTTTCTTACTTCAAGAGCAGCATTTACAAGAGCGATTTTTGCGTTTTTTACATGTTTTGGCATTCCTTCATGTACTCGTTCTTTATCAAGGATTATTCCTTTGATTATATTTGTATCTGAAATGCTGCCACCATGTTTCTTTTGGATTTGGATGTTATCCATATCTACATATGTTTTTGTTCCATCTTTTTCTGCAACGCTTGTTACTGCATCGACAACAACATCAGCAAGTATTTCTTTTGCAGCGCTTGCGCCTTTACTTGACATTGAAGTTATTGCAATGTTTTTTAGTGTTTTTTTATCAGATGTTTTTAATGGCATTGCCATTTGATTCAATGTTTCAATTGCTTTTTCTGAAGCAAGTTTGTAACCATGTGTTATTACAGTTGGATGAATGTTTTGTTCTAGAAGTTCTCCCGCATATTTTAATAATTCTCCTGTGAGAATTACTGCAGAGGTTGTTCCATCACCACATTCTTCATCTTGTGCTTTTGCAACTTCAACAATCATTTTTGCTGCTGGATGCTCTACGTCAATTTCTTTTAAAATTGTTGCACCATCATTTGTTACTGTTGCATCTCCCATAGAGTCGACCAACATCTTGTCCATTCCTTTTGGACCAAGTGTTGACTTGACTGCATCAGATATTGCTCTTGCAGCCATTATATTGTTAAATTGTGCGCCTTTACCTTTTTCTCGTTTAGTTCCTTCTTTTAAGATTATAATAGGTTGTTGACCACCGGCCATCATAAAATTCTACCTCCATTTTAATCTAAATTTAAAACGTGCATACAAACACTTCTATATAAATATTTCGTCTTAAGCAGTAGTTCCGAAAGTGATCAAAAACAAGAGAAATTCAGGAAAGAAACTGTGTATAAATAGGTTTTGATATGGAGAAAAACAAGATTTCTCATCTGTTGAGAGGAAAAATAAGGTAATTTTTACTAAAAATATAGAATATAGATCTATTATAAATTAAGGCGAAAAAGGTAATAAAGATTTGATTTGAAGTATCATGTTATCCTCCTCCAGGATCTATTGTATAAAGTATGGTTCCAAAGTATTTTGAGGTAATGAGATGGTCTTGTTTTACTTCTCCAAAGAGAGCAAGCCAGATAAGAATATCCGCAAGTAACCAAAGATTATACAACAATACTGAAAATAAAAAGTAGAATATTCTAATAAGATAATTCTTAGAGGTTGTCTTAGGTAGAAATGAATGTTTTTTGACTTTATAACTCGTCTCTATACCCCATCTTTTACCATAAAGAAGAAAGAGTCTTGTTGCCAGATCTACATCGTTTTCGTTGAATTGTTCATTGGTGGCAAATGCTCGTTTGTTTCCATCATCATCTTCTACTATTACTACATTAAAAAGTGTATTTTCCATTTCGTAATCATTTATTACTGTCGGAGAAGGCATAATGTCCAGGATTTTCTTTATTCTCGCGTTTGCTGTACAAGGCATGAGAAACTTTAGTCTGAACTGTTTTATTGTGTTTATCGATTTTGAATCAAAAAATCCACGATCAACATAAACTCGTTTGATTCTAATTCGTTTCAAAGCATAGGTAAACAGTTGTTTCAAGATCTTTTCTTTTGTATCGAACGCGCCTACAGGTAATGCAAGTAATGTAAATCTTTTTCCTGATTCAACTATGTTGATGGTTGCAAACTTGTAGCATTTACTGGTTCCTCTTTCAGGTTTTTTGCCAACAACCATTGGAGTGCTTCTATCTCCATAGAAATACCATTCAGTATAATCAATTGCTACATCATATGATTTTCTGAGATCAATAACATTTGTTTGTTTTGTCATTTCCCATAGTATTTCAAAAAGGGTGAGATACATTTTTTGTATTTCTTTTAAATCATTATGATTTTTAATATGATATAGGAGAGTATCTGAGTTTGGGCTTTTTTGCCCTTTGATTTCCTTGAATGTTTTACTACCATTTTCAGCAAAATCCCTTGTCATCCCCATGTGTATCATGAGATCAATGAACTGCTTCTTCTTGTAGAGGCTATTGTAGTTGAGTTTGAAATCAATAAAAGGTGAGAATCGTTTTTTTACAAGTTGACAGATCTCTCTGGTTTTCTTATCTCTAATATAATATTGATTTCTGGTCTTAGTAGGTTTTATCTTCTTTGGTTTTAGAGATACTATATCAAGTGTTATTCCAAACTTATCTGTTATTTCTTCTACTTTATTTATGATAAAATTAAGTAATTCTTTTGTTTCTTTGTTAAGTATATGATTTTGGAAGTATCCTATTTGTCTTCTATTTGGTATTTCTTTGAAACCGAGTTGTATTCCTTCCTCCGGATGGATTTTAAGATGTTGTCTTGTTTGTGTTATGAATCTGAATTTTTTGAGTTTTTGATAGAGTATGAATCTTATGAGTGATTCATATGAGAATTTTATTTTTCTATAGTCTTGATGTTTTATCGTTGAGATATCGAGTTTTTCTATGAAATCTGCTATGCTGATATTTTTTTCTTTGTTGAATAGTTCGAATGTGCAGTATATCTCCTTTTCAATTTCTGTTTTGGAGATACTTTGTTTGGTTGTTTTCATTTAAAACCCATTCATAGTATTACAGTATTATAGTAGTATGTAATACCTATATATAAATGTATCTTTACATAAAGCGATAAAATTATAAAGATATAATACTTTGAAGAAAATGTGGTAAGAAAAACAACAAGTATCAAAATTGATTCAGAACTATGGAAAGCAGTTAAGAAAAAATGTATAGATAGAGATCAAGATATAAGTGATTATATCGAAGAACTAATAAAAAAAGATATGAAATAACCTTTTGGTTCAAATGATTCTATTTTATACATGACTCATTATTAATATTTTTACAGGTTTTCATTCAATTTTAATGCCAGGTATTTGTAAATTACATCCTGTAATCTCACAAGCAATCTGATCGATAAATTGATCTGGAGATATATGGATAAATTCTGAGAGTAACCAATGAGTATTTTTTGAAAGATATTTTTCTAATCGTTCGGGATGATATCTAGCTAAACTACTAAGCTTATGCATAGCTGCAAGTGTTAACACCATTGTAGTACGATTTATTGAATTTGAGATATGGCTCCTCTTAATGTACCAAAGATCTTTAGGTCCATGTATATAATCAACATTTTTTCTAATGCACTGATAGAATGTTAAAAACTTTCCAATATCTTTTTTTTGTAGACAGTATGATGTATTTACTTTTAGTTTTTCTTTTGACTTAATTACATAATTGTTCTTGTTGTAATAGTCATCGATTTCAAAATTCTTTAGCATATTTAAAGTGGTTTTGTTTGAGTATTTTTGTTCCAATTCAGATTCTAACCATATTTCCTTAGTCTTTGAATCATATACAAACATCGGATTCATAATTGGTATGAAAAGATTACTTGATCCCGAATAGGTCAATGAGAAAGCACGATGTATATAAGGTATATTGTAAAGAACCCATTTTAAAGAATATTCTATATTTTCGCAAGAATCTTCACCATAATACTCACATAACCCGGGTAAGACACCTTCTTTACATAATCGTATTCTTTCACTATAAATCGAGATCGAATCATCGTTATCGAGACTAGAAATCCCATGGTATGTGTCGACAAATCTATGTTTCTTTGAATACAATAGCGCCTTTGTAGCATTTAAATAAGAATAATACAATGTTAAAGGAGAAGCATATTCTTTTAATTGTTTTGAAGCGATATAAAATTGCCTTGCTTGTTCCCAATATTTTCTTGCTTTATCTCCTTCTTTATTTCTCATCCCTTTCAGGAAAATATCAACATATCTCCAAGTATCATGGGTTAGTACTGTTTTATGATGGAATTTTGGTTCTTTATACGCCTTTCTTAAAAGGATTTCTTTTCCGTTTACTTTCACACTTGTTCTTCGTTTTGTATTCTTTTTCTTTTCGAGTTTTTCCATTCTATAGATGAGGGAATTGATCTCTTGTTGAGAAACAGTATTATCCACTATTACTCACACTCATCCTTTGTTATTTTTGCACCTATTTGAGATATGGTTTCTTTTACTTTGTCTTTTATTGTTTTTTCTGATACCCCTTCTTCGTTTTGTATTTCAATTTCCATGTTGAATTTAAAAGATCCTATTTCTCGACTTATTGGCATTAGTACGCCTCTGCTTAGATCTGCTATTTTTGATGCTGGGATGTCCTCTATTCTCAAAGAGATTTTTTTGTATCTTTTTTCTCCTTCTTTTATTTGTGTTTCTCCACCACTTGTTCCTTGGGGATATTCTGGTCCTTTTGGTTTTTCTTCATTAGGTGGTGTTGGTTCTTCTTCTGTTTGTTCTTGTTGTAGTTTTATTGCTAGTTCTTTTGATATCAGGATTTCTCCTTCGTCTAGGGATATTGAGTTTGTTGGTATGTTTGATTTATATTTTATTGTGTCTTTATCGATTTTGTTATCTTGTATGTATCCTAATCCAAATGCTCCTTCTACAATTCCTTGTTGTATTGAGCGCTTGATTACTTCTTGTGATGTTGGTATTACAAATGTTGGGTCTTTGTAGAATTGGTCTATTATTATTTTTGTTTCTAGTTTTTCTTTTCCTTGCATGAATTTGTTTAGAATAAATCTGTAGTGTAGATTTGTTGCTGTTTTTTCTCTTGATTCAAGTTCTATTTTATACCAGTTAGATAGGCTTTCTTTTCCTACTGTTGGCTGGCCTAAGGATATTTTTTCTTTTCCGATTATTAGAATGTTATACATTCTTCTAGTGTTAAATGATATATCGTCTTTGATTCTTCTCATTCGTTCGGTTACTTCTTCTGTTTTTTCTGTAAGGCCGCTTTCTTTGTCTGTTTTTATTTCATGTTCTATTTCTTTTAGTGCAAGATATGTTTTTATTTCTTCTTTGAACGCTCCATATCCTGCTGGATCTGCTAATGCAAATATTAATGTGTTTTTGTATGTTCTAAAAGTGTTTCCTTTCTTTTCTAGCCATTTTTGTGGTGTGTCTTCTTTTTCATCTGGTCTGAGTATTACTAGTTTTATTTCTTTGTTATCTGGTATGTCTTCTGATTTTTTTGGCCATAGGAAGGTTTGAAACGCGTTTCCTGTTTCTTTTTGAAGGATCTTTATCATTTCGTCTATATATGTTTCGTTGTAGAGTTCTTTTTTGTCAAGTATCATTCTGTTAAGATTTGGTATTTTTGAAAATCGGTACATTTCTCCTCTTTCATTGATGTACCATAGTGATTTGTTGAGTCGTTGTAGTACTTCTGTTATCATTGGTGTGATTGTATCGGTGTGCATTACTGTGAATTTTATGTTTTCTAGTGTTGCTCCTTTTTCTGATTTGTCTCCAGAAAATGAGTAAAAAAATATTGCTGTTGATATTCGTTCTGCAAGATGTTTCCATCCTTTGTTTTCTTTATCTAGTTGTAAAGCTTTTGCTTCATGACCTGAAATATCTGAGCCTATTATGCTTTCGTATTCACTTCCGATGTGTTTTATGAATTCTTGTCGTACAGATGGTGCATCAAGTCTGATATCTGAGGGTAGAATGATATCAATATTTGTTTCTTTGTTGTATAAATCTTCTATTACGTTTGCAAGAAGTCTTAATACTCCTCTCGTTCGTTGAAATGATGAAAAGGTTCCCCATTTTTCATAGAGTATATCTATTACTTCAGGGTGAAATGGATAAGATAGTTCCATTTTTCTCTTGTAATCAACTTCTTTTGCTTTTGAAGGCAGTTCATCTTTTTGTTTTTGATAATGTTTAAAATATTTTAGGATAATATTACTTTTTTCTTCTTCATTTATTATTGTTGAAAATAGTCTTCTTCGAATAATTGAGTATATTTCTTCTCCTTTAACTGGTGTTTCTATTGATTCTATTCTTCCAAAGACTTTTTCAAGTTTTGCAAGTGATTCTTCTTCTCTATCAGTATAATCTTCTAGATAGCTTGATGGTAGAGTTACAACAAGCATTCCATGATTCAATGATGATATTGTTTCTGTTAATTCTTGTAGGAATGCAAATGTTTGTGAAGCAAGATTTGTATCATGATATTTTACTCCTCGTGCTTTTGTTATGTATTGTAATACTTCATCACAAAGAATTACAAATGGTCCGCATTGTTCAAAAAATTCTCTGAGTTTTTCTTTTCCCGGTGCTATACGATCTTTATCGTTCTTTTCAAATCGTTGATATCCGTCTTTTCCAGCTAGTTGATATACTATTTCTCCCCAGATGGTGTTTATTGTTATTCCATCTCTATTATGTCCTTCCACGGGATTTAATTGTGTTCCAACAATAACTGCAACATCTGCATCAATTGGTTTTAAATTTTGAGGAAGTTGGCTTCTTACTTTATTGCCGTTTTTGATATAATGATAAATTGCAATTAACGCATGTGTTTTACCACCACCAAAAGGAGTTTTTATTTCAACAACGGATGATCCTTTACCGTTTTTAAGTTTATTATAGACCATTGAAAGAAGATTGTTTATCCCCTCTGTAAAATAGGTTTTTTTGAAAAAAAGTGATGGTTCGTTATAATCAACTACTGCTTTTCCTAAAGCAACATCTCCAAGTTTTGCAGCAAATATTGCTTCATCAAAGTCTCCTTTTTTAATATCTTCATGCGGTTCTACAACATCATACCAAGTTGTCATATTTTAACTCCCTCCAAATTGTTTTAAATCTGTTTGATCCTTTGGAGCTTTTGCTTTTCCTCTTGTATAAGCATCAATACCTATTAAAAATCCTTCTAATAATTGTTTTTCTTTATTACCATTGAGAAGTGATTCTGCAATAGCTTGACAAAATTGTTTAAAAGCAGGGTCTTTACCATATCCGGTTTCTGCTAATAATTTTGAAATATTTTCCCTATCACCGTTTTCCCAGAATAATAAGGATTTATGCATAACATCAACCATGTTTTGTGAAGATTCAAATTTATTGCGTTCCTTTGGACCAAGTATCCTAATTTTTGAACCACTCTTCTCAACAAAACTATTAGTATTCCAAAGTTTTTCAAGATTAACACCACTTGCATTTGATAATTTTCTTGCATCATCATATTCTACAGTATTATCTTGGTATGTCCAGCGATAGGCTAAATAAAATTCTGATTCATTATCAATAATAGCTGATGATGCATCTTTTAAAAGTTTTCCTACAATAAAATCAGTAGAAACTGTTCGAATGTAATCTAATAACTCAACTGTCGTAACTTTTTCACCTGAAAATTTTTCAATTTTTTCATACTGACTATATATCTCCATACCTGGTCCAATCGAAGAAATAAAAAAGTCACCGCCCACTATCCCTTCATCCCAAAATTGTTTAAGTTTAGTTTCTACTTTTTCTTTAATTAATGGTTGAATTTCACTATAGAAACCAACTTTTTTTCTACCTTTTTTTCTACAAACAAGATAAATAGATGATGCTAATGCTGCCGAAGAAGCTGCTCTTAGACGAACTTTCATCTCTGTATGTATAGGCCATGATGCTGTTACTACAAGACCTGCGTTTATTAAAGAATTTAATACAGTTTCCCATCCCTTTGTTGTTTTATGCGCATAAACAATTGTAACAATACCTTCTGGTTTTAATACACGATATATCTCTTTAAATGAGTTGGATAATTCAGTTTCAAAAAATGCTTGGTCTTTATTTGAATATCTCTTACTATCCCACCCTGCCATTTCACAAATTTCCTTTGATTTTGGTGCTAATGGTGTCGAAAACATTTCAGGAAATAAATCACCAACACTTCTTTTTAACCAGACATAAAAAAAATCAGATAAATCTGCATATGGTACATTATTATAATAAGGTGGATCTGTAAATATTGCATCGAAAAAATCGTTCGAATATGGCAAGGATGTTGCAGATGTGTTAGTCATAAAGATTCTGCCTGTCAGTGCATCATTTGAAGTGAATTCAATATTTTTTTTATAATATTCTAATCCTGATGTTGGTGTACCAGAGGAACCACTAAATGGAGAAACTTCAACATAATCCCACATCATCCCTAATGCTTGTCTTCCAAAAAGATGCTTTATTGCTTCCGATGTATTTTCCCATCTTGCATTCCTATTATTAAATGCAGCGTGCATGTCAAGTACAATTCCTAAAAAGCCCATTATCGCTTTTGCAGCTTCCTCAGGATTTTTCCCATTTTTTTCAATATTTATTTGTTTGCATTCAGATAAAATTTCTTTATAAGATGATTTTATCTTTTCTAAAAAGGTTATTAATGATAGTTTCTGACGAGGATTAAACAATTTACCCCAATTATCTATACCATATAATGGAACATTAAAAACTCCGCTCATCAAAGGAAGTTCTTCATCAGGAACTGGTTTTTCCAACCATTTCCAATTTTCTTGTTTATCCTTTAAAAGTTTCTCAATTTCTTTGAAAATTTTAAAATCTTTATCAGTTGAAATTGTATACGTTTTACCAACTTTATTATGATGACGATATATATTTACTACTAGTCTTTCACCCATCTTTCCATTTTGTGCTAATTTTCTTACTTTTTTGACTTCAGTAACCTGTCCACAAAAAGGACAAATTGCATTTCCTCTGGAAATAGTTCCTTCACTTGGATTAAAATCACCCATGTTGTCTTTTAAAATTTCAAAATCTATTGTTTTATTTGATTTATTAATTATAGGTTTATAAGCAATTTTTTTATTAGATTTTTTTGATAACCAAAATTGACGAACGAGAGGAATTTCTATTCCACAATTGGGATTTTGACAAGGAATTGTTCTAGCCCATAGATAACCTACAGGTATAGAACCATCATCTTTACTTAGATAAAAATTTCCAATTTCATGTTTTACTTGATTTAATATTTTATTTGTCCATTTTTCAACCATATAACTTAAAAAATTTATTTTTTCTACTTCGCCATCAATTCCGGAACTTTTATCAGGATGGGGGATCAAAAATCCAAATTTATGAGGCCATTCAATAGTCGCTTTTTCAATTAAAACCGCAACAGGATTATAATCATTAATATATGTATCACACCCCAATCTTAATGCCTCTAAAGGTATTGATCCTCCGCCTGAAAAAGGATCTAAAACTTTTGGTTTATTATCCCCCCAATTTTCTTTTATAATCTCTTGAGATTTTTTGATATTTTTGTCATTACCATTTTTTACAGATTCCCAAGAAGATATATTTTTGATTAACTCAGTAATTTGTTTTCTTTTGCTTTTATCATCTGGTACATCTATTAATGCTGTAAAATTTGTAACTCTGCTTGATGCTAGTGGTCTTCTTGCCCACCAAACATGGAGTGTAGATGGATGACCATGTCTAATGTTCTTTTCATTTGCAGATGCTTCCGATATTTCTGCAAGTGGTAAATCCCATTCAATAAAACGTTTCTTCACTCACTCACCGCCTTCAAGATTTTTTCCTTTGGGATAATATAACCAGTTGCATAAATATCTTCATCAATTGTGAAGGTTTTTTCAGGATTTTTATAACGCTCTAGTTTAGGATTATCAGTACCTGCAAAAGTTACAACATACAACCAAAACTTATCCTGAAAACGTTTAGCCTTTTTCCATTCATTAGCAGAAACTCTAATTGAACCATCCTGCGCACGAGCTTTTACCTCAATATAACGAATATCCTCAAAAGTTCCATCTTCCCGATATCTTGTTGATCTTATATCAAAACCAAGATTTTCTTTATGAACATCCTGTGGACTCCAACCATTTTCCTTTTCAAACTTCTTTGCTTCTTCCATCCCTACTGCTTCGATTTCATCATCACGAGTCATTCCACCACCACTAAGCTCTTTTGAAACCTCAGGTTTAGCTCTGCTAAGTGGCAATACAGCTGCAGAACCAAGAATTTTTGGTTCAGATACAGTTATTTCTTTCTCAAGTTTTATCTCTTCTACAAGAGCACCATGTTTCTCCTCAAAATCCTCTTTTCGTTTCTCCTCATTAATAATAGCAATATTCATATCTTTTCCTTCTTCAAGCTGCTCCTGGTAATGAAGAAGTTTATCATTGGATTCCTGAAGCAAATAATCAAGTGAACGCAAACCATATTTTTCTTTTATATCAGATTCCTTCTTCCGTTGTTTCTCAATTTCTTCTTTATATGGAAACATGATTTCAGTAATCGCATATTCTTCAACATCATTTTTCTTACCAAACATACGCCTCTGAGTCTCCGTTAAAACAACATTATCAGCTGGGGCAAGATCCCAAATAATAGAAGGATTAACCTTTTCAAACTCTCCTTTTATATTTTGAAAAACACTAAACACTCTTTTACCAGCAACCTGCCCCTGTCCATCTAAAAGCTCTCCTTCAATAAACCAAAGAACACCCTCAAGAGAGTTTGTCTCATCAGTAAAAACAGCGACAGCATCATCATGACCACGGTCCTCAATTGCTTTTTGATTCACTGCTTCAAGCAAAGGATGACCTGGGGCAACATATTCATATTCTGGATTATCCTTTGCTTTTTGTTTATCAAAAGTAATCTTTGAATACGATTTCTCAACTTTTCCATAACTTGATTTAAAATCATAATCCTTATTGAATTTTCTAAGCTCATAAGGAACAGATTTAATACTATACGTATCAGTTCGTTTTTCAAACTTACCACCAAAACGAGAAAACGCACGAAGGAAAAAATCCTCAATATACTCAGGCATCAAACGATTCTCATCAGCCTCATGAATACTATTCATAATACCCGAGTAATCAATATGACGAGTTGCAAGACTAGTCATAAAAATATTTTCCATCTTCTTTTCAACTTCAGCAGCATCAATCTCATCAACAATCTGATAAATCTCCTCAATACGACGCTGACCCGTAATTGCATCTTTTAAAATATCCTCAAGACTCTCACCAGGAATTATTTCACCGATAACATCAAAAACACGATCAGAACCAAGTGCATCACGCATACTGTTAAGCTTCTGAAACAAACGCTCAAGAATCTGCCCTTCACGAGTATTTTTACTTACCATATTATAAATAAAAACCTCTTTTTTCTGACCATAACGATGAATACGACCCATTCTCTGCTCAAGCCGATTAGGATTCCAAGGGATATCATAATTAACCATAAGAGAACAAAACTGAAGATTAATACCCTCACCAGCAGCCTCAGTAGCAACCAAAATCTGCGTATCATTTTTAAACTGATGCTCAGCTTCAATACGAGCATCCATATTCATACTACCATGAATAGTATTAACCTTATAACCCCAGGATTGAAGTTTTTCAACTAAATAATCAACAGTATCTCTAAACTCAGTAAAAATTAAAAGTTTATTATCCCCAATTGTAGAAAGAATCTCATCACGAAGTTTCACAAGCTTACTCTCAATTTCTTTAGAATGAACCGTTTTAGCAAGCTCAATAAGCTCACCAACTTTTTCAATCTCAGCTTCAACCTCAGAAATATTAGAAGCAAGAGTTAAATTCATAAGTTTCTCTTCAATCGCCCAGCGATCCTCCTCACCCATATCATCAAGATCTTCCTGAGAAATATTTTTTACCTTTTCATACTCTTTATCCTGATTAATTTTATCAGGCAATTCTAAAATTTCTTCAAGACGAGCTTTCCGCCTCTCTAAAGAACGAAGAATCGCATACGTACTTGAAGTCAAACGTCTCTGAAGAATCATCATAGCAAAAGTAATAGAACGATTTTCTTTAGCCCTATCAAAATGTTCCTTAACATAATTAGTAACCTCACGATACAAATGATCCTCTTCAGCAGTTAATGGAAAACTCACAGTACTCACATGGCGAGGAGTAAAAAGCTGGTTACCCTTAAAATCCTTCATGTCTTCCTTAAGACGACGAATAAAAAGAGGATTTTCATCATTTTGAATAGACTCCTTTAACAAATCAGTTTTAGAAAAAAAACCTGGACGAAGCAAATCAAGAAACAAACGGAAATTCTCTTCATCACCACGATGCGGAGTCGCCGTTAAAAACAACATATGAGTAGCTCTTTTAGAAAGAATCTCACCAACCTTATACCTACCCGTTTTATCAATTTTAACACCTTTCTTACTAGAATAACCATATGCAGACATCTTATGAGCTTCATCAACAACCACAAAATCCCAAGAAGAAGCATTTAACTTATCAATAATATCATCCTGTTTAAGAAAATCAATTGATGTTACACAAAAATTAAGATTCTCCCAAACATTTTCACCCCAATGAGAATCCATCAACGCACGATTAACAAGAGTAAAATTAGTACCAAACTTAGTTTTCATCTCACGCTGCCACTGATACTTAAGATGACCCGGAGCAACCACAAGAACATTCTTAGCCATATTCCTATATTGCAGTTCCTTTATCGCAAGACCAGCCATAATAGTCTTACCCGCACCAGCATCATCAGCAATTAAAAATCTGACCTTTGGATCACGCAATATATATGAATACACTGCTTCAATTTGATGTGGAAGAGGATCTACTTGAGAAACATTAACAGCAAGCAAAGGATCAAACTGATAAGCCAATCTAAGAATATTAGCCTCAACCCAAAAGAAAAAATCTTCACTATTCTTAGAAAAAGACAACACATCAGAAGTTACAACCTTAATCTGATTTAATTGAGACTCAGAAATCCTTAAAGTTTTAAAAGTCCGGTTACCACAAAGAATTACTTCAAGAACATAATAACCAGCACGACGCTCAAACTTTTTCACTTCTGCTTTATCATTTAAAAAAGATGCCGATATAATTTGTCCTTCAAATAATTCCAATATATTTCACCTCAAATCCTTTTTGAAAGAGAAAACTAAACAGTATCTCTAGCTCCTCCCCAAAGATCAATCAGTTGAATAGAAGTAAACGATTTAAAGGTTTTCAAAACGTAGGAGGAATATCATCATTATCAATTATTGAAAATTTACAGTCATCACAGATACCGTCTGGATTATCTGTTTCATTAACTCCACAGATTTTACAAATCATAATAATCAACATATGATGAAATTAATAAAAAAGAAATAAAGTTTATCAATATAGATTTAACTAACATTGATTCAAATGCTAACTGAAAATGACATTATAGATTCTGTTTGTGAACATTTAGAACATAATGAATATACTATCATAGAAAAATGTGATACTTATCAAAAAGGATATGACATCATTGCAGAAAAAAACGGAATAAAACTCTTCATTGAAGCGAAAGGTCAAACAAGTTCTAAACATAGCAACCGGGAAGGAAAAGAATTTACTCATGCACAAAAGAAAAACCATGTTGCTATGGCAGTATATAAGACTATGCAAACTCTTGAAAAAAATAAGGATTGTAAAGTTGGTATTGCTTTTCCTGGTGACGGAGCACATAGGCGAATTATTGAACGTATTAAACCATCTCTTAACAAACTAAAAATCAATGTATATTTTGTAAACGATAATAAAAAAGTTGAATATTGATTTTTGGTGAAATAAAAAATGAATAAAAATATACATGATGGAATAATAAGCCTATATGTCGAATGTACAGATCCAGATGATCGAGAATATTGCACAGGAATACCTACCCAAGGAAATATTCTAAAAAAATATGATCTCAACCCAGGAGATGAGGTTCAATATCAAATAACAAAAAATCGTGGTGTAAAAATAATAAGCAAAATATCAAAGGTATATACACCGTTATAATCATAATTTGGGGAATAATATTCCCCTTTTTTATTGGAGAAAAATCCAGAGTAAATATTTAAATAAGTAGCTGATTAGTTTCTATATTTATAAAAATATAATCATATGGGAGAGGTAAATAATGTCTTATGGACAATATCCTTTTTGGTTAAAAAATCAAAGAGATCATGCCGAAAGTGATGCATCTTTTTTGAGACGTGAGAATGAACAATTAAAAAAGCGAGTTAAAGAGTTAGAAGAAGAAATTGAAAAATTGAGAAAAATATGAAAAAGTAAATTCATGTATTAACAGGAAGTTGCATAAAATAATGATAGTAACGAAAAAGCCTATAGATTGTAGCAAAAATGAAATTCAGTCATTCTATAATTTGATATTATTAGGAAACCAAGATAATCTATATTTTCTTAATAAAAGAATAAAGAGTGCTGAGATACTTGGTTTTAATTATATCGAAAATGAAATTGCTGGGGTAGCCGCTCTTAAAAATCCAGATATAAATTATAAAAATTCAGTTTTTAAAAAAGCAAATATACCTGATAAAGTTAATGAATATATATTTGAAATTGGCTATGCCTATACAAAAGAACATTTTAGAAGAAGAAATGTTTGCTATGATTTAATCAATAAATTGATAGACATATCCCCTTCAAAAAAAATATTTGCTACAACAAGGATTAATAATACAGGAATGCAAGTATTACTTGAAAGAATTGGATTTCAAAAAGAAGGTATCAAGTTTAAAGGTATTAAAGAGGAGATCTTATTATATTTACTTAGAATTAAATAATTCATTAATTTTTTTTGTTGTTCCAAAACTTGTTTTTGCTACTTGATTTAAATCAAGACCTTTTATTTTAAAATTAACTCCACTATCAATAACTAAAGGACCTGCTCCTCTCGGAAAATTATGTTTAAAATCTTTTCCCATCCTATCCAGATAGTTAATATACTTTGATCTTGCAAGAATTGAAGCAGCTGCAACAACAAGATTTTCCTCTGCTTTAGGTCTTTGTATTACTTGGATTTGTTTTCCTTTTTCTTTTAATTTACTTAACAACAATTCTTTCCATGCAAATTGATCTGAAATTGCTATTTCACATTCTTCATTTCTCATTAATATTTGTTCTAAAGATTGAGAATGACCCCAAGCAAGTATTTCATTCATATTTGCCATCTTATCATAAAGAGTATTATATTTGGAAGGAGAGATTACTATTATTTCATTATCAAAATCTTGAATAATTCTTTTTGCTAATGCATTAATTCTTGTATCACTAAGTTTTTTACTATCTTTAACACCCATTGATTTTAATTTTTCGACTTTTTCTTGAGTATCAACATATACACCTGCTATAACTAATGGTCCAAAATAATCTCCTTTACCTGATTCATCAATACCGATACAATTAATATTTTCAAATTTTACTTTAACTGATTTATTATCAAGTTCAGGCTTGATATATTGTTTAAGATTTGAACTTTTTTTAATTGATTCTTTTAATTTTGGTAAAACAAAAGGTCCTTTTAGATTACTGAAAAATCTTGGAGTTTGACTACGCTTATGTTCCGATTTCACATATTCTTTTACATATTTATTAATATAAACAAATAACGTGTAGAGATCAATTGTATCATTTTTAATTTCAACAGCACCAGTTAAACCACTCAAGAGATAATATGTAAAAACTCCATGTTCAAACTTTTTTGACTCATGTGATGATTCATTTTCAAGGCAAGATGTAATAATCACAAAATCTTCGGAGGAGAAATTTTTAAAAATCTCTTCTTTAACATCTGAAGATACATCTCTGCCGTCTCGTCTTGTTATTCCACCACTATGACATGTGTCTAAAAAAATCACTTTTCTTTCAGATTTTATTTCTGATACTAAACTTTTAAGAGTTCTCATAGCTAATGAAGTTGGTATCAGATTGTTATGATCGCTATCATGAGACACTAAATAAAAATCAGTAGATCCATTATGTCTTAAAAATTCACCATGTGTAGCAAAAAATATTATTACTATATCTTCTAATTTTGCTAATTTTTTGATATTTTCGATAGAGCTAACAATATCTCTATAATTTGCCTCCTGATCGACTAATTTTATAGTACCGTCACCCACACCAAACTTTTCAACAAGTAATTGATGAAGCTCTTCAGCATCTTTATCAGCATAAGTTAAAGAACCATAATTATTATCAACGAAATTATTTATCCCAACGCATAAAGAATAAACAGTTCCATATGAAACCTCTTCTTTTTCTGTGGAAGTTTCATCATCTTCTGTCAGATTAAATATTGATAAAACATCACTTTTAATTTTTATATTTTTAATTTGTGAATCATCAAAAGTAGTTCCTTTTTTACTGGAATAAATGCGAAGAAGTTCAGTTACATTATCAAGTTTAATATAAAATTGTATTCCATAGGATATTTCTTTATACCCATTTACATGGTATCCTTTTTTAATCAATTCCTGCTTAATAAAATCATAAGCATCTTCAGCTTTATCATAATTAATCTTATACCCCATTGTAAAACCTTAAATAGATTTCAATATAAAATCTTAATCAATTATTTATACTACTTTTTTACCTTTCAAATAATGGCAAGAAAAATTTCAAAACCATATACGTAAATATGATAATATTTAAATATTCGAATTTACTTATATTTAAATATGGATGAAGTTAATGTTTTCAAAGCACTTGCCGATCCAACTCGACTAAAAATTTTAGAATGCATTGAAAAAGGCGAAAGATGCATTTGTGAAATCATTCCCTATACAAAAAAATCTCAACCCTGTGTTTCTCAACATCTGAAAGTTATGAAACATGCAGGGATTATTGATGAACGCAAAGATGGAACTAAAATCATGATAAAAGCATCTAATAATGATATTTTCAAGATAATTAAACAAGTTAAAAAAATGAAGTGAAGTTATGACACCTATTGATATTTTTATAGCAGGTATTGAAGCATTGATGGATTATCTCTCTGCACATGTTCTTACTTGTCTTGTTCCTGCTTTTTTTATAGCAGGTGCTATTGCTGTTTTTGTTTCTAAACAAGGTATTTTGAAATATTTCGGCGCTCATACAAAGAAATATATTTCTTATTCTGTTGCTTCTGTTTCTGGTGCTATTCTTGCGGTATGTAGCTGCACGGTTCTTCCACTGTTTACTGGTATTTATAAACGTGGTGCAGGTATTGGTCCAGCATCTGCTTTTCTTTTCTCAGGCCCTGCAATTAATGTTCTTGCAATTGTTCTTACCGCTCAGGTTCTGGGTTATGATATTGGTCTTGCAAGAGCAATTTCTGCTGTTCTTATGGCTGTCGTTATTGGATTGTTAATGGCGTTTATCTTTAGAAAAGAAGAAACAGAGAAAAAGAATGAAAATAATACTATGTTTGCTGGTCAAACCGGCGAAGAAGACGGTAAGCGTCCTCTTTGGATTTCGCTTTTGTTTTTTGTTTCTCTTGTTCTTATTCTTGTTATTGGGGCTGCGAGTAGTAATTATATTCCTTGGGTTCCAAAGCTTGCTATTGTTTATATGTTAACACTGTTGGTTTCGGGTCTTCTTATTTTTTATTATACTCGTAGTGAGGTTAAAGAGTGGGGTAGAGAAACTTGGAATCTTACAAAAAAAATATTTCCTATCCTGCTTATTGGTGTTTTTATCGTTGGTATTATTGGTGGTGTTGCTGCATATTTTATACCTGGTGCAGATCCTGCTAATGCTGTTGGAGTTGCTGTTGCTCCTTATATTGGTGGTAATGATATTTTTTCATGTTTCTTTGCATCAGTTATTGGTGCTATCTTGTATATGCCAACTCTTTTAGAGGTTGCTATAGTTGGTGATTTATTTGGCTATAATGTTGGTTTGATGGGTGGTGGTCCTGCTCTTGCATTGTTGCTTGCAGGGCCTTCGTTGAGCCTTCCCAATATGATTGTTATTACAAAGGTTATGGGTAAGAAAAAAGCATTTGTATATTTTGCTTTGGTGATAATTGTTGCTACAATTGTTGGTTTTATTTATGGTATGATAGGAGGTTAGTAAAAAATGAAAATTGAGATTTTAGGCACAGGTTGTCCGAAATGCAAGGCAACTGAGAAAATTGTTAAGCAGGTTGTTGACAAACTTGGTAAAGACGTTGAAGTTGTAAAAATTGAGGATCTTCAGGAGATTGTTAATCGTGGTGTAATAATGACACCCGCAGTAGTTGTAGACGGTGAGGTAAAAATCGTTGGTCATGTCCCAAGTCCTGATGAGATTAAAAAATTGTTGAAATAAGGAGATGATAAATTTATGAGAATACTTGAGGAATGGTTTCCAGAATTTGCAAAAGAACTTGATAAAATTGATGAATTGTATAAACAGAAACTTTTGATTGATGAAAAAACTTATCAGTTTATTTGCTTTGCAATTGCGATAAAAGGCCGCAGTGCTCCTTGTGTTCGTAAACATTTCAAAGGTGCTCTTGAAGCAGGTGCGACACTCAAAGAGCTTGCATATATTATGGCACTTGTATTTCGTGAAAGTGCAGGTAATGATGATTGTTGGGTGCATAATGTTCTCTCTGATTATAAAGAGTTGATGAAAAGTAATGTTAAATGTTGTCCTGAATAGTGGTATATATGAAGATGCTAAATATTGAATGGAGACATCTTGATTTAGATAAAGGCACCTGCTTAAGATGTTCAAAAACAGGAAAATCTCTAAATCAAGTAATCTCGGATTTAAAGAAAGAACTGAAAACAAAAGGGATTCAAATAAAGTTCATTGAGACAAAATTATCAGAGAAAGAAATCCAGCAGTCAAATATTATACTCATTAATGGCAAGACTATTGAAAGCATTCTTTCTGGAGCAAAAGTTTCAGAGAATTATTGCTCATCTTGCACCTGTTTAACTGGAAATGAAACTTACTGTAGAACAATACAATATAATGACAAGACATATGAAGAAATCCCTGAGGAATTAATACGAAAGGCTGTTTATAAAACCTTAAATTTGGATGAAACGGAGAATAATTATGAAAAGTAAAATATCGATATTGATTTTATTCAGCGTTTTTCTTATATTGTTTCTAAGTGGTTGCACCAGCAATAATTCAGATAACAATACAGAAAATAATTCTGATAATGGTTCAAATGATTCAAATTGGTTAGAAAACTATACGCCTGTTCATAGCCTTGGAACAGACGAGGATGATTTTTGGATAGAATTTCCAGAAGGTAGTGATTATTATGGACAAACTATTCAACATTATTCTTGGGTTACAGAGTATATAGATGATAATCCTGTTTTATTTGTAGTTCATAGAACAGGGTGTCTTGGTTGTAAAGAACAAGGAGACCTTGTTATTTCTCTTGCAGAGAAATATAGTGATTATGTAAAGTTTCATGATATAGATGCTGTATATAATGCTCCACAGAATATTCAACAAATGTCAAGTGAGGCTTATTATTATGATCCTAATGGAGAGCCAGGTTATATTGCTCTCACAGGTGTTTTTACATATGTAGAAGATGATGGTGAAATTAAGATTGGTTGGCATAGTTGGGAGCTTGATGTTGAGGATTCTGTGATGGAAACTTGGATTAAAGATGCGATTTATTATCATAACATAAATACTTGAAGTGATAAATGATGAAAAAAATATTAGCTGCTGTCATCGGTGTTTTCATTGTTTTTTTATTAGTTCTTGCTTTTTTCCCATCATTATTTAATACAGGTCAACTTGATATTAAACCTGCACCTGACTTTACAGCAGTTGATGAAAACAGTGTAGAGTTTTCATTAAGTGATTACAAGGGTGCTGTTACTCTTATTCATATCACGGGCTTAGAAACTCCTCTTTGCATCGAATGCGAGGAGGAAATGATAGACCAACTTCAGGAATTAGAAAAACTTTCAAAGACAAATGAAGATGTTAAAATCATTACTTTAAATATACGTAAAAATCCTTATTCAACCACAGGTAAAAGTATCGCAGAAAATACTTATGGGATAAATATAAGCTGGAATTGGGTTGAAGATTATGAACCATTTCAATATGTCAGCCTGTATCAAGAGTATTGGACTTATAACGGTGCTTTTTCAAATCCAACAATTATTTTAATTGATACTAATCAGAGCATTGTCGGCGTTTATAACATTTATACTCTTGGTAAAGGAAAAATCGATGGCATTCAAACAGCTGAATCATTAAACCAAGATATTCAACAGATAAAAACAGGTGAATGGACTGAGTTTAAAGGTGGAGAATACAACGAAGGTATAACGTTTATCGGAATTTTTGCCCTTGGAATTTTAACTGCATTATCTCCTTGTTCAGTTGCACTTCTTATTGCTATGATTTCATATGTTGGTTCTCTGCAGAAAAAAGATGAAAAAGAAAATATGAAAAAATACTCAATTCAAGGTTTATGGATAGGAGTTGTATTTACACTTGGAATGGCATTTGTATTTTTCATATTTGGATTAATACTAACCTCGATAGGAATATTTTTAGAAATATCAACCATGTTTTACCTAATTTCAGGAATAATTCTCATAATACTTGGCATTAACGTTTTTAAACCAATAAAAGAAATGATAAAAATTAAACATAAAAGTAATAATAATTTACAAGTAACGGAGAAAGGAAAAAATATTTTTTTAAAACTAAGTAAAAAATCAATATATCTTGGAGCATTCTTCTTAGGAATACTATTCTCGATAGGATGGGCGCCTTGCGCAATGAGTTTGATGATGCCAGTATTTATTCTAACCTTATCTCAAAAAGTATCAATTATTATGGGTGGACTACTACTGTTTGTATTTGGTCTTGGCCATGGAATACCAATAATACCATTATGTGCCATTACAAGTGGTGCTCGTGGTAAACTTGGGAATAAATATGTAACAGCTGGTAAATGGATGCAGAGGATATTTGGAATAATAATTATTGCTATTGGAATAATAATGGCTATCAGGTTTTGGGGCATTAATCTCTGGTAGTCTTTACAAGTGAATAACTTATTATTTTACCAGAAAAAATGAGTTCAAATCTCATATTTTTAATAAAAACAATAGTTTTTTTACTGACTCATTAATATTTATAAAAGATATTGAGTGGTGATATAAAATCATTGAAGATTTAATAATTCCATTAATTACTATTGCAGCTGCAGAATTGGGAGATAAAACACAAATTTCATTATTACTTTTGTCTTCAAAAACAAAAAAACATTTACAACTTTTGATTGGGGCAATACTTGCATTTGCAATAGTAGATGGAGTAGCAATTCTTGCTGGAACTTGGATAACAACAATAATACCACTTAATTTTTTAAAAATAATTTCAGCAATAGTTTTCCTAATAGTTGGTATATTAATGTTAATTAGTAAAGATGGTGAAGAAGAGAAAGAGACGAAACAAAGAAATCCCTTTATAGCCTCGTTTCTCTTAATAATGCTTACTGAATGGGGTGATAAAACACAGATTGCTTCTGCAATTTTTGCCACTCAATATAATGGAATATTCGTTTTTGTTGGAGCAATGACTGCATTAACATTACTTTCATTAATTGCAATATTTTTTGGAAAAATTATTTCAAAAAGAATTAATAAGAAATTAATTAATAAAATAGGTGGAATTTTATTTATAATAATGGGTTTAATGTTTATACTCTTATAAAAATACAATCCTGACCACAGATTTTTTATATCATATTTTTACCTATCAAATAATGTCAAGAAAAATTTCTAAACCATATATTCATGGTAAAAATCTTGAACTTCTTAAACAACTTATCCAAGATGGATATGTTTATACGGGTAAGAATGGTAATCGTCTTCGTTTTCTTCAGAAGACATTTCCTTCTATAAAACGAGCTCAATACAAGAATAGATCTATTTATTTTCTTGAAGATAAAAACAAGCTTGCATTAAAAGAGATGATGCAACATGATCCATCAAGGATTCTTAATTACCATGAACTCTCAAAGGCATGTCAAGTTTTTAATACAGACATATCAAAAAGTGAGAAAAAACAGTTCTTTGGTAAAAATAAACCTCGTAGTCGTAGGATAAACCCCAAATCAAAACGTGGTTATGGTTCTTCTTCTAAGGAGAAAAAATCAAAGATTGATGATTTCTTTGGTAGATTTTTGCGTTCGGATGTACTGTTAAGGTACTGTAAAATATCGGTATGGCAAATTTAGTGTGTAAAATTTAGTGGGGTGCATCCTAAACCCCTTCTGTTTTAGCGTTCTTATGTTTTATCGCAGTTTTCATAAGTGAAAGCCATTTATTATCGCCTTCGATTGTTATACCTGCCTTCTCACTTAGACTTTTATCTTTTAGTATTTCATTTCTTATGTGTCCATTTTTTAGGATGATAATCAAAATAATTTTTTTTAGTTCTATCAATTGTTCAATGCACCTAACATTAACAAAATAATGATTAACGTTATAATCATAAATATGATAGAATGATTCACAGCTATTTTTGAAAGTTTGTTTCTGAGTAGATCAATTTTTGATGGAACACGTAAAATAAGAAATAAAACAAGAACGCCGCCGGCAACAATTATCCATTCTTTGAGAATATATATCGGTTGAAAAAAAGAAAAATTAATCGCAGTAAAGCTTGAAAGAGCATATGATGCAGGAAGTATAAATGAATCTAACCATAAATGCGGCATGACGCCAATATAAACACATAAAAAGGCAAGTGCAATCATTGGTATAAGAAAGAAGAGCGGAGCTTCATCATAATTCTTATTTTTAGACGCCTTTTCAGAGTTTTTCAGAAATGAGTAATATATTATTTTTAAAAAACTTGCTACTGTCCCAACCCCGGTAATAATGAGCATGAAATAAATTATTGGATAGCTGTTCACTGCTTGTTCAATAATTAGTTTGCTAACAGATCCATTAAACGGAGTTATACCTGAAATCGCTAGTATTCCTACAATGTATAGGATAAGAGTTATTGGCATACTTCTGCCAATATTATGCTCCCGAATATCTTTAGTGCCTGTTTTGTATATAATAGCTCCCGCACAAAGAAAAAGCAATGCTTTGAAAAAGGCATGATTTACTAGATGTAGTAACCCCCCAGCTATACCAAGAGTTGAGAACGCTCCAATACCTATAAAAACAATACCTATTTGAGAAATCGTATGACTTGCAGTAATTTTTTTTATATCCCATTGAATGAGTGCATAGAAAACCCCGCCTACTGCGGTTACTGCTCCTAAAACAAGGATAATTTCTTTTATATTTAAAAGATTAAAACCAAATGAACTGATCCTCAGGAAAAGATACACGCCCGCCTTAACGATAATCCCTGAAAGCAATGCAGAGATTGGGATTGGTGCTGTTGAATGTGCATCAACAAGCCATGTATGAAATGGTATAACCGCAGATTTTATGCCAATTGCAGCTAATAGTAAAGTAAAAATTATGATTTGTGTCTGGATATTAATTAATGGAATACTATTTTGAAGGTATTCTAGGTTTAAAAGACCTGTTTCAGCGTAAATAAAACCAATGGCTAGTAAAAAAAACAATGAGGCCAGCGTTCCAAGTATGAGATATTTGATTGAACCTTTGTATGATGAACGATCTCCACCAAAGGTAATAAGGATAAAACTACAGATGATAGTTAAATCAAAAAATATGTAGAGATTAAAAATATCCCCTGATAAAAATATGCCATTCAAACCTGTCATTAAAAGCAAGAAGAAAAAATAAAATTTTCCCTTTTCTTTCTTAATATATTTTAGCGAATAGATAAATGTCAAAAATCCAAGTATTGCAGTAACAAAAAGTAGAATGAACGATAATTCATCGATAACCATAGTGATGCCATAGGGTTTAATCCAACCTCCTATGTCATATGACAAAGTTTCATTTGAAACTGTTTTAAAAACGACGTATAAAAAATAAAAAGGTACAATCAAACTAAAACCAGTTATTATCTGTTGTATGACAACTTTTTTTGACAATATATTCATGATTGCGACAATAATCGCAGCGATTAAGGGTGTTAACAAAATGAATATAGTTATATGTTCCATCATAGTATCTCCGTAATATCCACAGTTCCAAATTTTTTATGAATCCATACTATTACTGCTAAAGCTATTGCTGTATCACAAAGATTTATTACAATCATAGTAAGCATTAATGCTTGCGGAACAGGGTCGACAACATTCATCGTGGCGACATCTATAATTGGAGGAAAAGCGTTTTTAACATAACCAATTGATATAAAAAATAGTACAATACCATTACTACATATCCCTAAAGACATAATTATTTTTATTAGATTTTTATTTGTAATTATGCCATAAAGACCGATTAGGAATAATACTATGCCAACATTTATTCCGTTAATCATTATCGATATACTCCCATCTTATAAAAAGCATGAAAAAAAGCACAATTCCAGAACAGACCTTCACGCCAATTATAACGTTTAAAATCCATATTGCATTAAGGCTTGAAAAAAAGGATTTACCGATTAATATCCCAAACACACCTGCAAGAATAAAAAAGGCAACCCCAAGTATTTCAATTAGCGATATTTCAGTTCTATATCTTTCTATTATGTCCTCTCCATAAGCAACGATAGCCAGTATTATTCCCATTGCCACAATAACTCCACCTTGGAAACCGCCTCCAGGCGAGATATGTCCGAAGAGGATCATATATACTCCAAATAGAAAAATAAAAGGAATAATGGTCCTCGAAATCGTTTTAACAATCCTAGATGTCATGCTTTCCTCCCAATTAAAAGCGATATGCCAGTAATTGTAACAAAAATAACTAGGATCTCACCCAAAGTATCATAGCCTCTAAAGTCAAGTAAAATTGCAACAACCGCGTTTAAAGCGCCAGTCAAAGAAATATTTTCAACATAGTATGTAGAAATAATTGTGTTTAGATTTGTAGAATACTTTAACTGAGTTGAAAAAATAACTATAAATCCAAAAAAACCAAGTATTAAAAATACAAAAAGATTAAAAAGAATATTTTTTTTCAATTTAATCCTCCTAATTTTTTTATAACTGATAAATAAAGAATAGTAGTAGCTCCGGTACCTACAACTGCCATTGTTATAGCTACATCAGGCGCCTGAAGTAAAAATAATATAATGACTAGTATAAGTGTATTAAATGATAAAAAAATCAATGATTTTAGCAAAGTTTTTGCTATTACAAAAAAAATTGATGCAATAACTAGAATAACAAGAAAAATTTCTAATATCATTTTTTTCTCCAAGGATTTTTGAAAGCAAATTTTTCTTTAGAATGCGCTAGGAATGGAATTAAATCTGTTTTCCCTTTAATATGAGCAGACCGAGCAATAGCATGCGATATTACAGGAGTTAAAATAAAAATTAAAATTAATAATACAAAAAATTTAATAGTTGTCAATTGGAATCCAAATCTTAACATCAAACCAAATAGTATATTCATTGCTCCGCCAGTATTTATTTTGGCACTGGCATGAAGCCTCATATAAACATCGGGGAACCTATACAATCCTAAAGAGGCGATTGCCATTATAAAGCAACCAATGGATATAAATATATACGATATTATTTCAACAAAATTCATCATTTATCCTCCTCATGTCCAAGATATTTAGTATAGGCAATCATACCAATAAAATCCAAAAGAAGAAACGATATGGCAATATCGAGAAAAAATATATTTTTTGATTCAAAACTATATAAAGCTAAGATTATGATAAAAATTACAGATATACTATTTAATGATACTAGTCTATCTTGAATAGTTGGGCCAAAAATTAATCTATAAGCCGAAAATATAGAAACTCCTATCAAAAAATATATAAAAACAATCATTTAAACAGAGCTCCTATCATTTTATCCCAGCTTTCAATACTATTTTCTACTTTTACAGCAGAATCTTCTTCTGCTGAACGATAGTAAGAGAAATGTATAAATAAAAAAGATTCTCCTTTTTGATTGGAATCATCTACATCAATAACTAAAGTCCCAGGTGTAAGTGTTATTAAATGAGAGATAAGAGTTAATTCAGCATCAGAACTTAAATTTACTTTTAATCGTACTATTTTTGGTTCTATTTTTAATGTTAAAACTTGATAAATAAGTTCAACATTTGCAATAGTTATTCTAAAAATGGCAGAAAAAAATAAGCCAAACAAATGTTCGGTAGCAAAAAAATATTGCTTCAATGTTTTTCTTTTGCCTTCTAAAGAAGCAAGAGTTAATCTAGTCGCAATCAAACCTATACTAAGAGATATTAAAAAACCAAAAAATAAAAAATTCAATGAAAAATTAACAGTTAATAAAATCCAGAAAAGAAAAAGAGTTGTAACTAATACAAATACATCTCTTTTATGAACCTTCCTCTTCTGAGTCATTATATTTACCTTTTCATTTTATTTTTTAAATCGCACCCAATATAATAATAAAATTTTTTTGTAATCAAATTAAACTTTATTTAATTTGGTGTATAGCTATTTAATATTGTGATTATCACCAACCTCTAATCCTAATGTTGTGCGTATAAATTCAAATAGTATTAAATTTTTTTAGGTAATTAAATTATATTTATTATTCTTGCTTTCTCTTATTTATTATTATATAATTATATAAATTTATTAAAAAATTAAAAATATTATTTCTTCCTAATTTTTGGAATATCAAATAAAAAAAATCTATAATTTTGATTATCAAAATAAGACTTGCCACAATCATTACATTACTTATCTCACCGAGAATGATAATATTAAAAATAAATATGAAAATTGTTAGTGAAATTATCAAAATGGATGTTATTAGTCTTAATTTTTTAGTTTTCCAAGATATAATATCCATATTAGTAATTATGAATATATATGATTTATTATTAAAGTTTATTATGCTCGATTTGTATCTTAAGTTATGAAAAATTATGATTAATTATTAGAAAATATTAAATATTGAATATTCTATTAGATTTCAGATTATTTATAAAAAAAATTATGGAGAAAACTCATGAGTATAAGAGAATGTGCACTTTGGGTAATAGATGTTGATAGACGTCTGATTGCAATCAAAGCTTTTAAAAAAGAAAAGATACTTCATCCATCTGATATTGCAAAAGAAAATAATAGATCCATACAAAATATATCAAGAGCAATTAATGAATTAGAAAAAGAAAATATTTTAAAATCTATAGATGAAAAAATAAGTTGGAGAAAATTTATTTTAACTGATAAGGGTAAAAAGGTTTTAAATGAAATTGAAAAAATTTATGATTAAGTGATTATTAATATGAATGTATTTTATGGTGCTGCGATACAAGGTGCAAAAAATAGGAAAGAAAGGGCAAAAATACATGAAAAAATAATAAATACAATAAAAGAAAACGGATTTGAAGTTTATACAGAACATACTACTGGAAAAAGCTATGACGAAGCTATAAAAAAGCTCGAAAAAGCTATTGGTCCAATACCAAAAAACGAAAATGATCGAAGGATTTATGTTAGAAACAAGATGATTGAAGGGATAGAAGGAAATATTTGTGCAGCTGTTTTTGAAGTTTCTACACCAAGTCTTGGAACAGGAGTTGAAATTGCCCATGCATATTTACGTCCTAGACTTGGACTAAAACCAATACCAATACTTGCATTATATGAAAAAGATTATTGGCCAAACAAACTATCTACTATGATCAAGGGAATATCTGAAGAAAAAATTCCTAATTTTATTATCAAAGAATATTCAAATATCGATAGTGCTGTAAATATAATTCATAAATTTTTAGAACTAAATGTAGAAAATTGATTTATTACAACAAAAATCATTAAAAATAGATATTTATATATTCCTACTGGATGGATGTATGCGAAAAAGCGGGTAGATTAAGAAAAGAACTTGGCCTTATCGATATTTTTTCTATCGCATCAGGTGCAATGATCAGCTCTGGCTTGTTTGTATTACCTGGCCTTGCTTATGCAAAAACGGGATCTTCTGTTATTATATCATATCTAATAGCTAGTCTATTAATTATTCCAACCTTGCTTTCAACATCAGAACTTGCCACAGCGATGCCTAAGGCAGGTGGAGACTATTTCTTTATTGACCGTAGTATGGGGCCTATCGTTGGCACAATTGGCGGTTTATCATCCTGGTTTTCTTTAGCATCAAAAACTGCATTTGCATTAATTGGTATTGGAGCATTTGTTCAGCTATTTAATCCTGGATTAACCGATATGAGCCTCAAACTAATTGCTGTCTCGTTCTGTATTATCTTTAGTGTGATTAACTTATTTGGCGTAAAACACGCTGGTAAAACTCAGGTTGTTTTAGTGTTTGGACTTATTAGCATCCTCATTTTTTACATTGTAGGGGGTTTATTTTATATTGACTTAGCTCGATTCCAACCATTCGCCACTCATGGAATTGAATCAATATTTGTGACTACAGGCTTTGTTTTTGTTTCATTTATGGGCCTAACCAAAGTTTGTAGTGTTGCTGAAGAAGTGTGTAAACCAAAGCGAAACTTGCCTTTAGGAATTTTTCTTGCTTGGGGTATTGTCTCTATTTTATATATTGGCGTGGTGAGCATTACTATTGGTCTATTGGAACATAGTACACTTACCAACACACTGATGCCTATTTCAAAAGGTGCAGAAGTATTTATGGGAGAAATTGGACTTATTATATTAGGTATTGCTGCGGTACTTGCTTTCATAACCACAGCAAACGCTGGATTACTAGCCTCATCACGATATCCAATGGCTCTCAGTAAAGACCATCTGTTACCATCTATTTTTTCAAAAATTTCTAAAAATGGTACACCAATCATTTCATTATTGTTCACATCCGGTTTTATGATATTTCTTATTGTCTTTTTAGACTTAGAAGGTCTGGTCAAAACTGCGTCAACTCTTGTACTTTTATTATTTATTTTTGTAAATTTATCCCTTATTATGATGAGGGAGAGCAAAATAAGAAATTATCGTCCTAGCTTTCGTTCACCTGTTTATCCATGGATACAGATTGCCGGTATTGTTGGTTATAGTTTTTTGATAATTCAGATGGGTGTTGCACCTTTGATTTTTGTTGGTTGTTTTATTTTTACTGGGTTTCTTTGGTACTGGTTTTTTGCACGAGATAAAATATGGAGAGAATACTCACTTCTTCATGTTGTTGAACGTATTACGGGAGTGAAATCAACTGGTTATCTTGTTGATGAAGAATTAAGAGAAATATTGGTTGATAGAGATGATATCCAAGAAAAGCGTTTTAGAGATATAATAAAAAATTGTGAAATAATTGACTTGGATAAACTACTTCATCCTGATAAATTTACGAAATTAATTTCTAAGGTTCTCTCCAAAAAACTTGATATTGGGCAAGAAAAATTATATAATATATTAAAAAGTAAAAAATACGATTCAAATATGGTGCTTCATCCTGGTATAGCAATCTTTTCACATAATATTCCTGGTAGAGATAAATTTGAAATTCTTTTAATTAGAACAAAAAAAGGTCTAGTGATTTCTAATGAAATTGAACCAATTTATGCTTTTTTTGTTATTCTTGCTTCGCCAGATCAACAAAGTTTTTATTATCACTCTCTAGTTTGGATTACACAAATTGCAGAAATAAAAGATTTTATAAAAAAATGGATTGAATCAGAAAATTCAGAAGATATTCGAAAAATTATTCTTAAAAACTGGGAAAAAAGAGATATATTTTAAAAAATTAGCAACGTAATTTTCTATATTTCTTACCACAATTAGGACAAATTGTAAAATCCATAGGAAATGTATGCCTGCATTTCGGACATTCTTTTTTCATTTCTAAATTCATTTTTGCTCCTAAATTCGCTTAATTTCAGACCCGCATGTTGGACATTTTTTTCTGCTTGTTCTATAAACCTTTGAACAGTTCAAACATTGAGATATCATTATTTATCCCTCACAATTGATGACATGTTAACATGTATTATTATGTCCTTACTACTTTATATAATTTTTGTGTAAAAATGCAGATTATAATTTATTCAAAGTATAGTAGTTAAATTATTTAATAGATGGTTCTAATATTCAATAATAATGAAATTATCTGAAATAGAAAAAGATACAAAAAACTACTATGAAGACATATGGTCAAATCCTAAAAAAATAAAAAGAGAAAATGAAGATGTTACATTAGGATATCATTACGGTTTTTATGAAAAAGGAATTAAAACCATTAGAAAGGCAATGGAAAACATGATACTTTTTATTGAAAAAATGATTAATTTAGAAAAAGAAGATAGTTATGTAGTTCTTGATGCAGGATGTGGAATCGGGTCGACGTCTGTTTATCTTTCTGAAAAATATGAAAATTCAACCTTTTTTGGCATTATGCTTACAAAAAGCGAATTAGAAATTGCAAATAAATTAAAAAAACAGAAAAAATTGGATAATTTGCATTTTTACCAAAGATCTTATATGGATTCAAACTTTGAAAAAGATTACTTTGATAGAATTTTTGCTTTGGAATCAGCATGCTATTCACCAAATAAAAATGTGTTCTTAAAGGAAATGAATCGTATTTTAAAAAATAAAGGTGAGTTATTGATAATTGACACATTTCCAAAAAATCGTGTTATAAATTCGTTGACTGTAAATGTTTATAATTATTTGAGAGATTTAAAATGTAGTGAAAACGATATAAAAAATTTTTATGTGGAAATTGATAGATTTAGAAATTATTTAGAATTGAATAAATTTAGAGAGATAAGTACAAGAGATTTAGTTTCTTTAGGAAATGTTAAAAAATCGCACATATATGCATTTTTGGTATTCAGAATATTTCCAAATATAAAATCAAAAATAAAAAAAAATTGGAAGAGATCTTTGAGATTTACATTATTTGTTCCTTTTTTAATTATCATATTTTTTGTCTATGAATTACTTTTAATTTTTTATGAGAGGCCTAGTTACTATTGCGTTAAGGCTAAAAAATGAATTAATTAATAAATATCAAAATTTAATAGTGATAAATTCATTAAAGATTTGGAGGTTAATTATTTGTTATCAAAAATACCAATTGATATTAATAAAATCAATCCAGATGATGTTGACAAAGAAATTCTGAGAGCAGCGCTTATTGCAGAACTTGACGCAATCAATTTATATGAAGAAATGGCTGCTCTTGCAAGAAATAAGCATATTAAAACTGTTTTACTTGATGTAGCAAAAGAAGAAAAAGAACATGTCGGTGAATTTCAAACACTTCTGCTTAGATTTGACAAAGAACAAGTTGAAGAAATGCAAAAAGGTAAAAAAGAGGTTGAAGAACTCACCTGTTGAATTTAATCAGCTCTTTTTTTATATTTTATTTTTAAAGAAGTTTTTGCAATTGGGTATATTGTTCTGTAAAATAATGAAAAATTATATGTATCTCGTAAAAATTTAATATGTTCATATTGTTTTAGCCTTTTACCGGTTTTCATTAAAAATCGTCCATAATCATCCATTCTTTCTGCATAGTATCTATTTACAATAGATGCTTTTAATCTATCTGACAAATTTTTTTTAATTAATTTCTTGTAGGATTCATTTTCAATAATGCTTTTTGCTGCAAGATATCCAGATACAAACGCATATCTCATACCAAATCCCCATAAAAAATCCTGAAGACCAGCTGCCTCCCCAACAACTATGCTTTTATTTTCAAATAATTTAGGGTTTAAACGAAAAGATCCTATTCCACCTGACTTTTTCTGATTTTTAATATCTAAATCAAATAATTTATTAAAAACCCTATATGTATTTTCAAAATATCTATTCATATTCTGAAATTGATACATACTTACAGATCCAATTCTGCCATAGCCCTTGCTTACCAAAAGATAAGAATAGCCTTTAAATGAAGTTTTTTTATTGACAAGTGCAACAGCAATATCATCCATTTCTGTATCAAATATAATGCCTTTATCAACAGCAGTAATTTTATCCTTAGAAGGACCAGTTGCTATTATGTCAGCGTTCTTTACATTTGATTCAAATTTTATCTTAACCCCTAATTTAAATGCCTGATTTTTTAGTGATTGATCAAGACATTCCTCTGTTATTCCCCTCTTAATCAAATAAAATATCGGTTTTTTTGATACAAATTCAACTTTATCAATACCATCAGTCAAATACATTTTTTTAAACGGTTTATAGTAAAAATTGTTTTTAATCCCCAATAACTTAAGCTCGTCCAAAGCATCGACTTCAGATGACCAATTTTCAATACCTTCATAGTCACCATGAAATCTACACCCACAATCTTTTCTTTTTTCAAAAATTAAAACATCACAATTATTTTTAGCAAGATTTATAGAAGCACTTAATCCTGAAAGCCCAGCTCCCAAAATCTTAACTTTTTTCATTAAATTATAATTTGTTAATGGTATATAAAGAATTTTCGAATAAAATATAACATAAATTCTAAAAATTGTTTTTATATATACTTAATTAAATTTGACGGTGTTGAGATGCTTGTTAAAGAAGTAATGGCAAAAAATTTAGTTGCAATTAGTTCAAATAAAACTGTTTATGATGCCGCATATTCTCTAAAGGAAAATAAGATTGGAAGCATTATTGCTATTGATATTGATGGGGATAAAGGCATTGTTACAAAAAGAGATATTATTGGTGGGACAATACTTGCACGGAAAAATCCAGAAGAAACATCAATATCAGAAATAATGAACAGAAACATTATTACAATACGTCCAATGGAATCCCTTGAAACTGCCGTCGAAAAAATGATAAAACATCAAATTAAAAAATTAATAGTTGTAGAACAGGACAGAATAGTGGGTGTGATTACTTCTACTGACATTTCAAGAGCAACAAACAATTTAATAAAGAGAGCTCTTAATACATGCTTAAATGAAACTTCTAGAGATTAAAACTATTTCTTTTTGTGAAGATTTTTAATTCTTTTTGTTAAAAAAAATATTTTCATGGTCATTTTTATATCATCAACTTCTCTTTGACCTTTAATTTCGTTTACTATCTTCAATTAACTCACCGAATTGTATATGTTATACTCTGTGATTCTTTATATTTAAATATTTTTTAGCAAAATATCAATTTGACAATTTTCATATAGATAAATTTTATTAAGATAATTTAATCTAATATTTTTTGATGAATAGTAATATAGAGATAATAAAGGTTGATAAAGACAATATTCAAACATATGGTTGTCCTTGTTTTTTAAATCCAAAAAATGAAGGACACCTCATAAAACTTGATTGGCTTAAAAAAAGGCTATCGGAAGGAATGACAATAAAACATCTATACTTAAAAGAAGAAAAGAAACCTATTGGTTTTATTGAATATGTGCCTGGTGAATTTGCATGGAGGGCAGTAGAAGCAAAAAACTATCTATTTATTCATTGCATATGGATTTCTCCAAATAAACAAAAAAATAAAGGTTATGGCTCTTTTTTAATTGAAGACTGCATTAAAGATGCTGAAAAACAAGGAAAATTGGGTGTTGCAACAATCTCGAGTGAGGGATCTTTTATGGCAAGCAAAGATATTTTTTTAAAAAATAAATTTGAATCAATTGAGGAACAAAAACCATTTAATCTTATGATTAAAACTATTAAAGACGGAGCAAAACCAAAATTTAAAGATTGGAAAAGCGAACTTGAACATTATTCTGGTTTACATATACTTTATTCAAATCAATGTCCGTGGGTTGCCCGCTCTATTAAAGAACTTAGTGATATTGCAAAAAAACACAATTTAAAACTTAATATTAAAGAATTAAAAATGCCCAAAGAAGCACAAAATGCCCCTTCATTATATTCGACATTTAATTTAATTTATAATAAAAAATTGCTTTCCGATCACTACATATCTGCCAGAAGATTTGAAAATATTATAAAAAAAGAAATCAAATAATCTTTTTACAGAAACGTTATATAAATCATCTTTTATTTCCCAAAAGATAGCAAATATGTCCCAAAAAAACTACGATTACGTTGAAATTGAAAAAAAATGGCAAAAAAAATGGTTTGATTCAAAAATCAATATAGCTCAAAAATCAAAAGAGAAGAAATTTTTCATACATTTTGCATACCCTGGAGTTTCTGGTTATCTGCATGTCGGGCATATGAGAGGTTTTACTTATTGTGATGTAATTTCCAGATATAAAAAAATGCAGGGATATGACGTTTTATTTCCTGCTGGTTTTCATGCTTCAGGTATTCCCTCAGTAGGTTTTGCAAAAAAAGTTGAAAGAAAAGATAAATACACCATCAAACTTTTAAAACAAAATGGGTGCTCTGAAGAACTAATTGAAAAGTTAAAAGATCCTTACGAGGTTGTAAAATATTTTTCAAAAGTATATGTTGAATATTATTGGAAAAGATTTGGTTTTTTAATCGATTACTCAAGAATAATGAATACCATTTCAAAAGGATATAATAAATTCATAGAATGGCAATTTCATAAATTAAATGATTTAAATCTTTTAATTCAAAAACCACATTTTGCACCTTTTTGCCCCAATTGTGGCCCTGTTGCTGTTGATAAGTCAGAAACTGATGTATCTTCTGGTGGATCTTCAGAAATACTTGAATTCACTGTTATTAAATTCAAGTTAAAAGATGGGACAATACTTCCTGCCGCAACACTAAGACCTGAAACCATTTTCGGTGTTACAAACATGTGGGTAAATCCTAATATTACTTATGAAAAAGTAAATGTAAACGGGGAAACTTGGATTTGCTCAAAAGAATGCATTGAAAAATTATCTTATCAAATTGGTGAAATAAAGACTCTAAATGAAAAAATACCTGGTAAAGATTTAGTCGGAAATACTTGTATAATACCTGAGACCAATAGAGAAATTCCCATACTCTCTGGAGTTTTTGCAGACCCCAATGTTGCAACAGGAATTGTAATGTCTGTACCAGCACATGCACCCTATGATTGGATTGCACTTGTTGAATCAAAATCAAATATTGAGCCAATTACAATAATTGATGTTAAAGATTTTAAAGAAAATCCAGCAAAAGAAGTATGCGATATATTAGGCATTAAATCTCAAACTGAAGAAGCAAAACTTGACGAGGCAACGGATATTATTTACAAAAAAGAATTTCATACAGGCAAATTAAACAGCAAATGTGACAAATATGCTGGCATAAAAATTTCTGAAATAAAAGATACAGTTAAAAATGATTTAATAAAAAAAGGTCATGCTACAATAATGAGAGAATTTTCTGAACAAGTCGTCTGTAGATGTAAATCAAATGTTGTAATTAAACAAATTCCAGATCAATGGTTTATAAAATACAGTGATGAGAAGCTTACACAAAACTCAAAAGATTTTGTTTCAAAAATGAATATATATCCAGAAGATTATAAATCAGAATTACCTAAAGTTTTAGACTGGTTTGATGATAGAGCAGTAATTAGAAAGGGTTCTTGGCTAGGCACAGAATTTCCTTTCAAAAAAGGTTGGGTTATAGAACCAATATCTGATTCTACTCTTTACCCTGCCTATTATACAATTTCAAAATTTGTAAACGAAGATAAAATTTCAGAAGAAGATATGACTGTTGAATTTTTTGACTATGTATTTCTTGGCAAGGGAAAGCCCAAAGACAATATTTGGGAGGATATAAAATCAGAATTTGACTATTGGTATCCAGTAGATATTAATCTTGGAGGCAAAGAGCATAAAACGGTACATTTTCCAGTTTATTTAATGAATCATGTAGCAATAATGCCTGAGCAAAAAAGAGCAAAGGGCATTTTTGTACATTGGTGGGTAACGCAAAAAGGAAAGGAAAAAATTAGCAAATCAAAAGGCGGTGCAGAGCCTATTTTAGAAGCAGCTACAACTTATGGCGTAGATGCTATGCGACTTTATTATACTCATGTTGGCTCTCCTTTTGTTGATATTGAATGGGATGCAGAGGCAGTAACAAAATATAAGAAAAAAATTACAAATATATATAATACTGCATTTGAACTCAAAAAAATAAATGGTCAAGAAAATAAAAATTTGGATAATTGGCTAATAAGCTCTCTTCAGAGAAGAATAAAATCAATTATTGATGCATTTGATAATTTTGATTTGAGAATTGCAGCAAATGAAATCTATTTTGATATGGCTAAAGATATACAATGGTATCTAAAAAGAAATGGAGAAAACCCAAAAGTAATAGAAGAGTTCCTAAAAGCCTGGATTAAATTAATGTTACCTATTACTCCACATATTTCTGAAGAAATTGGCATGTTATTTGAATTTAAAGATTTCGTTTCAGAAGAAAATTATCCTAAGCTTGACTTAAAAAAGATATCAAAAAAAGACGAAATTGGAGAATATTTATTATCTAAGGTTGTTGACGACATAAATGAGATATTAAAAGTTACAAAAATTTCCCCTAAAAAAATTATAATTTATACTTCTCCAAAATGGAAAAACGAAATTTATAGAAAATCAATTGAACTTTCCGAAGAAAACAAGTTAAACATTGGCATTTTAATGAAAGAAGCTATGGCAGATTCAAATCTTAAATCAAAAGCAAAAGAAGTATCTCAATTTGTAGGAAAGTTGCCTGGAGAAATCAAAAAACTAAGCGATTCAGATAAAGAAAAATATATGATTGAATTTGACGAAAAAACTTATTTGAACAGTGCTATAAATTATATCAATTCTATTTTTTCATGTGAAATTGAGATATTTGGCTCTGATGATGAAAAAATTTACGATCCTGCAAATAAAACAAGATACTCAGTTCCTTTAAGACCAGCAATATTTATAGAATAAAAAGAGTTAGATTATTTCTTCTTAACTCTTATTTTTAAAATTATTATCACAGATATTACTAGCAGTGCTATTATCAACGCTACAAATCCTGCGATAAGTACTATTGGAAGTAAATTTATTCCTGTAGAAAACACTTCAGATTCTGCAACATTTCCAGCAGCATCCTCTGCTATAATTTTAAATTCATAATAACCATTACCTTCTTCTGCTACAAAATCCCATTTGAAAGGAGTAGATGTAAGAGTTTCTCCATATTTTTCCCATTCGCTCCAATCATCATTATCTTTAGAATATCTATAGTACAATTCTACGCTTTTAAGACCACTGCCAATCTCATCAACAAAAGCTTCGATTTCAAATTTATCTTCCCATGTCCATTCAACGTCTAAGCCGGGTGCATTAATATTTACATTGGGTGTTGAATCATCTTTACTTAGTTTTAATGAATCACCAGTATTTTCAATTAGAAGTTGATTGCCTAAAGAGTCAGTTATTCTGAAATAAACGTAATAAGTATTTCCTTCTTGCATTTCATTCCAAAATTCTTCGGATAATTCCCAATTATCACTAAATACTCTTTCATCTATATTATCATCAATTACTGTCCAAATTGTTTCAAAACTTGGCCTATACTCAATTTTATCAAGTCTAAAATCATCTTCAAAATCAAATGAAAATTCAGGCCTTTCATTGAACCAATAAATCTCATCATCATAATCAGGATTGTCCGGTGCAAATGAGTCCATTATAAATTTAACTTCACCTTCGTCTTTATCGCTTTCATTATTTCCTGCTACATCTGTTGCAAGGGTCATCAACTCATAATAGCCTCCGCCCTCTTCTGCTGTAAAATTCCAAGTGTATTCGGTTACGTTTATGGCAGTTTCTCCGAAAGATTTCCAACTGCCAGAAAAGCTTGTAGATATTGAATGTCTATAAAACAGTTTAATGGATGCTATTCCACTAGAATTAACATCTTCAACTCCTGGATCTTGAGCTGTAACATTTATTTTTACTTGTTCAACTTTAAACTCTGATCCGTTTGTATCATTTGATATTGTTGAAGTTGGTTTTATTGTGTCTTGTTTAAATGCTTTGTGAAATGTGGCTGTATTATCTGCAAGATCTGTTATATTAAACCATATTTCAATAAGAGTGTCAATTTCAGATGAAATTTCAAGTTGAGATATATCAACAGATAAATATGAAAAATTATTCCCATCTTCGCCAGTATAATTTAATTTACCAGTTTTTTCTTTTGTATCGTCACCGTCTTTCTCTTTATATTTAAATTTGTATTCTGCAGAACTCATATCAAGTCCTGTGCCATTATCCCAAACATCAATTGAACATAATGGGGTAGGATCATTTGACCATCCTTCTGGATTTGGTGTAAATGAATTCTCTACAAAATCAGGAGCATTATTATCAGCTTTAAACGTTACATACCATTTGAAAAGTTCAGGGTTTACTGAAGAATTATTTGCATAAAAATCAGCTCTAAGTCTTATAGTTCTTTTTTTGTCTTGATCTATATCATTTAAACTTATGTTGGTTTTATTTTGAATATTACTAATAAATTCTCCATCTTCATCAAGAATGCTGAAATTGATACTATTTTCACCTTCAGTTACATTATAGTGTGCATAAAATTTATTCCACCATTTTTTCTGTGGGAGATTAATTGGAACAGAAATCATATATCCTTCTATTTCTTTGTCGGGTTCTACGTAATCACCAATTGCATACAATATACCATTTTCATCTCCGAAAAACGCAAATCCGTTTGTTACAACAGCAGATGTTGTAACAGTTTCTGATGATGAAGCTACATTAAATGACCATATTGTTGTTCCATCATCAGCATCAAGAGCATAAAATTTACCTTCAGGTGTTCCTACGTAAACTTTACCATCAGCATAAGCAGTTGATGAAGTTAACAGTTCCCCTGCAATATCGCCTTGCAGATCAATAACATCATAAAGACTTGTTGACCATTTCTCAGTTCCGTCTAGTACATCTAAAGCATATATTGTTCCATCTGGAGACGAAACATATAAAATACCATTATAAATTGAAGGTGTATTATCAGATTTTGTGTATCTTAATGTAGATAATGATCTACTAATAGTTTTATTCCATAATGAGCCACCATCAACTGTATCTATTGCTAGAACCTCAGCAGTTGCAGCAAGTCCAGAGGCTTTTCTTGTTACAATAAATAGGTTTTCTTCATATATTACTGGAGATGCAAAACCAATTGAACCTATTGATTTATTCCATATATTGGCACCAGTATTTGCATCAAATGCAAAAAGACTATTTTCACTATCTTCTTGGCATCCTACATATACTACATCATTATACACAGCAGGAGTTGAAAAACTATCTGCTGGAAGGTTTTGTTCCCATAAGAGCGCATCATTATTTATGTTATTACCATAACCTTGTCCTTGGTCAATTTCAATTGCAAATAATTTATAGTTATTATTACCATCCCCTGCCTGAATATCACCGTTCCAAGTAGACAAGTAAACTATATCATTTTCTACAACAGGATTTGACCAGTAGCATGTATCTGAATTGTATTTGAATCTCCACTTATAGTTATCTAAATTGTCTGTTTCAAAGCAATAAACATAATTTGATGTGCCACTTGATGAAGTAGCTCCTGTTGAAATAATTAAATAATCGCCATAAATAGTTGGCGATGAATACAAAACTTTTCCAAGTTCGACACTTTCTAGATATTCAATTGTAAAAAAATCTGGATTAGGTTCTGAAGTAATATCATATTTGAATAGATTTTTAGAGTCTTTTTGCAAGGTATATAAAAATTCTCCAGAGACAACAGGGCTTACTACTGAAGTTTGCTCGCTTAATTCAGCATACCATTTCAGTTCATTGCTGCCAGGTCCTTTTCCATCAGATGCTCTAATATTTCTTGCATTTTGACCAAATGTAGGCCAATCTCCACTAACTGGGTTGATTATTACTTGACCATCATTTACTTTAATTTTATTTTTCGTTCCAATTCTAACGCTTGATTCAAAACTATCTTGCCATTTATTTAAATCATTTTGCCAAGTAAGTGTTAAATCAAAAACTTTTGGAGTGTATTTTGGGTTATCAGAAGTTAGATTCATTCTGATTTTTAATTTATCGTAAAGATCGGAATTAATTGAATTTAGATTAACAGGTGGCTCTGTAAATCCTTCTGAGTTTCCAGGCAAATATTCATCTTCAACTGGTATCCACTTAGTTGCTACATCGCCTTTTCTTAATATTTGATATTTTACCTTTGAATCGGATTTTTCAGAGTCTTCCCAGGATAAAGTATCCCAATAAAATTCAGAAGTATCTGAGATTTCTTTTGGATTTATTGAGTCATGAGTTGTAGCAATAGATGTTCCTGTAATGTAACCTTCTTCAGATTCTGAAACCACTTTAATATAATCTGTTGAAAGTTTGCATGATCCAAGTAGCGAACTATACGCCACAATAATTACATCCAGATAATTGTCATCAGAAACATGGTCTTTAGAGGCATCTAAAGATTCATCATCTTTTAGTTGTCCTATCATCATATTTTCTGATGTTTCATCTATTTGATGCCAAGATCCTAATTGTCTATCAGCCATAGGCCAATATTTATATACGAGCATCAAAATTTTTTCATCGTTTTGCGCTTCTCCTTTCCACAATATATCTAGATTTCCAATAGACTCATAATCTGTATTAAGCTTAAATCTAAAATGTTGAACAGCATAATTTTTTAATCCATCTGTTGGAGTTTCAGCAAATTTATCGTCATCAAATCTTATTCTTGGATAATCATAAAATTTACTAAATTCCTCTTTGTTTTCTAGTAATCTATCTGGTGATGTTAAACTTGGAATTGGTAAAAGTTTCATTAGAACGAATTGCAAATAATTTAATTGATACCCAAAGGCCTCGTGATTGTTTGAATCATTGTAGTCATATGATATTCCACTTTCTGTTTTATTAAATTGCAAAACTCCATCGGAAATGATAAGTTTGTCACTATCAAAATCAATTGTACTTTCATTTGAAAGTGTGTTTATCCAAACTCCGTCTTCAGAATAAGTAGTTATTTCAGCAACAGAACTTGGAAAACTTATACAAGATAAAGTTAGTAGAATAACTCCTAATATAGCCAGTACTCTAACTGGATATTTTGGACGCATATTTTATCTCCTTATATTAATTTTATAAACCTTATATTATATATACACACTTAAATACTTTATTGTTCGATAGTTGTCAATATTTTTATTCCAAATCTTTATATATTAGTTTTGGAACGTAATTTTGATTGAAATAAGGTTTATCTTGGTATATGATATAAAAAAATCTATTATTAGTTTTATTAAATATTGTGATTAATGTCTATATTTTGTACATACTAACCAATATATCTAGTGAAATATCAATAGGATTTACCATTCTAGGAAAAAACCAATTATTGAAGTCTATATCAATTCCTTGGTTATAATATGCTGCCCAAACGAGCTCTGAACAATACCATTCTTTAGATTCCGAGGAATTATCCTTTCTTAATCCAATAAAATGAAAAAAAGATGAATTTTTGTATTGGTATGATTTGTCTAGTTGAGACATTGCAAAATCTACAGCCGCATTTCTTTGTTTTTCACTTACTCCTTTTACATATGCGAATCTAAAATTCTTAGCCCATGTACTATAAACTGAAAAATTTGTAATCCAAACACCTTTGTCCGGTACAGCTTCTATAAATTCATTATTTCCTATGTAAATACTGCAATGATCCCAACCAAAAATTGAATAATCTTTATTTTTACATTCACAAAATAAGATATCTCCAGGTTTTATATTTTCATTAAAGTTTGTTTTTGAAATTAAGAAGGATTTTTTAATAGGTGTAAATGTTAAAACAAGTAAAATGAATACAATAATTGAAATATAAATATTTATCTTTTTCATTTTCTGATTTTATTATATATTCATCATATTTTATATTATTTTGGTATTTATAGTAAGAATATAAATTTTTTATTTGATTAAGACCTGAATATCCATAACGTTTGTGCCTGTCGGTCCTGTAAAAAGGAGGTCTTTTAATTCATAAAAAAATTGATACGAATTATTTTCTTCTAAAAACTTTATAGGATTTAAATTATGCTCTTCAGCTCTTTTTAATGAATTTTGATCGGCAATTGAACCAGCAGCATCAGATTTACCATCTATTCCATCAGTTGCAAATGAGCCAAAAACAATATTTTTTTGAGAAATATCTTCTAATATACCAAGAACAAGTTCTTGATTTCTTCCGCCTTTTCCATTTCCAGTGATTGTAACAGTTGTTTCTCCACCAGTAATTATTGCTAAAGGTTTTTTGTTTATTTTATCTGATTCAAAAATAAGCTTTTTTCCCACTTCTTTTGCTTCACCTGATAGATTCGTGGCTAAAAGTTTAGAATTATAGCCAATTTCTTTTGCTTTCTCTTCTGCTGCTTTGCATGCTATTTCATTATTTGCAACTATAAAGTTGAAAACATTTTTAAAAATAGGATTTTCTTTTTTTGGAGTTTCTTTTATAACTCCTTTAAGCCCTTCGTTTATAACATGCACAACTTTTTCTGGAATTTTTTCATATAGGTTATATTTTACCAAAATATTTTCCGCATCTTGAAATGTCGTTGAGTCAGCAACTGTTGGTCCTGATGAAATAAAATCGAGAGGATCTCCCATAATATCAGATATTATGAATGATATGACCTTACAATTAACATCTTTTACGAGTTGACCTCCTTTTACAAAAGAAAGATGTTTTCTAATTGTGTTTATTTCATTTATATCTGCACCACTTTTTAGCAAAAGGTCTGTTGTTTTTTGTAAATCTTTAAGGCTTATTCTTGGATGGCATAAAAGCGCAGAACCGCCGCCAGATACAAGAACAATTAATAAATCGTTTTTTTTACAATCTTTTGCAATTTCCAGTATTTTTTGCGCTCCTTGGATACTTCCTTCATCTGGAATTGGATGACCACCAACTGTAATTTCAATCTTTTCTGTTGAAAGATGTGCTTTAGGATCGTTTGTAACTATAGCGCCATTTTTTATTTTAATAAAATCGCAAATTGCTTGCGCCATTCCAACACTTGCCTTTCCAAATCCAATAACATATATGTTTTTAAAATCAGATAAAGAAATTTTTTTCTCATCAAAAACAATCATATTATTTTGTAAATGTTTTTGTACAGCAACATATGGATTTACTGATTCAAGTGCTGCAGAAAATATTTCAAGAATATCCTTTCTTTTCTTCTGCAAATCTTGACTCTTTCCATTCAAAATTAACTGGTCATAATTTTTAAAAATCATTTTATTTTCCAAAATCAAGTTGTCTCATTAAGTTTTTACGCATTTTTCGATTTCCTGATAGTCCTTTCATCATTCGTTTTGTCATATTATAATATTTTAGAACTTCTTTGACATCCTTGTTTTCAACACCTGCGCCCCTTGCTATTCTTTTAACTCTGGATGATTTAATAATATCTGGATTTTCTCTTTCTTCATTGGTCATAGAATCTAAAACAACTCTAAATTTTGCAAGCTTATTTTGAGTGTCATCCATATCCATTTTCTTTAATTTTGCATTTTGACCAAATGGAAGCATTTCAGCTACTTTTGAAAGAGGCCCCATTCCAGAAATCATGTCCATTTGTTCATACATATCATTTAGATTGAATTTTCCAGACATCAACCTTCTAGCAGTTTTTTCAGCATCTTTTCCTTTCATTGACTCTTCTGCTTTTTCTAGGAGTGATTTAATGTCTCCCATTCCAAGAAGTCTTGAAATAAAACCCTGGGGCTCAAATTTTTCAAAATCTGTCGGATGTTCACCTGTTCCAACAAAAACAATGGGGGCTCCAAGCTCGGACGCTGCTGAAAGTGCACCTCCACCTTTTGCAGTACCGTCAAGTTTAGTAAGTACAATTCCTGTTATTCCAATTGCATCGTTAAATGCCTTTGCTTGAGGTCCTGATTGCTGGCCCATAGCTGCATCCATAACAAGCAGTTTTTCATCAGGCTTTGTTGCCTTAAAGATATTCTTCATTTCATCTATTAGCTCATCTTCGAGTTTATGTCTACCTGAAGTATCAACAATAATAACGTCCGAAGATCTTTTAAATTTATCAAGACCTTCTTTTATGACTTTAACAGCATCTTTTGCTTTTTTATCGCCGTAAAATGGAACCTCAACTTGCTCTGATATTTGCTTTAATTGATCATAAGCAGCAGGTCTATGTACATCACCAGCTATTAGAACAGGTCTTAATCCTTTCTTTTTGAAAAATTTTGCTAACTTTCCACAACTGGTGGTTTTACCTTGTCCATATAGACCAACCATCATTATTATCTGTTTTTTGATTGGTAGTTCTCTTGAATCGCCTAGAATATTTACTAGCTCGCCATATACAATTCTTATTACGTGCTCGCGATTGCTCATCCCAGAAGGAGGTTTTTCTTCTAAAGCTCGTTTTTCTATTTTTTTAGAAAGCTCTACAACAAGTTTTACGTTAACATCAGCTTGCAAAAGCGCTCTTTGTATGTCTCTTACTACTTCTTTAATTAATTTTGAATCTACATGTGTTGCATTTGCAATTTTTTTAAGTGTATTTCTTAAAGAACTGCCCAGACCGTCTAAAACCATGATTTCAAACCACCAAATACAAAAAGACACATTAAAAGGTATCGCAGTTTGGCTTTTACCAAACATTTTCTAACCATTTATATATGCATAAGTGAATAACAAATTAGTGAGGATTCGTATGAAAAAGCAAAATATAATTGGAATATCGACAGCATTTGTAGTTGTTATTGCACTCATGGCTGTAATTTTTTATCCAACGCCTGCTCCTGCTCAAAAACTTGCTATTGATACATATGCAACTCAAGAAAGTGTTTCATCTCTTTCAGATTATATGAATATTTTCACATTTAATATGTATAATCAACTGTCTATAGAAAACAATGAAAACATATTCTTTTCCCCATATAGCATATTTGTAGCTCTAGCTATGACATATGAAGGAGCAGAAGGCGAAACTGCAGAAGAAATGCAAAGTATTCTTCAATTCCCACAAAATGATGAAGTGTCTCTTTGTTCCTTTGGAAGAATTTATAATCTATTAAATATAGATAAAGAATATACTCTTAATACAGCAAATGCTCTTTGGACTCAAAAGGATTACAACTTCCTTGATGATTATTTAAATTTTATAAATAATTATTATATGGGTAAAGCAACTAATGTAGATTTTAAAAATTCAGAACAATCAGCAAACATTATCAATGAATGGGTTGAAAAAAACACAAAAGGATTAATTAAAGATCTTTTGTCGGCATCTGATATAGATCCTTTAACAAAATTGATTCTAACAAACGCGATTTATTTTAAAGGAATTTGGAAATATCAGTTTGACCCAGAAGATACAATAGATGCGGAATTTGAAATATCAACAGATGAAACAATAAATACTCCAATGATGAGTATTTCTAATAATGAGATTGAATTTAATTATTATGAAACTAATGACATACAAATATTAGAAATGCCATATAAAGGTGATGAATTATCAATGATTTTTATACTTCCAAAAGACAATAATATTTCAAATCTTGAAAATGAATTAAATTATGAAAATTTCATTGATTGGTCCAACATGCTTTCAGAAACAAACGTTCAGGTAAGTATTCCTAGATTTAGCTTAGAAGATGAATATAATCTTAAAGAACATTTAAAAAATATGGGAATGAATGCTGCATTTTCTGGTGATGCTGATTTTTCAGGTATGACTGGAGATAAGGATTTGTTTGTTGGAAAAATAAAACATAAAGCATTTATTGAGGTAAACGAACAGGGCAGTGAAGCTGCCGGTGCAACTTCAGTTCATATGGTTTTAAAATCTGCACCTGCAACAATGTTTAATGCCGATCATCCTTTCATATATTTAATCCAACATAAAGAGACTAATACTATTTTATTTATGGGAAAACTAGTAAATCCCCAATAATTATTTAACAAATTTTTCAATTGCAGAAATGAGTTTTTCCAAATCTTTTTCTTCAATTATTATATCTGCTGCCTTTTTAACGCATTCGTCTTCAGGATTAAATGCTATTCCTATTCCACTTGCTTCAAACATTGGTATATCAAAACAAGAATTTCCCACAGAAATACAATTCTTTTGCTCTATGTCTAAAGAATTTGCAAGATAAGCAATATTTTTATCCTTATAACTGAGCTCGACATTTAAGACTCCTTCTCCAGTTAAAATCCCCTTATCATCAAACTCAAAGCCATTTGAAAAAACAAAATCAATATCTAAATGTTTTGCTACTTTTTTTGCAAGTATATCAATTCCAGCACTCACAATTGCTGTTTTAATTTTATTTTTCTTTAAAAAAGAAAAAAGGTCTTTTGCACCTTTCATAACAGGTATTTCATAAAGTATTTTGCTTAACTTTTCATAGCTTGTAAATTTTCCGTTTTCTTTCCATAAAGAAACATCTTTTTTTATGAATTCTAAATCGTCTATTTCTCCTTTCAAATATTTGTCTACAGAGCGATGGTTTGAGGTATTAAAATAATCATGAACATATTTCCAAGAACTTATACAATCTGTTAGTACACCATCCATATCAAAAAAAACAATTTCTACTCTTTCAATTTTGTCTAAATCATATTTTAAGGTGTTTCTTTTATTTTTGTAACAATAGTATTCGCAGGTTTGGTCCATTGGGGCCGCGTGATAAAGAATCGAATATAATAACTTTGTTATTTAAGGTTAGATAAATATATTCTACTAAAACTTTATAAATCCTAAAATTAATTGTACTCTGGGGAAATCTAAATGAAGATTCTAAAATCAATATTATTTGTTTTTGTGATAGCATCATTGATACTAGTTCCAATAATAAATGCAACTTTTACAAATTTTAAACATATCAAACAAGATAGTGGTGAAAATCAGATCTATAAATTATTAATTATAACACCTAAAGATTTTTCAAAAAGCTTACAGCCACTTGTTTGTCATAAAAATAAGATAGGTATGAGCGCAAAACTTGTAACTTTATGCGAAATATACAAACAAATGTACTGGCAGGGACGAGACGAGCAGGAAAAAATAAAATATTTTATTAAAAACTCTATAGAACAATGGGGAACCGAATATGTTCTTCTTATTGGTGGGATGAAAGGCCAACTTCCTTTTTGGCATTTACCTGTTAGATATATTCATATGGAAAATGATTGGGAAGCAGAAATAATAAGTGATTTATATTATGCTGATATCTATGATTCAGAAGGAAAATTTTCAACTTGGGACTCCGATAAAGATGGAATTTTTGGAGAATGGTATGCTGGAGAAGGTGCTGAGGATATCGATATAGATTTAAAACCAGATGTTAGTATTGGCAGGCTTCCTTGTAGAAATGATATTGAAGTAAAAATAATGGTAAATAAGATTATAAAATATGAAAAAGGTACATATGGTCAAGATTGGTTTAAAAACTTTGCAGTTTTTGCAGGCGATACTTACCCTGAAACAACAAATCCAAATTGGACTGGATTTGAAGGCGAATACTACGGAGATAGAGCAATAGAAAACATGACTGATTTTAATGCATTTAGATATTATACATCAGATGAAACATTTACAACTGCTTCAGATTTAATAAATGCTTTAAAACAAGGTTGTGGATTTTTATATCTGGTTGGACACGGAAGTCCCAAAACATGGGGCAATAATGCTCCAAATGGGACAAGTTTTGTAAGAGGTCTTTCAGATTTTAATATACATAGACTTTGGAATAAAGATAAACTACCAGTGTGCGTTTTAAGTGGATGCCATGATCTTCAGTTTGATGTTTCTATTTTTAGATTTTTCAATAAAACCAGAAGATATCATGGAGAAGCAACTTATGAATGTCTTGGTTGGAGACTAACAAGAAAAATAGGTGGCGGTTCAATAGCAACTCTTGGTTGTACTGCTCTTGGATTTACAAAAGAAGATAAATCTACTTTTCAGGGCGGGGTAAACGAACTTGAAGTTGAATTTTTTAAACAATATGGCCAAAATGGCCATGAAACCCTAGGCGATGTATGGAATAATGCAGTAAGCTGGTATATTGATACTTATCCCGTAGATTGGAATGGAGCAGGTACTGGAGATTCTTGGATTGATGCCCAGTGTGTCCAGACTTGGGAATTATTTGGCGATCCTAGTTTATTAATCGGCGGATATCCTGATTAAAAGGGAATAATTTTAATAAGGGATTACTCTTACCCCTTTTCATGGCATTACCACTAGATACTCTGGAGAAATCTTTAAATCAAAAATTACTTCTTCTGCTAAAAGATGGAAGAAAAATTGAAGGAAAGCTCATTGGTTTTGATGAGTATATGAACATAGTTTTAGATGAAGTAGAAGAAACAACAAGAGATGAAACAAAAAGAAGACTAGGTAAAATTATCCTTCGCGGAAGTAATGTTGTGAGTATTTCTCTCATTTAAAGCGAAAAACATATATACATCGTTTTGATATTTATATATTGGAAGGAATTGGGCTGGTAGTTGTTGTTTTGTTAGAGTGCATCCCATCCCCTCCTAGTGAGGCCAGCCTGCCTTCCACTTTTGAAACCAGGTTTTTTGAGTGTGAACTATAATGAAAATTTTTCACGTACATGACAAATTTTTAATTGTAGATTTTTATTCGATACTAGATTACTATGGCAAAAACAGTAACCGTTCAAAAAGGCGATAAGCTAAGGTGTAAAAATTGGAGACAAGAAGCCATTCTTAGAATGCTTGAAAACAACCTAGAAAACGCAGAAATACCTGATGAGTTGATTATATATGGTGGAACTGGTAAGGCTGCAAGAAATTGGGAGTCTTATGACGCAATTGTTAAGAGCTTAAAAACACTAAAAGATGATGAAACTTTATTAATTCAATCTGGAAAGCCTGTTGCAGTTTTTAAAACATGGTCAAACTCGCCAAGAATTGTTATGGCAAATTCAAATATAGTTCCAAAATGGAGCAACTGGGAAGAGTTTAGAAAATACGATAAAATAGGCCTAATAATGTATGGACAGATGACCGCAGGCTCGTGGTGTTATATTGGGACCCAAGGAATTATACAAGGAACTTACGAAACATTTGCTGCACTTGCAAAAAAACATTTTAATAGCGATTTATCCGGAAAAATTGTACTTACTGGTGGCCTTGGTGGAATGGGTGGAGCACAGCCACTTTCTGTTGCAATGAATCATGGAGTATGTATTGCTATTGAATGTGATGAGAAAAGGATTGACAGAAGAATCAAGGCTGGTTTTTGTGATAAAAAAGTTTATGATATCAAAGAAGCAGTAAAGCTTGCAGAAGATGCCAGAGACAAAAAAGAAGCATTGTCCATAGGCGTTTTAGGTAACTGTGCGGATATTTTACCAAAACTAGTCAAGGAGGGATTTAAGCCTGATGTTGTAACAGATCAAACATCAGCTCATGATGAATTGAATGGATATGTTCCTGCAGGTTATTTTGGCAACAATTTAAATGAGGCATTTAAACTTAAAAAAAGCAAACCAAAAGAATATATGAAAAGATCTCTTAAGGGCATGAAAGATCACTGTAAGGCAATAGTTGATTTTCAGAAAAATGGAGCTATTGCATTTGACTATGGCAACAATCTTAGAGGGCAAGCATTAAAAGCAGGTCTTTCAAATGCTTTTGATTATCCGGGTTTTGTCCCTGCTTATATACGACCTATGTTTTGTGTTGGAAGAGGGCCTTTTAGGTGGCTTGCACTTACTGGAAATCCAGATGATATTTTAAAAACAGATAAGGCTGTAATTGAAATGTTTCCAGAAGACAGCGTACTTACAAATTGGATTAAACTTGCAGAAGAAAATTTGCCTTGGGAAGGGCTTCCTGCAAGAGTTTGTTGGTTAGGATACGGGGAAAGATCAAAATTTGCATTAAAAATGAATGAAATGGTCAGAAACAAGGAAATTGGACCTGTTGCAATTACTAGAGATCATCTTGATAGTGGAAGTGTTGCATCACCATATCGAGAAACTGAAGGGATGATCGATGGGAGTGATGCCATAGCAGATTGGCCACTTCTAAATGCTCTTATTAATTGTTCAGCAGGTGCAGATTCTATTCAGATACATAATGGCGGTGGCGTTGGAATTGGACTGTCTACTCATGCCGGAATGGTTGTAGTTTGTGATGGTACAAAAGAAACCGATGAAAGAATAAAAAGAGTGTTTACAACAGACCCAGGAATAGGTGTTGCAAGACATGCTGATGCAGGATATAAAGAATCAATTGATCTTGTTAAAAAATCTGATTTAAATATCCCATTGATACAAAAGTAGCTATTCTAAACTTCCAACTACTTTTTCTACCTCATTTAATATTTCACAGGATTTTACTAGTTCTTTCATTTTTGTATGGTCTGGATATAATGGTCTATCCTCGTCAAGAAAATCAACATGCTTTCTGATAATTTCTTTTGCTTTTGTTATTCCCTTTCCAAAGTTGTAATCTCTAAAATCAAGTGCTTGTGCTGCTGCCATAAATTCTATTCCTAGAATACCATATGCATTATCAAGGATTTGGAAATTTTTAATTGCAGTATTCATACCCATTGAAACAAAATCTTCTTGATCTGCTGCCGCAGGTATTGACTGAACTGATGCTGGACTGGATAGTATCCTTTGCTCAACAATTAAACTATCTGCAGTATACTGACTAAGCATAAGACCAGAGAACATACCAGCGCCTTTTGTTAGAAAAGCAGGAAGACCAACACTTAGTGCAGGATTATTTAATCTATTCATTCTTCTTTCAGACATAACAGATACCATTGTTATTGCAGCACCGGCCATATCCATTGGTAGAGATACTGGAGTTCCTTGGAAATTTGCACCCGATAATTGCAAATCTTCATCAGGGAAAAAGACTGGATTGTCACATACGCCATTAAGCTCAGTTTCAACTTGAGATTTAGCCCAAGAAAGTGCATCATGTGCAGCACCAATTACTTGGGGAGTTGATCTCATTGAATAGGCGTCTTGAACCTTACATTTTATATTTCCCTCGTTTAAATCTCCACCTTTGATGAGCTTGCAAATAGATTTAGAACTTCTAATTGCTCCAGAAAAACCTCTTGCCTCGTGAAGTTTTGGCGTATATGGTTTCATGTTTGCTTTTAATGCCTCAAGAGACATTGCAGCTGCTATTTCTGCTTGTTTTAACCAGTTGTTTGCATCATATAAAAAGATCGCGCTCATTGAGGTAAGTAGATTTGAACCATTAATTAGCGCAAGGCCATCTCTTGCTTTTAGTCCAGGAATTTTTATGCCTGCTTGTTTCATTGCTTCTTTTCCAATTAAAAGTTTGCCGTTGTAATATGCCTTGCCTTCACCCATCATAAGAAGTGCAATCTGAGACATAGGTGCAAGATCACCACAAGCACCAACTGAGCCTTTCTGACAAACATAAGGAGTTACACCTTTATTTAGCATTTCAACAAGCGTTTTGGTTATTTCAAGTCTAACACCTGACTGGCCATGTGAATGAACATTAATTCTAGCAGTCATTGCCCCTCTAACATATTCAATAGGCGCAGGATCTCCAATTCCTGCTGCATGATTATATATCAAATATTTCTGGAATTGCTCGATTTGATTGTCATTTAAAACTACTTCAGAAAATTCTCCAATTCCTGTATTTACTCCATACATTATTTCCTTTGAATCAATCTTTTTTTCAAGTACTTCTCTGCATTTTATTATTCTTTTTTCTGCTTTAGGGTCAAGTTGAACCTTTTCATTAAATCTTGCAACTTTTACTAATTTTTCAATAGTTAGTCCAGATCCTTTTAAAACAATAGTCATTTTACTCCCTTCTGAAAGATATTAACGAGAAAACTGTATCTTGTTATTATGTATTAATTTTGCTAGCAATTCGTTTCAAATAAAAATAAATATGATTTATTAATTTGGTAGCTAAAATGAAAGATAATAATTTCAAAATTTCTGAAGAAACATGGGACAAGATTGCAGAAAGTTTTGATAAAACAAGAAAAAAACCCTGGGGCAAAGTATTAGATTTTATGGAAAATTTTTCTAGTGCAGATTTAATTGCTGATCTTGGTTGTGGAAATGGTAGGCATTTATTATTTTGTGCTAAATTATGTAAAGAGGTTTTTGGATTTGATATATCTAAAAACTTACTCGATATTGTAAAAATAAAATTGAATAGAGATAAAATTTCAAATGCAACATTAATTCATTCAAATTTAATTACAATCCCTATAAAAGAAAATTATTTTGATTTTGCAATATACATTGCTGCTTTGCATAATATAAAAGGAAGAGACAATCGTATATGCTCATTGAAAGAATTAAAAAGAATTCTAAAAATTGGAGGAAAGGCACTTATTAGTGTCTGGTCAGCAGAACAAGAAAAATTTAGAAATATAGTTGAAGAAAATAAAAGTGGAGATATAGACATTTACTGGAAACAAGATAAATTAAATGTTCCTAGATTTTATCATCTTTATAAACGCAATGAATTTGCTGATGAACTCAACCAAGCTGGGCTTAAAATCATAGATATTTCTGATATTAAAATCAGCTCCAAAATATATCCAGACAATTATTTTGCTATTGTTGAAAAAATTGGATAGGTTTTTGTAAAGAATTGAGATTAGGACGTTGGGGAAAACCTAATTGAAAATCATAAAAACTGAAAAATTAACAAAGAAATTTAATAATTTTACAGCAGTAAATGAAATATCATTTACAGTAGAAAAAGGAGAGATTTTCGGTTTTTTAGGTCCAAATGGCGCAGGAAAAACTACAACAATAAAAATGCTAACTACTCTTTTAAATCCTACAAAAGGAAGAGCAGAAATTGTGGGTAATGATGTAAAAAAAGATCGTTCAAAGGTTAGAAGAAACATAGGTGTAGTTTTCCAAGAACCTGCTCTAGATACGGAACTTACTGGTAGAGAAAATTTAGATTTTCACGCAAGAATTTATGCAATTGATAAAGAAAAAAGAGATTCTCGAATAAATGAGGTATTAAAACTTGTTGATTTGGAAGAAAAAAAAGACATTCTTGTTAAAAACTATTCTGGAGGTATGAAAAGAAGATTGGAAATTGCAAGGGGGTTAATGCATTTTCCTAAAGTTTTATTTCTTGATGAACCAACTCTAGGTCTTGATGCCCAAACAAGAAGGGCAATTTGGGATTACATTAAATCAATGAATAAACAAGAAAAAACAACTATTTTTTTAACAACACACTATATGGAAGAAGCAGAACACTTATGCGACAGAGTTGGAATAATTGATAAGGGTAAGATATTAGTTATAGATACTGTTGAAAATCTAAAAAATAACGTTGGCCAGGATTTGATAACATTATCTTGTTCTGATATGCAGAAATTATATGATTATTTAAAACAAAAATCATGGGTAGATAATTTAAAAATGCGGGATAATGAGCTAACTTTTGGTGTTAAAAAGGGAGAAGAAAAAATTCCAATAATAATTGAAAAAGCTCAAAAACTAGGAATTAAAGTTACTTCGATAAGTGTTAGAAAGCCAACTTTAGATGACGTATTTTTACATTTTACAGGTAGATCAATTAGAAATGAATCTGCTGAAAATGCTATGAAACAGATGATGCATTTTAGAGGAGGACATTAAATGATACTAAATGCTGAAATGCAAGCAGTATATGTAATGTGGCTTCGTCAAATAAAGAGATTTTTACGTGCGAAAAGTAGAATTGTTGCAAGTATTGTACAACCCTTGTTTTTCTTATTCATTTTAGGCGCAGGTTTTAATAGAGCTATTATTCCTGGATTAACCGGTAACTATATCGAGTTTCTAGCTCCAGCTATAGTTGGAATGGCAATTTTATTCTCTTCAATGTTTGCTGGAATATCTGTTTTATGGGATAAACAATTTGGTTTTCTTCAGGAGGTTTTAGTAGCGCCAGTAAGTAGGTTATCTATTATAATTGGAAGAACATTGGGCGGTGCAACAACAGCATTGTTTCAAGGATTTCTTGTTGTTTTATTGAGTTTATTTATTGGTGTTAGATTCGTTTCTATTTGGAGTCTTCTTCTTACAATTGTAATGATGCTAATGATTGCATGTACAGCTGTTGGTTTTGGATTAATACTTGCATCTAGGCTTTCTGATTTTCAGGCTTTTCCTTTAATAATGAACATAGTAATTATGCCTTTGTTTTTTCTTTCAACTGCGTTTTTTCCTTTGGATGGGTTGCCATCTCAAGTTCAAAAAATTGTTTATTTCAATCCTTTATTTTATATGGTGGATGGATTAAGAGGTAGCATAACTGGCATCAACAATCATTTTGATCCAATGATAGATCTATTTATTTTGTTTATTTTGTGTGTTGTTTTTTTAGGCCTAGGTAGTTATCTTTTTAGTAAAAGTGAAGCATGATTTAAAAAAAGTTGAGTTTTTTGTTAAAAATATTTAGTTTTATTTAAAATTCATAGAATGCCCAAATGTTTTTATCATATTTACTAGAGAACAAGCAATAGTTACAGGACCTACTCCGCCTGGAACAGGAGTAATTTTTCCCGCAATGCTTTCAACAGATTTAAAATCAACATCTCCACATATACCATTTTCTGTTTCTACAATTCCGACATCTATTACAAAAGCATTCTTTTTAACATGTTTTTCATTAATTAACTTAGGAACGCCAGCTGCTGTAATTAAGATATCAGAATCAAGTGTAAATTTTGCCATATCTTTTGTAAAAACATGACATATCGAAACAGTTGCATTTCTGTTGAGAAGCAAATTTGAAAGAGGCTTTCCAACTATATTGCTGTGATTTACAATAGTTATATTTTTTCCTTTCAACTCTTCTTTTTCAGACTCAAGAATCTTTAGAACTGCAAGAGGCGTACAAGGAACAATCAGCTCCTCACCTAAAACAACACTTCCCATATTATAGGGATTTAATCCTTCTACATCCTTTTTTGGACTAACGGTTCTCATTAGTTTGTCTTCAGATATGTGCTTTGGAACAGGATATTGAATTAGTATTCCATGAACTTTTGAGTCATTATTCAAATCGTTTATTGTTTTTACGATTACATCTTCTTTAACAGTTTCTTCAAAAATCATACTTTCAGATTTAATGCCAACTTCGTTGCAGGCCTTATTTCTGAGTTTTAAGTAAAGCTCTGATGAGGAGTCATTACCAATTTTTATTGTGACAATGTTTGGAACTTTTTGATATTTTGATTTTAATTTTTCAACTTCATCTTTAACTTCTTCTTTTATTTTACGAGCTATTTTTCTGCCATCTACGACCTTTGCTGCCATCAAATCAAAAAATGAATTAATATTTTGTTATTAAGACTTGGGTTTGGTCCCAATAGCATAGAATTGTGGAAAAAAGTTAAGCTGTGTGCCTTCGTCAAGTGATTTTAAGAACTCAAACTCCCATTCATCGATTTGCTTTTCTGTTAAATTTGCTTCCTTTAAAACCTTGATGTAAAAATCTCTAGAATGAAGATAGTATTGCTTATCTTCTTCACATGACCATATTCTGTTGTTGCCTATACCAATTTCAGTTTCAAGACCTGCATTTACAAAAAACATTCGAAGTTTTCTACCAATATGTGGATCTCCACCTTTTTTTCTAATTGCTTCTCCAGAAAACAAAGGATCTACTTTTTTATTTTCGGGCCAATGAATCTTACCCCCATAATCAGGTTCCAGTGATGCAAGCACCTTTCCTTTAGGTTTAACTACTCTTGCCATTTCTTTTACCAACTTTTGAGGATTGTCAGCCCACATCAAAAGTAAATTACATGTTACAATATCAAAAGAGTTATCTTTAAAAGGTAAACTATGGCCATCCCCAATGGACAAACTAACATTTGGACTTTCTTTTAGTATTTTTTTTGACACCTTTACAAGACTTTTTGAACCATCTATTCCAACAACGGTACCTTTTGTCAGATGTGCAATATCTCTTGTTACAAAACCTGACCCACAGCCAACATCTAAAACAAGATTTGTATCTTTCAATCCTACATCTAGATACAATGGTAGTCTTTCTTCTGCAGTTTCAAGAGCTTGAAGCTCAAGTTTTTTAATGAAATCGATTAATTCTTCATCTGATCTCTTATGATATCTATCAAAATTATTTTTCATTACAATAGATTGTATACGTCACAATATGTATAATATTTTCTTAAAAAAAGCAAGGGAGGAGGAAGGGCCCGAAACACAAGAAGAGGTGATCTAAAAGGAACCAGACCCTTCCTGACAAGTTCAATCTTATCTATTTCTTTTTCTTTTTAAATTCTAACAAATCTTCGTATTTCCCAACAAAAACGTATCCATCGCCAGTCTTTTTTATCAAACCTTCACTTTTCATGAGATCAAAAACTTTGTTTGAAATTTTAACGTTCTTCCCAGAATCTTTATATTTTACATCATAATTTTCGATTTCTTCATAGAGATATTCGGGGCCTATTTCATACATAACATTTACTTTTGGCATTATTTTCCTCTCCTACCAATATATTGTCATTTTATAACGTGATATTGTTTGACACTAATTGTATTTAAAGCTATGCGAAAAAAATGTCAAATTGAAAAAATTATTTTTTTGTAAAAAATCGTCATTTTACCAAGAAAAAAGTTAATAATTTAGTAAAGTTTAAATATAAAGATTATAATGTTTGCACAAAAATAAAAAGGATTGGAGGAGTCGAGAATGGAAAATATATTGAAAACATTAGGAAGCTGGCTATTTTTGATAGGCATATTGATATCAGTAATAGTTGGTTTAGTAGTTGGCGCTGACATCTGGCAAGATACAAACGGTTACGTCGCTTTGATTTTAGCAGTACTAGGTTTTTTCGTAGGACTTTTGTCATTCTTTGCAGTGGGCTCAATCACACAAGAAAAAGTACCAACATTTCTAATAGCAGCATTGATATTGGTTGGAATTGGAGCAAGTGCAGAGTATTTCTCACAACTTGAACTAATTGGTGACTTGTATCTTGGAATTGCTGGAATGCTAGCAGTATTTGCAGCACCTGCAGCAGGTATTCTTGCAGTAAGAGCTATTTGGGATGCTGGCAAAACTAAAGATATAGAAAAAGTAATGCCAAAAAACCCATTAAAATAATTAAATAACAATTTCTTTTTTTCTTTTTTATATAATGATAAAATGGCATATTTTGAACATACTATTTGGGATACTAAATTTTTAATGATATATTGGTCCTTTGGTTCTTTTATAGGCTTATTTGTTCTATTAAGTTGGTTTGGGATAAAAGATGTTATAACACTACCCATAACAATTTTAACAATATTGATAATAGACATACTTGGTAATTTCGCTATTTGGAAACTAGATAATAAAAATTTAAAAAATAGAAAAAATGATTAATTTAGTTGCTTTGCAAGTTCCCACATATTTTTGAACTTTTCATCAAGTACTTTGATATCATCTGGATTAACATATGCTGTACCTATGTATGAAGGCTCACTACTTGATTCTGGAAGTATCTTAATGCCATTTATTGCTAGTTCTTTTCCAAATACATAGTTTCTCATTGTTCCAGCTGTATTTTCAGAGAAAAACCTAATATCTAATTTGTCACCATATATTTTTTTGAGATCTTTTGCGATATCAAGTTTTGATTTAGAGTCTACAATAAGTTCTACTTTTGTATCAAGTTCTAAGAATTTTTTTAGATAATTTATGAAAGGATCATCAAACAATCTTTCTCCACCAACTTGCATTCTAAGATGATTTCCTTTTTCTAGGCTATTATGCAAAATATTATACAATACCCATTTACCACTATATCTAAGAGTAACGTTGCCGCTTCTTTTTATCTTAATTCCATAGGTAGAAAAGTTTTCATCATAGTGTTTATTATAATCTTCCAATCTTTGTCTTATCGAGTTGAAAGTATCCTCTGCAATAACACTTTTTAAATCATCTTTTATATCTTCCCACACAACCTTAGGATGTACTGGAAGATAACTTTCTCTACCAAAGTCTTCTTCTGATTTTCCAGTAAAAAGAACTTCTGCAATAAGGCCGTATCTCAAAAGAGATGCCCTACCAGTTTCTAAAGGTCTTCTAGTAATATTTGCCAAATCCTCTGCAACTCTTAAAAATTCTGAAAATTCTTTTGGGCAATCTACAATTAAAATCGCATAATAAGTAGCAGCTTCTCTAGGACGATCTACTTTCATCCTTTCAAACATCATTTCAAAATCTTGGATATGATCTAATTTAACCTGGGTTTTCTGCTCTTGATATCCCATCCAACAACACCATCCGATAGTATTCTAAAATTAAAATCATTTTATATAATTTATGGATGCATAATTAGGTGCACATTTAGAATTGAATTTATTTATCTTTTTTTGGTCCCATTTCATTAAAGAATTGCTTGCAATCCCTTTTGATTTGTGCAATTTGTTGTTTTGGAATCTTGTATGTGGACTGTACATATTCTAATGCAAAAATTAGACCGTGTATGAACGCTCCAGGATGATAATCCTTTTCCTTTGATAGGTTAAAAATATCGTCAGTAACTTTCATTGCATCTTTTATTGTATATGTATTTTTATTGTTTTTTTGTGTTTCTTCTTTTGTTTTTTCCATAAAAAATGAATACAAATTATTTTATTAAATAATTATCTTTTATTGAAGCTTTAATAAAAGAACATAAAAATGATGTTTTTATTGCGGTTTTGAAGCTTAAATGAATAAATTAGAAAGATCACTTGGATTATTAGAAGTTACGCTTATGAGTATAGGAATAATTCTAGGTGCAGGAATTTATGTTTTAATCGGTGTTGCTTCAGGTCTTAGTGGAAATGCACTTTGGTTATCATTTATTCTTGCAGCAGTTGTAGCTTCTTTTACTGGCCTTAGCTATGCTGAGTTGTCATCAAGATTTCCTCATGCAGGTGCTGAATATATCTATATCAAAAATTCGCTTGGCAAAAATACGGCATGGATAATTGGCTGGTTAATAATTATAGGTAGTATTGTTGGAGCAGCAACGGTTGCTATTGGTTTTGCAAATTATTTTTCTGCACTTTTTAATACGCCGGTTTTAATCACTGCATTATTTGTTCTTTTAATTACAGGAGCAATATTGATTATTGGAGTAAAAGAAACAGCAGCTTTTACAATTCTATTTACGTTAATTGAAGCAACAGGCCTTATTATTATCATATTTATTGGTATTCCATATTTTGGTTCTGTTAATTATTTAGAGCTTGCTCAGGGAATGAAAGGTTTAATTGAAGCAGGGGTTTTGATTTTTTTTGGATATATAGGTTTTGAAAGTATAACAAGGCTTGCAAATGAAACAAAAAATCCTGAGAAAAATATTCCTAGAGCAATTATTTTATCTATAATAATTACTACAATTATATACATACTTGTTGGCATATCTGCTGTATCTGTTATTTCTTGGGAAAGTCTTTCAACAGCTGAAGCACCTTTAGCACTTGTTGCAAAGCAAGTTTTTGGAGATAGTAGTTTTTTAATTCTTTCTACAATTGCTCTTTTTTCTACATTTAACACAGTTCTTGTCATGCTTTTAAGCGGTTCTAGAATTATATTTGGTATCGCAGAAGAAAATGCACTTCCAAGGATATTCTTATCAGTTTTGAAAAAAACCTTAACCCCATGGGCATCTATTATTTTTGTTATGGTTGTATCAATTGCTTTTATCTTTTTGGGAGATTTAAAAACAATTGCTAGTCTTACAAACTTTACTATCTTTGCTACATTTATTGCTGTAAATGCATCATTAATATACTTTAGACATAAATCTCCTACAAATAAAGGGTTTAAAGTACCTCTATCAATTGGAAAAACTCCAGTTATACCTGTCTTTGGAATAATTACATGCATATTTATGATTGCAAATCTTGAAATAAGTGTCTTATTTTTGGGATTTATTTTAATAATAATCGGTTTTATTTTACATAAAGCTCTTGAATTACATAATCAAAAAAGGAAAGATTAGAATGGATTTACTGCAAATACTAACTGGCTCTTTTCAAGATCCTCTAACATATTCGTTTATATTTTTTATTTATGTAATTTTAGCAGCAATTATTCTTCCAATTCCTGTTGAACTAGGTCTTTTTAATCCATTTCTACATCCAGTTGTACTTATTATAATACTGGCTCTTGGAAAAGGTGTAGGAGCTTTTATTGCATATATTATAGGTTCGCGCCTTAGAGATTTAATAAAAGGTTTATCAGTTGGCGATAATTGGAAGATAACCAAAAAAATCATAGTTGCTTCTGAATCATTTGTAAAAAAATATGGTCATTATGGCCTATTCATATTGATGAGTATACCTTTAATGATTGACACTGTAACACTTTATCTTTTTTCTTTATTAAATCCACATGAAGAAAAACAAAAAGGGTTAAACGCGACAAAGTTCTTTTTGATAAACGTTGCAGCAGGTGCAATGAGAGGAACAATAATACTTGCTATAGCATATTATATAGGAATAAGACTGGTCTAAATCCATTTCTTTTTTTTGAAATAAAGTACCATTGAAATGCCAACAAAACCCATTATTGCAAGAGCCATCGGATATCCCCAGTACCATTGAAGTTCGGGCATATTTAATGGAGAAGTATGGGTGTTAAAATTCATCCCATAAACGCCTGCAATAAATGTTAAAGGTATGAATATTGCAGCAAAAATTGTCAGAACTTTCATTACTTCGTTCATTTTGTTGCTTACACTTGACATATAAATATCAAGCATACCAGAAGTCATATCTCTAAAAGATTCAATAGTGTCAATTACCTGAATTGTATGATCATATACATCTCTAAGATATATGTCAGTAGAGTCTGCAATTAGTTTGGATTCATCTCTTTGCAAGCTGCTTATGACCTCTCTTAAAGGCCACACAGATTTTCTTAGAAAAATCATCTCTCTTTTTAGCTTATGAATTTTTTGAAGAGTTTTTGGTATTGGATTAGTAACCAATATTTCTTCCAATTCTTCAATTTTCTCTCCAATTTTTTCTAGTATTGCAAAATAATTATCGACAATGGCATCAATAAGGGAATATGTAAGATAATCTGCACCCGTTTTTCTTATTCTTCCCTTATTGTTTCTGATTCTTTCTCTCACAGAATCAAAAACGTCGCCTTGAAACTCTTGGAATGATAAAACAAAATTATTTCCTAATACTAGGCTTATTTGTTCTGCTATTATTTCATTTTTTGATTCATTATAATGAAGCATTTTTAAAACAACATAAATGTATTTTTCAAAATCTTCCATTTTTGGTCTTTGATCTGTATGAATAATATCTTCCAAAACTAAAGGATGGATATCAAAATGTTTACCTATCTTTTCAATTTTTTCAACTTCATGTATTCCATCAATATTTATCCAAGTGACAGTCGGCTTTTCTTTAAATTTAAAACAATCTTCAATTTTTTCAATTCCAACTTCTGAAAAATCATTGCTATCATAATCAATTACAGAAATTCGAGTCTTATGAGTTTTTTCATCTCCTATATAAACAAGAGAACCTGGCGGCAATCCTTTCTTTTTAGAGCTTTTTTTTACCAGACGAGACATTTGTTTATCCCCCTTTCACCACTGTTTCATAAAACTTATTTTATGTTATATATCTTTCTTATTGGCCAAGAAATTTCTATTCCTTCTCTATCAAAACGTTCTTTTAGCTCTTTAATAAATTCATTTCGAATTGAAAATCTTTTCATTGGAGCTTCAGCTCTTAATATAGTTATAAAATTAATATTAGAGTCGCCAAATTCTTTAAATCTAAATAAAGGCTCAAAATCTCTAACCGCTCCTACTGCTTTTTTCTGTATATTTTTAGCAACTTCAAGAGCTATTTTTTCAACCTTTTTTAAATCTGATTCGTAAGCAACACCACAATCAACCCAAAAAGACATATCTTGTTTAGGCATTGAGTAATTTAAAATATTACTATCGGCAAGTTTTGCATTAGGAATAATTAAAAGATTATCTGTCCATGTCTTAATTCTTGTAGAGCGCCATCCTATGTCTTCAACATAACCTGCAGTATTTTGATCAAGCTCAATAAAATCCCCTACGTTAATAGGCCTATCAGAAAGAAGATGGACTCCAGCAAAAAAATTTGCAAGAGTGCTTTGAAGCGCCAGACCAATTGCAAGAGCACCTAAACCAACACCTGCAATAAGCGCTGTAATATCCACCTCAAAATAATCAAGTATTAGAATTATTCCAATTATGTAAATTATTGCAGCAACTGTTTTGTTTAGAAGTTGAGGAGATCTTTCAAATCCTTTTTTAACTCTCAACCACCCAATCATTATTACGTTAATAATTCTTGCAACCAGAAAAGCAATAATAAACGTAAAAACTACAAAAAATATGCTGTTTATCTCTTTTTCGTATGATGTAAGAAAAGTTAGAGTTCTAAGTGATATAAAAAGACCTGTAAAAAATATAGCTGCGTATACTGGAAGCGATAACTGCTTTAGTATAAAATCACCATATCTTTTTTTTCGTCCTGCAAGTTTTCTCACAAATACTTTTAATAGAAAATAAGAGGTACTTACAAAGATGACTGTAATTAAAATTATAAAAATGAATTTTAAATAATCGTTGCTGAGTAATGTTTCAATTAAAGCCATGTTTAAATATTGAATTATTATGTAAAAAGTTTCTGGTTTTGTTTCAAAAGAAATAAACTTAAATATATTAAAAATGTTTAAATTCTAAATTTCAAAGATGGATGCAAATGAAAAATATGGTAAAGATAATTTTGTTAGCAACAATTTCAGTTTTACTAACAGGTTTGATTTCTGGATGTGTTTCTACCTCAAATAAAGGCCGACTCGAATCCATTCCAGAGGATGCTGTTAAAATTACGCCAGAAACAGACTTATATCCTCCTGTTGTACATTCAGACAAATGGGCCGATCCAATTCCAATGGAGGGTGCAGTAAACACTGCAGGTGCAGAAGATGCCCCTGTAATATCAGCCGATGGTGAGATGTTTATATTCTTTTTTACTCCAGACGTCGATGTTCCGCCTGAAAAGCAAGTTATCGATGGCGTTACAGGCGTATGGCAATCTGAAAAAGTAGATAATCGATGGTCTGAACCTACAAGAGTGATCCTAAAATATGGTACGGCTTTGGATGGACCATTATGTATTCAAGATGAAACATTATGGTTCTGTTCAGTGAGATCAGGAAATTACCGAGAAATTGATATCTATACTGCAAAACTAATAAACGGAAAGTGGAAGAATTGGGAGAATGTTGGCGAAAAACTAAATTTAAACTATCTTTTGGGAGAGTTATATACAAACCAAGATGCTAGTGTAATGTATTATGATTCATACAAAGATGGTGGATACGGTGGCAAGGATTTGTGGGAGATTAATAAAATAGATGGAGAATGGACAGAACCCGTAAACATTGGACCAGTCGTAAATACAGAATCTGATGAAGGGTGGCCATATTTAACACCAGATGGAAATGAATTATGGTATACGAGTTGGAGTGAGCTTGGATATAATGGGCCAGCAATTTTTAGAACAATAAAAGATGAGTTTGGAAATTGGTCAGAACCTGTTGAAATAATATCAAATTTTGCAGGAGATCCGGGTCTTGATGAACAGGGCAATATATACTTTACCCATCACTATTACAATGAAGATATGCAAATGATTGAAGCAGATATTTATGTGGCTCATCACAAGTAGGAAAATAATTTAATAATTTATTATTAATTCTGGCTTTGATAAAATGTCTAAATTTAAATATATTGACATAGTCATTGGAATTATGGGCGGATTTGGTCTTGGTATTTTAATAGGAAATGAGTTTAATAATACCTATACAACAATTATAGGTGCAATTTTAATTCTTGTATCGATTTTTTCTATTGTCGTGTTTTCTATGGAAAAGGATTAAAAAAATCTTATCTATTATTTTTGTAATTTTTATAGTACATAGCTATAATAAATATAATTATCAGAACTATGAAAATTAACAAACCTAGTAAAAAGTTTTTCACAAATACAGAAAGAAGAATATCTGCAAAATATGCAACCAAAAAAGTACTTAGAAATGAACCAATAAAAATCGCTGTAAAAACATTCCATGGCTTCATCCCAATTAATCTTCCAACAATTGATGCAATAAACCCTCCTGATCCTTGAAATGGGACTATGACAAAAAGAATTATTCCTATAAACTCTAATTTTTTAACCCATCCGTACTTTTTTGAAGAACCTTTTGCAGTTTTTTCTACTTTCTGCATCAAATCTCCAATTAAAGGTATCTTTTTTGCAAGATCATAATTCCAAACAAGAAATAAAGCAACCATAATGTCTACAAATGCAATAGATATAGCCATTACAAAAGGGTCTATTGGAGGGATAAAAGCTTGCTCTCCACTTATAGGCATTGTTACGTTTCCTCCAGAAACACCTATTGGAATCAATGATTCTTTTCCAAGAGGAGGGATAAAATAAACAAGCATTAAAAAAAACAATTTTCCTATGGTATTTTCGTCAATTATTAAATAAAGAATGAGTAAACCTAATCCTGAGATAATAAAAGGCACAAAGAATTTTAAAAGTCGAAGCGAAATATCTGAATGTATGTCAATTTTCATTTCAAAACCCTAATATGAATATATTATAAAGATTATTTCTTATTAAAAAGTGTAATTTGTTAAAAATAAATTTAATTAAGCCAAAACTAAAAGATAAATTTTATTATCTATAAAATTATATATAATCAATAGTTTGGTGAAATAATGAAGAAAACAATAATATTGCTATTTTTTGTAATAGCCTCAATAATTTTTGCTACAGTACAGATTGCTGAAAATCCAAATAGAAAAGAATTGCCTGATTGTTTTAATTGGCAAAATATTGAGGGCATAGATTATACAACTCCAATTAAAGACCAATCACCTGCACCTACTTGCGAGGCTTATGCTTTATGTGCAGCACTTGAAACAAAAATGCAATATCAGTTACAAGAATTATATGAACCAGACTTATCAGAAGCGCATTTATATTTTTATCCAGGAGGGACATATGAAGCAGGCTATGTTAATTTGGTAGATGCTGCAAATTATTTGATTGATTATGGAGTTCCAGATGAAGGATGTTATCCTGACCCACATAGACCTTTTGATTATCCATTTGAAAGTTTGATTGGATGGGAGAACAGAACGATAAAAATTCAAGAATGGGATTGGGTAAATGTTGAAGATGATGATATAAAACAAGCATTAATAGATCATGGGCCTCTCATAGTATGTGTAAATTTTCATAAAGACTTTTTCTACTACAAGGGTGGAATATACAATCACATATGGGGAAGGATGGCTGGAGGTCATGTTATGACTTTAGTAGGTTATGATGACAATGAACAATGTTGGATAATTAAGAATAGTTGGGGGACAAATTGGGGGGATGAAGGCTGGCTTAAAATACCATATGATGAAATTATATTTGCAGATTGGTATGGTCCAGGTACAGGAGTAATGTACATTGAAGGCTTAATTGGAAATTTTCAGCCAGATGTTCCAAAAATTGATTTTTTAACTCCAAAAATCTATAATACCTATCTTTTTGGACGAGAACTCAGGCAAATATTCAGAAATACTCCACTTCAGGAAGCATCACCAAGAATATTAGGGTCCTTGAAAGTTGAAGTTGAAGCTGAAAATACAAATTATATTGAATTTTATATTGATGATGAATTAAAATATACTGATTTTGAAAAACCTTTTTCTTGGGAATTAGAAACAAACAGAGGTCTTCATACACTTAAAATTCACGCATACAATAGCAATAATGATTCAATTGATATTATAGACATATACAAAATATAATTATTTTCTATTTTTTCTTTTTTCTACCAATTGTTCTTGTGAAAAAAACTTTCTTTTGCATTCGGGACATGTTATAGGCGATTCATCAGATCTTCGTATCCATCTATTTCCACAGAAAGGGCAATTTTCTTTTTTAATTTTAATCCCCAAGTTCGTTAAGAAATCATTATTTAATAAGATATCTGAAAAATTAGTTAACATGCGTTAATTATTTAAAGGGATAACCACAATATACAATTGGGAAATATGAAGAAGATTCAATACGTTTCTTTATTTACAATATTCTTGGTTTCTTCATTTGCTGGAGCGCTAAGTGAAAACAATGATTTTAAAAATATTAAAAATAATGATTTTACACATACAGTTTTTATTGAAGATGCTTCAACTACTTGGTGTCCAAATTGTCCTAATGCATCTAGAGATTTGTATTCAATATATGAAAGTGAGCAATATCCATTTTACTTTGTAACTTTGCTTTCAGATGTAAACAGAATAGCTTCAAGAAGAATGCGTGCTTTAAGAGTATATTCAATTCCAGCAATGTATATTGATGGGGGTTATTCAACAGTAATTGGAGATGTTGGTGAAGAACCTTACAAACAAGCCATAGAAGACGTTGGATATAGAGATGTAAACGAAATTGAGATAAATACAACAGTAAACTGGGACGGCGATGCAAAAATTATGGTAACAGCAACTGTAACAAATAAAGGCGATTGCTTATATTTCGGCATATTACGTTCATATGTTACAGAAATTGAATCAAGATGGCTTGACTATGATGGAAATCCTTTCCACTTTGGCTTTTTAGATTTTGCGATTAATAAACTAATAGTGCTTGGCCCTCAAAAATCAATTACTAAGACTGTTACTTGGGACGGAGCTAAAAATCATGGAGGACTAACTTTTGAGGATATCACGGAAGATAATATAATGGTTATATCTACTGTTTCTCATTGGAAACCTCACATATCCAAAAATGATAATAATAAAATTTACTTAGCATTTTATGTAGATAATGTTACTGGATCAATACCCCCATAAATATACCATAAATATAAAAAAGAAAAATTATAAATAATATAATATCATATATTATTAGCAGGGGGAACTAAGATGAATAAAAAATCATTAAAGACAAAAAAAATTAAATTTTTGGGAATATTTATGGTGCTATTATTTGCGGCATCTATGTTTATCCCAGCCGTTTTAGGAAGCAGCAGTTCTGTACCGCCAATAGATCATTCAAAAAAATTAATAGCAGTTGCAGCATCGCCAAACGTAGATTTTGTTTTGGATGCAATTGAAGACTGGAAAGAAAAATATCCGGGAATAGAGATAATACATGGATGGTACGGCGATTCTTATTGGGCTTATGGTTATGCATCCGATAGCAATAGTGGAAACACAGCAAATTAAAAAATTGACTATTTATAATTAATAACCATAAATTTTTTTTAATTGTTTTAAGAAATGACTTAGTACTAACAATATTTTTTGATATGAGTTATAAATAAAATTTATTATAGTATTACATGCATAATAATTTTATGAGGATTAAAATATTATCAATCGTATTTTTTGTATTAATTATTTGTACAAATCTCATTTTTTTTGTGTATGCCAATCAAATATGTGAAAATAACGAAATAAATTTTTTTTATTATTCTCAAGAACCGGATTGGGTATCTGAAACTCCTCATTATAGCACAGGTGGCGCTCTAGCGGATATTAATAATGATGGTTGGCTAGATCTAGTTGTAGCTGATGGAAATGATATGTCATTAGGTCAATTAAATGTTTATTATAACAACAATGGGTTATTTCCAACGATAGCTGATTGGCAATCTAATGATCTAGGCTACAATGGACATATAGACGTTTCAGATGTAAATGGAGATGGCTGGCAAGATGTTGCAGTATCTTATCTAGGAACAGCATACGACTTTGGCCCAATAGCACGTGTTTATTTGAACAACGATGGAATATTATCTTCAAATCCTGATTGGACCTCCAACATTGAAGGTAATGCATTTGATGTAAAATTCGGAGATGTAAACAATGATGGGCGTCCAGATTTAGCCGTTGCTACAGGTTGGTCATATAGCCCAGAGCATTTTTATCATAATTATGTGTACATAAATCTTGATGGTCAACTCGAAAATTCTGCATCTTGGATTTCTGACGATATGAACCATTATCAAGGAATTCATTGGATAGATGCAGATAATGATGGTTGGTTAGATTTAGCATTTATTGGAAAAGGACAAGAAACAAAAATATACAAAAATTATCAAGGATCATTAGAAACTTCTTCAAGTTGGCAAACTTCCGATAGTGCGAGTCAGGACGGAATAATGTTAACATCTGGAGATACTAATTCAAATGGTATTAGAGATCTTTTTGCAACTGACAATATACAACTTGGAGGAAGTGGTCTTTTTAAAAGATACAATGGAATTTCAGAGGGTTTTTTTGAAACAAATCATGATTGGCAATATTACGATGGTTACGGATCAGCAGTAGCACTTGCAGATATAAACAATGACAATAAATTAGATCTTGCAACTGGCGCATGGTGGGATAAATCAAGAATATTTACAAATAATGGATCTGAACTAAATAATTTACCATCCTGGAATTCTTCATATGAAACGGTAATAGAGAAAATTATATTTGGAGATGTTGGACCAAATGTTCAAGAATATATGTGTTATGAACAATTTAATAATAAAAATCTATTTTACTTATCACATCAACCAATACAAGACATTATAGATATAAAATGCGATGGAATTTATCTTGATAATTCTGATTATACATTTAGCAGAGAGCATGGATGGATTACAGTAAATTGCTCTTCAAATCAATTAATTGAGGTAAATTATACTTATTCAAAATCATTGGATATGATAATTACAAATTGGGACAATGATATTGGAAATTTCTTATATTATCATAGAGAGCAAACTTCAGATCTAAAATGCGAAGGAAAATTAGAGTGGTCTGAAGTTAACCCTGGAGATGTTGTAACTGGATCTTTTAATGTTTACAATGTTGGTTATTCAGATTCTTTTTTAAATTGGACGGTTGAATCCTTTCCAAATTGGGGAAATTGGTCTATTTCTCCATTCCAAGGATATAATCTTACCCCTGAGCAAAGCCCAATAAATGTTAATGTAGAATTGTTAACTCCTAATTATAAAATTGATTATCACGGAGAGATAAAAATAATTAACATTGATAATCCAAATGATTTTGAAATTATTCAAGTAGATTTAGATTTTATTGAAGAACCTAAACCTATTTTAGAAATAGAAGATATTTCAGGCGGCCTTGGTGTAAAAGCTGAAATAAAAAATATTGGAGATATTGCTGCATACAATATTGAATGGGATTTCAAAATTTATGGAGGCATGCTTGGTTTTATTAATTTTTCAAAGGGTGGTTTTATTGATGAGTTACAATCTGAAGATATAATATTTTTAGAATCAGGATTATTTTTAGGCCTAGGAGAAATTAAAGTTGAATTAGTGATAAATTGTGATAATTGTGAAAATAATAAATACAATTGGGATGGAAGACATTTCATCATATTTACAATGATCTAATCTTATAAATTTATGCAAACATATATATAAGACAAATTAAATGGGCTTTAACTAAGAATAAGATAAGAACTTCGTTTTATTAATAAAACGTTTTTTGTTTTATTCGACAGTAAAAATATCGAGGAAATATTATGAAAGGAGTTGTTAAATGGTATAACTCAAGAAAAGGATATGGTTTTATTACAACCGAAGACGGAAAAGACATATTTGTTCATAGAACAGCAGTACCCCAGGAACTTGGATTTCTAAATGAAGGAGATCAGGTAGAATTTGAAACTGTTGAAACAGAACGTGGATTAAACGCAAAAGATGTAAAAAAAGTTTAAGAGGCTAATGATGAAAATTGTAAAAAAAGGAGATAAAGTAAAAATTGAGTATGTTGGTAAGTTAGAAGATGGTACTGTTTTTGACAGTACAGAAAATCATGGGCAACCTCTCGAGTTTGAAGCTGGAGCAGGAATGCTTCTTGCAGCTTTTGAAGAAAATGTAATTGGGATGGGGGAAGGAGAAGAAAAGAAAATCACTCTCTCGCCTGGCGAAGCTTATGGTGATTACAATCCAGAGCTAGTTAGAGATTTACCAAAAAACTGTTTTCCTCAAGATCAAAAAATTGAAGCAGGAATGGTTTTTTTAATGAAGCTGCAAAATGGAAAACAATATCCTGTTAGAATAGTAGAAGTTGAAGATGAAAAAATTAAAGTTGATTTGAATCCGCCACTTGCGGGAAAAACGCTTATTTTTGAAATTAAGGTATTACAAATTGCATCATAAATTTTCTTTATTTTTTCTTTTTATATTTAAAAATTATTTCAAATTTAAGATAGTTTTTAAATATTAGATTGTATATATTTATCAACCATTTTCTATAATAATCTAATCTTTATACCATTCCGGCCAATTTGAGACCCATTTTGGAACCTTAAAATCTTTAACTCTATCACATACTGGAAAGTAGGGTTTTAAATCAATTATTGGAGTGTCATTATCTGCATCGGTATCCTGGATTTTTATAATGCCATTTTCATGATCAATATCTAATATTTTTGAAATTGTACGACCTATCAAGTTTGGCCTAACTGGCGAACAACAGGCAAACACGCCAGATTCTGGTGCATTTTCATATGGTGGTCTGACCTGCAATATCTGTCTGCATTCTTCATAATCATTTTTATGAAACCAAAAAAAGACATGAACATGTGAAAAATTTTCTAATTGCTTTAAAGCTGGAATGAATTTTTCTTCTATATCTAAAAATATTTCATCTTCTGTTTTTCTGACATAACCAATTGGAAACACATTAAATAATTCTTTTTTCTTTTTGTACATTTTAACACCTTTTTAAATAATCTACATAATATGATTTCAAAATTCTACATATGTTTAATGAAAGCCATAAAATTCTTTCCTCATATTTTTATGTCTTTTACTTCAACATAAGTATCTTCGTTTAGTAGAATGCTATTTTCTAAATTTGATAGTTGTATGTGAAAATATAGGTTTTCATCTTTTGGAATATTTTCTGTTATATTTGCTACTTTTTTATTATTTATGTAAAATTCAACATAATTATCAAAAACAGAAATTTTATATTTGTTAAAAAATCCTGTTTGATTGTAATAATTGTTCAATTTAAAATCCGATGATAACTCTTCATATTGTGTGGACAACGTGTTTAAAAATTGACTTTTGTTAAAGACCATCGCCCTAAAATCAATCCCATATCTTTTTTCAAACGCAGCATATTTGTATTTTCCTTTGTTAATGAGTCCTATCGAGCACCATGAATCATTTGAATTATTTGAAAACCTTGCCATAAAACTGCATTCAGTTATTGGTTTCCCTATTGTAATTATTTTACTTGAAATTTCATCTTTTTCTAATTCTAAATAATAATTATCTCTAAAAATTGTATATGTTCCATTTATTTTTGGTTCAGTTGCATGTGTAATATCTCTCTTATGTTTTTCTTCAATATATTTAATTGTGCTTTCATAATGTTCAATGAGTCTATTTATTTTATCTTCATAATCCATATGGATATCATCTAAATTAGTATGAAGATTTATTATGTATAAAAACAAGAAGATAGATAAGGTAACGCTTATAACTGTGAGTATCCCATTTTTGTTATGCATCTCATCACTTGAAAAAGAAACAATTGTTTTGTTATAACAGTTTTGTATAAAATAAAGCGCCGTCCGCCGGACTCGAACCGGCGACCGCTCGGTTAACAGCCGAGTGCTCCACCAACTGAGCTAGGACGGCAAAGAATAAAGAGACTGAAATATTGATTCATATTAAAAAGTTTGGGAAAAATTTTTAAAATGAAATATTTTTAAAAAAATTTATATGTTATAAATAATATATATTATTTTATATGGGGGAAATATGATGAAAAAAACTAAGAAGATTTTTGGAATTGGAATAATAATGCTGTTGGTATTAGGATTTTTAGCACCTATAAGTTCTGCCTGGGATGAAAACGGCAATCCTGAAAATGGAGATACAATACCTATTTATGATCAAGATGGAAACCAAATTGGTTTTGGTCAATATTTTAATGGTGAATGGAAATGGTTTTATTGGGAAATGGATGAAGATGATGACGAAGATTCTGAAGATGATGATGATTTTTCTGAAGATATTGATTCAATGAGAGATACTATGGCAGAAGAAGTTGTAACTTCAGGCGGCGATCCATATAGTGATGGAACTGGAGGAGCTTACCTAGGAACACTTATTTGTGATCTTCTTGATGAGCTAGGATTTTGGGACTGGTTCTTTGCACAATAAAATATTAAAATATACATTATAAGAATACTATATTACTAAACAACTTTTCATTTTTAAAATATTTTTTAAAGGAAAAAATTATAATCATTATTATGGAATACAAAAAATTTTCAAATAAAATAATTGTAAGAATTGATAGGGGAGAAGAAATTGTAGAATCACTTAAAAAATTGTGTAAAGAGCTAAATATAAAACTTGGAACAATAACAGGTCTTGGAGCGACAGATAACGCAGTAATCGGGCTTTTTGATACAGAAGAAAAAAAATATTACTCAAAAGAACTTAAAGGAGACCATGAAATAGCACCAATTTATGGTAATATATCAACAATGAATGATGAGACTTATCTTCACTTGCATGCAAACTTATGCAACAAAGAAAACAAATCTTTTGGCGGTCATTTAAACTCAGCTATTGTAAGCGCCACTTTTGAAGGCGTAATAGATATCATTGATGGAGAAATTGACAGAGAATTTAATGATGATATGCAACTAAATTTATTGAATTTTGAAATAAAAACCATAAATTAATAAGAAAAAACAGAATTACAATTATCTGAAGCAGAAGTTAAATATTTTATTCGTGAGGAGAGTAATTTAAATGATAAATCTTCAAAAGATAAGAATCTTAATCAATATAATTTTAATTTTAATTTCTATAAATCTTTTATCAAAAAATTTTGGGATTCAAAATAGTAATTTTTTAAGGTTTTTGTCAATTATAATATTAACATCAATAATCTTCATAAATATTAATTTTAAAGAGTTTTTTTTTGGTTTATTTAAAAAGGATTTACAAAAAAGATTATTGTTGGGGTTTATCGTATTAGTATTAAGTTATATTTTAATCATTTCAAATGAAAATCAATTCTTATGGTTAATCAGTATTCCAATTTATCTAATAGGATTAATTATTATTTCAAATAGCAACAAATCAGAATTTAGCATATTGATATTATGTTCTACACTTTATTTCATCTTGTTTTTGGTCATTTCATCAGTATTTCAACTATATTGGATTATTGATCAAATTTCAATATATGTTTCAAATGGAATAGGTTTTTTATCTCATCCAATAACTCTTGGTTCAAATGCCAGCGGACTTTTAATTTTATTTAGTTTTTTTTCATTATTAATTTCAATATTTTTATTTTCGAAAAACAAAAAACAAAAATCCTTTTTATTGCATTCTGGATTTACTTTTTTTTCATTAATTATCTGTTGGTTGGTTTATATATTATTACATAGCTACTCAATTTTTGGCAGTAATCTTGAAACCATTAACTCAACATATGTACTTTTTATATTAAACTCAATTGTAATATTTATTTATATATTGAAAACTCTGGTTAGTACTACTGAGCATTATTTACCAGATTTAAATTTCTTTAAAAGGCTGAAAACAAAAAATAAATTAATTACAATAATTGTATTTTTATTTTTGTTTTTATTCGCTTTTATTCTTAATTCATATATTCCCGGAAGTAATTTTAATGATAGTAAAAAAGTTGGAATATATTTGCCTGGAATACATGTTGGGGGTGTAGATTTACCTGAGTATGGTAATTATGGAAGATATGCAGCAGGTTTTTTTGGGGCTTTTCCACAATATTTAGAAGCATATAATTTTGATGTTGATGTTTTTGATGAAAATATTACAAGTTCAATACTTAACAATTATGATGTTTTGGTTATAATTAATCTTGGGGAAACTTTATCAAATCAAGCAAAAAATGCAATATGGAGTTTTGTTGAGGAAGGTAATTCATTGTTGGTTTTAGGTGATCACACGGATATTGGGGGTATTATGAATCCTTCCAATTCATTGCTTGAACCCGTAGGAATTAAATTTAAATTTGATTCAGCAATACCAATAAAACAACATTGGAGCTCATCATATACTTTACTTAATCATCCAATTAATGATGGAATATATAATAACAATGATTTATCCATAAGTGTTGGAGCATCACTTGAAACAGATGTTACAAAATCTTCTTTTCCAATAATTCTTGGAAAAGGTGGCTTTTCCGATATTGGTAATTATTTAAATGTTGATCGTTCATATTTGGGGGACTATGAACTAAATCCAGGAGAACAATTGGGTAATATTATACTTGCAGCTGGGGCATATTATGGCAATGGTCGTGTGGTTGTATTTGGAGATACAAGTTCATTTCAAAATATTGCATTTTCAACATCAAATCATTTGAATTCTAACATTTTTTCATGGCTAACGGGTAGTGACACAATGGCATCTTATGTTATGAAAATTACAATATCATTTTTATTTTTAATATCTGGATTGATATTGACATACAAATATGAAAAAAAGTTAATAATTTTAATACCATTTTTTGTTTGTTTAGGACTTATTGCTTCGGTAATAATAAATCCCATATTTATTTCTGAAAGAAACATTTCAGGCCCTATTGCATTTGTTGATAATTCCCATGGAGAAAGATTCAATGATGAATATTATAAACAAGATTCTGTGACTGGATTATAGTCAGACACCTAACTTTTAGGACTTTTGAATATTTGGTATAAATTTTTT
>CAZUBH010000002.1:4301-168390 GCA_964618505.1 uncultured Thermoplasmatales archaeon | reverse complement strand
CGTTGTACGCCATACGGGGGCAATTATGAAATATTATGCTGTGTGTTGTGTCAAGGAAGAGCACGAAGTAAGTACGCCGTTTGGCCGCGCTAAGTTAGCGTTGTCTTGGGCAGATGGCATGTGCGGTGTTATGCCTGTTTTCACGAATAAGAGGATGGCCAAACAGTATGCCGGTAAGGGGGTTTCACTTGTGGAATTTGCCCCCGTACAGCGTACAACAGGCCAAGCACAAAAGCCGGGTAAGCGTAAATGAATAGAGTACCGGCCTTCGCACATTGGCCGAACCGTTGTCGGCCATAGCCAGTTGAATTATAGGAGGCGCGAAATGTCAAACAGTAAGCAGTGTTACTTTTGTAAAGGTCGGGTTGGTCTTGCTGTTCCGGTATGTCTTTCTTGCGCCTCCAAAGCTAAGGTCGAGCAACAGGCCGACAACACAGGCAGCCCAAAATTGCCGGGGTTAGAGGAATCTATCAAGGCCACTGTTGTTGAATACGGCACGCAGGAGCAATATATAACCGAGGCTGAGAAGCGCGGTGCGAAATATATGTACGAATTTTTAGCCCGTCAACTTCGGGCGGGTGCCTAAGACGTTGTAGGCCATAAACCGCGCTGAGCATTATAGTTCGGCGCACTACATTGTGAGGTTAAAATGGAGTTAATCATGTGGCCGTTGTCAATACTACTTTGGTGTCTTGTTGGGTTCGTTGGCTTGATAGTGGTTATTGGTGTCTTGCGCATCATCCTTGCTTTTTTCGATTAATCGCCGTGCGCCGAAAGACTAATATTGAGGCGAGGTTTACCGCCTACAACACGGCCAGCACAAAACGCAGTAGCGCATCGTGCGAGTGGGCCGGAACGTTGCACGCAATCGGCTGGTGAATTTTTATTGTAAAGGGGGTGTTTTGTGGCTAGGTTTTCGTATCAACTTACACATACAGCTGACGATGGAACTGCCATTTGGAGCCGTGGCGGGGAGTTCCCGCTCGGTTATTCGTCGTGGTTGGGGCTGCGCACTCTTGACAACGTAATCGACTTGATAGCGGGGCACCCCCACAAAGCTAAGGAGTCACCACCCGACAGTCCGGCTACGCCCGTGCAACATGCGCTTAATGCCATTGCTTTGCGGGTAATAGCTCTTGCTCGAGATACAAATATTGACCCGTATGCTCGGCTTGATGGCATTGTGTCAATAGTAAACAATGCAGTCATAGCGCAACGGCAGTAAGCGGCACACGTTGCTGTCGGCAATATCTGTTGAGTCTTTGTTGAAATAAGGTAGAAATATTTACATCTTACAACAGCGCAACGCATAAAATGCCGCCGTTCAGTAACCGTAGCTCAGTCGGTAGAGCCGTGGGTCGTGGGTTCAAGTCCCACCGGGTGCGTTCCGGAGGGCGGCGGCACTTCATGCGTTGCGCGAATCGTTGTAGGACGTAGAGCAGGGCCTTTATGATAGGCTGCGCTTCGCAAGGAGAAGATGGCGTGCTCTTCCCAGTAAGGTTCCACGCGGTCTAAGCAGCTAATTAGACTATACCACGTCTGGGGCAGCTAAATGGAGGCCCTGCTCAATGATCTCATAATGCGGTATGTCATGTGTGGGGGCCGTATTCAACCGTGAGGGCGGTGGCCGGGTCAATTGCAAAACCGTACATTGGGCGAAATGCCCGTTTTGAAGAAAGGATATTATATGGAAACGCAAAAGACGTTCAAGCTGCATTGGCTCCGCGGTAATACTGAAATTGTCAAGGGTGATACTATTGCGGAGGCGTTTACTCTTGCGGGGTATGGTGGTGGTGCAATTCGTGCGCTCGATTGGTACAAAGAGTGCACTGCCGACACTAAGGAACAAAACGGGCACAATTCCTAATACAGCAATGCCGCAATTTGTTCGGCGGGCGCAGGCACAGCACCAGTAGCGAAGGAAGTTAGTTGAAATATGGCAGTTCCCTTTGAATATAGACACAACCCTGAGCTTTGGGATTTAGATGTGTGGTTTGATGAAGCTGAGGCTTGGCGAGAAAATGAGCTTTGTAATATAGAAGAACATGAGCACGTTAAGCCGACTATTTATCCATCGAGCGTGTCGTGGGTTCATTTTCTGGAAGACCGGGATATGATAGAATTGCCATTGGTTGGCGGGTAGTTCGGTGGCAGGACACGGGTACTATGTTTATAATGCGGCACGTCGATGGTTGACGAGTGAAAACATCTTAATGAATAACAACATATGAACTATTGAACTATTCAATGGATTGGCGGGGCAGCAGGATACGTCTGCCCCGTCTTTTTCGTTTTGGTCACAACTTTTTTTAGCCATCAGTGATTTTCGAAGAAAATCTGGTATAACTATAATAAGCAGCAGATTAACAATTACCTATTCCGTCGGAGGAATTTATGAGTACACCTCAAAGGGGCATCCGTCCTGAAGCCATAACCGATCTTGTTACAAGGCTTTTCAAGGTCTTACGTGAGTTGGAGGGTCGTGATCTCACTGAGGCCGTAGCTTCAATCGTCTCATATGATTATGAGGCAGATGAAATGGAAGTTGATGTTGACGGCCCCATGCTTGGCGGTGGGCTCACCGTTCATATCAATATTGGCGACGAAGTATATCGCCACGCAATCGAAAATCCAAAGCCTATCTAAACCGGCCGCGCCATCGGCTGGCGCCAAGGAGGTTGACGTCGCACATCTATTTCGTCAAATAAGGAGGTCCCATGAAATTCCTGAGCGTTGGCATGATAGTCTTGGTGTTGTTTATCGGGGTAGTCGCAATATGCAATATTGCGATCTACTCCAAGATTGACTTGGTCAAAGAGACGGAAAGCACTCATGTGTTCGGATACTATCCAACTCTGAAATCTCGTAGAGATACCCCAGTGAAGACGCTGGTAGTCCCTATCATTGATGGAAACTATCTCGGCAATCCAAGCAAGATAGATTTCAACGTATATCTCGCGAAATGCATCATGGATACTTCCCATTTCACATGGGATGGGTATCTCAAGCATTTCAATTGCATCGAGTAAGAAAGCTGTATTCTGAAAGCCCCCAGCGCAAACTGTTGCAGAGGGCTTTTTTTACCCATCAGATAAAACAGACTTATACTTGCGGCGTATTTGTTCTAGGCGGCCGCTGCTCGGGCAACGCTACCACTTCCGGGTCTGCACCTACCTCGGCCGGCCCAGGTTGCTGTTCCCCATATACGTCACCTTGCGTGGCTGACGGAATCTGTCCAGGCGTGTATTTCTGAACAGTCTCAAGATCGGGCTGAGTATCCGCCATGATAACATTCATCTCCTTCAGATTGCTGTATATTTCCTGATACAGCGCCGGCATTGAGTTCTTCATGGCAAGCATTCGAACCTTGAATTCATTTGGATTCATCTCGGCAAGCCTTGCGAATCTTGATGTCAATATCATGATGAGGTTAGGTATTGATATAGTACCAGGCTTATAACCCTGAGATTGTTCGGCTTGAGCTGCTTCAGCCATGACATTCTCGGCGTTAATCTCCTGCTGTTCTTTATACATCTTTTCTCTGGTCTCATGATATTCTCGTTCATTCTGTTCAAGCTTACTGCGATTCGCAAGTTCAGCATCGGCAGCGTACATAGCATTAACAACTGTCGCTCCCCCGGCCGCCTCAGCTTCGCCTTCTGCAGACTTAACCTTCATCTCGATCATCTTTTTAAGCTCTTGCTCTTTAAGGCTGTATTCTTTTTCCGGATCGAGACCAAGCTCTTTCTGCATTGTGGTTCTTGAAATTAGAGATGTGGATGGATCCCCCGCGGCATCACGGAGCATCATCTGCTTCTTTTGAAGGTCATCAGCCATTTTGAAATCCGACATTTTAATTTCTATCTCAGGTATTTCAAAATATCCGCCAACCTTACTTTTTATCCATTCTATCAACTCCATTATGTCGTTTCTATGATTAATAAATGTATTTTCAACAACCCGAAGAGAAACATTGCTTCCTGACCAGGAGGCTCCCCCTCTTATTATTTCCGGTATCATTCCGATACCTGTAATAATACCGTCTTCTATCATTTTTAATTCTTGGCTTATCAGTAATAGCTTCGCATCACCACTGAAGTTTTGCATGCCAACAGGCAGAGGGACAATGGAAACGTAATTGGGGTCGGCTCTCCATTTTCTAATTTCATCTTCTATCTTACTGCGCCAATTTCCAAGATTCATGACCGCGTGCGGGCTTACATCACCTTGAGCCATGGGAAACAATATTCTCAAAGGAACGATATGATCAAAAGCGATCATTTCATTTCCCTTTTTCAGAACCTTAGCATGAAAGATGTCTTTTAATACAGGCATAACCGCGGGTATTCCCCAACCTCTTTGGCCAGGTATCAAATACTGCGGCCCAGGCCTCTTGAGATGAAACACGTTGTCGGACATAAGCTTCAGTTGCTTGCGCCTTTTGACGGCCTCGATAACTTCGAGACGCAACGAGCTTATAATATCCATATCTCCTTGACGAACTGCTGATGCTATATCGGGCGGGATAGTATAATAATAGAAGTGCTCGCCGGTAAGTGAGTTGAATTTAATATCTATAAATAGAAGATCCCATGATATAATGGATATCTTAGAGGCCTCCTTGCTTATCAAATCTCTAGCCTCCATTATTCCTTGGAAGCCACACTCTTTCGACATGCACTTGGCTTCAAACTGAAAGTTTTTGAATTTTGCGTTGAGGCCTTCCGCGGTGTGCTCTTGACCACATTTGGGGCACTTCAATATACGCTTAAATGGATAGTTAATCGACAATATCGAATTACCATAAGTATAGTAATCTATACCGGATTGCTTAAGAACCCTGATAATTTTCAAGTGTTCCTCAAATAGCTTCTTCCATTTTTTAACTGTTTGATCCTTATCAAGATTTGCCGGTTCGTCTTCATCTCCATATATGATATCTGTAATTGGATATTCAGACAGTTTTGTAATGCATTGAGATACGAGTCCGTCGCCGAGAACAAATGATGCTATAAAATTGAGAAGGCTCTTAATTGTCTTTGGAAGAAATGTGGAAGTCATATCAAGGAATGGGCTATCATATTTGACAGAGCCTCGAGTGAACGAAATTGAGATGCTCCCCGGGGTAGAAGACTGCCCCGTTGCGCTCGTAACCAATCCTTGTGCTGATAAATCTATTCCAGCCATAATACCCTATTCAGAATAAGTGAGTGCGGCAGCCTCCGCTGTTACCAAACGCTTTGCTTGAATATCGACGGGATCCTCTTTGATGTTCAAATTCTTTCCGGATACAATTTCATTATATCTATTCAATACAGAAACCCACCCTTTCCTCGTTTCATCAGAAACTATATCTACCATATGTTTTTTGATAAGAAAAAGGATTGATGGTGGTGGAATATAAATTCCCTCATTAATAAGCAAAATACATATGTACTTTAAAACCTCATCACTAAAAAATGATTCCCGATCTGGGCGAATGTAATTCATAGCCTTGACCGCATTGATAACCATTCCGGGCGAAGGTGCTCTGAGGGCCTCAAAATCGGCTATCGCGCTACTGAATGCGAGAGCAATTTGGTTAAATTCAAACCAATCGAAGAACGCCCCATCACTATTGCATAGATGCTTAATGGCAAACACCTTATCCCTATTTGCGTCCTCAAGCGCGACCCCGTATTTGATAAACAATATCTGTTCTATTGTTTCTGGCTCCCATGTGAACCAGTCGGGACCAAGGGCTTGATTGAGAAACTCATACACCTTTATCGGCGATGCCATGTCGTCATTGAGAACTGTATTGAGCCTGACTATATTGCTCTTCCTGGGAGTCATCCTGGCTTTCTGAGCGGCCTCAACCTCAGCCTTTACCGCGGCAATATCTTCCGGAGTTCCGGCCATGTAGGCGTTCATTAGTTTTTGAGAGAGTGGTGATGGCATTGAACTACACTTTCAATCTGAGTTTCAAATTAACCATGCAAATTGAGTATGGTTATCAAATCCATTTCTTCAATCTTCTCGATTGTGCATGAGAAATATTGTATTCACCCATACTGCGACCACCGGACCCCCTGCCTTGCCCAAAAAGTCTTTTCATTGTAACCTTTCCCTTTTTGGGAATAGTTTTTTGAATCATGTTGAGATAACTCATGGCTTCAGGAGTTGGTTTTGCTCTTCCGGCAAGATGAGATCCTAACATTTCATTATGTATGAGTGTTTTAAGCTCATTACGAACGGTCTTTGTTGATCTTGGCATGGCTTTGATGGCCCTTCCAATGACGGCTCTTGCTGCGGCGCCTTCGCTTACGGCAATCTTCTCCAGCTCATCTTCAAAAGCCGCCCGCCTGATCCGTTCGAGGTCTGATTGTTTGTTCATTGTTATGCATGTCTGTTCTTTCCTTTGCCTTTGCCCTCGCCCTCGCCCTTACCTGGGCCACCAACTTCGCACTCTTCAGTGTTCTTGTTTCGGCGAAGGCCGCCGGGCATGCCTTTTCCTTTGCCAGCTCCACTTTTGAGTCCACGACCAAGGCGAGCCATACGTGAAACGACTTCATCATCGCTCTCTGCGATCTTGTTCAATTCATCCTCAAAGGCATGGTTATAGGCATCCTGAAGTACAGCTTGCTTGTTCATTTCTTATCCTTTGAAAGAGCTTTCTTTGCCCACTCATTAAACGTTTCGAGTGATCGCTCGACGACGGTTGTGATTCTCAGCACCTTAGGCAGATACGCATGCATAACCCCGCCACTCCACACCAACGTCCCAACACCAAACAGAATGTTCAATAGATCGTCATCGATCTCAAAATTGGTGCCAGCCTGAGCGTTGGATAGCTTAATGACGTACTTCACAATCATTGGCACCATTACGATGAAGGCACCAATACTGCGCTTCTTACCAGTGCTCCTTGTCAGCTGCTTGATATTCATATCATCTCCCCAAGAATGGATTTTTCATAAGCACTCAGGCCTGCCACAGCCCCGACCGGATCCTTGGCAAAGCTATCAGCAAAACCCTTACCCATGACTTTGGCGACCTTCTCCAGCGACTCAGGCGTCCGTGAGGCCCGCACTACGTCGTATTGGGTCTTGGAACCGGCCACCTTCTCCGAGTCCCACTCTGGGTCTCTGAGGCTGCCAAAAACGGTCATATATGGATCAAGGATTCTAGTGTCATAATGAGATTCCAGATTCGCCAGCTTGTCAAATTCTTCAACCGCCTTCATAGTCTCAATCGGGGTACGTTCAGAAGCGGTTTTTGTCAGAGACTCAATTATTTCAGAACCTGTGACTTTTTTCCCAGATACATCAACCCGAACACCGAAGGTCTGACATGCTTCTTTTCGCATAGCCATCGACCTTTGGAAGTCGGGAGAATATCCTGCGCCCGGCTTCATGACCCGAGAATAGTTTGTTACCCAACTCTCTTCGAGTGGAACAGAAAGCTCTTCAGCCCTCTTCTCGATTGAACATGCCGCGACAACCCGATCGTTCGGAGAAAACCTGTGTAGATTTTTCTTAAAGTAGGCGCAAGCCGTTTTGACTTGACGGTTAGTTTCAATCGGGTATCGGTTCTTCAGTGCGTAATGCATTATAAAATCCTTTTTAATTTATTCATCTTCAAATATTAGACTATTTCCGTCATTACCGAGGCGTATACGACGCCACCCGCCGAATACATTATTGTACATTAGTATTCCGTCATAGTCGTTATTAACTTTTATGTCGTCATCAGCGTTTATTTTTCCACACGCTATTACGCCATCTACATTCAAATTTTCGATAACTCGCAATTTCTTTATTTGAGAAATATCGTCTTCGGTGTTTGGGAAAAAGCCCCTGTATGGAGACAGCTTAATTGTCCCTGCATCTGTCGATATAACTCCGCCGGAAATTTCAACCTGTCCAAGATACAATCTATTAAATGATGCTCCGGGAGAGGTGTCATGATCCGGGGAGCCGGCCGCATTGAAACCTTGATATATTATATCAGCGGCAGAAATGCCTGATCCTTCAGACATTCCTCTTTCATCATAAACAAGCTGGGTAAACCCCGGCTCATTTATAATACTCGATTCAATTTGGCCGGGAGAGTCCTCTCCACATTGAACAAGATTGCTTACTAAATATATGTAATATATCCCGTCTCCTTGAGATTGGTCAATTGTGTACTCTAAAGGCACTTTTAGAGTAACTATATCACCACTCGTAGTAGAGCCATATCCAGACGATATTGAAATTGATGTGCCATTGTTTCTGGTAGGCTCCAACCCCTTCAAGACTCTTCCGACATTAGAATTCCCAGTCAAAGCCGTAAGTATTCTGGAAAAATTACTTAACATCGCAGCCTGAACAGACCACGATGTAAGTATCCCATCAGATTCGGATTCATCTTGGGTTCCAAGAATCTCATTCAGTCTTTGCTTAATGCCAGTGGCGATATTTACTCGCCTCATTTTGTTCCTCCGGGAATTGGATCTTTAGGAGCTGTCGAACCGGCCATATCAACAAGCCTCCCTTCGTCTGCAGATTGGGTGTTCATTTTCGGAAGGTCTGACGGATCGAAAAGCTGAGCAAACTTATCAATTTCTTCATCTGTGAGCATGTCACCAACAAGTTCAAATAGAACTTTTGCTGCCCCAATCTTTTCCCCAATTGATGAATCGATTGCCTGTTGCTGTTTTTGAAGATCCTGCATTTGTTTAACAAGCTGCATCCCTTCATTATTAACCACATTGAGCTTTGTAAGATGCTTCTTTGTAGTCTCCGGGGCCCCTCCCATGTTTCTTGCGAGATACGCCACTGCCGCCGACGCTTTCTGCTCTTTAGTCGCATTCGAAATATCCATTACACTCCTCCAGAATAATCATACAATTCGGAATCAACTGTTTGCTGATGCAGGTTTTCAACAACTGAAAAATAGTCGCTGACTGTTACAGACAATGTTGCCATACTTTGAAAAATACCATGATATGCTTTTAGTAAAAGCACATCTTCACCAACGGCCGGATCGGCACCCGAGCTCTGAAAGCGAGAGCTTTTCCATTTCTCAAGCACCATGCTATATGTGCTCTTTCCAACAATTATGCCATACCAGGATCTTGACGTTGACATTACAACTTTGATGATATCACCAATACCTACATTGTTATACACATCTTTATAGGCATTATTATCGGAGTCCCCGCTAAGGGTAACCACAAGATCGTTAGTGCTTCCGAAGACGTAATCAATTTCAACTTGACTTGCGGCAAAATCGTCTCCGTTATTGGATATCTTAAACGGCATATTTGCTACAATTGAAAAATAGTCGAGTGGTACTACGAGTTTTGAATCTTTTTTGAATCTGATGCCGGGAACTCCGGCCCATTTTATTCTTCGATATGAAGATTGTGTTGCTGTTAAAGGCAGGTAATATTCCACGTCAAATCTTGATATTGTAATTCTAGAATCGGTCCTCAAATTAAAAAATGTCTTCAGATAATAAAGCTCTCTCACTTCCTCCTTAACCTCGAGAACCGAAAGGTCTTTATTATAGATGGGAAACATATTTCCATAAACATCGACACTAATATCTTCAGGCTCTATCTGAAGAAAGTATTTATACGAATTAAGATCCGGGGAATCAATGTCAACTAAAGATGAAAATGGAGCGACATCATTTTCAAAATAATTAGCCTTTGATGCTTTGAAGCACTGAATGGCATTGGGGTCTGCGTTATGAATAATTCTTGATGTCCTTATTCCAGACTCAAAAATATCATACACGCCATTTGGCAATGGATTGCTTACAAAATACCCCTCATCATCAGATGTTGCCCTATCAACGGCAACGATACCGTCTGAGCTATTTCTATAGACCACAATATTGGAATTTCGTATGATATTGCCAGCACTATCAGTGACGAATCCTTGAATCGGTCTAGCCCGAAGATTTGAAATCATTTCTATTAACCTCTTCTAAGAATATACCTTTTAGTCACTTAGACTGCAAAGCGAAGTAATTGATTCCGAATCGGCCAATTTTCTCCAAGAGGTCGATTTTTGACCAATCAAATTTGTCGTCATACCCTCCAGCTAAAGTATACCATGGAAAATTGGTTTGTGCAGCTGCTGATTCAACTCTGCTTCCAACCCATTGCATGAAATCTGACCCACCAATCGTCTGATTATAAGACACTGGATAGGTCCTTGCTTTTAATGGGCGGACTCTTACATAGATTTTTCCGCTACTGTCGACATACCGATTAAAGTCAGAATCAGATGAATTCTTATCTCCAAAATCAATATACCTTGTCTTTATCTCAGATGACACGACCTTTGAACTATTGAATGAAAAATCAGTTTTTTTACTAAGATTGGAATATGGTTTTGAGATGGAGATTGGCCCAAACCAGTTGTAGGGATCAATGAAGAAATCAGAATTGTCAGTCAGCGTATCCCCACTATCCATGACAAGATATACTGAAAGTTTTATGTCATTCGGATCGGATGTATCGTCAGTGACATATGCCACATGATAGCTTTTGTCTTCAGATCCGCCGGTATCTTTTAACACAAGATTTGACCCTTCAATAACAGAGTTAACTTCTTCAGTCGAAAGGCCGACAATAAAAGAAGGGTCTATTTTCGCAAGGGTAACTTTATAAAGATTTCCATACTGAAGGGTTTTCGACCCTACGGTATGAAGGCCGTCTACGAGAACTTTTGATGGGGCCTTATCGTCATCATATACGGTTGCGGTCAACGGGCGCCACATCGCTCTTGTGTCAGACCCGATTGGGTATGCCTGATCCCATATCTCGATAACAACATCTGATCCGGAATCCTGAGTTGGCACATCTCGGCTGCCGTCTGTGTGGTCTTCAATTGGTGATGCTGCCACTGGTGTATTTATAGTAGAGCAGAAAGACATGACATATGCATATATCCATCTTTTGATGTCTGGAATTCCGGCATATTTGTATTGCTCTTTTCCAAAATCTTCTGATAGTCCGCCTGAATCTATCTCAAGAACATATGAGGGGTATTCGCGATTTACATACGAAGAAAATTGATCTCCGGCATATTTCCACGTTCGATTATCCACGCACCATACGACCTTGTAATCACCGCGAAGAGGAAACCCCCCTTCGGCTTCTTTGATTTCAAATGTTCCAGATCTGCTATAATCCTGAAGCCCGTCTACTGACGACCTGGGTTTTGTCAGCATAAACACGTCATTCGCATATCTTCTATATGGATAATAGACGAGATGTTCGGGGTATACCAATCTGTTTTCCGGTCTCGATGTCGTAAGTGCGCCAGTCTTTCCTCCAAGGCTTTCGGGATCACTTACAATATCATTTCCAGTGCTTCTGGTGTAAAGAAGGTCCGCTCTCGAGAAAGCATTATCATTTTCAGGGGCATACCTATCGTTATATGAATTTATCATTCCATTCGAATCGAGCTCCCAGCTTCCAGCATTGATATATGAGGCTTTATAAACAACTTGAGTTTTCCTATACCCCTCCCCGTTTGATGCGAGTCGGGCCTGATAGGATCCACAGCAATACGGCATTTCTATCTCGTAAATAATTTCTTCATCACCATTGCTAAGAATTACCGGTTTGTGTGCAGGGGACCTTCTCACAATCTTTACGTACCCCCCAACCCCTGGGAGCTTCATCATTGGACGAAACATTTCATTTGTTTCTATAAGAACATCAGTAGCCGTTGTCGATATTTCATTTTCCTCATTTGGTTGTGGCCCAAGATCACCGGCAACAGCAACTTCTGGAGGCGTATAATTGCAGCAATAAAGCTTAAGTCTTCTTTCTACTGTGCCGTCCTTGCTCGTCTTCACATAATATCCCATACCAACAATTCTTGCCTTGGCATCAGTATACTTAGACATGTCGACACCATAACCGGACAGATCGATGGTGTGAAGAAAATGATTACCAATGCCAAATATTCCATCAACAAGATCGTCCAGGCAAAAGTCCTGTCGCTCCATGTATCCGGCGCCCTTGAAGCTGCAATATTCATTCGCCAATGTCGAGCTTATATTTGAGAACGGATCTGTTTCAGACCATGACACCACATGCATTATGTCGGTGTTAAACTCTCTTTTGTTAATTTCTCTTAATAGATTTCTATGGAAAGGTCGTGAGGCTTTTATTTTTATGCACAAATCCTTTTTGAATGGAAAGGCAATCAAGTCTTCCCCATCAGTATCGACAAACTTATAATCGATAACACGCCCGTTGTGAATGGGCCTTGCGACCATATATGGTTCAGTTGTAACTATGGCAGAGTATCGACGATTTCTTTGAGTATCAATATCTACACCCTGGATTGTTATTCCACTCGAGAAAGTTCCCCAATCCATTTTCTGTCCAAAGTAGTAATCAAAGCCTCCTGCATCATATGAGAAATATCTTGGAATATCAAATATCAACATCGATTGGTCGTCAAGTTCCCGAGAAAGACCAGAAGAATGAAAGTATCCCCTTCCATCATTGAAGCTTCTATTGAATTGAACCTTTTGCCGCTCTATCACATCGCGAAATGATATTTGAGGATAGATTGTCGTATATCCAAGCGGACCAGATTCTTTTATCTCAGTTTCAGAATTCTTTTCATATAAGATTGGAAATCCAATGTATGGTCGATAGGTCCACGGCTCATTATCTTTGAAATCGTACGGATAATGGGCGGTTATTTCGGGGCTTTCAAAAAAATCCCACTTGGTTTCTGTAGGTATGACCTTGTAATCTATAAGACGTTTCGCGTTGGAAATCCCTTCATCATAATAATCTTTCGCGGTTCCGGTTATATCAGAACCGACAATGGCGGGATAGATTCGAAATCCATAATCCTGTATGACCGTTGTAGATAGATATCTTGCCGACCATATGTATAAATCAAAGCTGTCTTGAGCTACGGACAAATCTTCTTTATCAATTTTGTACCCTGTCTCGTAAAGAACCGGAGCGTAATAAAAGTCATGATAATGAAATACTACATGATTGGCACTATTATCACTAACATCAGCCGAAATCAGTTTCGATTCATTTATAAATTCTATTATATCAAAAGCAGAGTTTCTGTTCGATATACGAAAGTATTGTTTCGTAGTCATTTCATGATCATGACTGGAAAGCTTCTTATCAGATATGTTGAGAAGAAAAGGGTATTGATTCGTTATCTGCTCAACATTTGCATATTCACTCACAAAAACGTCATGATTACTGAAAAAAGATGCGTATGCAACATGAGGATTAAACGTGTAGTTACCCTCGAACTTATTAGCAAAATCAGCAAACCATGCATATCTTGTTCTGGCAAATCCCCGAGTAACACCAGACGCAATAAATCGCGAGCTTTCAGAAAACTCACTGACCAATGAGTTGTGATACTTTTCTTTTTTTGGATTAACGAATCTCATTTTTTATCCGTTGAATACGGGGTTTCCACCGAATCTCACATTTTTTATAGGATTGCGAGATCCGCAAACCCCAAGTGTTGTCACTTCATTCAGATACAAAGATAGCTTGTGGTCTTGCTCGTTGAAATTAAGTATATACGAATCATCCTCAAGCATTTGGCCAAGAATCCATGACAGGTCTCCGCCTATCTTCTTTACCAATATAGTGCGTGTAGGGGCGTCATAGTATGCATCAAATTCTGCAATAAGAGGATTCACCTTGTCCGACTTTTTTGCAAATTGTTTTTCAGTATTCTTCAATTCTATCGCTATTTTTTCCTCTCTGATAAACTCTTCAAGGCTATCTTGATCATATTGAAACACATCAAATAGGCCCTGATATACAGAATCACCATTAAGAGAAACGCACCGCTTATTTACCCTGTCAATTTCAATCTTTACTTGATCTATCGACCTTATATCTGTGCCGGCAATATCCATTATATGAATTTCTACCTCATAAGTCCCAATGTCGACGTGCTCAAATTCAAATATCCTGTCATTACCAATAATGTCGGTCTCAATATCGTACGACAACCATTTTGCCGAAGTATCATTTCCGTTGTTTATTAGTTGACTTTCAAGAAGAGGCTTGAAATTTGATTGCTGCATGATAGTAGATACATCACTCGTTGCCCAATTCGATTCAAGCTCAGTGATACTCGGATCAGTATTTTCAAGACATAGCAGCTTTCTTCCCGGAGCCGTAATAGCGAAAGAGCCCGACCCGTGATTATAACTCATGGCATTATTTATGTAATCATTAAGTGGCCCGGTACATGTTTTGAACTCTTTTGCATCCGAACTTTCGCAAATAAGGAGGCTATTAAAATTTGCATGGCCGGTTATGGCGTTCTTTACCAGATAGAGGACTGCCGAATCAGATTCATTAAAGAAAAGAAGATAAGAATTAATCAGCTCAACAATACATGCGGCATCAGTTATCGTGTCTTTGTTTAACTGAACGATGCAATTAATAAAAATCATTTTATCCGTATTCGCAGCAGATGTTATCAAGTAATCGGCGTTCTGATCATCCTGGCTATATATCAACAGGTTTTTAAATGTTAATGATCCCTGAGCGCTTGCATCATCAACAAGTCCGTCGCTATCAGAGAACTCTCCATACACGATAGATGCGGGTCCGTTATCGGCTATTTCTGAAGGATCTGTCATAATAGTGACAGTCCGATTTCCACGATCATTCAAGGCAAAGGTCCCTGGGTCCGGCGTCCAGCCTCCCTCAACGTAGATGATGATATTGTCGATATCATTCCACGCTAGATACGAATTGACGGCATCAGTATCCAACGGATTAAGCATCTCAATATGCGTGAATTGAAATGCCTCATCAACAGGGGCGTCTTTTGTCTCTCTCAAATAAAGTATTGTGGTAGGCGCCTCATCAGTTACAACCCCGACACTAACACTCATATACAACGGGCCCAGTGCCATTGACCCTGACCCAATATTCTCATTTCTCTCAAGGGCGCCTCTATCCCAGAACAGTGTCTCTCTTTCAATCCCCCGAATGTCGGTTTCGAAATGGTAAGGAGAAATAATTTGTAAATCTATACCAGTGTCTATAGCGATAGAATCGGCTTCGGGATCGAGATCAAAATCCTCGATTGACTTGTCAATAAACTCAAGCACAGTGTTGTTGAAATTATGCTCACTACTTCCGACGCTTGAGTCTTCACTGATATTGTATTGGCTTATGAGCTTCCCGGTATTTTCAACATGATCCTCGACCATATCTCCAAAAGCGCTGCCCTGGAATATGTTGTTGTATGAATTCAACATCAGGTTTCCGGTAGACTGCTTAACAAAGTGTAGGCAGTTTCCGCAGTCAATGATCGTATTATTCATAACCCAAGCCGTATTGGCGCTGTACCCTTCAATCCGTACACCATGAACAAGGCACTCGAAAAGGGTGTTATTGACAACAACGCATCGATATCCTTGCGATACCCCTGAATCTGCGCGAGCGCGTATTCCACCGCCTTGGCATTTACGTATGATATTTGAATTAATTACGAAACCAATGCAGTCTTCAAGATTTATTGCCGAATCAGTACCGCCCTCATTTGAAATGACGAGTCCTGAGATTTCTATGTAATTAGTAAGGGTTGCCTTAATGGCATATTCATTTTCAGTGATATTCAGAACTGCGCCCTCACCAGATACGTATCTGCCCTTATGCCTCTGGCTACTATTGCAATATTTTGTAGTATCAATAGGGGCAAAAATTCTTATGAAATAATCAACGTCACAAGTAAATGCCAAGCTTGTTCCGTATCCTCCAATATTATCACCATCGGGTATAGTTACATTTACCTGGGTCTCCGAGTTTGCCAGATTGCTTGACCCGGTGTTTGAGTATATCGCATAGCTCAAAGAGGATAGGTTAGAGATATATCTATTGATACTTGTAACTGTATAGATACCCGATACCACAGGGGTTCCGTCAAAATTTGTTATATACCATTTGCTTGTGGTGATTTTTTCGCCCAGATGAAATGATTGAGATGGAGTAACTATCTTGTCTCCAGAGACAATTTTTGAGCTTGTCTGCGGAGCGGTAAATGTTGCTATAGAATCTCCATCGACAGTCATTTTTAGTATACCGTCGGATGGATTTGTCTGGTGCCCCACACTGTCACCAACAGACATGTACAGCTTTTTGGTCGCCTGATACTCTAATGCGCCCATATCCCAAAAGTTACCACGCTCGACTTCAATAGCATCTGTCGAAAAAGACCATGTGGGATACGACGCGAATTGAATCCCCCTTCCTCGAGGATCTGACTTTGCCAGTGAGTACTTGTTATTCGGCCTGTCAGAGAAGGCAAGACTCTGATTCAGACACCCTGTTCCCGTTGCGCTGCCATCATCAGTTACACAATACTCTGGAGATGTTCCGTTGCTGAAGCATGCCAAACCAGTGTATTGTACGATGTTGTTTACAATGTGAGAACCAACAGTGTCAATCATTCCGTTCTGTGTTATGTCGGAAATAGTATTATTGAGAACGTAATCCAAAAGGGAAGTCGCTATTCCAGATATATAACAATCATAAATAATATTATTCGCAATTACAGTTCGAAGCATGGCCGGCGTTGAATTCACCCCATTCCTCGCGGTATGCAGGATGTTGTTGACAATCTTACATCCTACAACGCTAGTTGCAATGCAGTCTTTTCCTCCCGAAGCGTTAAGTCCGGCTATTACTAAACCATTTACTTCAGTATATGAACAAGATAGTGAAAGCATTTGAGTTTCAAGAGACGATGAGCTCCAAATAAGTGCCGAATAATACCTTGTTGGATCGGCATCGTAATACCCGTTGTGCTTATGTCTCGCATTGCACTGAGTATCGGTGTCGTATGGAGCGAAAAGCGTGAAATGGTTTGAGCTGTCGCAATTATATCCAGTAGCGACTACTGGATCATTATAAGGGGCTTCCCCTCCAACCGAAATATGAATATTCACCTTACCCTTCTCCAGGCTGGTAAAAGGGTTCGATGAAGTCCCATAAAACTGAGCTATGCTATCCGCATGAGATGTGTCGAAGAGATTTATCAGACTATTAAAAGATCTCGAGATAGAAACAACATCTTTACCACTAACTGCTGTAGCATTTTGCCCAAGATCATTAATCATTATCCACTGATCGGACGAAATCTTCTGTTTAAAGTACGCCACCTTATTGTCGACATCGTACACGAGCTTGTCGCCAACCATTAACAATTCATTGTCTATGTCCTTGGTAAAGGTTGCGGTATTTCCTTCAATTGTCACCTTTAAAGAAGATGACGCGAAAGACCCGGTAACTTTTCCGCATGAAAAGTAAACATCAACTGTTGAAAAATTAGGACAATGAGATCCTATACTGGGAGTCATAACTGGAGAAGAATCAATATCCAATGATGGCGCGTAATCGCCATCAACACCATAATTTATTGCCTCAAAATCATTTCTTGCAAGATGATAATTAAGGGTGCCGAAGAAATCGAGAACAACATTTGTCTTACAGTTGGTCCCAGTGGCGGTCGCATCTTCACTGATGCATGATTCTCTGGTGCTTGGCATTCCAACGTAATTCGTTCCCGAACCTTGAGCGATACAATTTTTTAGAATCCCAACAGTTCCACTATACAGAAGAATTCCATTATCGCTCACTACAGTGTTATTGTAAGCGTTTCCAAACTGAAGCCGTATTCCATATTGAGATGAGTTGTATATGGTATTTGCTATGGCTACTATAGAATAGAAGGTCGTGTCTTGATCAATACCGTATGAACAATCCCTAATTATGCACCTTTCAACACGACACCCGTCCGCGGTGGAGAAATCAAACCCCTTGTTATTTGTCGGGTCAACCTGAAGCCCATCGAAATAAATATGCTCGTCAGAAACGGCTATAGCATCGCCGTTCACATCAAGGTGGTAGTAACTATCTGACCATACGCCGATATGCCGCTGACGGCGCCCGCATTGTGTGTAGAGGTCGAATGGTACATGCACCCTGAAAGGATAATCCGAATCCGCGGTCCAACCTGAAACAGAAACCTGTGCGGAATCGGCAGCGGTGGTATCCTGATAACACTCAACGTTTACCTCGGTCGTGTTTGAGACCAAATCTTTTGGATTTACTGCAAAATTAAGCTCAGATTCAACATCTGATGAAACGGCGTCATTAAGTGAGTTTGTTACCCTTTTAATATCTACCAGTGTATCGCCTGTGAAATCGGAAACAGAATTACCTTGGTTATCTACGACCCTCCACACGATCGAAGACCCTTTTTCTGCGAGATACAATGGACCGTTCGTCGTAAGGGTTACTTTGTCTCCAATGCCTATATCAGAATTAAGGGCCTCGCCAAAAGTGGCAATACTGCCTTCTACTGATACGGACACCCCGGGATCATTTTGCAGGTCAGCTGTCGATATTCCGATAGAGAAATATGCTATTGATTTTGAAGGTATTGAATATTGGTCAGCACCGATACTCCAATACTTATCCGTCGGTCGAGTTGAGCTATCGATATCATTAAAAATCTGAAACATGTAATCGGAGGCGGCAACATACCCGGTGATCATTGACAAGTGCTGATATAGGGGTATGTGAAAATCTCTACCATTAAGATCGTTAAATCTGAATGTTTTGAATATATCATTGTTTCTGTCAAAGTCCAGGGAATATGCAGATATGTCAGACGTCCAATTTGATTCTGATGTAACAAGCTCAGTCCTCGATCCATCACCAACGATATCCTTTCCGCTATTGGTGGCACTGAGATTGTTGACAAGCCGAACTATATTTGTATTTGACCCATTGAGACCATCAAAAGATATTCCGTTACGACACCCGTATGTGGTATTGTTATAAACTCCAAAACGACTTTCCGTACCGGCGCTTGTATTCTCAAGCTTAATGCCTTCTGAGTCACAATCGTACACCACGTTGTTTGCTATAAGCATTTTAGAAGCTGTATTGAGCTTCGGGCGTACTTTGATTCCGTTGTCGGACTCCTTGACGATGCATTGTTTGACGGATGTAAATTCATTTCTTGCATCGATAGCGTCAATAGAGCCGTCTGTGCCGAGCTGTAACCCTCCTATAAATACGTATCCAAGCTCGCTGGTAATCAACCCCTTGATATACATCAAGTCGTCATCCCACACCCCTGAATGACGACGGTTAGAGTTACATTCAGATCCAGACACGGGGGCGTAAATGCTTATACTCCTCGTCTCATCGCATGTGATGCCGGATTTAGTCGTAGCAGTATCAGATGTTATGGTTTTTTCTACAAGAAGAACTTTCCAGGAAACGTCGTACCCAACCATATCGGAATCAGGTGGCGATGCCGCATGAAGACTATCAAAATCAAAATTGATAGATGTTATGGCCGTCGGCCCCGCATCATCAGAAGGGGCAAATCCATCTGAAATGACACCTCTCCAATTCGTGCTGTCTATCTTTTCAAGAAGCTTTATGCTTCCAGGGGTTATGATACAGCCCGCGGAAAGCAAATCATTTGTCTGCGCTGTGTCGAATGTAATGACACCATCAGATATACTCATATTCGGCGCACCAGTCTTTATGTCAGACGTAGTATCGCCAATAGCACTCGGAACACATGGAACGAGATGCAACGCACCCATAGATATGGTATTATCATTTGGGTTGTTTGCGCAGTCATGGGTAACAAAGTACGGGGATGTCGTTCTCAGGTCCAACCCGTCTTGAACGACATTTTTCCCCGATATGTCACGGTTTGCGTTTGTCAGCCTGTAATCATTAGCGCTGGTGTCGTAAAACTTAATTGCCGCATTTGGTATGCATCCATTAGATGAACCGACAGTGGCATCATCACTGGCACAATTATAAAGAGTTGGGGGAGAGGAGGCGTCAAATCCATTTGCAGCATTGTTCGCTGCTATACAATTTACTACATAAGTATTTGCACCTGGAGACGTGAACTCGTATCCAGTGGGGTATCCATATGCGGTATTATTAATAAGTTTTGTTGTTGCGTTTACTGCAATTCCGACATCAGAACCGCTATAGACAAGATTGTTAATAACCTCCACATCCTCAGACGCTTCATTAACTTTGATGGCATCTGTTGCAAAGCCATCTATGATACAATTCGATACAATACCAGCGCCCTGAACCTCGATGCCGATATTACATGCACCGGTTTCTTTCAAGCTGAGGCCATCAATATGAATGTAGTCTGAATCGCATTCTATAAGGGTAGATACCGCGTTTGATTCAACGAAGAACCCTCCATATAAATGAGAGTGTCTTTGCGAGCTATTGCACTCCCTCTCTATATCCGTAGGAGTGTACACCTTAATGTGGTGACCGGCAGAGCATGTCCATCCGGAAATTGATATCGTATCACTTGTGTATGTTGCCTTTTCGTAGCATGGAACATACAGAGATAATTCTTTGTCAACAAGATCGTAACTGCCGATTTTGTATCCAGCGCCCCCAACCGGATCAAAGACACCGTAGAGGTGATTGTAGGCTTTGTCGACTCTGATAAGCATGATCTCCGACTTATCAGATGGAATATCTCCATTCGGATTCCTCACAATCCATTGTCTATTGGAAATTTTTCCTACGATATAGACACTCCATAGTCCTGTCAAAACCAGATCGCCTATTCCCATATATGGATCAGTTTGAGGGCAGGAGAAAGTTGCCACACCACCCGTCACAGAGACGGTTGGCGCGCTACCATTCGGCATGTTTGTAGAATAATCTCCAGGATCACCAATGGAAAAGGCTATAACGCCACTGGCGGGCTTGTAACCATATGCGGAAAACGCTGACCCCTGGAAGGGATTGGCAGGACTGTGAATCTGTCCGAGGAACATCGTAACCCTTCTTGTTTAATAAGGGGCTATCGGCCCCCGGTGAGTCACTCGGGAAGCGTCTGTTGCATAGTTAATTCCGGTGCCTCCTTCGTATGCAGGGGCCTTGAATTTTGCATATGTTTCATTTCCGAAATGTGCCACAGTATCATACCAGACAATATGCATGTTTCCAGACAATGCGGCAAGAGAATTTGTTATCTCGAATGGGTATCTCATGAGGGCGCTCTCGAACGAGCCGTCATCAATTGCAAATTCTTCAAGGTAAAATTCTCGCATATTGAACGTGCTGCCATGTTCAGATATTCTGGCGACATATTTGTGGCGGTCGACAAGTGTTGTGCCATTATTCAGAACAGGGGTTCCGGTATTCAAAGGTATCGCCCAGAACTTCGAATTGGGGTCATAGATGAGGCTTGCCGAATCTACGGTAATAGAAAAAGCGCCAATAGTGACATCAAAAATGTTAATGTCAACCGTTATTGTATATGGAGACGGTGGAGTTATGGCAACCTGAGTTGTATTGTCAATGACGTATTCACCCCATACTACGAGTGCGGCATCTGGGTTTTCACCGGAAACGCTGACTATTTGAGGGTCTTTCATCTTTCAAACCTTACGTGTTAAATATTGTTATGTTTCCATGCAAAAACATTTTCACGGCATCATACGTTGATGTGGAATTGTAAAGAATCAGGTACGGCTGAGCAGTTGTGATATGGCAATCAAGCCCAAGAGATACCTTCTGCCCAGTCGCTGACCCAACAGATGTAGAATTAAAAATTCCATCAGCGCTCAAAGAAAGGCCACTGCCAGAACCAACAATAGCATACCTCGCCGTCAAGGATGTGGATCTTTGAAATCTCCAGCAAAATCTATAGCTGAGAGCTGTTGTACTCCACTTTTGCATTGCTTCTATTTCGATGTCTATTATTTCATCATTCAAATCAGCAAGGGAAGACCCGAGAAAGTCATTGAAATAAATGCTCCTTGTAACCCCTCCAGGCGTTGATCCAACAGTTTTATTCATCACCGCCCAGAATTCATATGTTCTTATGTCGGTGCTATTTACTCCAGATATTCCATCCATAGAGTAATGAGGATTTTTCTCTATAGAAGATGATTTCCATATAGACGATGCTCCCCAACTATTTCCCGATAAATCTTGTGGATATTTAGTTACACTTGTTATTAGTCCATTCGAATTGTAATTTTCTTCATCTGAATGCACTTCAGGAGCGCTCACTAATGCTGATGCAGACAGATCCTGACAATTAATATCCCCAGAAGTATCAATATCTCCAGTAGCAGTAAGTCCTAGAACATTGGTGATATTTCCACCATTTGCGCTAAGCCCGTTAAAAGTGGGCGTGTTGGAAGTGCTGACTGGTTGATTCATCTGCGACACGTATCCCCACTGTGTTGCAGATATCGGGTACCCATTCATTGCGGCAAGGCTTGATCCGGTGGCGGCATTTATTGCAGTAAAATTTGACCATGGAGTCCAGCTATTGCCTCCGCCAACATACATGGCATAAAAAAGATCTATCATTTCGCCAATACTATTGTAAGTCCTTGCCGGGGATACCAGCTTCATATCTGCGTTTGCCTGCATTAGCCCGGAGAAATAGGATGTTCCATAAAATTGAAATTTTTGAGTTACCCCGGGGGATGCTGAATCCGCTCCGAATATGATCTTATAAAGATCAAGATAGCTTGTCGTGCTTGCGCCATTTGAAATAAGAACTTTTGGAGTCAGAACCCCGTTTTGATAAAGGACTATACCTATTGTTGACATAACGGCAAGGGATTGTACGCCATTATGAATAGAAATGTAGTTGCTGGCCCTAACCAATGACGCTGCAGACGAAGCCCCTATCGATACTCCATCGATTGTCCCACCATCAATATCAACATTTGCGGCTTCCAGGCCGGTAAGCCCAGATATCGCTCCACCGTGGATTTTATCTCCGGATATCGAATCATCTTTTATTTCTGTGAATACAAAGGCCTTCATTGATCAGCTCTCCGTTGGAAAAACGATTTTGAGAGAAGATAGAACGACAACCTGATTAGCCTGCCACTCAATAGCGTTCAGCTCGATGTCTGAATTGGAATTCAAAAGGCCTATTGAGCCGGTAATTATTTGGTTGCTTGACCCGTCCCTTATTTCAAAATTATTCGCTACACCATCTTGTAAAACAGCTCCGCGTATGACTGTAGATCCAACGGGGTCCTTGAAATAATAATCGCTTGGAACGTTTGGGTCGACAATAACATCATCAAAACTTATATTACACAGAATATTAGATCCGGAGTCCATACACCGGAGTATCTTTGGCGCTCCGCCTTCCACGATTTTGTCGTGCAGAACGTCAAACATGTCGATGATTGTGTCGCCGTCTACTCTCATATCTTCCTCTATTATACAATATAGCTCATTCCGCTTCAAGGTATCGTGCCGGGAAATACTCCCCGAACACACCGGATGGGTCCGCGAATATCATTTCTACGATATTAGATCCTGTATTTATATCTGGTGATCTTCTGAAATTTCTATACTGATTCCATGTTGGAAACAATGTACCATTCAATACGGATGCGTTTCGGCAAATGATTTGGTATTGCAGCAAAGAATCACCGCTATCATATATGGTATCCATTGGGGCATCCATATATGCCCGGTAAAGCTTATCAGACTCCGACATGTAGAGATACAAAAATTTATGCGTCGGCCACGGAAGGTGGGCAAACCCTCCTTGCATATCAACGCTGTCGGTGCCAATGTAATCATTATACAAGGGATCCTCATCATAAGCCGGCTTGTAGAGCGTTATCCTTATCAGGCTCGGATCACCGCTCGGGTGAGGCGCCGCGTCTGTTGCGTGATACAACCCGTCGTAATTCACGGACAGTTTGCTTGTTCCGTGGATGATCAGTTCGGGCCAACGACCTGTAATGGTATTCACGGTATCTATGACATGTTTTATTGGCCTGAATCCTTCACGGATATACGCATCAACATAAGCAGGGGTTGATGATGTTTCGGCATAGACATTTTTCAATTTGAACTTATTATTCAACCGTACGTTTAAACGGTCGCCGTAACTAATACCATCTACAGTATTCAGCGTTATCTTGCCCTGTGTTCTATCTGTAATCATTCCAGTTATAGTATACTGGGTTCCCTCGCTATTAATTATAACGCATTGAGGCTGCACAAATGGATGTATTTCCTCTCCGCTTTTAATCTCTACCGTAACAGTAAGCCCTGATATTCCGATAACCTTGTACCCATAAGATTCAAACAGCCCAACGACCTTACATTTCTCCGGGGAGACGGGGAGACCATAATACACGTTCATCGCTCTTTCATATTCTTGCAAAGAACTTACATTTCTTAAAGATTTTTGAAGAGTGTTCAGTGCAGCCTTGCCGGATATATTTCGATAGTTATACTGAGTCCAGTCGTCAATCCCCACCATTCCGCCATGCTGCGTGAATAGATACTTTTCGATAACAGGTGTCTTTTTGCAATACAGATAGGAATCAACTTCGACCCCGCTGACAGCAAACGGGTCTTCATTAAACTCGACAATGTGATCAACAAAGACGTAGTCAATATCCTTGGTGAAGTTTATGCCGCCTATCTCTATGCCACTGTTTAGATACGGAAGATCGAGAACCTCGGTGTTAATGTCATATGACTTGCCGGTTGTGAAGTATATGGTGAATTCTTCAGATCCAAGATACTCAAGACTTCCGCCCACCTCGACGACATAGCGGTATTTTGCAATACTATCAACCCACTCACCGACACCAAGGTCGCCAACAGTATCCCCACCAGCTATAGAATAACCATCAAAGAATCTCCAAACTTGCCCTGCATTCTGATAATATCTTCCAGAATCAGTTTGGGCGTTAACGTAATTATACAAATCTTCAAAATCAACATTATTGATTATCGGGGCTTTTGTGGCCCCCTTTGGCGAAATATTCAACTTCGTTGCCCACGGAGTTCCAGTATCAGGAGCAGACTCGATATCAGACATCTGATTGGGGTTGGCCTTTACAACCGTGATCGTCAAACTGTCAGATGCCCAAACAATAGAGGTGGCGCCGCCATACTGAATGGTTACTTTATACTGAGAAATATCTGTCGTGTCAATAGACGTGAGCTTCAAGGCCCCCATCGCCTCAAGGTCAGATTGCGTAAGACCCTCGTCATCAATAATTGTCTGAGTAATCAGTGTTCTGTTTATCCTTGCGGACGCAGGCCTGTCATAAGCCTCTTCAGAAGAATAGAAGTCAGTAACAGGGAAATACCTTATGTCAATATCTTCTGATTTTGGCTGAATAATTACATAGCATTCGCTGGTTATCTTTCCGCTGGACCTGACACCTAAGTTGCGGATCTTATGATAATCGTCGCCGGTAATCTCTATAAGGTCGCTATGAACTGGGGTAAGTCCGCTATATTCCGGCTCAACCAGTATCGTCCTCAATGGGTTAATAATCGTTTTTGGCGATCTCTGTGTCGGATCAAGAAACACAGGTCTCGATGCCATCGGGCTCATATAAAGGTCATAGTAATCTTCAAACTGGCACACGTCGACCGTTGTTGGCGCCACAGCGGCAAGAAACCTGGAGGCTTTCTTTGTAAGTGACCCTCCAGCTATTACCATCCCATACCATAAATTCTCTATTGTATCCCTGGATTTGTTATCGAGAAAGTTCCAGAATGTACTGAGATAATTCCAGAAATGAATTTTTTCAAAGTCATCTTCTTCGCAGCCATCGTCACCGATGCTTCTTTCATCGTAGCTGAACGGTGGAACTGCTGTATAGAAATAGAAGAACCCTATCCCATCCCTGTCGGTATTCAGAATTCCATAATTGTATTCACCAGCAATCCATGCTGTGGATCCCGACCCGGTATTTTCAAATCCGAATGTATCATATATGAATTGGGTTTCTTGAAAATCTTCCGAATCGAAAGTTGACGGAAATATGCTGAATGGATCGGTAGAGTTAAAGGTGCAATTATTTGCAACTGTAACCGTAAGATCAGATTGCGGCCGATTTGTTTCTACATGATCCCATTCAACAGGCATATATACCTACACGTCAGATAATGAATCTGCTTTTATAGCAGAGTCGTTTATACTGCAAACAGACGAAGGGCCGAATGTGCTAAAAACGCCTGGAGTTCTCACCGTTATTCCATACCCATATAAATTAATTGAAGAGTCATTAGGCGAGAAGTCTACATCGGCATTTTTGCAATATATCATGGCGTTTTTTATCTCAACATCAAGATTGCTTGAAATTCCAAACGAGTCAATGGTCTCTACGTCATTAATAAAAGAAGTGTTCTCTGTAACAATAAAATCTTTCACTCTTAATTTTTTTAAGTATGTATTTGGCCCAAATGTAATTATGGAAAAAACTCCCGATGGAGGAGGTGTTGGAGATTCAGAAGAAGATTCGGAAGCCGACTCGGAAGCCGATGCTGATTCGGAGGATGACTCAGACGGTCCGGGTTCAAAAGTGGGATATGTAACATCTTCTACTATATACCAAATGGGGGTTCCAAAATCCCATCCTATAAATGTAGCCTGCTTTTTCATTTCTATGGTAGTTTTACCCGTACCACCATCAGAAGTCGCCGCCCCTGACGTGTCCGTATCCCAATAGCAAGAAACTATAGATCCTGAATCCGATCTGCAAAACCCCCCAATATCACCAGGGGCGCTTAGGGCGCCTATGGAATAGCAATTTGTTATGTTTCCAGAATTACTTTCAACAAAACCACCCACATCATCACCAAAAGGCGCTATAGCCGTGACGTCACTCCAAGAATAACAATTTTCAATATCTCCACTATTATCAGCGGCAAAGCCTCCAGCATCATCGGCAGCCTCAACGGTTCCAGTACAATAACACTTATCTATATCGCCTTGGTTGCTAATAACAAACCCAGCGGCCTCGTCATCAGATTCTGAAACATTGCCTGTACAATAACACCCTGTTATTTGGCCACCCGCCCTGTTTTGGTATAGAAACCCGGCAGCATCAGACAGCCCCACAACATCCATGGTCGAATAACTGTCTTCTATTAATCCGTAATTATACCATGCGCAGAACCCCATAGACTTTGAGTCGCCAGCAGTTGTTCCAATAGCACTACCTTCCGAGTAGCATCTGCGTATTATACCTGAAGCTTCGTTTTGCCATACAAAGCCACCAGAATCATCTGCACATGTAAGATCGCAAGAAGCATGAGAATCTTCTATTGTACCCTCATTATAATAGACAAATCCAGAGCAATCTTGATAGCTAGTGGTGATATCCCCCGTTGATTCACAATTGGTAATTGTTCCTGTATTTTTAAAAATAAACCCGGCAGAATTGCATGCAATATCAGTTTCGGGTTGACTAATAATACAGGATGATTGACAGTTTGATATATTTGATAATTGCGACTCACCAACGATGCCCGACATGCCTAAATCAGTAGTGAATAAACCTATTCCAACCTTGGTGATGTTGCTGTTAACTGTTCCCGACGATGTGCATCCAGATATATTTGAAGATACAGCCACTCCTACCAGGGCCGCCATTCTTACCGTCCATGTACCAGCGGGTATGCTTTCTGTTACAGTAATGTCGCAATTTGAAATATCGACATCTTGAATGGTCGCCCCGCTAATATAAGCAAATAACGATATATAAGAGGGGACACCATCAACAACCCCCCTGCCTATATGCAAATCGGTTATTGAATACCCCTGCCCATCAAATGTTCCAGTAAATGGAGACGCGCTAGACCCTATCGGATCAAATCCATCACCACCATTCCAACCCGCCGTCGCAGAAGCATCTATATCATTTGAAAGGGCATAGTCATCGCTCAAAAGATAACCGGGGTCATTACCAATTTTTTGCAGATCTGTAATATTTCCAATTAATATCATAATAAATCCAGCCCAATATAGTTATTAAGATCCGTTTTTGGTTTCAATAAACCATGCCTTATTAATTCCGATATCAGCAGCCTTTATGGTTACCCATCCACCAATAACATTGTCCACATTTATAAAGAAATTGTCAATTGGAGCAAAAATGTTTTTAAGCAGAAAAGTATCATACCCGGTCGGCTCTATTCCACATGCAACACCCATGCTGGAATCGAAATAATTTCTCAATTGATCTAACGAGAATTGGCTCGAAGACGTGCCGCTGCCGCCTATTTGCTCGTCACCATCAACATAATATGTGTTAGATTCAAATCTAAAGGCCCCAATACCGGATCTTGTATACCCTTTTATATCATACACGAGGTCATTTGCAGTCCAGAATGTGGCCCCGCTTCCGACATTTGTAATATCATAGATATTAATATTGAAATCGTTTTCATAGAACGACGCTGCCGTCAATAGCGTATACATCCTCTCAAGAGAAGAGTTATCGAAAGTGCAATCAGTCTTTGCCCCATCGATAGATCCTGTTGCCACATTGAATTCGCAATGATCCCAAGTGAGAGAACCCGCAGACTTATTGATAGAAGCTGTATCGACGATATTGACCGCAGTATCATACACCAATGTAGTATCTGAATACTCATTGATTTCAAATGTGGCCGTTCCACCAAGCGAGAGAGTGGAGCCATAAATGGTAATATTTGTTTTCTCAGCAGCCGAAGCCCCAGTCATACTGATGTCTTCCTCGCTGATAATCATGCAATCTTTCAGAGAGAAAGAATTGACTCCTGAACTATTATCAAGAGATTTGACAATAATCAGCGGATCGGCTGAGGGTCCTGCTGTTCCGGTAGGAAAAATAGCACAGTCATGCAAAACAATTGAAACGTCAGAGTTGGTTGCCGCAATCCTGAAGATATCAAGCCCTGAGTTTGTTGTTGCAATGGTAAACATACCATTGGAGGCCTTATCCCATGCGCGAACAGTAATTGCCTTACTGTCCCCGACATCAACATTGAATATATATGCGTCAGTCACCAGGGCATCAATATCGCCCCTGACGAATATCTCGTCCCCGTCTGTTGGGAAATATCCGGTATCATAGTTGAAGTACGCCTTGAGCTGGGTAAGGTTCCAAGGGTCAGAAGATACCCCCGTTCCGGTTGCCACCTGGTCTGCGTCCACGTAATATATCGAAGATGCGGCTGGGAGGACTTGAAACGCATCCAGGAGAGTGTCTTCAAGTGCGTCGTCTCTTACGACTTTAAGATCATATGCCCCATAATCGAGGGATGTTAGAACCTTGCCGACTATCTGTGATCCTGACCAGGATACATAAAGGGGCATGGGTATCCATGCCCCTCCATCCTTACGATAGTACAGATCCCCAGAACCTTGATAGGCAAAGAAATATGAACCAAGCCCGGTTATAGTAAGGGCAACGGAATCATACGACCCGGACGTAAGATCCGGAGGGCCGGAACTAACATACCATACGTGGGGGTCGACAAACCCCTCTTCCCATATTTCGGATTCGAGGTATCCTGACTGGTACATTAGCTGTGTGATTCCGTCTCAACGTTTCCGCTACCGTCTATCGTTGTGGTTACTGTTACCTGATTTGTTCCCTTGCCCGCTTGTACGATCTGAGGCTTCTCATTTGCATGCCTGTTGGTGACCGATCTGGTAAACAGAAGATCTTTCAAGTCTCCAATATTAGGCATTGAATTCAAGCTATCATACTCAGCGTTGAATTGGGATCCGCCGTAATCATCAGCAATCTTAACCATCATACCGCTGACAGTGGCTGATCCGCCATCCAGCGCAACGGGTATTCCCACTCGGTCGTACAGATAGTTGATCTTGATGTTCTCGTCACCCATCTCGTGAAGACTATCATACGCAGAGTTGAAGTCAAGACCGCCATTGTCGTCTGCTATCTTGGTGAGCATTCCGGCCAAGGAAGCCGATCCACCATCAAGCGCAACAGGGGTGCCAATTTCTTTTGCTTGAATATCATTGGCGTTTGCTCCTCCGGAAAGATTTACCGCGGGAGCGTTAATATTGGTATTGTTAATAAAAAGCGACCCGAAAAGTGATGACGACTCGAATTGTGCTGCAACACTGTTGGCGGATTTTGCATATATCCCCTTTCCACCCGTCCCTGTTGCATCAGAATGTATTCCGTGACCAAGTTGTGATTGCTCTTTAATGAATATTCCATTTCCCTGTTCAGCCGTTTGGCCGGCGCCGGATGTAGTTGACCCTGTAAGTCTTATTGCATTTCCTGCAACAGTACCTGGCCCGCTATCCCCGCCAGTGGCAGAAATACCATCGCCACCACCAGAACCGCCTTCGACGCTAATACCGTCCCCGGTACCATATCCAAGAATCTCCACTCCATGACTGTCCGTCCCACTCATGGCTTGAACGAGAACAGCTGAAACACCTGAGGCGAAACCGGTGGTACCGCCGGTAATCTTAAGGGCCGGAGAAGAAGCCGTTTGGCGAAGATAAAGGGCAGAACCAGACCCGTTACCACGAACATTTATTCCATGGCCAGAGCGCCCGTCGATATAAATAGCATCACCAGAAGATACTCCTCCTGACACTCTAACACCCTGGCCATCTGCTGATGAAACGTGACAATTAAGTGCATAAGCCGGGTTTACATCATCCCTGCCTTGAACATTTATACCTATATTTCCCCCTTGCACATCAACACCAATTCCGTAAATAGTGCCCGATTCAATTTTCATGCCCGTCGCATGGCTATTTCCGCCCTTGCACACCATTCCTTCCCCTGTACCATTTCCTAGAATATCAAAACCCACACCATTAGACCCGGTGGATTTTGCAAGTAGGGCTGTTCCATAAGCATTGTTAATATCAATCTGTTTAAGCTTAAGATCAACAATGTTTGTGCCGGTATACCACTCCTCGAAGGTGTAAGAGCGAACCTCGACATTGAAGACGACCGTGCGGCATCCTGTTGCCGCCACTCTGACTGTGTACTTTCCTGATGTAGAAAATTCAGACGCCCCTATCGAAATCCAATAGTTACCGTCGCCCGTCTCCTTCCAATTGGTTGCATCAACAGAATATGCGGTCATGCCACCCGTATCAGCCTCATACCCATACTTGGCGGTGACATCACCAAATGCAATACCAGTCTCTTCTGAATACCCATCAGTTGCATCGACAAGGCGAATTGGAAACCATTTGTCGGCACTCAGCTTCGCTTCGAATGCGCCACCCTCGATCATGGAAAACCCCTGTGTTTATATTTTTTCTACAGTCAAATCTTCAATTCGAAAAAACTCGATATCTTTAATATCAAGCTCATCAGTAAATTCCCCGGTCTCAATATTCAAATCATCATTGTATTTGGAATAGGTCACATTGATTGGCTCGTTCACATATGTGGCAATTCCCTCATTATATAGATAAGATACCATTTCTCGAACAGAAAATGTTGGACCATTATTCTCATCAACATACTGACGTATTTCACTGATAACCTGTTCCGTGTTAAGATCGCCCTTATATGTCAATGAGAACGATATATTAACCGGCCTCTTATGCTTAACAAGAATGTCTCCATAGATCTTTCCAAAGTTTGTTCCATCAAAAAAATCCTGTATCGATTCCACGAGTGGGTACGACAGATACTGAACCGTTATCGTATTGATTGATGTGTCCGAAAGAACTACGCGAACCGTCTCCTGGGAAGATGCGTAAAGCTCGTCATTCACGAGAACAATCTCATACTCTGTCGGAGAGATGGCCTGAACTTCCTCGTCGGTCCCGCCGGCAGACACTGAAATGATTTCTATAACCGGCATCTGACAGTCATTTTCGAGATTCATCTCGAAATAAGAATCATCATCACTTTTTTCAAGAACGGTTGATACAGATTCTGGCTCTTCTGAATTTTGATAAGTGACAACATGAAGATCGGCTTTGTTATTCGCGTGGTACGACTGCGATGCGCGGCTCTCAATCTTTATATAATCAACCTTCAGGGAGGAGGCGATATCGTCAGTGAAATCGCCGCCATATTTAATAGAGGCTTTTGAGGCGCCAGAAGTTGTAACGAGTATGAATATTGATTTTCCAAATCTACTGTCGACAACATATCTATCAGAAGATTGAATATCATGGCTGAGAAGACCCGTCGTTAAATCCTTTGTACCATCAGAATTCGATATACCATCAATAGATGACCATCCACCGCTTGTCAATTCTGAGTTTGTATTTGATGCGACAGAATACGCCTCTTTATCCCATATGAAAGCCTCGTAACCCTCATAGGCAACCCCCTCAATCGCACCTTTCCCAAAGGCTCTCATAAAAACAGTGAGAGGGTCCTCCATATCTTTAACGTTAATTGCGAATAGCATATTGGTTTTATGCTGGTCAACATCAAAACAATTAAGATCAGATATCTGCCAGACATCCGTTGATTCAGCATTTAACCCCTCAAGAGAGACCTTCATCATCGTTCCATAATGTTTTGTATCAGGGTTCAGAAGTTCTTGACTGAATATCTTAAGGGCCTGGGACGAAAGATCAAAATGAAGCTCGTTCTCATTGGAAGGCGTAAGAAGTGGGTTAGTATTTTCATTCGTCTTCTGCATGTACAAGGTAACCCGAAGGTCATCATACACAATAAATTCGAACGAGTACTCTTCTTCAGGCTCTATTCTGAATTGGCGCTCTGCCAAGGCTGCAACATCAGTCATTGAAACATGATCAGATTCATCAAAATCCGCAGCAAATACTTGCGCGGTTCCATATCTCTCAGAGTGTGCAATGTATATCACAGAGTTGAATTTCTGATCTGACACATCAGTGATGGCCTCGTATGGCTTTGTGACCCTGACGCCAAAACCAAGACCGCTGAACGCATCAACCACACCGTTTACTGACGGGTTTACCCCACCAAACATTATCTGTAAATTGTTTTTAAGTGACGTTGCGCTTTCATCTGCCGCAGCCGGCCATATAAATGTGCCGGTCATCTTTACATTTATTCTCTTTCCAATGTCTTTTGATACAGATATCGGCTCTTCGCACCCACCAGCGAGACGTATGGTATTGTTGTTGAAATTCATCACATCGATCGGTTTTACATCTTCATCAAGACCACCAAACTCTCCCTTTGGCCTGTAGTGAGACCCATACATCCAATCATCATTCGGAACCAACACGCTGTTGAATCCGACCTCTTCTTCATAGATGTCAAATAAATTCTGAGTTTGTCGCTCCATATACCCGCTATAGTCATTAAAGAACAAGCCGGTATACATCGAATTCGTGGCCTCTTGCGTCAGTGGATATCCGTGATATGCGGGATCGTCTTCTGTAAGATCGCTTGCTTCGATAGTTAAGGGGTAATCATATTCTGATGAGATATTTATACCTTCGCGGTAATCGGCAGCCTCGCTCCAAGCCTCAGGTGGAAACGACCCGTAAAAGGCCGAATGCTTTACCATGTTGCTACCCTGAGTCTTACCAAGGTATGTGGCCGTTTTTGATGGGCTGGAAAGATCTTCTCCGGAGACGAGGTCTCTCGTCAGGTATTTGCTCCCTGGGTTTGCCACAAACATCGAAATAATCGATGGAAAAAACTCCGGAAGACGAGCATACATACTACGAAGATTCATCATACTGCCATCGTTTATTGCATAGCGAAGGCGGTTGTAGTATTGCTCATTCGTCTCCCTATTGAGCCCATTTCTCAACTCGTCTGGATTGGTAGCAGTCTTATAATCGAAATCAATCCCGATAAGGGCTGTAATTTTTCCCTGGTCAATATTATAGGCATTCCCTTCTGAATCGGCTATTATCGGGACATCTACATAATACAAGCCGTACGAGTCATCCGACTTTTTAAATGAGCTTGCGCTTATGAATCCTGGTTGGACAGCCGAGTATGTAAGGGAATTATACGAAACAGCTCTGAAGCTCGTAGAAACTTCAAATTTGAATTTGTAGTCGAACCATATACGAACGTATCCGGAAGCCTTCTGCCCAATAACACGAGGCATGAAGTACTTATTACCGAATGTGTCAAGTTGGTCTTCAGTCATTGATTGCCACTGAGTAATATCATTGGCAACCCTCACGTCAACCAGGGCATTACTGAAGTCAGCCATCACAAGTCCGGTCGGCTTGACAGCCAGCTCATCAACCGGGGTGCCCTGCTGTCCGCTTGAGGGGGAATATTCAGCAAATTTCCGACGTATGAACTCGTAAAAATTGTACATTGTGTTACCTTATCGTTACCGGCAAATCCGAAAGCAACGACTCATAATCATCTACCTCTACCGGGAACACCTGTATTGTTGCCATGATTATACCATTTTGAATATATATATTCAATAGCTGAGCACCCTCAAGTTTTTCATTATTCGGTGTTGATGGGGGCTCCGTCTGCTGCATTGACTGGACAGTCCTCTCTATACAGACCGACACCGTAGACGCGATACCTTCAGGGTCATTCAAAACTTGTGGCTGAGTCACGAGTACATTCCCATTCCCGCCATATGTATCTACAAATTGGCTGTTTGACTCTCCAAGAAGGTACCCCTTATGCTGGGTAAGAAAAGTAATTTCAAACCTATTCATGAGAGCTCGATTGCCGGCAACCTTCTTTATGTTATCACCAAAAGAAACATTGAACCCGGTTCGAAGATCGGTAAGAAAATCAAGATCAGCCATAGATTACCTCTCTTCCGATTCTGAGCTGTACAATGCCTCGCCATCAAATTGTATATCAGTCTCAGCAAGCAATTTTCTTAATTCTTCTCGTTTCATTTCCGTGTCTTCATAATACTTCGAGGTTCTATTGTCGAATTGCCCCGGCCTTCTGAGAGAGTTTGAATACACCTCTGCGCCCGCCCCGATATCGCTAAATAGGTCAGCGTATGCTATTTTGCAGTTTTCAATAGTGGGGAGGTCTTCGCTTAAATTCCCTATATTGATTAACCCACCGCCTATTCTGGCTACCATCACAATGGCGTTGAATGCTGAAGGCCCAGTCAAAAATAGTTTCAGAATAGCCGGGCTCATTGCATTCCTCAACTCCTCCGTGTATTCATTGGGCCTCGGACTATAAGAACGAAGCGCTGAGCTCACAATTCCATTATGCCGAAGTATGTTTTGAAAGGCTCTCGAATTTGAAGACAGTCTGTTTCTTATGGCTATTCTTGCCTCTGGATTTGATACAAAACCAACCGCCGCCATCGTTCCAAGCATTCCGGTTACTGATGATATCAATTCAGGATATGGGGCCACTGAAGAATTGGACGGATCTGTCCCCCAAACATCAAGCTGCCCATTCCAGTCGGGTATTTCCTCTATCTTTTCAAAAAGGATATTCATTTTTGACTGTTCGGCGGTGAGCGTCTCATCAGCATTTATCGCATCAATCATGCTTTGAGTTATAGAACTAGCCAGGGTGGTATCTACTGTTTTCAGCATACCGTGGCCAGCCCATAAATCAGAAGCTAACTCAGTTGCTGATATCGAATCCGTAGTTGAATAATATTTAGACAGAGCTGCGCTATATAAATCCCTGGTCGCTTCAAGAAGTTTCTTAGCGAGACGCAACGGGCCCTGAACCGCGCCCGCCGTGCCGTTTCCCATTCCGCCAATAAGGCGTATCATTGAAGAAATGAGAGTATTTATGAGATTGCGTATGGTGTACGAAGAATACGTCATCGATTGGCTCGCCTTATAGTATGCGTATGCCCTTCCGATATTAATTACAAATTGTTGAAGTGACGACCCGATTATGGCCATATCGTTTATAAATTGGTCCCGGGTGTCATTAAGGATTCCCGCATACACAGACGAATCAAGAGCCGCGTTTCTTGTAGCTTCAAGCTTTGCGTTCTCTATATCAATCTTTCTTTTTGATTCAAGGAATCGTATCTTTGCCGCATATGTGGCGTCATCATCTATTGTTTTTTCAGAAGCTATATATTCAGAAGCCGCGGATCTCTTATCATTTTTGAATCGAATGTTAATCTCAGAGATCTTTTTTGAGGATTCATTTTCAGCCCGGCTTCGAATCCTTGCCTCAATTTTTGAAGTATTCACAAGAATAGAATCTGATTTTGTTATACCTATGGCGGTAGTAACATCTGATCGAAGAAGATTGTATTTGTTTTCGTCAAACTGGGCTGTAAGTCCGCTTTGATCTCCAACATCCAGCTTATCAAGAAGTGCAGAGGCGTTCTCAATAGCGTCAATAATGTATGGAAGAGCCTGCGTCATCCTGTCAGCATACTTGCCTCCACCAAATCCTACAGTCCATTTTGCAAAAAGAGAGATAGCGGTATTGAGATACGTTTTCGCCTTATTAAGGTGTATCCTTTCCCTATCAGTTGCTCGTATTGCCTCCTCCAATGGAAGAGCAATAAGTGAGAATGCAGCCTCCGGTCCTGATATTAATATCTTGAGTATCGGGGCAAGAACTGCGTCCATCGCAGTCGAAACAGACGAGGATGCGGCAGCCATGAGTTGAGAAGTTATCGCAGATGAAACAGCCCCCGCCGTATTCACGAGTTCGGCTACAGCCGCGTCGGCAACGGACAATGTTCCATAAAGAATGGAATTTTTTATCTTTATGGATTGAGAAAGCGCTTTACGTATATCAGAAATAGTCGCGAGGAGACGGGCGTATAGCTCGTACGCTTCGGCGTATATCGAACATACTTGTTTTGGAGGAGCCACTATCTATACCTTTTCAATTTCTCAGCCATTGATTTCTTGGCTCGATGAATTGCCATTTCATTTGTATTGAGCTTCTGCGCTATCTGCTTGTTTGACAGCCTCGGCCTTCCACCAACGCCAAGAGAATATTCAAATATTGTCTTATCTCTACCAGTGAGATCATGGTAAAGATAATCCATAAGCAGCCTATCCCTACTCTCGGATTGAGTTGAAGTTCCGTAAAAGTCAAACTCAGCTTTAGAAGCGGTTACCTCGCCACCAAGTTCGGCATTCATTCTGGCAACCTCATTTTGGCTCCATTTCAATTCTTCGGCCATATCCTGAGTGCTGGGCTCATACCCAAGTCTATCCTGAAGATTATCACGGACAGTGACAAATGTTGATCTTTTTATATTTCTATATTCTGGCATATGCCCAGATGTCAAGCTCTCGGTGGCAACGCGCTGGACTTTCTGCATCTGATTCCATACATGAGTGGTTGGCTGAGTACCCCTGTTTGGATCATAAGACTTGAAAGCCTTGATGAGTTGAGTTGTCGCCTGCGCTCGAAGCGTGGCCGGAGAAACCCCAACCGATCTATATTTATTCACAACAGAATTGATTACAGGCTGATACTGTATGACCAGCTCGGAAAACAATTTTGGGTCTCTCGACTTCTGCCAGTCTATAATTTTTTCTATGTTATCTGCCATTGAATGTTACTCCAGCAGCTCGTTTGATTGCTGAATCTCTGTACGCTTCAGCAGCCTGGCGCCTTTCCTTAGTGAACGCAGTTATTGGAGAATATTCTCTAATACTGCTAAACTCTCCAGCCTTTCTCATGTTCAGCCCAGACACCTTGTCGGTAGCAAAATCATCGGTTGATACGCCAAAATATTCATTATGGATAACTGAATCAAGAAAGCTCTCAGTCCTATTCACGTACTGATTTTCAATAGCCAACCCTGAAACGTTTACATGTTCATATGAAGAAAGGCCTAAAATACCGTGGTAAAATGCATCAGCAGAGCATATTTCTCGTTCTACAAAGCTTATGCATTGACTGTAGTCGGTCAAAAGCTCAGGGCGTAATCTCCTAAGATCGTAGAGGGCTTCGTGTATAGAGTCATAAGCAAATCGATCACTTCCATTTGTCCCGAGCATAAAATGCTGCTTTCTATGCTTAAGGACATTCTTATAAAACTTGAATATTCGATTCGGCTCGTACGATCTGTCGACATAAATTCTTTCTTCTATTCCTTTGCTCAAATCTGACTCGCTAGTTGTCAAAAAATCTTTTACATAAATATAGCCCTCTTCTCCAATCTTTCTTTCCTTAAGATCAAATTTCGTACTTGTCTCATCCACAATCTCAGGAGATTTGGCATCAGGGGTAAAATATGTCGATTCGAATTCGAGTGAAGACATATTGACTTTCGCCTTTTCTCGGTCGGTCGCCTTTACATAAAGTGGCAAACCATTTTTATCCATATCTGTTGGTTCATCTTCAAAACGAACATTGTTCATTATCACTGTTGTTGCCGCCTCAGCCCCATTAGGAGTTATCATAATGGTGTGGCTCACCTGCTGAACCATTCCAATAAATGTCTTCGTGACATTGGTCCCAAGTGTCTCTTCAGCACTGATAATGGCCCCGGGAAAACCGCACATGACAAATGGGTTGAATGCCATGTCTATCTGTATCACACGCCCAGAGTATTTTGCATTGAGATACTTTATCATTGCGTGCCGCTTATACGCATTGGCAACATCATCATCGACTATGTTTTTCGCGGTAACCTTCGCCTGCTCTGCACTAGCGGCACTCTTGGCTGACTCAATCTGTTCACTAACCTTGTTAATAGCTTCTTTAGATGCAACAAAATCAATATTCAAAGTCGTATCATCTTCTGATGCCGATTTTTCAAGATCGACCATATTTTTCAAAATCTTTTCCTTCTTGCTTTCAAGCTCTTTCAGTCTTTCTTTTTTATTAGCCACAGATAGAAGCATGCTTTTAGCCGCGTCAGCCGCAGCAAGATTGTACTCAACAGAACCATAGTATATGTTGACGCCTTTATATCTTTCCTCAAGAGTCATTGGAAGTCGCTTCTTTGTAATTTTCTTCTCCGCCTTTGTTTCTCCAGTAACCTTTTCCGCGGTTACACCAAACATGTCGTTTGGAACCTGAAACTTAATCTGCCCGAAATCGGGGCCGTTCTTTGTCGCAAGGGAATGTATAACCCCGAAATATCCGCGGGTCATGTCGCCATCATCGTCCCTTTGCCAAGAAAGCTTGTCATACATCGGAGGAAAAAACAGATTACAATTCGGTGGAGACGTAAACTCAAGAGGTGGCAAAAGCATAGTCTGATTCAATATGTATGGAGCACCAAACTCCTCACTATTTGCTCTAAGAAATCTTACAACAGATGGGTCCATGATGTATTCTATGCCAGGATTGCTCTGATCAAGATGTATCAGGGTTGGCGTATTACAAGAATACACACGACATGAAAACATGCCGGCAACATTCATCATTGCCGCCTCAAGACTTGAGAATCTTGAATTGCCCATAATGGCCGACCCAACCTCAAGGCCGAAATTGTTTCTTTTCCAGAAATTGAACCCAGCATAATTTCTTGGAATGAAAAATCGTTTATCAGCTCGTATTCTCTTGTTCAAAAACGAATTCACTCTTGTACCACCAACCGCCTCCATCCATATGCCTCGAATGAATGCATCAAGGAAGAGGCCGCCATTTGCATATTTCTTTCCGGTATTACTTGCCTTATCCATCTGAGAGTCGGATAGCTCATCAGTAGAAAAGTTGAATGCATCAAATGCGTTTCCACCATTGAAAGATCCCGACTTCCCGTATGCGGTTCCTGCTATTCTGGAAATGGCCATGGAAAGATCCATAAGCCCCGTCTGATCGTAGAGTCTCGTTGGCGTACCATCGACCTCAACGACATCATCACCAGAGTCTTTATTTGTGATTAGCTTCTTTGTGGTTATTCTTTGCTTGAGACCGTTGACACTGTAAAGAGACTGTGGGGTACCAGGTGTTTCTTTTACACCCATCCAGGCAATCGCCGCGGGAGACTTTCGTATATCCATGCGGAAATCGCGACACGTTATTCCGACAGCCCTTCCGCCCATCGAGTCTTCGCCAAAGATGTACCCACTAAAGAATCCGTCCCCCATAAATCGCCAAGCCTTATTGGACCCGTACCATTCTCTGAAGAATATCTGAACAGATGTCTTTGGCTTAAGATTGAATAACTCTTCATTGACATGGACATTTACATTCATCTCAACACCATTTGGGGTGCATACAATATTCGCACTCTTGAAAGGAATTTCTATCCCTTCAAGAAGCATCTTGAATTCGTAATTATAAGCCCTACCCCTCGACATCCTGCCGGCCACCAAGTTGAAGGTTTGGATATTGCCGAATCACACGGTGATAGTTGTTCATCCTATTGAACCCGCTTTCACCGGTGAACCTGTAATTCTTCACAACGGCATTATCTCTCATGAAATTCTCATCAGTGATAATCACCGTGAAAGAAAACGTTTTGCTATGAGGAGTATCTCCAGAAAGAACTGTCTGGATATTCATCAGATATCCACCGATTATCTTCCCATCATACGATATCTTCATCTTAAAACCGTTTTCAACACACTTTCTTCCTGACAAGTACTTCTCGTACATTGTCATGAATTCTTGATAATACGGGTAATCCCATGTATCAAGGAAGATGCCGCGAAATGTATAAACATTCGGAGTATCACCAAAAAAGAAAAGATTCCAGCTATTTCCAAAATTTTGATGAAGCTTGACAATCTGGTCCTTCGCTTCCATAACCTGTAAAAGAGAGAAGTTGTTAAATATCCCTAGATACTCTCCGTTAATATCACCATTCAGGACCGGTATGTTGTCCTTGACGTATGATGGTTCTGTAACCCGGTAGTTGACGGGGTCGATAATGGGTCGAAGGGCGCTGACTACCTGACGATTGTTTTCCTCGTCAAAGTCGGATATATCATCAACCGGGACGGATGTTACATCCGGGTCCACCGTATACAGAACAAGCGTGGCAATAGATGATCGTTGTTCTTTAAATCCGCTTGTAAACGGCCGAACATTATTGTCGGAATTGTTTTCAATATCGAATGGATTAAATAAGCTCATAGCAACCACCTGTTATTCCAGTAATTCAGTATCGGTGCAGCAGCTGTTCCTGCTTGATTCCCTCCGCCGCCCATGTTGTTCAGACCCTTCATACTTATGTCAAGCTTGAACAGCTCGAGATCTTTTTGCGTTTTAGCCTGTTCTACTTCAAGCTTTCTTTCTAAATCTCTATACTCTTTGTTATTAGCTAATTGCGTTGCAACCTTGCCCTCGGCAACACCGGCCATTTGACCTCGTATTCCAGCTATCTTCTCATACCCTTCTTCAACATTTCTCCTTCTCGCCTCCCAATCATTTAATGGTACTTCATTTTTTATCGTAAGCTTATTCCAGAATATCTTCTGCTGTTCATCAATTCCCGCCTTTTTATCAATCCCAGACATCAAAACATCTACAGACTTACCTTCAAACTGTCCAACATATTTTCCAAAGAACGATTGCATCGCCTCCCTGCCGCCGCGCATTGCCTTCGCAACATCTTCTCCTGTAAAGGTCGCCCCTTTATATCCGCTGCGCATTGCCCTTTGACGATACATGTCGGCCAATTTAATTGCATAATCCGCCCCTTCTTCGGAGCGGGCAAACTGCGCGGCGTCTATAGCGCTCCTAACTTGCTCATTTCTTTTGTAAAGGTTCAAAGCTTCCTTTTCACCTTTAGTGTACGGAGATGTTTCAATTCCGGAGCCAGCCTGCCACCTTTTGCGCATAGCAGACTGATAATTAGTCATAACTTCCGCGCCAACATTTTCAGCCGCCCCGGTTCTATAAGCAGCTCCGCCTGCAATATTTCCAGCAGCTCTTGAAACCCAGGCACCCACCCCTGCGGCCACACCAAGCAAGGAGGTCCTTCCGGCCGACTCCGCAAATTGAGATAGATCTGCAGATACGCCCTGAAGAAAGCCTGTTTCTTGAGCTCGAGCTGAATATATCCCTTGTCTAGCGGCCCTCATTGCTCGAGCATAATTTCCACCAGCCATACTGGTGTACGGTATATCAGCAATAGTTCTTTGCTTCTCCTCCCATTGAACAAGCTCTCGAACAGCGCCTTTTACGCCGGCTCTATTGAGGGCTTGATTTACTGTTGTGTCACCCTGCCTTTCGAATATGGCAAGACGAGCCCTTCGAAGTCTTTCATCCCCAGGGTCTACACCAAGCCGCTTGCTGACGTCAACAAATTTCTCGCCAGTGGGCTTCATTTCATTAATAAAGCCCATACGAATAGATTGTAGGAATGAAGGAAAATCCTTGACATTTTTCACATTATCAGAAAGGCGAAGCATTCTTCTTAGTTCATTATCAGTCTCAAACTTTCTTTTGATTTCTCGAGCCCCATCGTCACCCATGGCGGTGAGCTTTTCCCACAATGTGTTCATTTGACCCCTGTTCAGGTCAAGGATAACATCGCCATAATCTACACCAGTTTCAACAGTCGGTTTGCCACCAGCCCTCCTTGTCCTGAACCCTGTTCGTTTCCATGCCTCAAATTGAGCTGCAGGGTCGCCTCGACGAGCAAGCCCTTGAGACACAAGCATTGCCTGCTCAGTATTTCCATAGTTTACATTTCGAGAAATATATCCATATTGATCGCCAACACCAATCATTCCCAAAAAATCATTAACCCTGTTTGTGAACCACCCACCGGTATAATCAGCAGCTTCTCCAGCAAGCTGAACACCGGCACTGGTAAATCCCATGGTTCCCTCAACGGCGCCACCAACAACCCTTTCAAGGCCGCGGTATCCAGAAACTATTGCTCCACCAATACCCCTGGCGGATGCAGCTCTCATACCCACTCTTGGCCCAGAAATAAATCTCTGCACCCCAGCTTCAGCGGAAAGCCTCGCCATAGGTGATGGCGCCAAAAGCGATTGATACATGAGCCTTCGTGAAACCGAGTCATTTGTAAATTGTCGAGCAAAAGCATATGCTTGATTTTCTACGCCGCCACCACGGCCTCTTCGCCATAGATTGAACCCCTCATTTGCAAACTGCCCCCTCTGAACATCACTCATCCGGTTGAGGAGGTCTTCTTTGAACATATCAAATCGAACTCGATTAGTACCCATAGCATATCCAACACGATTCGCACCACTAACAACTTCATAAGGAGACAATCCACCACCGAGCATCCTGTCAAGAGCACCCTGATTCACTGTCCCATCAGGGTTCATGGCATATGCCGCCATCCTCGTTCCTATGCCTGACTGCATGATATTCATATGCGTCGCGGCAATGGTGGCTCCCGCCTGAGCAACTCCACCAGCCCTCTCCACAGCATATGCCCCAGCTCTGCTCGTGTTGGCTATCGCGTTCGCTTGCACTGCGCCCATCTGGAACATCGATGCGCCCACATGGGCAGCCCACGGCGTTCCCTGAACAGCCTGAGCACCCGCGGCACCAATCTGCATGGCATTCTGGAAACCCATGCCTGTTGTGGCACCGATAGCTTTTGCCATCCTCATCTGGCTTCTTATCTGGGGAATATTCTTGAAGCCAATCTGGTTGGCTTCTTTTATGAAAGACATCGCCCCCTCAATTGTTGTCTGCAATGTCTTCACGATATCCTCAGTAGCATCAGTCAATTCTTTTACATTTTCGCGGTATTGACGAAGTGTGCCTTCTCTTGGCCCCTTCGCGGTTAAAATCCCGCTTGCAATGCCAATCTTCTGAATTCTCATCAACTGATCAGTGTTGAAGAACGCCCCTTTTCCAGTGCCACGACTCATGACATCGCTTGACAACACAGAGCCGTACCTTGAGGCCTCATTGTATGACAACCCTCTCATCCCAAGCTTTTCACGATTGACTTCGAGATCAAGCGCTATCGACTGCATGTACTTCTGTCGATCAAGCACCTCATTCATTCTCTTGGATATCATCGGATATAGAGGTGCTGTAGCCAGAAGCGGTATAGCAATACCGGCTGCCAAGGTACCAAATCCGGCGAGAGCTGCGCCACCACCCGCGGCCGACCATCCACCCCAACCCACAGCTGCTGATGCAATGGCCCCTGAATATGCGCTACGGTTCAGTTCGGCCTGTCGATTGTAATATGACCTGTCCTGCCCTCCCGGCACTCCATATGAATATCGTGGGCCTGTCATTATCCGCCTTTGCATCTGCATTGGCAGAGAATACGGAGTAATGTTCTGCTGCTGATACTGCGTCACCATTTGGTAACGCAGCATGTTCTGGTAGTTTATTGAGTTATCAAATGCAGAAAACGGACCACCACCGCCAGCATCTGCGAAGTTTGCGGGACCTTGTCCATACTCGGGGGGTGTAGGTGGTGCCGTCATAGTTGTTGATAATATATATAGCGAAAAAAACAAAGGGTAAACTTCAAATAGAAGCCTACCCCTTCATTATACATTAAAGGCGGAAGAAAAATAATGAAATTCCGCTAAAAAATGTTGATGGTTTCTTTAATGTACAATTTGACCTGTGAATTTATAATTTCTCATCTTATCAAATGACTCTTGAGCTTTCTTGTAATATTTCAAATCACTGAACCTATCCTCGGGGAAAAGTGTCGCTCTATATTGCTTGAACAAACCACCTGTCTTATCTGGGTCAGCCACAGCAAAGAGTGGTTGTATCAAATCTCTCAGCCTTTGCTGCTGAAAAACAGTGATAGCCAAAGACTCTTTTACTGATCCGTATTCGAACTTTCTTCCTGTGTAGAGGAAGTGTGCTCTGGCTGCCCCTGTGACTGACCCGAGAATTTTGGGATTATCTCTTTCGACATCATGATTCGGTACATCTTGTTGTCGAACTCATATTTCTTCTGAGACAGGAAATCAATCACGGGGGTCGGGTACCTTCGGATTCTATTTGCTCTTCTCTTCACAGACTTCTTCAAGCTTTCACAAAGATGGCGAGACTTATCCATCTCTCCTTCATATTCAAGATCCTTCACCTTTATGATCGCTCTCTTAATAGTCATCAATTGGTTGATTGGCTCATCACAGAAATCCTTACCGTCTACACTCTTGAACCCAAGAGCCAGGAAAAGTGCCGACCTCATCGTTTGAACGTGTTGCATCGGAAGGTCGACATTACCGTCGTCACTTTCTCGCTCTTTCACCATTTCGAATATGATCTCATCAATCACACTCATATCTTCCGCCGATGTGGTGCACAGGGTAAATTTATGGTCAGGCATATTCGGGATCGTGACATCATACTCAGCATACCCCTTGAAAACAATCTGCTCTGCCATCTCGAGATCTTTGTCGCTTATCTTCTCAAGCTTCTCAAACTCTTCCAGATCGGCGTCAGACGTGTCTGACATGGCCTTGTTCGCCTTCTCCACCATTTCCTCGGTCTGGCGCTCAATCGAGCTCTGAGCCTTCTTCTTGGCCACCTCAGACCTCCTGAACCCCTCATCCACATGGTCTTGATATGGGCTGGAGAATTCTTCCTTCCTATTTTCGGCCGGATCACCTGAACCAGGAATCTTTGTCTGGGAATCCCGAACAGCACCCATAACACCTTTTTTTTCATTCATAGGCTTTCCCTTTCGTTTGAATACCAATATAATACAGATATTATAAAAATGCAAGATATTTTAAGTATTTTTTCTTCCTACCTGAATCGCATGTAAGTTAAATTTCCAAATTCAACTAAGTCAACCTAGTTTAAGAATATTTAATCCGTTCATAAACCACAATTTACGAAAAAAAAATGGCAAAAAATTGGCCGTAGCTCTGAACATCCCAGGAATGCCTATACTCTCCCGCAAACTCACATCTTGACGTAGACGGGAAAAAAAAGTAAATGAATGTTGAGGTGTAAAATGAAATACATAGTCATTTTACCCCTATTATTGTACATATATACCCATAACTCTTTAAGAATCAACAGTTTATATATATAGATATATATAAATTTAAGCAAAAATCGTGCCAATCTATAATTTATTGATTTTTAAAATAATGCAAGAATTAGTTAAAGGAAATTCTAGTTTTACTTCGTGTAATTTCAAAGGGCTATTCCTTGACAATGTGGTATTATTCAGGTCTAAAGTGCCATTTTGTTTGACAAAATATTACACCAAGTAAAAAAATAGAGGAATGTTTTAACCGATTAAAAAAAAGTGCAAAATTTTTACTTAGGATAATATTTTGTCAATTAACTTAGTGTAATTTTGACAAAATACAGTATTTTGTCAAATGCCAGCCCTTTGAAATTATATGAAGTCAATCACATTTCGTCAAGACCGAATGGCAATTTACGTATGGTCGCTTAAAGTAAAACTTTAAGTGTTGCAATTCGATGTGCAAAAAATACTTGTATAAGCAAGATTTTTTTTATATATTACCTATGAAAGGAGGGTTAAAATATGTGTAAAAAAGAAGGAGAAAACTGGGAAAAATTTGTAGATTTCGCCATAAAAGAGCTTGGTATAGAGTTTCGGTTCCCAGAAGATTACGAGCCCTTTTGGAAGTGTTGGTGTGCGGCTGTCGACTCCTTATCTGATAAGAAAATCAATGTCGACCCGGCTGTTCATAAAGATGAAAAAGTGAGGGTTCATGAAAATGGATGAAGAAAATATCGCTACGGTCAATTTCAAAATGCCTAAGAGTATGCGTGATGAATTCAAAAAAGCATGCAGAAAGAATGGCGGGATGCAAGCAGTACTCTACTGCTTTGCTCAGGATTATATTGAAAACTCTGACCGCCTGCGTATGAGGCTGGTTGATATCCGTGGGGGTGATGATGAAAGATGAGCCTAACATCAGAGGGCTTCAGTCCTATTATTTTTCAGTTGGAAGCGGTGGAAACATATCCTATGGTGAAATGGGGTTCAAATCATTTCGGGTAAGAGAGGTATACATCGACGGAAAGCAGAAAGGTGAATACCATATTCAGCCCATAGGTGATAAGGATCCGGCGTCCGCGGTTATGTATCTTAGGGGGTTCTTTCCTGATTGCTCAATCGGCCTGGCGGACCCGTCAGGACTTTTGAATCTCGAATATCCCATTTATCTGATATGCAAAAACAATCCAATAGTAATGGATATAATACCGCAAATTTTCAGTCAGATTGATGAGGAAATAGATGGATAGGCCGTATCTCAGCATTGTGATGACATCGAGAAACGACAACCATGGCGGGGACCTTAACGAGAGAACGCAAGCTTGCATTGACAGTATATCGAATCAGATAGAAAGGTTCAACCTTTCGGCTGAAATAGTCATGGTTGATTGGAACCCACCAAAAGATAAGCCCCTACTTCGTGAAATAATAGACCATAGCAGGTGTCCGTTTAGATCGATAGTGGTTCCGGAGGAATTCCACAGAAGATATGGGCAATGTGATCTTTTTCCAATATATCAGATGATCGCAAAGAACGTTGGAATACGAAGGGCGCTTGGAAGATTCATCGTTGCGACCAATGTCGACATTTTTTTTAGTGATGAAATCATACAAGAGATATCAAAATGCAATCTCAGGAAAAATATTCTGTATCGCGTTTTCAGATATGATTCGAAACCTGGGCTGAGAACATTGAAAGATGTAAAATCAAATCTGATACGAATTAACCTTTCAAATAAAGACGAACTCTGCACCAATGCGTGCGGTGATTTTCAACTCATGCATCGAGACAACTGGAACGAGCTTAGAGGGTATTATGAGGCAGATCTGTTCTCTATACACATAGACTCTCTATTTGAGTATCACGCTGTATGTAACGGATTTCGTGAGTACATCTTTTCCCCACCCAAAGTTATATATCATGTTGAGCATACCGGAGGGTGGATCCCGGGAATAGAAGAATCGAAAGAATACAACAGAATGAATGATACAAAAATAAATAAGCTCAGTTATGAGCAGTTCCTGTCAATTGTTTCAATGATGGAAAAGAAAATCCCTCCCTTTCATTATAATGGTCCAGGCTGGGGTTTTGGCGGCGAAGAGTTCGAGGAGTTTGCTAATGAAAAGATTGATAAGTTTCGATCAACTGCAAAAAGTATGTGAGGATAAGCTTTACGAACACAGGGGAAATTGTTTTTATTTCATCAAGTGTAAGAAGGGTCGACCATTCTGCAATGAGAGGGTCTGCCCTATATGGAACAATCTTGATGAGCAGCCGGGGCATCTCATGTCTCTTTCTGAAATTAACAGGAGATTAAATGGCAAAGATATTTCCATTCGTAAAGAAGAAGAACGACGGCCGGTTCGTGTTTCATGTGAGGAACAAGCTGATCAGCAGGATCGAAGTTGACAACCTCATAGACGTCGGCTGCTATAACGGTGAAGCCCTCAGAGTGTATGCGGATTTGATGAATCCCAAGTCCTGCTTTGGATTTGAGCCATGTTATGACAGTTATAAAAAAGCGTTAAAAAATACTTCCAGTATAAAGCCTTGTGGTGCTAAGATATTCAATATGGCTGTCGGTGATCAGAATTGCCCTGCGTTTCTTAATCAGTATTCTCATCCGAAAAGGCATTCCATCCTTGAGAGGGTTGGGGAAAAATCAGAAATTCAAGCCCCAGTAATGATGACAAGACTGGATGACTGGGCCAAGAAAGAAGGAGTTGAATTTCTGGATTTTGTAAAAATAGACACTCAGGGGTTTGACCTGAATGTGATTCAAGGTATGGGAAATCTTATTTATACTGTAAAAATACTCATCATGGAAATGATGTTCGATTCCCTTGAATACAAAAATGTTCCGACATTTTTTGATTCGTTCAGCTATCTTGACAAGCTCGGATTATTCTTCTATTGTTTCAGAGATATACATTATGATTATTCTGGTAGAACGCGATTTGCTGATGTAATTTTTCTTAACAAAGAATCTATGGAGATTATTAATGCATATTAAACAACGCGATCTTAAATCTATCCAAAAAAGATTTCCCTCTGAAAAAAAAGGGTGGAAGTCCACATGGTCTGGTATGTATTACTCTGAACAATTTCGCTCCCAAGTCCATACGTCAAAAGTTCAAAAAGACCATCATGTAAATGATAGTCAAAAGGCCATTAATTCTGGAAATTTTGAATCTATGTGCATGTTAAGTATTCTTGAAAATATACACAAAAGGAAAATAACTTTTATGGAGCTTGGGGCAGGGTGGGGTGCCCAAACTGCAGAGGTGAATGGGATTGTGAGGAACAATATAATAAACACTGAAATAGAAGAAGTTGAATGTTTTGCAGTAGAAGCAGAACCGTTTCACTTTAAATGGATGCAACAGATGCTTCTTTATAATAGGATACAGGCTGTGTCTTTATTTGGTGCTGTTGATAAAGATATTGGTCTTGGAAAATTTCGAGCATCCATCCCGTCAGGAGATTCGTATGGGCAGTCTCTTAACACAGATGGAAACCTGACCGTGCCAACTTTTTCTGTTGATTATCTTGTGAATTTGTATAAAATTCAACACATTGACATTATACATATGGACGTTCAGGGTGCAGAGCATAGGGTTGTCGAAGGTGCAAAAAATTCAATCAACGCAGGAATAGTTGATGTTTTTGTTATTGGAACACACAGCGACCATCTTCATAAACCCATTCGAGACCTACTAAGCGGGTACGATTGCATTGTTGATATGAAGCCAAAATCCGGATTGAATAATTTTAAAGGGTTTAAAGATCCAATTAACATAGCTGTTGATGGACTAATGGTATTTGGCAAAATATGATGAATCAAAAATCAATATTTGAAACTACTTGTGGGCGATGTGGCACTCATTGGGTAAAGTATATTCTCAGTCAAACCCTGGGGTTTAAAATAGAGTTGCCAAATGTTCACAGCTTTAAGAAGCCCGCCGGACGCCAGGTAGAATATCCTAAAGCTATCCTTAACAAAGAACAATCAGATCCTGGTGGCTATATCTATACCTACCATGTTCCAATACATAATCTTCATGTTATTAAAGATTCGGTTAATATTATTGTTCTTGTTCGAGACCCGAGAGACTCGTGTGTTTCCTCAGTTCACTATGATATAATGAATGGGTATTTCAACAAAAAAGAGTTTGATAAAGTATTGCAACATCGGCTTGATGCTGGTGGACAATATCCGGAATTTTTTCAATCATATCTCGAGCATAGACATTCCATACCACATCTCGTTTTAAGGTATGAGGACGTTATTAAAGATACATATGGTTCTATAAAAACAGCTTTGAATAAATTGAAATATGAATTTTTAGAAAACGATTTAAGAAAGGCTATACAGAATAATAAATTTGAAAAACTTTCCGGCGGAAGAAAGAAGGGCGACGAGAAAGAAGATCACCATTATCGTAAAGGCATTGTAGGAGACTGGAAGAATTATTTGTCATATAATGATAATTATCAATTTGTCAAAAAGCACGGCCATTTAATGGAGGCTTTAGGGTATGAGTGTTAAAACTTTTTTTGATATCACGTCACTTATGTATTATGTTTTTGAAACTGTTCCCTGGACAGTTGACCCATATACTGGAAATGAACACAAAAAATTTTCTAAGAATATAGAAGTTATTGATTATTTCAAGAATAGATTTTTAAAAAAAGAAATAGGCGGATGGTGCGGGCTGAATTGCGAATTTTTCAAAAGAATTCTTTTTGAACATAAATATAGCGCTACTTCTTTTAATTATGGAATTGAGGGTATACTAACCCATATCACTATCGTAGTGAATATCGATGGGGCGCCATATTTGTTTGATCCATATTTTAACAGATATTACACCATTATGGGGAAACCAATACCATTTGATGATTTGCTCAAACTAATAAAGATTGGGGCCACTCAGGATATCAAATCAGTATATGGTGATCATAAAAAGCCAATACAACAAGAAGATGGTTCGTGGATAATGATGACTGGAAAAGAACTTGAGGAAAGTGTTGTTAATGAAGAGCGCCGGAGGAATTTATCGAAGCCTCTCAAAGACATGTATGGGTCTGATGATTTGTTCAATCTTATGAGAATATTACTCTTTACTAAAGAGCATAGAGATTTTGTAACAAATATTCATAGGGATATTTTAATCTAAAAGTAGTGTTATTTTTTTTAACTATCTGAAATAAAAATAGTGAAGGAGAATATTTATGGGGTATGCATGTATTAGTATTGTTGGGGCTCCAGATCCGAAAGATGAAAAAATCAGTACAAACGGAGACGCTGCCGCAATAGGTGTAGTTACATATCCGCTTGTCGAGATTGCCGAGAAGCTTGGCATTCATTCTATTGCTCCTGGACTTGAACAACTTCCACCAGGAGTGTGGATTAGTGATGGAACCGGAAACGGAAAAGCTTTCAACTATATCGAGTTGATAGACAAGATGACCGAAAGGATGTCAAATGTCAGAACCAGCAACTCTGAAACAAAGGATGGCGTTGGCGAACATGAGGAAGGCCCTGGGGAGGCCGGTGACCGGAATACGGGACATGACGAAGCAGGAGGCGTCGAAAGCGATAGCTGAATGTCAAAAAGAAATTGATGAAAATGGTTTTCCTTCAAATGGCGGCCATGAAAACCTGATTGATTGGTAATAAAATCACAAACAAGTTGAGTGTCCAGCTGTTTCGGCTGGATTATCGCTCATCTCCTTCGGAGATGGTGACTGAACTGGGATCCGCCGTCTGAAGGGCCCAGCTGCAGTGTCTTACTGACGGTGGTAGCAGAATGTATTCGATTTTTAATTGCCTCCCATAGAATTGTGGCAATATTAAAGAAGTGCGGATACCAATACAAAAAAAACGAGGGACAATAACGGCAACATTGTGATAACCGTTGACCTCAATGTATCGATTCAAGATAGACCACCAAAATTGGAAAGAGTGTGTACATATGTCACCAGTCTCAGTAATCGAATCTCCGAGATCGAACATGTATATGGCCGATCCCGAAAGCCTCACAATAATAACAGACAAGAATGACCCCCTCTACGACCCCCGAGTTGAGCTACCTGTCGAAGAAAATATGGTCCTCAACATCATGCACCAGGGCGTTATCCAGAACATCCAGGCTGTACGTCGCGGAGAAAAGTATGTGGTGGTCACCGGGCGCCAGCGCGTCAAGTCAGCCATCGAGGCCAACAAGCGCCTCAAAAAGCAGGGTAAGGAAACAGTCCGTGTTCCCGTCGTACTGAGCCGCGGCAACGAATCAGACCAGTTCGGCGTTCTCATATCGGAAAACGAGCTTCGCCAGAACGATTCGCCAATCGCGAAGGCTGAGAAATGCAAGAAATTCCTCGATATGGGTCGTACTGAGCAGGAAGCCGCTGTGGTATTCGGTGTGACCCCTCAGACGGTCAAAAACTGGATGAAGATCGTCAGCTTGTGTGCTTTCGTGAAAAAGGCCGTGGACCGCGACATGATCTCAGCAACGGCAGCTGCGAAGCTGGCAGAGCTGGAGCCAGCCGAGCAGAAGGAAGCTGCTGAGGAGCTGATACAGGCCGCTGAAAAGGCCGGAAAGAAGAGGCCCACAGTCGGCAATGCTGCTGGGAAGGCTGGCAAGAAGGTCTCCCTGCGCCCCAAGAAAGAGATCAAGGAGATGCTCGACGTTATCGAGGAACCGTGGGTCGTCGCGGCTTTAAAATGGGTCCTCGGAGAATCAAAAAATATAGAAATAGAAGCGTAATTAAAGGGGCTTAAATGGCCCCTTTTTTTAGTCGTTATTCTAATGTAATTTATGATATCAAAATCATGGAGATATTTATACATGAATTTACAAGCAACAACAAGTGCTATTTGTGCATGGATGAACAAGTATGCTGTAGAATCAACGAAAAATGGTTTCGTTGTTGGAGTGTCAGGCGGAGTCGACAGCGCTCTGGTCTCTTCTCTGTGCGCTCGTACGATGCGTGAGACAAAGCTTCTTGTCATGCCTATCCACCAGAACCCTGATCAGACAAGGCGCGGGAAAGAGCATTGCGAGACGTTGTCAAAGACGTTTAGCAATGTAATGTGGCATTATATTGACATGACCAATATGTTTGAAGAATCGATGGTCACCCTCAGGCCTTTTATGGATACCGGCGGATTGATATCGGCCAATTTCAAGTCCAGACTCCGTATGTCTGTTCTCTATTCATTTGCCGCTAATCATAGCCTGTTAGTGGCGGGAACCGGTAATAAAGTAGAAGACATTGGAGTGGGATTCTTTACAAAATATGGAGATGGCGGAGTCGATATCAGTCCGATAGGCGAGCTTACTAAAACCCAGGTTTGGGAGCTTGCTGAGCATCTCAAGATATCAAAAGAGATAATAACGGCTACCCCAACTGATGGGTTGTGGGAAGACGAAAGGACTGATGAGGAGCAGCTTGGGGCCAGATATGAAGATATTGAAAAAGCTATGGATTTCTGTAAATCTTTTTGTATTCACAATGTTGCCGATTATAATGCAAGAAGTGGTAAATTCCGCTCACTCATGTCTCCTGTTGGAGAAAGGATAATACTTAACTATCTCCATAGGCATCAGAAAAATTCCCACAAAATGGCGATGCCACCAATTGGGCCAAGGCCGTTATGAAGAGGAGAGTCAACATCTATATTTTACATAGGAAAGCGGGGGAGCGGTAGCTCATGATTCTTAGAATGAAAGGAGAAGGCAAAGTGACAACACCAAACGATGCAGTATCATACGGTGCCGGAGCTGAAAACGATCCGATGGCCGACCTTGTTGATGGAGGCATCAATGATGAAACGGAAGAGGTTGCCGAAGACGGATCTGGAGAAGAAGCTGGAAGCGATGCTCAGGAGGCCGAGGAAGCAGCTATGTCTGAAATCGACGCCGATACAGGAGAAACACAAGATTCCCCTGTTGTCATAGATTCTACAGAAGCAACGGTAGAAGAGCTTCTGCCGGAATCGAAAAAAGCCGGCTTTGATGATCGAGAGGTTCAGGATGCCCGCCTAGATCGAGAAGACGAAGGGGGTGTAACAAAGCCCCAGACGACCGGTCCAATGAAGCTTCCGAGTGGCGATGCATCCCAAGAGGGCGGCCAAATAAAGCACGGCCATCTTGCCGATTCTTCAAAAGATTCGTATGAAGTTTCCGGGTTTCATGTTGAAGTTCCAACTTCAGGAGGAGTTGTGAGCCAGCAAATTACCCAAAATTTCTACGACCTCGAAACGGCAAAGGCAAGCATCAACGGGGATCGTTATCTCAGGCCTGAGCAGGGCGGATTTCGTGCGTGTAGAATTACTCGTGGCGCTCCAATCATTTGCTACAATGAAAGGCAAATACTCGAATACATTAACGGAAGATGGCGCCGCCCATAACGTTTAATAAAAAGAGGGGTGGGTTTCCACCCCTTTTCTTATAAGGGGTCGAGCATGTATACGTCATATTTTAGAAAATACCATTCTCATCCTAACGCTGTCTCGATAGCAAGATCTTCTCCTGATTATTTTTCTGGTCTTGAATATGAAAAGCTTGCTCCGCCAAATTGGTTGCTACAAAAGTATCATCAAGATCACGATGAGAAATATTATACTGACACTTATTTAAGAATAATCCTTGGATCTATTGATCCTAAAACCGTATATCACGAACTTGGAAAAGATGCAATAATGCTATGTTGGGAGAAAACAGGGAGCTTCTGTCACAGGAACATCGTAGCTAATTGGCTTGTTAATAATCTTGGAATTGAGGTAACAGAATTATGAATGAACCGCATTACAATGTAAGTCATGAATGGCTGGAGAAGCTTATTGAGTGGAATTCAAAATCAAACTTTTATTTGTACAGATCCAGATGCCATATATTTCTGATATGTTCGATCGCTGTGGCAATTCAAATGACGTCTGGAGTTTTAATTCTCAATATTCCAAAGGAAGTTTTTCCTATCTGTGTTGGATATTCGGTTTCAGCTGTTCTTTTTGCAGCATGGATAATTTCAACAAAGGTTAAGCCATATTCCAAGTTCTACAAAGATGAGGTTGATTATATCAACCAGGAGATTTTCGAGGACAGGGTAAGGCAAGAAGTTGACGATATAACATCGGGGTAAATATGGGAAGTAATTTTGTAACTGTGAGTATCATGTTCAATGCTGTCATCTCAATAGACGATGAGAAAAAGCTTGAGGATCTGATATTCAGAGAGACCGATTGGATTGGTGAGCCAAAGACGGATACAGGGTGTGTTGTTAATATCATGCCAAAAAAATTCAAAATCAATGGTCGAGAAGAAATTGTTGAATCCCCACAAGAACTTGAACAGGTTGAGAAGTCATGCGAGAAGGAAAACTTTCATCGGCACTTGCCTGTTGTAAAAGGTTTCAAGATTGACGATGGAAAGCTTATAAAAAACGAAGAGAAGATAGTCGGTGCCCTCAAGATGAAGTCTGGAGTAACACTTGTCTTAAGCACTAAAAAAGGCATGCTGTTTGAAAGTATCGATCGCATGATCGGCAAAGAAGTTGTCGTCAACAGAAAAGGGTCTGATGTTGTCATAAAGGTTGGCGAGGTATAGTCGTATCCATTTTTCACACAGGTGTTAATACCATGAGAGAAATCATATTAATTCGAGGCCTTCCCGGCTCAGGGAAGACCACATATTCAAGGCAAATCCGTCTGGAGATGCCTGAGGCCACGATGCATGTCGAGGCTGATAATTGGTTTGAGACGGGTGACGGGTATGAATTTGAACGAACAAATTTGTCAATAGCGCATCAATGGTGTGTCGCTCATACTGAAAATGCTGTTAGAAAAAATGTCATCCCCGTAGTTTCAAACACGTTCACGCTCAGGTCGGAATGCGCCCCTTATTATGTTATTGCGGAGAAATATGATATACCCATCCGGCTCATAACTATGAGAGGGGAATTTGAAAATATACATGGCACACCGGGGGAAATAATAGATGCAATGAAAGAGCGATTTGTTTCTGATGAGAAAATCAAAGAAACTTTCAAGCATGTCGACCTTTCATTATTTTATGGTAACCCCTATGATGCCTACAATTTTTTCCACAAATACGAAAAGGTTTTTATGATATGAGAAAAAATAGAAAGCCCATACCGAAAAAAATCGAAGGAAAAACAGGTGAGCCGCAAAAGCCAAAAGATTCTCAAGAAGTAGGCGGGATCGACGAATCCCAGTTTGATAGTATAGCCGCCGAAATAGAAGCCATTGTTCAAAACACTGGAAAGAAGAAAATATCTTCCGATATTACTAAATGGGTTGAGATTGATATAGACAAGAAAAAATCAACACCAGAATCTATTTGCGGGGAATTTGCAATTATCAAGCAAACCAGGTTCCTTGACGGTTCAACAGAATGTGAAGATATTCGTCGTCATTCGTTTTTGATTGATGAAAACGATGACCTCATGATTGAAAAATACGATATTGACCATCCTCTTATACGCGATGTAATGAAGCCTATAAGAGATTCCATATTCGGAATTCGGGAAATTTCTCGAACTGGAACAATGAGGTTCAAACTTGATAATAACAAAGGTTTCGAGTGCAAAGACAAAAAGATAATGGTAATATGTGAGACGGGGAAGAACATTGCCGTAAAAAATACAGTTAACGAACTTATCTTTACGGGACAAGCACATAGCCATGTCGATACTGGAACCTGGCAAAATTCCAATTATGAAAAATGTATGCACTGGGCTTTTCTTGAAATAGAACGAAGGGTTCATAACGGCGAAACTGTTGTGGTATCTGGGTGTTTTGATAAATGGTATCAATTTATGCCGCTCGTTGTCATTTCAAAGCAGTATAATCATGATCTAGTAATCGGGAGGACGGCAGGTCAAAGGCTTGCTATTGGAAACATCATAGACATTAACCTTGTTCTTGAGCATTTTCTTGATAGCAGCACAGACCTTTCCCAATTCTACCAGGACCCATACTCAGCGATTGAGCATTTCAAAAATATCGATAGTACAATCAGTTCGCTTGTCATCTTCCCTTCCATATTGCACAAATTTCTTTCGAGGTAACCTATGGGTTTGATAATCTTAGGTGGGAATATTGAGCTTGACAAAGAGGCCGAGGACAGGATAGTTGAACTTGCTGATAAAGCGCTTAAAGAAAAGCACGCTGAAGAGCATGAGAGGAATCTTCAACAATTTCGAGGCATAGTCTTCAGACAAGAGGTTGCCTCTATGAAGAAATACCTCGAAAGAAGGCATCCTGACCAGGTGAATACCATATCCCGCCTGAGATCCATACTCAACAATGAAAGGATAAATTAATTGAAAGACATTGTAATGGATGTTGAATTAATAGAAGAGGCGGGGTATCGGGCTGCGATGGCTGGACTTTCTCTCAGTCACAAGCAACCTATATCCAACATGTCAAGGGTCTCTTTTAATTTGTCAACTAAAGATCTTGGCCACAACAAATTCATGGAATCAATGATGGTCTGGTTTATGGTCCGTGCTCCTCGGTATTGGTGGCAGCAATCGGATACATATCGAATAGCAACAAAGCAGAGTGAGTCCACCATGCACACTATTATGAATAGACCTCTTGTTATGACTGACTTTGAACCAGATGGCGTAACAAGGGGGCAGCTCAGGGAGCTCAATAAGCTAATCAGGGCAAAAGATTTTTTCACACTCAAAAAGCGCATTCCTGAGAGCGTGTTACAATCAAAAGAATGGGGTCTCAGTTACAAAACATTGAGAAATATTATCATTCAAAGACATCGCCACAAGCTTCCGCATTGGCAGTCATTCATTCAGCAGGTGGTGCAGCTCGTCAGGTTTCCTGAACTCATACCGTCTCCCACCGGAGGCGTTAACAATGTCGAGAAGACAAAAAGTGAAAATCTTTATATACAACAACAAATTCTTATCAACGGTATTCCGTGGATGATTCATAGATTTGTCAATGATAATGTTGTTCTTGTAAATTTATCCGGAGAACCTCCATTCAGCATGACAATGAAAGAGATTGATGTATTAAATACCGACCTCTTTAGGGGATAAATCTCAGGTTAGCCAGAGCCACGTTGCTTCGACGCGAGAGCTTTAAAAGCTATGGCATAGTGCCTGCACCATTCCGTCAGAGGGGCCGGGTAGCGTCGTAGTTTTTGATCTGGAGATCCAGAACAAAAACACGACTCACCCTACCCCTCACGCCTTCATGGTGCAGCACGCATTTCTATCTTTGCTGAGATTTCGTTTGTGTTGTAATGACCTGATTGGGGTTGGAATAGTTGCGTGGCGGGGATGCCCTTAATCCTATAACGGCCCACCATACCCGCTGAAATGCGCAGGCATTAACCACGCCGCAAACGATTTTTTTTTCAATTCAATGGATATTATACCTGGTGATTCACCAGGGCGATACAAAAAGAAACTTCAGTTTTCCTGTGCTCCGGAATCACTTCCGGATCACCGGAAAACTGCTATCAAACTTAAGCATTGAAATTCTTCAGGCTGAAGCCTGTCGGTTCGACGGGTGCCAGACTTATCATCTGGAACAAAAGTAACTACGACGACCTAGTCCGCGCATGATCAAGTTGCCTCATTTCTTACGCTTCAATGACTCAGCTTCAGAATATTCGGCACCACGATCAACGCGAGACCTGGTCGTCATAGTACTTTATTATCAATCGTTCCATTGCTGAAGATGGGGGAGAATAACTTTTGGTTATTCTCCTTTTTTTTATGGGATAATAGATATGGGGAGAATATCTATTATTTCTAAGGAGAAAATTATGGAAACTTTCAGAGTAAAGTGTATTCAGCTCCCGCTGAGTAGCCAGGGTGTTCCTGATACTCGATTTGTCAAGGGCGCATTCTACAATGTGACTGACGTGCACACCAATATTGACAGGATTACTTTTTTTTCTCTCGAGCGAGTATTCAATAAAGAAACTGTTGAAGCTCCCGCTCATTGTTTTGTGAGAATGAGGAGAAAATAATGTGGTACGAATTCATTAAAAGGATGGACGCCATTCGAAGGCTGGGGCCTTATTTTGAAGATGATGAAGCCCGAGCGCTTCATGAATCAATGGATATCCTTTCAAGAACATCGGAGGAGATTATTCTTCAATCTGAAGATATCTTAAGGGATATCCATGATAACTGGGAGTCTGCGACTATTCTTGCGCTTGCCTCTATAGGGGTGGCGTTTCTTTTGAAGAACCGGATATCTAAAGTGCCGCTGCCGCCATTCTTAGAAAAGAAAATGGTTGTTCCTGTAATTTCCGTTCTGATTGTCAAAACTCTTTGCGAGTCAGCCGAATGGAGATCTCATGTGGATAAGGAATAAAACGATTTCAAAAGGCCTTCATTTATTTTCCAGGATATCACCCAAGCCTATTGATGTGATTGCGGTCCCCGGGTTTATAAAGGGGGTTCTTCGAGCCGCAAGAAGCCTGAATGACATATCTAATGTTTTTGTTGGTAATCGGCATCTATCAGAGATTCTGGGAGATAGAATTGTAAGATCTACGTTTTCCCATGTTGTGAAGAAACCGTTCAAAAAATCTCTTGTTGACGCCTCAGAGTCAAGCGTTAAGGTTTTTGGAGGAGTTAACGGAGGATTAGGTAAATCATGGTTTAAGGAGAAGAGAAATGAATTTGAAAGAAAAGTTGAGAATATGGTGGTCGTTTTCCACGATGCTGACCGTGCTGGCCGGCATATTGACATCCATATTGGCAACGTCAGTTTCGTTGTTCGGGTTCCCAACGATAAAAAGGATATTATTCAAGTTGGAAGAAAAGGCTTACTTACGAAGGATTCGCAAAGGAGCATCCTCAACTTTCTGAGAAACCATGTTTCTTCTGGTAAAATGATACCGCAGAATTTAGACCACTCCCCGTCCAATGCGAGAATGCAATGGAAAAACGGAGGATCAGGAATAGATGGGTATGGTTCCGGTAGAATCAGGCAGGTAATTTTTGAGGAACCCGTCGAGATATTAGAAACAAACGGCGAGACCTCTAAGATATACGCACCATCTCTGAACAAGGACTTCGTCTTGTATTTTCATAGACTTGGAAAGGTTGTTTCGGTAGGCCCAATGAAGAAAGATCCTCCGAAATTGAAACCAAAACTTTCTCTGAAAATGGAGGATGATATAAAGGGATTTCTCAAGAAGGTGGATCCGAAAACGATTACCCTCAAAGAGGATGCTGCCGCTGCGTATATTGTTGAAACTCCGAAAGGATCGACAATATGGAGTCCACGCATCAGCAAAAAGACTGAGAGGAGGATAGAATATACAGGAAAAGTTCCAGAGCTGGCCTCCATTCGAGGAGACTTTACTGGCATTGGAGAATTGAAATTCAGAAAATCAGATGGAAGCTACTTGAATTCCTCTGAAACCGGCGGTATATTGAATTCAGACAAGATCAGGCCAAAAGATTTGAAGCCAGAGCTGTTTTTGTACAGGGCTGACAAATTCGGCGGGGAGGATGTGTCGAATTTGGATTTTTTTTCCAATAGGTCAATCCAAGAAAAACACACAAATGATTTTATCAGACTTGTAAAGCTCGTAGATCCAGATTGCAATGAAGGCGAAGGCCTGGTCGGTGTTCCTCCTGGCGGTTCTATCAATGATGGATTCAAGAAAAAGTGGAGCGCTGATCCGGACGACTGGGAGGTGGTAAAGAATGATCTTCGATATGGGCCGACAGGTCGCACTGCAGGGGTCGTTCGTTTCCGATCTCGATCTAGCGGTCTAGAATTCAATCTTGGTCCAGGTCAGATTGGAACCGAAAAAAGAGTCAAAGAATGGATGAGTCTGGGAGATCGTATTGTTGGTAGAGTTGCCAAAGTTATCTCACGCCGTGGTTACGAAGGAAGATCTGCGAGATTTCTTGAATGGCACTTTGACAAATAATGTAAATTTGTAGCTGCATCGAATTCACATTACTCATTTAGTAGCAGCAGAATGGGAATCTTCATGAAAGACAAACAGGATGACCAACTTATTGGCACATGGACACCTAGAACATGTCCTCTAGGGAATTGCGATGGGCATCTTATGGTGAACTCTGCAAATAGCGAATGGTGCACAAAGTGCTCTTACCATTCTCGCAACTGGGTAAGAGTTGACCAGAGAAGGGGAGGAAGAGAGCGGTACTAATTCAGAAAAATAACGTCTTTTATGGCGTTATTTTTTTTATCTTTGTGTAAACTATACCATAGGAGGTGTTTATGTCTAAAACGACAATCACCATTACTATGGAATCTTATTTTGCTGACAAATTTATAGGGTTTCTCCAAAATCTTCTTGCCGTCAACACAGATAAAAAAAAGCCGTTCCAGGTCGATTCGGTAGAGACTTTTGAAGATAAAGACTGTGAAATTGTTGCTGTTCCAAAGGAAAATTCATGATAGTAAAATTTATTCGTGATTTGTATAGGACGTATAGTGTCGGATCGCCTACCAGAGAATTTTTCAAAGAAAATGGCGATAGATGGTTTCGCGTTGAAAAGCCTTTCAATACTCGCCATGTGTCTGTAAAAATTTTTGATGGAGAGAGCACCATGAGCATTTCGAGCCGATTTGTTGAAGAGATTATAAATGATGAAAGAGTCGGCTTTCAGTCATGTGGATATTGTGGACATGTTCAGGAAAAAGGGAAGGGGAATTGTACCCTTTGTAAGAGTGGCGGTAAATATTTGATGGATTTAATAAAAATGCAAGATGATGGAGATACCAATTCTGTTCTGAAATTGTCACTTAAAAAAAGTATTAGGTGTTAGTTTTTAGGGGCCATGTTAGGTTCAAAGCGGTGAACGGGTAGATGATTCGTCTGCCTACACTTTTCACCGATACTGCGGTCGTAATATCTCGGACCTCGTTGCTCACCAACTTGCATCGACCCGAGTCAGGGAGCATGAAATCTGTACATGCACCGCGATGCAGCGTTGCTTCGCAACTCATCCGAGAATTACGACCGCAGTATCGGTGACGTCGCCCGCGAGATGGGGCTGAGGAAGTAGCTCCTCGAATAAACTTTATTCAAAGCTTCTGTCTCTAGCGGAGGTGGCGCCGACACATTCAAACCAAGTTCGAACCGACATAAGGAGGTAGAATGGAAGGAACAAAGTACGACACGGGAAAGCCTCGTTGGGAGTTGATTCCAACAGAATACTTCGTGAAAATGTCTGAAAGTATCAGGCCGTTCATCGAAGTGCACATGCTCAGAGATGGGAAAATTGTTTTCGACAAAAGCCTCATCTACAATACGGTGAAGGCAATGATCCTTCGCTGGAAAATGATGGGTATGTCTGGCCTACTTGGGAGGAATCATCCACTGATGTATTCTATGATTGGCATCCTCATGCTTGCTAAGGCCAGGAAATACACAATAGAAGAGGTCTTCATTGATTCGGAATTTCCACAGAGATGGGATCTCATTGATCCCGAATGGACTCGTACGATTGTCGAGATATACACCTATGGCGCTAAAATATATGAGAGCGATAATTGGAAAAAGGTTGAGTCAGACAGATACTATTCAGCCCTGAATCGCCATCTCGACAAGCATTTTGAGGGCAAAACTTACGATGAGGAGAGCGGGTATAAGCACTTATACCATGCTGCATGGAATTGCATTGCTCTCATGTGGCTAGAGAAGAATATCGAAGCGGAAGATATTCCTGAACCACTCAGAAAAACAGCAGCCAATTTGGCAAGATCTTCGCATCGAGATTTTGATGTTGTAGTCAAGGCTGACAAGAAAAGGGTCTCCAAGAAGAAAAGATAGAATTGATAGACATTCTGCCTGATGATTCGTCAGGTGTTGTCATAATATGGCGATTCTCATTTCGCGCTGACGATGTTTGCAACTGGTTTCTCCTCGCGGATCGACCGTATGACGACGGTCCTCGGGCTTTTCCACTTCGTGTCTGCCCTTCGGACGATGGTCATCCGGCCTCTCGTCGCAACCAGTTGCATGAACATCCTTGCGCAAAATTCGCTCAATCTTAGTATCAATTCGTTTAGCCTTGCATTTACCCGAAAGCTGAAAGACCACGCTTACGGTGAGCCCCGCGCATGCACACTGTCGCGACAGTGGGGGCTAGGATCTGTACTGAGTAGCAATGTGGGAGGGTGGTGCAAGGATGCTTTGTCTACTAAAAATGACATGTTTTAGTACTAATTAGTACTTGGGCTAAATTTGGTTCAGTCAATAGGTTACCATAGAAAAAGGCCCCTTTATTGGGGCCTTTCTTTTTTTTAGATATGAACGGAATTTCCAATTTAATCACCAGTGTTTGACTTTGCAGATACAATGTTGACATCTGCCAGATCCTTGGTCGGATCGGTTCTGTCAAATTCACTGGAAGCTGCGGTGATAATTGGGCGGCATCGAACAAATTCCATATTAATGGCTTCTGTGAGAACATTCATCTGGGCGCTGATACCGATGTTGTATGTCGATACTCTGCATCCCTCGAAATATATCTGTCCGACGGACTGGTTTTGCTGGTCTCTAAACAGGAAGGCGAGCCCGCAGGGCTGATCGAAGAACGAAGACGCGAGATTCATTGCAATATTGCCAGAACCAATATGATCAAACGTCTGGTATTCTTGATCATTAGTCGAGGCAAATGCCGCATGTTTTCCGAATCCCTCTTTTATATTTACAGTTCTGTCCGCATAATCTTTCTGAACCTCACCTTGGTAGACGGCCTTCAGAAGACTTGGGCCATCGAAGAAAACGCGACTCATACTTATGCCGCCGATTGTTCTTCCAGAAATAATGTAACTGAGCTTGGAGCCTATCTCAAAGATTCTGCTGAGTGGCTTGTTCATTGAGATTTGTGCGGTTTCAACAAGTCCGATAGGGACGATTCGAAACCCAGCCCCACCCCCGGCCACGCCTGGTGCCGCTTTTTCAAGATCCGCGGGGCCGGCGGCAATGAGAACCGTGCCGGCCTCAACAATATCATTGATACTGACTGTGTCAGGAGCCTGGTCTGTCGTAGTGTTGACATACGACTGGGATACGTGAGCGTTTTCCCAATCCCAATTAATGCTATGATCAAGCGCTTGTTCAAGTTCGAGCTTCATTTAACCCTCCGCTTCTTATCGTGATTTGATAAGCAGTTCGATGTCATAGTAATTGCCGGCAACAAAGACCGTGATAGTGATATAGATATTGATCTTATCAGCAATCACTTCGTCGCGCTTGATAGCTGTGACAGAAACATCGGCTACTATCGCCGGAGTCCTTGTAAGCTTCTGTGATACGATGTTGCACACCGTTGCGACAAACCTTAGCAGGTCGTCTGTGATGTTGAATTTTCCAACATACGGCTCGACAGACGCTCTAAATGTCTTGGCGCATACGTCAGACTGTTTCGTTATAGACCACTCTCTGTATTCCACAGCCTGCATATTTGAAGTCAGATCGTGTCTTGATCGTATGATTTGGGACACTGATGCGTCCTGGATCATAATGTCTACCCCGCCTCCACCAATAGTGTCCAGCTGATCCTTTGTGAACTGGAAGTTGGTGTTGAGCGAGATGTTTGATAGCCCATATGGAGTAAAATTCATATTGGTAAATGACTGAGATGCGACAATTCTGCTGTCACGTCCTGCGATATTTGCAGAAATGTAATACGGAGGAAGCGTCAAGGAATCGTCACCAACATTTGCCGTGAAATATCCCGGCCATATTACCTTAACCCTTCGGTCTCCGTATTCAATTGCGGAAATTTTATTCGCACGCTCAGCGGCTCGCCCAGTCTTGAATTTCACCTGGTATGAAGAGAGTGCTGTTCCGGAATAATTGGTCTGAACCTGCGTTGGAGTCAGCGGGTCCGGGGTCTCTGTAACTGTCGCCTGGGTGACGTACACTCCGTCAGCATCGAATATATCCACCAGGTCGTCTACAGTTATTCCTGCGGCAATAGTGTCAAATGCCCCAACGTTTGTGATCAATCCGGTTGTTGCAATATTGACATCATCATCTGACCCTTGAAGGTACACGTTATCTTCATCGTAGGTAAGTATGGCGACCCTTTCGTGGCCCTGGTACGGTGCCGATTGCTGCTCAAGATATGCCGACACAATTGCGTTAACCCCGGCGTCTGTAGTACCCAGGGCGTGGCTATACACATCGTAGATCTTGAGCGCTTCGAATGCGGCCGCATATTGGCCGGCAAGATCAGAAGCTGATGCATCAACATTGACGCCGTATATCACCCGGCCTCCCGCCGACGCGCGCTCCGTCGCCGCCATCCATGCCAACTCGTTATACACACTTATTTCGGCATCTCTTGACCAAGCGTTTGTGATATCCTCATTAGATGTGATTCTCTTAACAACGCCCGCCTCTTCGATGCGAACCGCTCTGAAGTCAGCAACGATTTCATTGGATATCTTCTGTTCCCACATATTGAAGCGCTCTGCTACGCCCCCGGTGTATGCCGTATCAGTGCCATCAAGATAGATGGCCTGGTCGGTTCCAATGACCCAATTGGTTCCGTCATCAAACAGGCTGGTGATTTGATAGTACCTGGTATGTGCGGTAACCTGGGCGGCTGTCGGGCTGATAGTAAACCAGTCGGTAAGACTCGGGGCATCACCGGTGAAGCCTGCTTTTGCCACTTTGAACTTAGTGGTGTCTACGACGGCTGCGATGGCCAGTCCTGTAGACGCCTCGTAGTGACGCTTCGAGAATGCGATAAGACGGGTAAGCTTATAGGACCCGACATTGAATGTGCTGGTAAAAGTGGAAGATGCGTCCGACATACTTTTGAGCTCAAGGAACTCATTCGTGTCAGATGTTCCGGTATATAGCCTGAGCATGTTCTTGTTTACAATCGAAGTGACTGTGGCAAGAATCTCTTCACCAAGATCATTGGTGTTCAGCTCAAGGATGTCACCAATCTGTACCCTGTCACCAATGAAGTCGGCGTCTGGGTCGTAGAAGCTGCAAGGGTAACCGGTGAGGGTATCGCTTGCTATTCCAACTTCGATACCAGTTCCTGCTGCGATGGCGGCAGTATATGGCGTTGCGAGAGTAATCTTTGTTTCGCTTGTTGGTGTTTGTCCGACGACACCAACAAGTGTCAGTCCGCCGTCGTCTACATAGACTTTCTGGCCCTTTTGTATCTTGGCGGTGACAACGGCACCATTGGTGATGTTTACTGTCTGAAGATCGCTTGCCGAAATAGTTACAGTTGTCGTTGCCTTGTAGTATGGAACATATGCTTCCGAAGACCCTTCGGCAACAGTAATGAGCGGGTACGTGTCGGCAACATCGAGAACAATCGCATTCGATGTAAGATCGATGTCTGAGCTTTCAATTTCATAGTCGTCTACCGATGTTCTGACGTATGCCCTTGGAGGATAAAAATCATATGCACGCCTGCCGGCTACGGTGTGATCATAGACGACTTTGTCGACACCCCAGGAGACGGCCGATGTCGCAGCTGTTTGGCTCACAAGGCCCGGAGCATTTCCCAGGCTTTCTTTCTCATACACATCATATGCGCTTGCCACCACCACAGACGGAAGTTCTTCAATAGCAACATCTGGGGGTGAAAGCTCGAAGTTCTGAGTAACTGCTACATGGGGGCCTTGATAGGTCGACATATGGCTCTCCTTGGGAATTCTTCGTTATATATACAAGATAATTGATTCCCAGATTAATTGTACAATATTTCATTAACTTGCGCTAGGGATTTTTACATGAACATGAACATGGTTCCACAGTAGATTATAACTCAAATCCGTAGCAGTCTCAGGAGCAGACCATGGAACCTCAGAATCATTTTCATCATGGGTAACCAATCTCAATGTATGATTATCTACGACTTCAACTATCGGATATAATTGCTTATTTTCATTGTCAGAAAACCGGATGTAATACCACTTTTTTGACAACTCAGCCGGAAGCAGCTGTGGATCATTGGTTGTGAATATTCCAAAATCCTGAGTTGTATCTACAAGCAAATCAGAGCCTTGCGTAATTTGCCCATTATCAGAAATCATTTCGGCAGGAGTTCTTGCATTTATGATGTCGGCACTATTCCATGGCTCAAGCTCTTTTTGATTAACAATCCATCCAACCTGGATGGATATAAAAATTTGAAGGGTTACCTCCCACCTGTGTACCTCTGCATATTTTACGACTGGTATTTCTGGTCCGATTCCGACATAACGAAGGTTTCTTACGAATCGCAATGTTGATGAAATTCCGTGTCTATTTGATTGAAGAAGAAGGGCTGTGATATTAGCAAGAGATGATGCCTCGCTTGCGACACCAGAACCGAAAGTAATATTTACCCCGCCATCCATCCAGTCGACTCGCTCATCAACCTCGCCGGTAGGAAATGATCTTTCCCTTTGGTTGTCAATAATCCTATTTGCAAATGTAAATGCTGATCTTTCTACCACTATAAACGAAGCACTCATTGGTTTTTCGTTATCAATAACGAATGGGGCGGATATTCTTATCCTACTCGACCTATCATCAGAATTCCACCTGTATTCTGGTGGCGTTATTTCGGGATTTCCAAATGCCCATTGAAGATAGCTGAGCAGCCCATCAACTATAAGGGCGAGAGGAAGTCCTGTAAATTGAGCACTAGCCATTTAATCTTTCCTGGGACTTTTCATGGATTCTAGCCTGGCGATTGAGACCTGCATGCTCCCAATGACTTTCATAGATTCTTTATGGTTTTCGTTTATTTGTACAGATAACTTTTCGTAATTATGGTTGATCTTTTCATGAATTTTTCCAGCACAGTCAAGGGCGTGAGAGGCGAGCTCACTCTTTGTTGCATAGACGCGACCATTTCCATTTGAATTTGTAGAATTACCGGCGTTCACCGTTACTGATTGTGTTTGGTCTCCCCCGTTTCTTTTTTTAATCATCCAGCTAATTAATTCAATTATGAATTTGTATATAATTCCGCCACCAGCGAGAAAAATGACTATGTCTTTTGTGTAATCGACAGCTTCTGTCATCACAATTTAAACCCCTTTATGGGTCTATATGTTCCATCATGCTCTATGAAATATTTCTGAAGTTCGACTGGGCTGGGAGCAAGGGGGCATTTACCATCGGCAAATTTTCTTATGACATCGGCCACGTTCTCTGTACAGAACTTCCCATCAGGCTGGTTCTTAAACCATGGCATCCATCCAAGCATCTTTGCGCCTAGAGGGCTGCTAAGTATTGCCCCTCTAACGTCATAATTCATTTGTTCTCTGTGAAGATAGGCTAGATGCTCTCGGGCCTTTCTAAGCCGTTCGGGGTCCTCAAACCTTTTGCATCTCCAAACGGAAACGATTTGTTCTCGCCTTCCCGTATAAGACTCCAGGCTGTTAAACTCAATTCCACGAAGCTTCATTTCAGTAGCAAAAAATTGTTTTTGCATAGCCGTAATGAACCCGCCATGCGTTGGAGTAGTGTCATCTCTTGGGTTCCATTTCAATGTCATGGCAAATCGAGAAATTCGACTCCATGGTTTGTTGCTATGGGAAAAGAATATGTCCAGATCTTGAAATGCCGGATAGTTTAGTTTTATTCTTTTCATAATATTAATATATAAAAGTTTAGAGTTTTGATTCATTTTTTTAAGTGTTTTATTTGAATTCTTGCTTCATCCTTACTACCATTCCGAGTCCGACACTTGTTCCTGTTTCAAATATTTTATGAATTCGTTGTTCGTGCCAACCCCCTGAAACAAAAAGCATGGTAACGGCATCGGAATCTTCCTGGCCTAAATTTCTTGACTTTATATTTCCGTCAGCAGAAAGATGGATCTCTTCTATTTCTGTCGGGTTCCCACAAGCGTCATAAAATTCTACATCTTTACCGGCATCTAAATATGTGCTCACTTCTTTTTGAAATCTATTCGTGTCGTCGGTGCCCAAACCGCTTGCGCCTCGATTTTTAGGAGTAACAACTGTCTCAGTAGCCATTTATATCTCCCTTTTAAAAGAAAAAGAAAAGCCTTTGTTTTTTATGAAATACTGTAAGAGACATGGATCCATCTCCGTTGTCATAACCAGCTAAACCACCCAAGTCTGGGCCAAGATTGTATTCAGCCTGCAGTTCATCAACAGACATTGCGCTATTCCGAAAAATATATCCTTGAGTTCTCATCCCTATGTCTTGCTCAGATGTTGTTCCTACCCCATCGTTTCCAAGTTGTAGTTGATTTGAGAATGTTATATCGCCTTTTGTGTAAGTAGTCGATCCTAGCAGGGATCCATTATGATAATAAAGCCACTCCCCTGCATTTTTTACTATACGCATAGTATGAAGACCAATTTTGTATGGTATTGCAGAGAACACTGCTCCATCTGGGGGGATCGGGAGTGGTAATAGCAAGGCTGATGATGCGTCAGGGCTTAACCAGGCTGTCAATCTAGTCCCCAAATTTGTTCCAACGCCTACATAGTATTGAGTGTGTATAGAATATCCTGTCAAAACATTTATAAACATTGTAACAGTAAATTTGTTAGTATTCGTCAATGTCACAGTTTTAGTTGTCTGAACATGCCTTCCTTCTATTTGTTGAAACAACAATTCTCCATTAGAGTATTCAACTCCATGAACAGGATCGTTTGGCATTAATGTCGCAGTGATAGGGGATGCTTTTTGAAAAACCGGAATTGAACCCCATTGATATGACGAAGGGTTGTCGCCATTTTTCCAACACATTGGAAGTATTGCGTGATCAACAGATGAATCGTCCCACAATCCTATCATAGTTATTCACTTTTCTTATGTTGAAGATATTAAATTATCTATATCAAGGTCGTATTCATTATCGTCGGGATTCAATTCTTGCAAAGTAAGAAGCTGACTGACAACATAATTCTGTTTTGAAAGAACTGAATTACTCACAGCATGTCTTGGAAGTTTTGTTGTTTCAACATTAAGAACAACATACCTCTGGTTGAAGTCTTTATTTACGACAAGATCTTTTGGCCTGACCATTGGATAATTTGACATTCTTGCCCGCTTTGGATCATACACGTCTTCGAAGTTTCTTTGAGAATCAGATTTTCTATCCTCAGAATCAAAACCAATTTGAACAGCAATGGCACAATAATATCCATCAATAAACCCGCTTCCATCACATATGTCGCAATGGGTTTTTGTCCTTTGTTGCCTATCCGCCGACCAGCAATTAGTGCATCGAACTCCGGTTCCCTTCTTTTTTATCAGATATGCCGGTTCTCCATAAAACATGTCATACAGAATGTTTTCCGCCTGATGCATGACAAGATGAAATCCGTCGGCATAATCTCCTACGTATGCTTCGTCAGACCAGAAGGTCCGATTGGGGTCTGATTTAAGTATAGCATAAATCTTGTAATAATACACCTTATTAAAATCGTATTGTTCAATTGTGTCATGAGTCCAGGATAAAGGCCCTATTGCTCCGTCCACTTCGACAATATTCCCGTCACTATCAAGCACTGGTTCAAACCCGCATATTGGAGCCAAGCTGTAATATATTCTGAATTTATAATCGTCAACTGTTTCTGGAGGATATGTTTCAATATCCCATTCAACGTAATGGTAATTCCTTTCTGTCTTCAATACTTCGAGCTCGGTAAATTCAACAGGGGCAGGGGATGGGGACGCTGACTCAGAAGCCGACTCTGAGGCAGATGGGGTTGGGCTAGGGGACACGCTTGCCGATTCGCTTGCCGATTCGGACGCACTTTCAGACGGGCTCTCACTTGCGGATGGGCTTGTTACTGATGCCAGCCAGAGATCAACAGATAGAGTAGACATTATACCCCATATTGATAAATTCGACAAGATACCCAGTTATCCACGTCGAAATAATTTGATAGTCCGGTTGAGATTACGGCCTCAAGGGTGAATTTTGTATCGGCTTCCGCGGTATTATTGCTATCTACGGTCACCCACATATCAGTTGTTCTATTGTAAATCTGCAAATATACCGATGAATATTTTGGCGCCATTGAAGACTTCAGCCTACAGTATAGCTTGATTGGCGATGTCGGACCATCAAATTGGTCCTTGAACAGAAATGCCGCATACTTGTTCGTTGCCGACTGGTCGACGAATATGTTGTTTTCAGTTTGGACATCAAAATAGTCCTGGCTCGAAAAATCGGTTGTTAGATCGGTGTCGTCAGACGGAAGCGTCTGATAGAAGTACCGAGAATATATCGCATCAGGAGGAATTGTTGGAGAAGCCGAGGCGCTCTCGGAAGTCGACTCGGATTGGGATTCAGACTCTGACTCTGACGCGGATTCTGACGAGCTCTCGGATACAGATGTCGATTCTGAGGGCGACTCAGATGGTGATTCGCTTATAGACGGGCTTATTGACGAAGACTCGGATGATGACTCAGACGGAGACTCCGACGCGCTTTCAGATGGAGATTCTGATGTTGACGAAGATTCTGAGACCGATTCCGACTGGCTCTCAGACGGTGATTCCGACGAGGATTCTGAAGGGCTCTCCGACATGCTTTCCGAAGGGGATTCGCTGACAGATGGGCTTTCCGAAGCGCTTTCTGATGGCGACTCTGACGATGACTCAGAAGCGGATTCTGATTGTGATTCTGAAACAGACGGAGACTCAGAAGGGGACTCTGAGGCAGATTGTGTTTCGGATGGAGATGTGGAGGAGCTTTCCGACGCCGACTCTGACGGAGAATCACTGACAGATGGAGATTCGCTAACAGACGGAGATTCCGACGCGCTTTCAGACGCACTTTCAGAGGTCGACTCGGATGTCGATTCCGATACTGACGGCGATTCGGACGCAGACTCTGAGGGTGACTCTGAAGCGCTTTCAGATGGCGACTCCGATGGTGACTCGCTGACAGACAGAGACTCTGACTCGCTTTCTGAGGCAGACTCTGAGGCAGATTCGGACGCGCTTTCAGACGGAGATTCACTGACAGACGGAGACTCTGACGTGCTCTCTGACGTTGACTCAGACGAAGATTCCGAGGGAGACTCCGAAGGAGATTCTGATACAGACGGACTTTCAGAAGCTGATTCCGACGCGCTCTCAGATGAAGACTCAGAAGATGATTCTGAGGCGCTTTCCGACGCGCTCTCCGAAAGTGACTCTGATACGGATGGTGATTCTGAAGGGCTTTCCGATTCTGACTCCGATGGCGATTCAGATATCGATGGGCTTTCTGATGCTGATTCAGATGGTGATTCGGAAACGGATGGCGATTCTGACGGACTCTCGGATGCCGACTCGGATGTCGACTCGGATGACGACTCAGACACCGAAGAAGATTCTGACGGCGATTCTGATTCTGATTGTGTTTGCGACGGTGACTCCGACGAGCTTTCAGATACCGAAGGAGACTCAGATGCGCTCTCTGATGGGGATTCTGATACTGACGGACTTTCAGATATAGAAGACGATTCGGATACAGACTCAGACGGAGATTCCGACGTGCTTTCAGATGGAGACTCTGATGCTGATTCCGAAGTGCTTTCCGATGGAGATTCCGATGGGGACTCGCTGACAGACGGAGATTCAGACGAGCTCTCAGACGCTGATTCTGACGGACTTTCGGAGGCGCTCTCCGATGGAGACTCTGATGCCGAAGAGCTCTCTGATGATGATTCTGACGGCGACTCCGAAGGGCTTTCGGAAGCCGACTCTGATGAAGATTTTGACGCGCTCTCTGATTCTGATTCGGATGGGCTTTCGGATGGTGATTCCGAGGGCGATTCGCTCACCGACGGACTTTCCGATGATGATTCTGAAACGGATTCTGACGGAGATTCGGACGGCGATTCCGACGCGCTTTCCGACACACTCTCGGATGGCGACTCGCTTACCGACGAGCTTTCTGAGGGTGATTCAGACAGGCTCTCACTAGGGCTTTCAGATACCGACTCCGATGGCGATTCGGATACCGAAGACGATTCAGACGGGCTTTCGCTTGCGCTCTCCGATGTAGACTCTGACGCGGATTCCGATGGCGACTCAGAAACAGACGATGATTCTGAAGGTGATTCAGACGGGGATTCGCTTACAGATGGTGATTCAGACGGGCTTTCTGACATACTCTCTGATGGAGATTCGCTTATAGAAGAACTTTCCGATTCTGACTCGGAAGCAGACTCAGATGCGGATTCACTTACAGACTCCGAGGCTGATTCGCTCGGGGATTCGCTTACGGAGGCTGACTCGCTAACGGATTCCGAAGACGATTCAGATGGGCTTTCCGAAGGTGATTCTGACGTTGATGCAGACTCGGAGGAGGACTCACTAGCCGATTCCGACGGACTTTCCGATGTAGATTCAGAGGGTGATTCTGAAATCGATGCGGATTCCGAAGCGCTTTCCGATGCAGATTCTGATACTGATTCTGATGCCGACTCGGAAGGCGACTCAGATACGGATGCGGATTCGCTTGACGATTCGCTAGATGACTCAGAGGATGATTCGCTGGCGGATTCCGATGGCGATTCAGAAATTGACGAGGATTCTGAAGCGGATTCGCTAGAAGATTCAGATGCGCTTTCTGAGGGGGATTCTGAAGGGCTTTCACTTATCGATGCTGACTCAGAAGCGCTTTCTGATGCGGACTCCGAAGATGACTCGGAAGGGGATTCTGATGGCGATTCTGATATGGATGAGCTTTCAGATGCCGATTCGCTTGCACTTTCAGAAGAGGATTCTGAAGCTGATTCTGACGGCGATTCGCTTATCGATGCTGATTCAGAGGCGCTTTCCGATGCAGACTCTGATGTTGATTCGCTTGCGCTTTCTGATGCAGATTCTGACGGCGACTCGCTAATCGATGGCGACTCTGATGCAGATTCTGACGCAGACTCCGATGGCGATTCAGATGTTGATGCGCTTTCACTTGCACTTTCTGAAGCAGATTCGGATGGGCTTTCAGATGCTGATTCAGAAGGTGATTCTGATATCGATGCGCTTTCACTAGCACTTTCTGACGCTGACTCGGATGCCGACTCGCTTGCGCTTTCTGATGCAGATTCTGATGGAGATTCGGTTGGTCCCTCTTCGATGGAAAGCGCAAACCATTTTCGCTGTGCACTGTCCGCCTCAGTACTGTAATTAATACTGAAACCGCCGCTTATAAGAGACGGTACTCCGTCATAGTAAAGAGTACCGTCTCCGTACCACATTTGAAAGTCGGTGTCTAACCTGGATTCGTTGTCGGTGGTCGCGGCAGCGTCTTCCGTATGAAACATCAAGGTATTGCCGGTTGAATCCAGGATAAGCTGCGAAAGTGCACCGGCTTGGTTATCGAATTTCAGGTCATTAATGGAATTGAACGGGGCGGCAAGCAGATAGACATGTTGCGGGTTAAACCCCACGGAATAATTTGCCACACCCGTTGACGTTGGCGAGTCGAATTGGTCGAGGGATACTTGGTAGCCATCTACCTTTATGGCTATATAACTCCAGTCATCATTAGTGTCGGCGTCTGATTCTCTTGTTGTAGCGTCAAATCCGCTTGCCCCGAAACTGGTCAACTCCAATTCATAATTGCTGAAATTTACATCAATTGCAATTCGAGTATCCGACAATTCACCTTTACACAAGGAGGTGGCTTGATTATCGGCAAAATGTACATTCCAGGAGCATTGTGTTTCACTCCCGTCGTTGACCGCTAACCCGTAACAGCATGGCAAACTCTCAACATTGTTCGCCATGTATTCGTTGAAGTTCCCAAAGAAATACACCAGGTCCGGTTCAAAACCGCAATTGACTGAAGTTGCGCTATTCTGTGTTGCGTTGGGGTTGAATGAGCCAACGTCAACTGTCAAGTCGGTTCCGGCAAAGAAAGTGACTATACAGCGCCGTGCCCATCCAGGGGCGTCAGTCCAGTTTATGCGAATACCATTCGTTAACCAAGAAACAAACGACGCTTCGCAATCAGTTTCATATTCCAGGTTATTGAGCTTGTTGAGAAGTAGGAGGGTGTTGTTGTATTTGAAGTTATCCTTCGTCACACCTTCATTGTCAGGGTCGTTCTTGCAGAGGGAAAAGTGTGTTGTTCCATCAGTAGCCGATACGGCAATTACAGCGTCATCCGTCGTGGTATCATCAGCAGTCGCTGAAGATACTCGAAAAATGGCGAGTTTAGGGGTCAGCCCACCTAAGTCAGTAGTGGTTATGTCCTGGTTACCAGTTGACGTATTAAACGTGAATGTCGTACTTGCTATAACTAATGACATATTACACTACCCTATTGCATTAATCCTGTTCTGCATAGTGGTCTTGTCGGCATAATTGAAAATGTTTTGTTCTGCCAGGCAGAACAAAGAGTGCATCAATTCTACAAATCTCTCTTTATTAGAAGACGCCCCGTATTTTCCAACGAGCCAATCGAACTCGTTAATATCTTCCTGGTCGATAATACCAAAAACATCCTTGAGGTCTTGGCTTGTTTTCTGACCAAGAGAATATTCTACGAACGCTGCCCAGAATTGATGAACTGGAAGTTTAGGTTTTTGAGTTCCCGATAGGCGATCGATTAAGGACATTTTCTTCTCCTATTTAACGGTGTATGTTCCGGCTCTGACTGCCTCTCGGTCTTCTTCTGTCCAACCGGGTATTGGCCAGAATTTATCAAGTATCCATACAAGATCATGAACTTGACTTTTCCATTTATTATTCAGCCATAAATTTCTTGAATATTTTCTAGCACCAACCCCTGCATTGGGATTGGGATAAGGAAAGCCGAATCCTTTTTGTGTTCTGAACATGTGGGCGAACCATGTATTTTTGTTGACAACTTGGCGTCCACCTGAAAGCCAGGATTTACATGCAATTTCAACGCCCATTTGTCCCCAACTACCATGAGCCTCGTCCATCCCCCCGAGCTTCCAATATCGCTCCCGATCCATCATCCAGCACGCGCCTATACAGCACATCTGATCAACTACATCTCCTTTTGACTCAGGGCGCTTTTCAAACTGCCTCCAATATTGAAAATGGAGGGTGTTATCAAATCGCATGAAATCGGATCTACGATTCAGACGTGGCTTCCAAATTACTTTTTTGAAAAACCCTTCGGTATTATCGCATTCCTTATTCTGGCATTTTGTTGGAGCGGGGCCCATGTACCATTGGTGTTTACATTTAGGACACACCCAGTCGAAGACATGGAAATTATACATACGAGGCACCATGGTAAAATCGGGCCGCATCTTTTCCATCATTTTAACATCAAAGCCTTCATCCACGCCACAGTGCGCGTCTATCTTCATAACATATTTTGCCTTACTCAGTCTAGCGCCCTCGTTTGTCGCTGCCCTCTGGCCTATTGGCTCTGTATGATGAATGATTTTGACTCTTGGGTTATCTTTGATTCCGCGGTTTGGCCAATACCCATCAAGTATGGCGATCACCTCTGTATCACCACGCATATTTTTCAGAATATCATCAACAGTATTGATAAGCCATTCTTCATTTCTTGCAGGTATAATGACACTAAGATCCATCAAACCCTCTTCCAAAAATTAGTGACGATATCTTTCCAATTGAACCGATACACTGCCTCTCGGCGCTCTTCCATGGTAATGGGTCTTTGCTCTCTATCAAACAATTTAGTAAGAGAGTACACCACATTTCTGTCTTCGGGTATGAATTCCGCCCACGGCTCGTACCACTGACGATAGTTCTTCGTATCAAATAATATAGGTCTTGCGCCGCAGAAAATCCCTTCAACTGCAGGCATCTCAAACCCTTCAACGTGCCTTAATCCAGACACGAATCGGCAAGATCTATATACTTCAGAAAGTGACTCATCGCTTATCCCTTTTTCGCATGTTACATTGTCTCCAAGAGACATATTGTCACCAAGATGGTATGTACGCAGTCCTGATCTTGATGCCGCCTGGATTATATCGAGAATGCTTTCTGTCTTCAAATAATGAACGTCTCCGCAGGTTAGTATTGTGAATTTGCTTTCTTTTGGTCTTCCATCCATATGAAAAATGGTTTCGTCTGCACCAAGGGGAGAATGCATGAAATTATTGATAGACCACTCTCCGCAATCTTTTTTGATTTCATAATTGAGATCATAATAGCTAAAGACAAGGTGGGAGTTTTCCCAGAGATCTTTCCACATATCAGTTTTTGGATTTCTAGTGCTTCTAAGGCAATATTGCATCACTATATATTTATTGAATCTCTCAGCCATTCTTGTGAATTGATGAAATCGACCGTTGACATGCAATATTGCCATATCGGCGCAATCAGGGTTATCCACAAACTCAACACCGGATGGTGCATATTTTTGAAGCTCTGCTATAATTCTCTTATAGCAATAAGCATTGCTTCTTGTGTAATTGTAGATCTTCATAACGTGGCGACCATTATGTCATTTTCGGCCATTGTATTGTCTTCAAATGATATTTTGTAGTCCTTGTTGATTACGAGAATTTTGTCGATAATCTCTTCTTTCGAAACTTTCTTTCCCCACACTTCTTTTCCTATGACTCGCATATCGTCTATGAGTATGGTGTGGGTCTTTATCGGGGATGATGCTATTGCGTCAAGCTCTTCGTAGAGTGGGCATTTAGGCTTTTTCTTTTCAAAATGCGCATCAAGCCAGAAAGTTGCCGGAGAATCAATGAGGGGTATTATCCTCCATACCTCCTCGCTTGAATCTCCCGTTATGAGAGTAACATTTTTTATCCCTCGAAATCTTTCAACATTTTTCAGCTGCTTTTCTTGAGATATTTCAATGCTGTATATTCTGTTAAATCCCGCCACCATTGCGGCGGCAACGCCGCCGCCACTAGCGGTTCCTGTCTCGACAAAGATGGGGTTCCTGTATTTTGACAGAACCTCTCTTAATAGAGTTGTTTGTCTCATAATAAATGGGCCCCTACCATTTATAATCCTTCGCCCAAAAAGCTGTTGGGGTTGATTCATCTGTCAAGAACCATTCATTCACCTTATGCATGTGGGTATATACATTTACCGCCTCAACAACCCCGGCCCTCTTAAACCGGTAGTAATCGTGCAGAGCAATGACGCCATCTTGTCGAACCTTCTTCGCCCACATGATTAAATCAGTCATAACGTAATCAAATTCGTGGCAACCATCGATATACACGAAATCGAGAGAGTCGTCAGGAGTTTTCATGACGGCTTCCATGCTTGTCTTCCGGATTATATTGACATTCAGGTATGGTTCAAGTCGCTTAAGGCATTCCTGATAGTAAGCCTCTTGCTTTTCCTGACCGATCATTCTCGCCCGGTAATCACCGGTCGCCCATGGGTCCACGCATAGTAAGTTGAGTCCTGGCATGGACTTACAAAGCACTTCAGAGAACTTACCAGCACGCACACCAATCTCGGCGCCACGATTGAATCCCCACTCACCCATCCATTTTGCAAGACCTTCCCTTGTCAGACTCCCGGGGTGCTTATACACCCTGATCGGAGATACCTGTTCAGACTTTTTTGCACAAGTTTCATGCAAGAACTCTTTTACCATTTCAAACTCCAATCAAAAGTTGACCAACCGGGAACATCCCCAAACATTTCTACGAATCCTCTCATTGTGTACTTTGCATTCGGCCATTTATTATTCATACACATATCGATAAAATAGAACCCAGATCTCTTCAAGGTTCCTTTTGATAGAAAGTATCCTCGATGATACTTTTTTCCCTTATGCAGATGAGCGAACCAAGTATTCTTGTTAACGACAACCCTTCCGCCCCATTGCCATGTCTTTGTGCCGATCTCGGCAGCTTCGTATCCGAAAGTTCCAAATCCTTCATCTTGAATTTTGAGGAAATGGAAATGATCTCTACCCATAAGCCAGCATGACCCTTGAAATGTCATTGTATCATCAATCTTGACATTATCAATGGACGAGTCTTGAAGATGTTTGTACCACCTTCTCCCTTTTAGTCCAAGGTTTTGGGCACCTTTTTCGTGGTCCTCAAGGATGGCTGGAGGCGTGAGATACCAATAATCGGCATACGATTTTCCGCCACGACTTGTATCTCTATCCCAGTTCTCATCATTCAAATGATACTGTCTTGGAACGACAATCCAATTGTCTTCACAGCATCCCGACAGCTCCTCATCAAATCCTTTTGCGAACTGACAATGAGCATCGCATTTTAAGAGGTATTCTCCCTGAGCCTCGGCCGCCATTGCCCTTATGATTGGCCTCATCCCTATTCTTTCTTCAGATTTTACTATTTTGACTTTAGGGTTGTTTTTTACTGGTTGATCAAAACCGTCTAAACCAGCTATTATTTCAATATCACCGGTGGCTTTTTCGAAAATACAATCGATTGTCTTTTGAAGAAATTGCTCTTTACACGACGGTATCATGATACTTACCATTGATGGCTCCAATCAAAATTATCCCACGTAGGAACAGGTCCAAACTTATCAATGAGCCACTTTACATCATGGACTGCCTTGTCCCATTTTTTGGCCATGAACAAATCCATGCAATATTCAGCGCCTATGTACGCCGTATTCTTTGGCATGAAGAATCCTCTTCCATGCTTTTTTCCCTTATAGAGATGTGCATACCAGGTTTTTTTTACAACGACAACTCTTCCTCCTGAAAGCCATGTCTTTAGAGCTATCTCAGTACCTTCATATGAGAAATTCTTCTCACTTTCAGGAGAATTGACCTCAATATCATTGAAATGATTTCGAGTCATGAACCAGAACGATCCCTGTATACACATTATTTCATCTATCAATTTTTGGGAATAGGCAGGGTCATATGTTCTTTGATGCCATCTTTCGGCGTGGAGGCCGCGATTTCTATTTCCGCGATCTTCTTCTGGCAGGTGTATTGTGGGTGCTGACAAGTACCAATAGTCTATGTATTTCTTTTTCTTGTTAGGCTGCCATGTTTCATCATGCAGGGAGTATTGTCTTGGTACGCAAACCATTCCATCTTTACATATAGAAGATAGTTTGGAATCAAATCCCTTACTTATGTTGCAATGTGCATCAATTTTCATGATGAAATTCCCTTTGGAGATATCCACCATGGAATTGATCATCGATCTCATGCCAATCGATTCTGATACATGAAGTATTGTGACTTTAGGATGACTTTTGAGTTTTGGATTTGGCCAATACCCATCAAGGCCTACTATAATTTCATATTTTCCAGTCGCTTTTTCTATCAAATAGTCAATTGTTTTTTGAAGAAACTTTTCATTTCTTGCTGGAATGATAATACTTACCATGCATTCCCTTTCTATGCCGTTGCCACTTTGTAATTTTTTCCACCGTCGATAGATTTCAAAAACGGTTTTCTTCCAAGCCAATCAATCATCCAATGTGAAAAATACTCTTCGTACGGGTTGCTTAGGTGGACCCATTCTGAGTTTTTGTGTTTTTCGTATATCACTTGTCCAAAATGGGCTTTTGATTCTCTGTGGCATCTCATTGCCAATTTGAAAAAATCTATTTGTCGCATGCCCTTCGCGACACAATCTGATGCGCCTACAGAAAAGTTGTATGTCTCTCCAAATTTCTTTCTTTTTGGGGAGCTTTCCACGATGGGTATTGCCAGGCCACAGAAATGATCACTTGTAGGCGATGGGTGGTATCCTGCGCCTTGCAGTCTATAATAATCAGCTATGGTTCTTACACCGCTTGTTATGTGTATTGACACTGTGTGCCCGGCGACTATCTTTGCCTCATCCCTCAGTTTTTGAAGATTCTCGGCCAGATTTGATATAAGAATCCTTTGATAGGCGTTGTCTGGAATCCACGATTTTGAACAGCCCTTGGGTCCGAATTCCCAGTATGAAAAATTCTTTGTGATTTTCATAACAGCTCCTCTATAAAAAAAAAATGGGCATAATAACGTCTGCCCATATTATACAATCAAATGCCGATGCTTTCTACTTTTTGGGAGGAAATGGAGGCTTCTTCTTTCCGTTTCCGCTGTTCTTAGGCTGAGCCCCGTTTTCCTCTTCCTCCCCTTCTTGGGGTGGCTGTTCCGGTGGCTGTTGATCGCCGGCTATCTGATTTGCCAGATCCTCTTCAGGAGTAGGCACCGCAGGAGCCATAGGAGCCCCCGCCGGCCCCGCTGGGGCGGCCCCAGCTGCTGCCCTCATATATGACTCCGATACTGATCCTGCTATGTTTCCGGCCGCCTGAGCGACCATCTTCTGGGCATTAGGGTCTCCAGCCATGGCAGCCTCCATGAAAGGGGCCATGAAGTTCTGAGCGGCAAGAACACCGAAATCCTCAGGGGACGATGGGCCTTGAGGCGCCGCCTCGGCGCCCATCTCTTCCTCTGGAACGGCGGCGTATTCACCACCCTCTTCAGGCTGAACTGGAGGCGGCACCTGTCCTGCCGGGGCGCTGTTTGGCGGATATCCCGATCCAGCCCCTCCGGGAGCTCCGCCCATTGTAGCCGGAACATCCTCGTTAAATCCGGTATTGCCATTAGCGGCAATTTTCATCAAATTTGCAAATTTCTGGCTGGAGTTAATGAGGCCAACCAGCTCATCAGACGTAAGTGTTTTCATATGTTACCCCGATAGGATAGAGTTTGGATTCAAAGTCGAAGCACTTCCATGGAGCCATGCATATGGGGAATGAGACCCGCCAAATGCAGCATTAAGGTTTGCAGAGATTTTTATCTTGGTGAGCATCTGCATTTCCATATCGGCGGATTTTGTGAGAATCTGTATGAACTTTAGATATCGTTCTGAATCCCATATTTTTACAGTAATGCCGCCGTTATTATACGTCAGCTCATTTCTTGCATGTAGAATTCCATTTGAAATAAGGCATTCAATAGCCGCCTGATGAACCAGTAAAGACGGTATAGGAAATGTCGCATATGTGAATTCAATAATTGGGGGTGGTATTGAATTTAGAAACCCGATAGCCATCGACACATACATATCGAGTTCGTCGTCGGTATTCTCTTTTACATACCGAAGAAGGATATTTTTCAGTTCACTGTCTTTAATATATGCGCGAAGTGAGTTTCTGTAATTTTCAAGAGTGAGAGCCATCTACTTTGCCTCCCCTACTCTCAATTGATCTTCTGAAAATGTCATCAGCAATCTCTTGGGCCTTATATACAGACTCGAAATTCCTGATGTTACTACCAGCGTGCCGCAAGTCGGTTTGCGACAGATTGATAACCTCACCGGGAAGAACAAGCTGCTTAATACTGCTCGAGACGATATACTGATTCTTTTCTGATATGTTCTTGTAAAGCATAATCAAAAAAGCCCGGCCCGAGTTTACGGACCGGGCTCTTCATTTAAAGTGGTCCAACTACTTAGACCTGGAGGGCCGCGTAGTAGTTGGTGATGTTGGCATCGATCGTGCCATCGGTCGTGATTTCCAGGCTGGTTGAGCCACCCGGATTGACGGACCCCTTGAGCGTCAAGAGGGCTGTCGACAGACGGTTACCGATACCCACTGCGATGGACTCGTTCGACTGCCACTCGATGAGGCCGAAATTCGACCGGATCTCGAAGCGAGGATCGCCGAGGCCATAGTTATGACCGAGGAAATCCGGGGTCGTGAAGGCCCATATGTGTCCCACGGGGAGCAGGTCGCTCTTGATGGTGCGAATTACCTTCGTACCATACAGAGTGTCCGACGTGATACCGTTGAGCACCCGATCCTTCCCGAAGTCATCGCCGGCGCCCGGAAGAATGACCGCGGTTTCGAAAGCTTCCTGGCACATGAGAAGGCATCCGACTTCCTTACGCTTTGCATCGCTTCCATTGATGCCGCTTGCAAGAGTGTTCTTGATCTTTATAAAGTCGGTTGCGGCAATTGTCAGGTCCGTAGTGCCGGTGTACTTGACACCCTTCTGCGAACCAGCCGTTCCACCGGACAGGGATGCGCCGGCGAGGCGAAGGAAGAACTTGTCTTCCAGCTTCTCGAGAATCGGCACCGACTTGTCCTCGATGCGTTTCGTGATCTTGTACTGATAGGCACGAAGATCTTCAACGGTGATCTGGAAACGCTTGGTCGCAAAATTCACGACCGGGATGATGTACCGCTCGCCCTTGACATACTTGCCGTCAGGCTCACCAAGGTTGTCGACTCCGACAGCTTCGGCGTCAGGCTCAATGTCACGAATGACATAGAGCGAATTGTCGTTCACATTCCGCTGGCAATCAGCGGTCGTGATGGGCTCCTGAGGAATGATCGCTCGCGAAAACGCAGCTTCGAGAAGCTCCGTCTTCAGGTACTGTCGACCGGCCTCGGTCAATTCCATCTGACCGGACACGGAGGCGATCTTCTCAAGGAAAGCCTGGTTGTGCTGATAGGCAGTAAGATCGTTGATCATACCAACTCTCCTTTAATAGTGTAGAAACAGTAGAAATCGATTTGATGGCCGGCCGAAACCGGCCACTTTCCTTTTCCCTTGTGCGCTGATTACAGCGATGCGACGTACGGGTCGACCGTCTTGAAGACGATATAATCCGTACCGACTTCCTCGGCGCGTCCGACAATTTCTCGGCTGCCGGTTTCATGGCCGACTTCCGTGGACGAGCGCAGTTTACCGATAGTCGAAGTTCCGGTCGTGTTGTAGGACACGTAGAGCATGTCGCCCTGGGCGATAGTTCCGGCGTACCCTTCACTGTCGACCTTGCAGCGGGCCCCGACACTCTCCATCGTAGTGATTCGGCCAACTTCGATGTCATTACTTTCGTACTGATTCGAGCTGGCACTCGAAATCACCATTTTATGAAGCGTCTTCACGGAAGCCGCATCACAATTGGCGATGGAGCCATCACTCTGGACAGCCGCCCAGATTCCGGGGGCAGCCACAAAACTGGACGGGTCGACAACACGGGAAACCCGGTCGAGTTTCGATAGAATGGTCAGAATCTCAAGCATACTTTGCTCCTTTTAGGAAAATTAGAGTCCTGATACTCCGTCAAACATTCCGCGTTTCCCTTGAGGGGCAGCGGTCTTATCAAGTTCGAAAAGCGCTGTTCCAGTCTTCCCACTTTTGAGCATGCCGACAGCAGTCTTCACTATCTCAATCTGTTCTAGTGTTTTGTTTGAAAGTTCGGCAACCTTTGATTCAATATCGTCAGAATCGAGAATTCCGTAATGGATCATGTCGTCAATGATTGATCTCATTTCCATTGCTTTTTCAAGATCCTGCTGCTTCTTATTCGAATCATCGATTTGGTCTGCCGCCTCTTTCAAATACTCTGCTGCCACTTTGACCAATTCTTGGACTGACTGATACACCTCTTCCTTGTATGGAAGGCCGGCAACCTTTACAAGGTCACCGGACACCCTACGAATCTCAGAAACATCGACGTTACTCGATGCTTTTTTTTCGGTCGCCCCACCAATGACTGATTCAAGGATAAGGCGACCGATATTGGTTTCTTTGAACAACGACATTGCTTTAGAGTACGTTCTTCTCTTTCAGAGTCCTGACGGCTTCTACAACCTTTGGGTCGGAAAGCAGAGATGCGATTTTTTGCTGAGCCGCTGTCGACTCATCGCCGTTCTCCTTTTCTTCATTTTCGGTATCTTCCTCTTTTTGGTCCTCATCATCCGCGGCCAGCTTCTGAAGAGTCTCTACCAACTGCTGAGCATCTGCACGACCCTGCTCTTCTGCATCGGCAGCCTGCTTGGCGAATTCAACGAATTCGTAAGCGGCACCGATAATATCATCCTTATTCAGGGGCTGCATGTTGGCTATCTTTTCAAGATAACCGTCTTCATCGGAAGCAGTCTTGTTGATGCCCTCATCGTTGATCTTGTAACCGTCGAGAAGATTGGCTTCTTTCAGGATACTGAGAGCTTCGACGTATTCGCGATCTCTTGCGGTCTTCTCGATGGTGGCCTGGAAGGACTCCGCGATAAGGCGGCCGATTTTTTCAGCCTCCTTCTCTTCCATATTGTCGTCTCCCTTGTTCGTGGGTTCTGAGGCCGCGGCCACCGCCTGAGGAGTCCGATGAAGATCGGAAGCGGTTTCAGCTTTACCATCGGCGGCCGAGATTACAGGCATCACAACAACCTCAGGATTCGGAGCACTGCCGGCCTCAGCAACCGCAGGAACACCGCCAGCCATAGCCACCTGGGGTTGAGCGACGGCATCAGTTGCAGAAGTAACCGATGGGGCGGCGCCCGTTACGCCCGACGCTGCCGGGATAACTTCGCCTTCCGCCTTGGGAGCGGCATCCATTTCGGTGGACTCTCCGGCGCCGGCACCCGCTTCGGGTGCGCCTTGTGCGGTTTCTGCAGTTGCCTTGTTCTTGTCATCGCCCATGCCAAGTTCCGCGGCAAGCTTTGACAAGAGATCATTTCCTGCTTCGGCCTTTGTATTAGCAGAAGCCGTCTTCGAGTGCCCAGCCTCGATAGTGCTCATGTGGTCATCAAATCGGGTCTTACGAGTTTCCATAGAAACCTCCGATAAAAGTGGCGTCAAAATTGATTGGAAATTCCTTGCTTTGAAATATATATGATGTCAGAAATTTTGGTGCAATATTATTATATATTAGCCCCCTCTTCTTTTCAACGACTTTTTTACAGCCCCTAATATTTCTGGAGCAAGCATGGTTGCTGCACCTGCACCAATCGCTGCTTTTGTAGGGCTTATTTTTTGAGTAGGAAACAGCTCACCTCGACGAGATTGTGCCTTCTGGTGAGAAGCGTTGATAAAATATGCCACAGGCAATGCGAGACCTGCAGCTATCATTCCTCGACCGATATTGCCTACCGTTTTTTCCGTCCCCTTGAAATACCCACTGGTTTTCACATGAGCAGTAAGATTTGTAGGCTTCAAATAGTCCTGATAGTCTGATGCGGGGCGAATTTCGGACTGATGCTTCAAAAGGGATTTATATATACCATACATTACACCCCCTCCAATGAGTGATGTAATCCATGGTTTTTCAATGAATATCCGAGCCATTGAGTCTGGAGATATTCCAAGGCTCTTCGCCTTGAGCGCCGCATATAAACCAGCTACTCCAGCAAGAGCTCCTGATGCGGGAGATATAATAGCCGGTTTTGGAAGTCCTATTTTTGGATCTGGATCAATCCAATAATCATTCCCCATCGTGCTTGAATAAAATGCATACTTATTCAATGAAGATTCTTTTTCTATGTACTCCATTCTCGGGAGAAGAAAATGCGGAAACGCGCTTCTCTCGCCAAGATATCGTATAAAGAGTCTTGACAAAGAATCGTCAAAATCATTTGGAATGTCAATAGGTTCGACATCAGATTGGTAATCGAATACTTCGTTGTTCGATTCCAGGTCATCAGCAAGGGGTTTTTTTCCTATGTGTACAAGAACTATTCTTTGAACCTCAATTGGCTTTGGAAATATCCCAAGGCCCAGCATGGTTGAAAATATGGACGGAAGCGTTCTTGTCTTTGCTATACCATCAAGAAACCCTCTTGGGAGAATTGGCTCGGCAACAATGGATTTGTCAACCTTTTCTTTTAATGCCTTTGAGATAATTGACGGAAAATCAATTTTAGACACAGAACCGTCCACATCTTTTGGCCCAAGAGCTCCGCCAACTTCTTTTATAATCTCGCTTGACTTTCTTACAACGGCAGCCTTGTCAATCATTTCGTCTGTAACACCATACGCTTCAGCGAGATCAAGGCTAGACCGGGCCTTTGATCCAGACGCTGCTTTTCCAAGTATGTAAGATGTTCTGTCTGCACCAATGAAGACTTTTGAAATATCGAAGAATCTTGGCTTGTAATTCCACACGAAAACCTGCATGCCAGGAATAATTCGCCTACCAGTCTGGGCGGACCATTTCCTTGCAAGATCTTCTGTAACTATTTCGCCAAGATATTTTGCAGCATGGATGCAATATTGTTTTCGCGTTTTTGCTTTGTTGCCACAAATACAACAGACATCATATGGTACCTTTGCGCCCATCGAGACGCTGACAAGATCGCCATTTTCAATTGCATCAATAGTTTCTTTATCTTTTTCTCTGTCTATCGCTACTATCAGCTCTACCCTATGCAGCACAGGGTTCCAGTGAGCAAAAACCACTTCCCCAAAACTTGGGCTGCTCGGCTTATTGACATGATTGCGAAACCATTTTGCATAGTACTCAAAAGTCTTGTAACCATAATCGTTCGGCGTACCCATATCGGTTCTCAACGATATATGTGTAAGGCCATCCTCAGGGAACGCATCACCATTTCTGTTTGCCCCCCAAACCTCATAAGATCCCAAAGCGTTTACAACGACGTAATATCGATTTGGGTTACGCTGAAGGCTATGAATGACCTTCATTATTTCTGAGGAATATGTACCAGACGCGGTTTTGTTCAGGTCATAAAGAGAGTTGACCGGTATAATATGCTGACCGGTATCGTCTACAGAGTCGAATTCGACGTACTTTATCATGACTACCTCAATGGGGGAATAACAGGTTTTGGGGCATTTCGAATAGCCTGATCCTGCTGTGCTTGTGAAGCTTGGATATTGTATATCCTTCTCATCAGATCTTCTTGTCGACTCATCTGCTTTCTTTTACCATATTCATTGATGAGCTGATGCATTCCTCGTCCGCGATTTGCTTCGGCAAGAATCCTATGAATAAGAGCAGTTCCCCCAACGGCGCCAAGAGTGACAAGAGGATGTTTCAGTATGAAAGTCGTAGCGCCGGAAACCCCCTTTCCGAGAACTCCACCTACGACGGTCGCGGGATCATTCCATGCGGATGACTTTATCATACCAAATCTTCCTTAGGAATTACGGTATACGCTTTCGCCGCAGCTCCAGCAAGCTCCCCGATTGCGCTTGGAGACTGAACCCCAGACTGTATCGCCGCTATATCCTGAACAAGCTTATGGTCTACGCCGCCAAACTCCATCATTTTATTTACAAGGGATCCTGCGACGAGCGGATTCGATGCAGCTTTCGGTGAAAATGTTTTAATTACATTGAAATAGTCTTTGATTTTCTCTGGATCTTTACCCTCAAGGGCCGGGTTCTTTTCCACCAGTTTGCTGAACGCCATCCTGGCTTTAGCGCCTTCAATGGCAGGCTTTAGAAGCTGCGAAAGAGCGACAGTGCCAAGAGCCCCAAGGGCAACGGGGCGGACAGCTCTGCTTGCAGCGCCGGCAAATTGCTTTCCGCCTTCTCTGGTAAATATGTTTACAAGAGGGCCTTTTGCAGCAGTCTTGACTATCTCAAACTCTTCTTGGGTAATTTCTCCCCTGCTTTTGAGCCTTTCGGCGGCTTCTATGAGTTTCATAATTACCTCAATCGAATAAAGATCGTGTGGGTGTATTTCTTGCTGAGAACGGGTTGTTAAATTGATATCCATATGCACTTGTCGATCCAGCCCCTTGTGGCATTTTAGGGTCAGCAAGTCTGACCCGAGCCTTATTGAGAGAGGAGTCTGACAACAGCCCTTGTGCGGTCATTCCGGCAAACAATAACCCTACGGGACTTGCCTTTTTTTCCATATGTAAAAAAAAGTTTTTATCTATCTTCATTTCATCCCCAGCTTTCTAACGGCCATCATGTCTTCAAGGGGTAGCTCTTTCTGGCCTATTTTTCCGGCAAGAATATTGTTTCTCAGAAATGCGGTATAGCTTCTATTCACTGGCCGACCAGCTTCTCTAATTTTTTGAAAAGCCTTAATGCCTCCAAGGGCAGCGCCGCCCTTCACCGCTGTTCCAAATATTCTATGGGAAACTGGAAAAGCAGTTGTCCTCCCGGCGACTCTTCGCCCAACCCTGCCGAGCCTTCCAGGGCCCATAGGCAGCATTCCATAAGCCGCCGCTGTTCCGCCTCTATACAGAAGCTTTCCCGCTCCCGACAGGCCTCTTACCCCCGCACCAACAATACTTGAAGTTTTAAGCATATGTCGGCCGGTCAACTTGGTCACCTCTCCGTGATGCATAAGTGCTTTAGAAAGAGACTCCATCTCATCTGGATTTTTGTTTGCGCGTATTATGGCGTTTCTTATGTCTTGATTGACAACGCCGAGCGCTGTTCCAAATATTGCATCTCCTATTATTTGAGGGCCAAATACGGGAGATCGATATGGCTTTACAAGAAAAGATTTCAGTCCTTTTTCGAAAGCTTGGGGATTTTTCTTTATCAGTTCCCCGACACCTTTTCTAAGAAGAAGGCCGAGACCAAGCTGAAGTGCCGCCCCCTTAAGGGCGTCCTTTGTTCGAGATTCAGCCGTGGGCTCTACGACCTTATCACCAGCATACGACTTCAGAACATTGTATTTCATTTTCTGAAAAGCGTTCATATTATACCATGTTCTCTTTAATTACGTTGTCGATAGCGTTGACAACTTTCTGAAGATTTTCTTCCATTTCTTCAAAGGCAGCTATCTTCTCTATAGCCATTGTCATCTCTTTTGCCGGTCGAAGCTGCAAAGAATTGTGATTGATCTTCAAAGATGATATCTTAGTAAATTCATTTCGTACGGAGAACCCGCTATCGGTCAGTTCTTTTTCTATGATCCCGTAAGCTTTCATAACGCCGCTCGGATTCATGTCATCTTCAATAACCGACCTTGATGCGATTTTTGCCATATCCCCAATAGAGTCGCCATTTGCAACAATTTTCTTGGCGTTATGGTATATTAGATTGAAGCTGGATTCAAATTCTTCCATAGCTGCAGTCTTCATCATTTCCGCAGCACTGACGAGTCTTGCGAATTTATCCCTGAAACTCTTAGCTTGAAATAGGTCGTCCCGGCTTAGCTTTTCAAGACTGGCGGTTTTTTCCTGGTCAGCCGCAGCGGCCATATTATCAACGACCATTTCAAGCGCTGAACGGAAATCTTCTGGAGGTGCGTCATATAGCTCCATAGATCGCTCACTTTCGTCAATATTTTCTTTGACAAGATTGAAGTCTGCTATAGGAAATGAAATGTTGCCCTTGTCTTCTTCTTTGCTGAATTTGGCTAGATATACATTTTGATTCGCCTGTTCACATGCCCTTTTCAGCATCTCAGTATTATCAAGATCACCGTCGTTAAATTTTTGAATAATAGCCTCATTCATATCTTTACCAAAAAGCAAAAAGCCCTCGGAAACATCATGGGCTACTTTCTTGATTTTTTGAACGATATCTTCAGCCATTATACAGGCCTTTCAACCAAAAACGGTGATGCGGCTATACCTCCGCCGAGTATGGCGGTTACATAATCTGACCCAGACTTCAATTCTTGCATTGCTCTTCCAGGTGCACCTTTAAATGATTTCAGTCCAGGGGCATGCCTTTGTAGCAGTGTACCCTTTATTGTAGATGAAATTGGGTGGCTGAGAAATCTTGTTATTCGAGACCCAAGCCTCGCCTCTTTTTCAAAAGCTTCTCGTACCGATGTCATATAGCTGTCCATATGTAGTTCACCTTGACACAATATATGGGATAATTCCTAACTAATTGTAATATAATATATTCAATAATGCAATTGTTATCTTGTTCAGAAAGATGGAATCATTATCATAAGAAAGGAGATTTATGGATTTTCAACAAGACCTGAAAAAGGCAATCGTTAACGCTGACCCAAAGCTCGACAAGGAAGACCTCCTGGTCGATATCTTCAAATCATTTGTAGCAAAAATGTTCGAACATGTCATGTCTCGCAAGAGTAAAAACCTTCCCAGACTCAGCGTTGATGAGCTCATTACAATCAAAAGAAACCTCATCAACGAATTCCGATCGGCAGAACTTGGTGAATATCAGAAATCCGAGCAATGGTACGACGATCTATTTGAGCTAACGGTTAAAGAGATAGTTGAAAGCGCGTCCCACCAGGGAATAGAAACCGTCAGCCTCGAAAATCAAAATCTTGAAATCAATCAGAAAGCATACAAAATGGAAAAGGGCATTTATCGCCCTAACTGATTCTTGCCGATTTTGCAACGCGGGCGGCTACAGGGCTAATGCCTTTTAAATTTTCCTGTGTCGCCCTCATTGCTTCTTGCTGTTCAAGAATTGCGGTCGGAACAGGCTTCAATTTTTTTAGCCGTATAGCTATCTTTGAAAATTCTTGAATCATCGCCTCCTTGACATTCTCAGGAAGATCCGCGCCTTTTGGAGTATGCTTTTCCCATTCCTTGGCCATTTTCGGTTTGTTGGCATACATCCAGCGGCGCTGCGATTCTGATTTGAACGGCATACTTAACCTCTCAATGATTGTGAAGGCCTCGGAGGGGACCCCTTAAGTTTTCTTGGCTTTACAAGCTTATGTGCCTGTTTTGGTTGAACGGCTCTCTTCAATGATCTCTTCATTGTTTCTACTGGGTTGATTGGAACCGCCGCATATCGACTAAGAAATGTTGATGGTTTCGGCATACAAGACAACTCCTTACCATACGGTTTTTGTTTGACCAGCAGCACTGTCATCATCCCAATCCTGGGATGTGCTGAGGTATCTTCCGTATTCACCCGAAATTATTGACATTGCAATTCGGGCAAACATATATGAATGAAAAGAATCGTCTGGAACGATATGGTCATATTTTGTCAACCTTGTTTGTTCGCTATACTCGGCGTATATTCCAGTAAAATCAGAACAAAATTCTTCAAATTGTGAAAACTTGAAAAAGTCAACCTGATCCCTTTTGATTTCCATCATAATATCGGTCATTACTCGTGTTCTATTCATTATGTAATGGCCTTTTTTTCCATCCCAGTGTATCTTTTTTCTTATGGTGCCATGCTCATATAATTCTGCAAAACGACTTGCGCCGAGCTTATCGACCATCATGGCATTCGCAACACGACCATCACCGGTGTCTGCAATAGTGAGAAGGCAGTTGAATCTTGCGATCCATTTCAGCATATCCTCTATTTGAAGCAATGGGTCGGACATTCTGCCGGTGTATCTTTTCATAAATATATTAGTAAAGCGTTTCTTGATCTTTGCACATATCGTCAAGACGGAATACGATGTCCCGCTTGCGGTGTCACCCTTCCCCCAATCGATTCCGGCAAATGTTTGGTACCCACTAATCATAGGATGAGAAGCGCTGTCGCTTTCACTCATCATGGAGAAATCTTTACATACGATCCTCATATCATTAATATTCAGAGGGTGCTTTGCATTTGCATATGGAAATGCGAGTACTTCATTAAAATACTTTTCTGTAGGATAGATCTTTCTTGTATTTATGACGTTGACCTTCCAAGCATCAGGATTGTTTCGATTGTTAATCCAATTCAAAACAATTTGCGGGAGACGATACCCATCAATAAACCCATTCGAGTTCATTGACACCCAGTTTCCGTTTTCGTAATAGATAGGCTTTCCGCATTTATTACAGATTAAACAAGTATCTCCGATATTGTACTCGTTAATGTAATTGTGCTTATTGCAATGGGTACAAAGAATAATCCATTCATTCTGGGTTGACTGGTCCCAGTATTTCTCCATGGTATTTTCAACTGTCTTCGGTGTACCTGCGTATATTCGGCAGTTGAATAAATGTGAGGGGAGATCGGGCATCGATTCCCTGAGCATTTCATGCTTCGCCATACTATGGCTCATGCACTGTTCGATGACAGGAATATGGTCACTAATGATGTCTTGAACCTCATCTATAACTACAGCGTCAGACGTTATGCCACGAATTGAATCTGCTGTATGGAAGGCGGACCTGAGGTATATTTTACTCCCATTTGTAAATTCTTTGTAAGAAACCTGGTCTTTAGTATGGGTGTCGAGAAAGTGAGTCTGTATTATATCAGACCCCCTCAAGGCGCCATCAAGCTTATCGGTCGAAAATACTGACACCTGGTTTCCCGTGGGTGCAACGTACAGATTATGATAGTTATGATATTTTGTACAAGGAAGAACGATCTTACACCCTACAGTGGTAGACTTATGAGTCTGCCGGGCAAATTTCATTATGATTGCTCTTGACGGCCTGTTGTATATGGGATGAATATGTCGCATTGACCCTTTCGGAAGTCGCAGAGGCATCCCATTCAGTTTGAATATTTTGGTTGCGTAATCAACCGGCCGTACAATCATTTTTTCATTGCTTTCAGTATAATCGGGCCAATAACGGCTCCAGCAGCAGTGAGACCAATGCCGGCATTTCTAAGCCTGCCTGCATGATATGTATTCATGGCGACCCGCATCATTTTCTTGGATTCGGGTTCTTCAGCAAACGGGGAAAGCTTCCAGGCCTCTTCTTCTTTATCTTCAAATAATTTCTTAACGAATGACGGGGCCCCTTTGAAATACTCTCTATGCCCAACCTCATGGCCGAGGATGTATTTATTAAACTCCGGGGGTGCGACAATCATAGGATGATTTCCATGAACGAAAAATGCGCCACCGTAATCTTTAATCCTCTTGTAAGCCTCAAGAACCGCTTTCTTATCTTCACTTTTCAATTCAGATTTATTGATGTCAGATTCTGACGTGGCGACATACGTATCAGGAGATATGGATTTTATTGTCTCCCCTGTTGGGACAATATTTTTTCCTACTTCTTTTCGGTATTTTCTGACTGCATCTTTATGATGGGCCTCCGTTACTCCGACGAGTGCGGCACCAGGAAGACCGCCAAGAAGGGATGCCGCAACCAATCTCGGATTTATTTTTGAAATACTAATTTTCATTGCATATCACCTTTAATATCCTCAAGCATTGACTTGTTACTACTGATGTCGACAATCTTCTCGTCATCTTGGAAGTCTAACGACACTTGATTGAGCTCATCAAAGAACCTCTCTTGCTCAGCCCCTTCAGGAGCAGACTCTTCGGCCTTCATGTATATGTCAAGCCACATTTTTACCAGCTTGACCTTTTGCTCTTCTACATTTCTCCGAGAAATCTTGTGAGATTCATAATTTCCAATTTTATCATTTGTGCCCTCTTCGTCGAAAGTATCGACGCTTTGAGTCATATTCATAACTTCGTAATATTTGAAGTAACTATCCTTCTTGATAGAATCAAAGAAGTCTCTGGATCCAGGTATTTTTATGTCTTTGTATCCAATCTTCCATTTTATATACTCATTGTCATGAAATAGAAAGTCGGTATCGGAGCCGATGTCTGCAGAACTGTCAAAGGATCCAATTTCAGATACTCCGCCTCTCAGCTTTCGGACAATAATGGTGTTGGATCGGAATGGAAGACAATGGTACATGGCCTCTTTGGAAGTCATGGGTGAAGAATTCCAAAAAACCATTTCATACAAGATGAGAGCGTCAACGGCTATTTTTCTTCGATATTTGAAAGATATGACTTTGGATATAGAATCTTTAGGCTCTCCGTTAAAGAGCAAGATGTTAATCAAAGTCATCACATCTTCATGAGTATGAGCCCACAATATGTCGTCTATCCATTTGAAATATGGAGGTTTCTCTTTGGGGCTGCGATGCATGTAGTCGTATATTTCGTAGACATTCAGCTGCTTCAGCCATTGAACATGCATTTCATTATCCAGGCTGAGAGCATTGCCTGCCTCGAGCTGTTTGCTTATTGATTCCGGCAAAACACCTTTCAGATCGTCAAAAATCTCAGAGATTTCACCATCTTCTATGTGGTAATGAAAGCTCTTGAGTTTATCAACGATATATGGTATGCTTTTATTGGAGAATAAAAGCGCCAAAATGAACTTTTCAAAAGGTACTTTACTCATATAGACAAAATATATTATTTTGTGAATGTCTGACCTTGATTATATTATATAATAAAACGGAGGGTAATGCTATGGCCAAAGGTATGAATCTAAGTAAGAAGCTTTTGCTTGGCTCTGCAGCCCTTGGTGCTGCGGGTGGTGCGGGTGCTGGTGGGTTCATGATCGGAAAACGTCGCGGTGCCGAAAGAATGGCAACAGAAATGGCCACCGCGTTTTCCGCGGCCAATCAAAGGGAGAATGCACAGCTCGCTAACTACTTTTTCAGGAAGGGCCTCACTGCAGGACAAACTGGAGCTGCTACTGAAAAAACTGCCATGGACGTTATTTACCATGAAGGGTTCATGGAAGAATTCGAAAAGGGGGCGGCTGGCATAAATCCGAAACAGCTCAAAAGTGCGTGGAAATCTGTTAAGCAGTTTGTGAGACCCGCAACCAGAAAAACTCTCAGGATGAGCAGGGCAGGCGCGGCGGGAATCGGCGCCGCAGGACTTGCTGCAGGCGGGGCCCTCGGCTCTATGAGTGGAAAGAAAAACGTGGAAGTGACAAGGTACGGATGATACAGGGTATTTCAGAATCTTTGAAAGGCCTCTCGCTTGAGGGGCCTTTTTACAAAGTGGCAAAGTCCATTACTAACCCGAATAGCACCCTATGGCAATCCCGGAGGGATGCCGATCTTCAACCGCTACATTATTCCAAGAAACAACAAACCCCGCCTATGGAGCCCGTCACTTTCAGTAGGGATGTGAAAAGTCAGAAGCGCATGTCTACAATGAAAGATCGTCGAATCCTCGAGCCTTAGTTATTCCATTCGAAAATCTGGTATAACTGATAAGTGAGGAGAATTAACTCTTTTCTTATCTTGGAGGATCCTATGTCAGCCTATGTGAAGATTGCCGGCGCCATTATTCTCGTATTCGTTGTTGCTATCGCCGCGAGAAAGATTACCAAGAGTGTCGGCGATGCAACCCTTGGGGAATGACCTTCAAAGCCCATGACTAAAAATAATGCCATGGGCTTTTTTTTAGACACCTGTTATTTTTCGCATATTCTTGAAATCATTACAGTGTAAGGTTTTTACAATTTTTCAAAGGAGGGATTTTGAATCACGTTGTATTCCATAATGATATTGATGGAATAATATCAGCATCGCTGTTCCAGTGTTGTAATACTACTAATGAATATAGGGAGTCGTGCCTTTACCCGGTTGCCTCAACTATGAGGGGAAGCCAACTCGGGAAAATAGCCAACAAATTAGAGCCCGAAGAACCATTGGCTGTTCTCGATTTTGAATTTAACGAAAGGGCAAGCATATGGATTGATCACCATTTCAATCCAAATTTTGGCCCGAACTCTGTGAAGAATAATCGAATTTTTTACGATCCAGCAGCAAAGTCAACAGTCTCTCTTGTTGCCGACAAATATGGGTGCCCCGATGGCTATGAAGATCTGATCAATATGTCAGACATGATTGATTCGGCATCATACCCAAATGTCAACTTCATCTTCGAATCCGACCATCCGTTGATGATTTTGAGGGCGTATATAGAAACCGCTTTCCCGGCAGAAATGACATTTTGCCGAATAGTAGAAGTTATTTCCAATTATGATTGTGATGTTGGAAAAGCTTTAAGAAAAATGAAAATTGATGAAAATTCTGTAAAAAATATCAGAAACATCGCGAAGAAGATTCACAAAGCCATGACAATATTTGGCCGATGTTCGTTCGTACACCAGTCGAGACAGAATCAATTTCCAAGATATTCAGAGTTCTTTTCAATACCAAATGTTGAATATTCTATAAGGATGACGACCTCAGGGTCTCATCATAAGTATATTCAGATCGGTCACAATCAGTGGGCCGGAAAACCAAACAAGCTCAATCTTGGGGAATTTCTAAGGGATCTGCCTTATGTTCGTGGCGGAGGCCATTTCAATGTTGCTGCCGGCATTATCAAAAATGCAGATGAGCAGAAGTTCCTCGATGATTTAGACATTCACTTCAACATGAAGGAGGAAAGCATGGAGAAGTACGGTGTCGACAAAACAGATCCTGTGGAAGATCGAGCACAGGAGCTTGTAAAAGAGGGCGTTGATATTAGCGACGCCAGGATGCAATCTCAGGTAGAAATGGAGAAAAAGTCGGATGTCAATGATGAAGGGAAATTTCGACCTTCAGGCGATATTCGGAAAGCCGCTGGAGACAGTTGATTCAATCGTTTCCAATAAAGAGAAGCACATTAGAAGAATCAATATCCCAAAAAGGAGCGGAGGAAAAAGAACAATTATAGCTCCAGATCGAGACCTTAAATATCTTCAAAAGGCAATCTATTGGAAGATTTTAATGAGATACAGGCCATCCGTTGTGTCACACGGTTTTGTTCGTGGAAGAAGCATTAAGACGAATGCAAACCCGCATGTTGGATGCGCCTCAATCGGAAAAATTGATATCAAAAGCTTCTTCGATAGTATATCAGAGAAACATCTCCAGAATTGCCTATTCGGCAATAAAAACATATGCCGGATGTGTAAACATTATGAGAGAATGAGAAACGGCCTCTGTAGCCCCTCGCTCTATCACAATAAGACAAATGATTTTAAATTCAAATGTGAAGAGATCAAGGCGATGTTCATACCGGATTACTGTGAGAAGACCGGGTATCAGCCATTGTTTAAGAGAATGATTGAGCTATGCACCTTGAATGGGTACACCGCCCAAGGGTTTCCCACATCGCCAATGCTTGCAAATATAGTCCTCCGTGGCTTTGATCAATCAATGATTGAATATTGCGGAGAGAACGAAATTGTTTATACAAGATATGCCGACGATCTTGCTTTCAGTAGCAAAAAGCACGACAAGAAGGAATTGAAAGATCTGATAAAGACAAAGGTATACAGACTTCTTTGGGCTTATGGGTTTCGACCGAACACCAAAAAGACAACGTGGAGGTCAAAGGGTGGCTGCATGAAAGTGTGCGGCGTTGTCGTAAATGTAAAGACATCAGTGAAGAGAAGTCTTGTTCGACAATTCAGAGCAAAAGTTCACCATGCGATCGTGAAAAATGCAAAGTCAACAACAAAGGCGGAAATAAGATCTTTGAAAGGATGGGCGTCATATCTTATGGCAATCGATCACGAAAAGGGCCAGAAATATATGAATCAACTCGTCGCCTTTGAAAGAAAAATGCGATAGTATGGAATACACTATATACACCGATGGTGGCTGTATTGGCAACAAAAGAGACTCAGGTTGCCCCGGCGCGTATGTATATATTGTCCTGGATGCTTCTGGAGCGAAATTGCTTCATGGGAGCGGAAGGCGTGAAAATGTTACCAATAACCAAATGGAACTCCTGGGAGTAATAGCTGGGGCAAAGAAAATTCGTGATTATGTAAATAATTTTTTTGGATCATCAAGAAAACATTCCGTCGTTATTGTGACAGATTCAAAATATGTATGTGATAATTTTTCTGATTATTTGCCGGATTGGAAAAAGAATGGGTGGAAAAAATCGGACAGAAAATCCGTGGCAAATGTGGAATACTGGAAAAAGCTAGATAAGCTTTCCTCCGAGTTCCGGTCATTCAAGATTCGATGGGTTAAAGGTCATAGCAAGGATCCTCATAATAATGAGGTAGATGCTTTAGTCCGGAAAAAACTATCGAAATCTTAACCACATTTTCATTGGAGATCTTATGTCTGAAGAAAACAATCAAGCAACAGGGAGACCGCAAAAAGAAAAGAAGAAAAAAGAGGTCATTTACAATCCCGTCAATGCTTTCAACTCTATTGTTGAGGCGACCTCAAAATATATGCAGACAATATTTCCGCATATTTTCGAATTATTTCAATTGAAGAAATGATACATTCACAGAAGTTGGGGACCTTCCCCGTTGCTGGTGTTTCATCAGCATTGATTATCAGTTTGCGGATAATCCGAAAACACCTATTTTCGGATTAAATTCAAGCTGTCTCACCGGAACCTTCAGTTCGGATTCGCCAGGGTCACCTGGCTGTCCCCCGACCCCAGCCAGGTGAGTTCTGTAAGAATGTGTCGGCCCATCCCCGGCCGGGTGGGCCCATAAGTAACCGATGCAAGGCGACAGCAGCAAGCCCTCGTTCTGAATATCCGAAAACCCTACGCTGTCATGGAGAGTCGGAACATATCACATTTTTTTTATTCAAGGAGATGTCAATGCTTTTTGAAGTCGCAATCACTGAACTCCCCAAGCCCAAGGAAGCAGAAGAATCCGGGGCCATGGAGAAAATCATTTTGCAGCCCACATGTGTCATAGCCAAAGACGCCCAGTCTGCCAGCGTCATCGCCGTGCTTGAAAACAAAGACAAGATCGACTGTGACATGTCAAGGCTGCAGGTTCTTGTTCGCCCTTTCGCGTAGCGGAGTCGAGCCCTGATTTGAAGAATAAGCCGGTTATGGGTTCCGGAATGGAGGGAGCGATGGCTCAGCTTGTTACCAAGCAATCCGGGAGCACAAAGCTATTCAGGTCATCAGGAATTGATGGGGCATACATACATTCAGACGGGGCGACCTCTGGCGGACTCCCTGGAATGGTGTACTTTTGTTCGGCTCCGCAACAAGCAATGTCTTTTAATGCTGCAAGCCTTGATTTGGCCGGGCATTCATAAGTCAGGGTGAATTTTCTATGGTAAGAAATAGCGGCTCGTGGAGTAGGGTGTCAATTGTCGGGCATACTAACATCGAGCCGCGCCACCTTTTAAGAAGAAGGTTAACATGCCAAAAGAAGAAGAGACCGTCGTGATATGTCATAATAAAGAATGTTTTTACAACAACCAGCTTAATAAATGCAAGAAAAAAGAAATTGAAATAAACAAGACTGGGTCTTGTCTCAGTTCAGAATATCCGAATAGGGGTTGATTATGAGTATGATGCCAGGAAAGCCATCCTCATGCTCACATAAGATTTCTACATATCCGGTGCAATATGATGGTGAATGGGTTGGTGATCCAGTAATTCATAAAGTTGCTGATCCAAATCATTTCAATATAACCAGGGTCAGACAAGTAGGAAAATTTGTTATAGCAGAGATTAAATATCCGAATTGCACCAATTATGAAGGAAAAAAAATTCTCGTATATAAGGACGCCGATCAGGAGGAAATTTTTAGAGAGCGAAGGCTTGACCCTCATTTTTGTAAAAATTCATCATGTAGATCTCCAATTGCCAGATTTGAACCAACCGCGAGGGGGTGGGAAATGGCTATATATTTCTGCACGAACTGGGGGAAATATGAAAAAATCCACCTGACAGAATAGGTTCCAGGCCGCTCATGGTTCGACAGGTGCCACTGAAACTCCAACTCAAATTTGTTAGAATCCTCCGATTTGTGGTATAACTATGATGTAACCGGTTATACTTATCGCCCTCTCTCGGCGACATAATAGGGAGAGTCGGAGGAACAATGCATTTGAAGTACATCGCTTCTGAAATCAAGAAGATGGTCGACATCAAGCGCAAACTCGAAAACGCCACTCTGATAAAGGATGAGCGCGAAAGAGATCAGAAGATCATGGTTGTCAGGGTATCAATCCTGATGCTCACAAGAAAATTCTGTGATATGGTTGTCCAAGAATTGGCAACCATACAAAACCAAAAGGAAATGGATTATATTCATTCTCTTTACAGCAAGGTTCTTGATCTTGTAGATGTTGAGGATGTGAAATATCCTGAGGATGCCAGCCCGGCGGTTCATGAAATCCTTTCGGTCATGTAATTCCCCTTGCTTCGGACCTTCACCGGCCGGGACTACGTCCAAGTAGTTGGGCCGCTTGTTCCCGCGTATTATGGTCCGAATAGTTAAGGGGTTTTTGTCTTTCCCGGGTGGATGCGCCTTTGCTCAATTGTGGGGCATGGCGTGTTCAAGGTCGATAATCGTGGATTGCCAATCCACGGATAAGCGATCACCCTCTTGGCAAGAGGGCGTCAGAAAAGCGTGGGGCCCTACGTTCAATTCTGACACCAGGAAGGCAAGGGCGGCGGACACATTAGTGTTCGCCGCTTTTTTTTTAACCAATAGCAGGCGTAACCGATGGGTCGACTAAATTTATTTTGTCAAGAACCTTGGCCTTTTTTGATTTCTTATCAGCTTCATACGAATGGTAGGAATGGTATGCTATATGCGGGGCATGGCTTGACGATCTTACTAATTTGGCAAGGCGCCTTCCGGTTGGTTCTACTATCTTTTCTAAACCTTTTATGTTCATTTGATGGCAAGCTTGATATTTTCAAGTCCACGAACAACCTCATCAAGCCCTGACATACTCTTTGTAAGAGCAGACTCATCAAGATCTGAAAGCCCAAGCCTGGAGGCTATAGTCATTTTTGCAAGCTCTGAAAGGATCCTCTTCATCTCCCCTATGTTTGCTATAAACCCTTTCAGATTATCTTTATTGATAAAATTGAGAGAAAGAACGACATCCACCGCCTCAGGATCGTTGATAGCACTTGCTTCTTTAGTCAGGTCCCTCTTGAGAATGGCGGCCATCTTTTTAAGTATTTCTTGATGCTTTGCTACTTTCTCATGCTCTGCATGCGGATTAAAGTCAGGGTTGATATAATCGTTTCTCAACCCATATATAGTCACGCACCTGTCTGAGGCCTCTTTGCTGAGATACCTATTGATTGCATGTTTCAGGGCGGTTTCCGCAGCTGATTTTTCCATACCCATAATTCTAAGGGCTGTTACGGCATTCTTAGTTGTCAAAAAACCGTTTGTTCCAGCTATCTTAGAAAGATTTTCGTATGGTTTACCGGTGATTGTGTATCCACCTTCCGGATTTACCTCAACGGCTACCTTGCTGATATTTGCGTCTTCATATACTTTCTGCATAGGAAGACTTGGGCGCATGAAGTCTTCTTTGTTGTATTCCTTCATATATTCAGTATTGAAAATGACCGATGATTCAGGGATAAGGTAAATCTTTTTCGATCCAAGTGTTGCCATTCGATAGACTTCATCTTCGACTTTTCTAACCCTTTGTATTGTAGCTATATTCGCCGGAATGAGTGCTACATCACCGGAGGTATATACTGGAGATCCATTAACGCTTATCTTCCTGTATATTCCTCGAAATCTGACACACTCAAATGCATCCCCGGCGCCGTATATGATGGCAAGAGAAGAATCATAAGAGCTATCGCAACACACTTCCGGATATCTATCTCTGCCCTGATTCATCTCTTTAACAGGTTCGAAAGCTTTATCGGACCCGTCATATCTGCTGCACCTGTTAAGCGTAATGAATTCGTCAGATGTGTTGTTCGAAATTATATTCATTACTTTCTGAACACCATTTTTTCCTATCGGTATTACCTTGGATCCGTAGAATCCAATACCGGTTTTATCCCAATCCTTGAATATACAGAAAGAGCCGCCATCCATAGAAATGAATATCTGATCCCTCTTCTGGCGAACCGCTTTTGACTTTTCGATATCGCTTGCATTTAGAGGTATAGGCGCGTTTGATGTCTCTGTCACCATGTTGCTGAAATCACCCTCTTCTTTTACATCGAGGACAACGCCAACGACAGGTCTTCCGTTCCTTGTTGCAAGAAATCTCTCCCCTATGCTATCACCGCTCTCAATGAAATCCTCCATTGACGGAAATTCGTAAAGCCTGATCTCGCAAACAGAGGGGGGAGTTACCGGCTCCAAATCGTTTACATCGAATAGCTCAGAGTCAATTACTGTAACGGCCTGCTTTGCATCCACGAGCCCTTTGAGATCGATATCGCCCCTCTTATTGGTGTCGGGTATAACCTCTTTCTTGCTATGAGCGAGATCTATAACATTGGTGATGAGGTCGCCGGTGTTATCTACATAGTTTGCTTTTATTTCGGGGTATTTTTTCAAAGTGGCTGCAAACTTTTCAAGATCTTCTTTTCTGGCATGATCCCGCCACCCCGACATCTTAGAAAATGGAGGATAAACCATTTCCGCAAGCTGTGGATTTTCGCTTACATCCATAAGCTGTTTTGGATAAACACCACCAGGAGTCTTCAGCTCTGTAAGCTGGCCGCCACCCTTGTCCCAGATGTTCTCAAGAGTTCCAAGAGAACCGGAGGATATGAGTGTTTTGACATTGTCAAAATTAGCGGGTATATAGATGGATTCATCACCATCTTGAATTACGAACACATCGAAAGGGCTGAGTTTATAATCTTTGATTATAACGGGGAAATTGATTTTCTTGTCTTTGAACCATATGACAACACTGCCTTTTGCGTAGCCCTTATTGGTGTCAACAGCACTGAGAGCAACATCGGCACCGACGTTTTGAGGAAGATAATCGACTTCTTCAAAAAACTGTTGAAGAATGTCTTCATGCCATTTTGTTGAATCTTCTGAAAGAGTTGTCGCTGCAACTTTTTCAAATACAGGCTTCGCAATGACTGCATCACGTACAGTTAACATATGGAATACTCCTGGTTATGACTTCAGTATACAATATAATATGCGCCAATTCAATGTTATTTTTCTTGTTTTTTTGGTATATATATAGTGTCAGGAGATTAATAGTTTTTCTAAAGGTTTGAAAAACATTCTGACACCGATCCGGGCGGATTCCCGGACTTTTGGAGGACCCCATGATTTCAGGTTTGATCTTCGGCGGAGCTATGGAAACAACAAAGTCCGTTGGCAAGTCCGTTCTCATTTCCGGAGCTGGCACCCTTGCCGCACTCGGAACCGTCACTGGCGCGAGCATAATCGCCACCCGCTTCGCCAGAGAAAAGAAGGCCCCCAAAGCGGGAAAGGCCCCCGAAGCGGAAAAGGTCGCGAACCGTTGAAGCTAAGCTTCCGCGAGCAAGAAAAGGTGCAAAGCACCTTTTCTTTAGCCTATAGTCAAAAAGTCATCTGCCTGGGTAATTATCCCCGTTGCAGGTATAGGCAACCCCTGGGTTAAAAACCCGAGAGGTGATGTATCTGGAGATTGGGAATTGAGCTGTAAAGCTGCCAGGAAAGCCGGGGCTATCGGCTCGGGACTTCCTGGTGGGAGACTTGTGGCTATTCCAGCCCCTCCGATCTGAGACAGGAATGTTATGAAGTTCTCATTAACCAGTTTTTTACCGTTGACGGTAAAACCTGGCGACACTATTTCTATCCCCGAATTGGGATCAAAAGTTATTGAGCTTATCCTGGTGTCGCTGTCTCCATGGGATATTACAATTTTGTCGGATGCAAATATATTCAATGCACCATCTTCACTTATTGTCAATTTGAATTTTGCAAAATTAGCTTGAGGGGCTCCTCTGCCAGCGGCGTATATTTCAACGGCCCCCGAGTCACTTATTGACATTTTGAACTTATTTCCGACGACCCCGGGTGTCGCTCCCGCTGGTATAGCTGACATAGGACGCTCAGATCTTATCACTTCATCAACCCTCATCATGATAAAATCCGTCCCAGGTTCTCCAATTTCCACTGTGGCCCTTACAGTGTCATTGTTAATTATTTTTGTGAAGAGAACCTCTTTTCCAATCGCAACATTTTGATTGTTATTGTTCGCCCCGATCCATGGAGCATATGCCCCTTCACAGCTCGATATCCATTTCGACGGGTCTCTTGTTTGTTGTACAAATCTTCTATAATTTATCGGGAAATCTTCAGGAATAGTCCGGGAACCCTCATCTTCAATATCAATACCTGTGAACAATCCAAAATGCTCTCGAGACGGGTAGTCGGGGTCGTTATGGCTTATTATTCTGTGAAAATTCTGCGCCCTTACCATGTCGCAATTTTTGATTATGCCGGCGCCAAAAGCTTTTAAAGTTCTTGATACGGCACCACCCGGAGTTTCTATCAATTCAAAGTTATCCGTCATTGAAATTCCGGATTCACTTTTTTTATTCTTAATGACCACCCTGTCATCACCCCTCTCTGACAAGGGGTTTTGCACTTCATCATCCAAAATGGTTTCAGGATCGTATTTTCCAAGGATATGGTGCGTATAAAGCTTTGATGAAGAAATGAATTTTTGATTGTTGACATCAAAATCAAATACAACGAGAACTTTAACACGGTCGCCGACTTTCAAGTCGGCTTCACTAAGTGGTGATTGATATATTGGGGACGCCTTAATCGGTCCCTGATACGCATCCAATTGGGATTTGTCTATTGTCACATCGTACTTTGGAGACCCCTCCGTTTTTCCATCAATTACGCCATCACATACACACGGAACTGGAACATATGCAAAATATTGGCCAGTAGGATCGTTCATTCAAACCCCTTGTCAAATCAGCTCATGTTATAAGAGCTCTATTTATGGTAATAATATAATACTGGCACTGTTAAGTAAATACTCGGGAGGAAATTTTGAGTATAGATGTCAAGAATGTATTCAAACAAGATCGGAGGAAGAGTAATGGCGCACGGTCATAACGTTATCGAAGCCTATTGCAAAATCTGTAAAAAGGCTATCACTCAGGCAGTTATTAATGGTCACATGGCCGTTATGGTTGACGGGAGCTGGATCCATGTTTTTCATACAGAAGAGGATCGGGAAGTCCTTGCCGACAAGAAGTACATAGACGCTATTGAAGAGTTTGTCGAATATGTGGAAAAGGCAAAGGAAAAATCAGAAACCCCCAAGGGGTACCCAATGGAAGAGAAGACCAAAGAAATAGCAAAAGATCGAGGGCTCGATTTCAAAAAGCTGGAGCTTGCCATTTCGGCATTTTACAGCTACTCTGTGGCGAATTTTGAAAAGAGGGTGCTGTGATTAAAGGCGGCGCTATCGAATCCCCTATTAGAGATTATCTAAGACCAAAAGGAATGACAAAACTATGATGACATATCTTATGGCGATATTCTGTGGGTCGTTTTTTGCACATTGGATTGCAGACTTTTGTATGCAATCAAGGCGGACGGCCGAAACCAAATCATATATGGCATCCTCACTTTTCTTTCATTGCGTTTCATATGCATTTATCATGTCAATGTCGGTCGCGTTGCTGACATCAAACCTTGTCGATATCATGTATTTGTTGCTCATATTTTGGATAAGTCATATTGCTATCGATTTTGTATCAAGCAAGATTTCGGCATGGCTATGGCGCGAAGGTAGGATGCATGAATTTTTTGCAATAATTGGTTTTGACCAACTTCTACATACATCAATCATATTTATCGTAGTCTTAGTTTCTATGAACTGGGAGTACGAAAGGCGCCGCCCCATCGGTTTTGAAAACGTCAAACAGGAAATAAAAATGAAAGAAAATATAGCTTTGTTTGATCTTGATGGAACTTTAGCTGATTATGACAAGGCCCTTATTAATGACCTGAATAATATAAGGGGTCCGCAAGAAGGGAAGCTTATTGAAATGCCAAGGGGCGATTTGCCCTCATGGTTTTCCGCCAGAGCCAACCTCATTAGATCATCTCCTGATTGGTGGGCAAATCTTCCGCAGTTCAAGCTCGGGATGGATATATGGGAATTGGCGGGGGATATTGGATTTCGTCGCACCATCCTTACTGCTGGACCAAAAAGAAACCCGAACGCATGGGCAGGAAAGAAGATGTGGATTGATAACAACCTCGGAGAAGATGTCGAGGTGACAATCACAAGGGACAAGGGCCTGGTGTATGGGAGGGTGCTTGTTGACGACTGGCCCGAATACATCAATCGGTGGCTTGAGTGGCGTCCTCGTGGTCTTGTGATTATGCCGGCGAACCGAGGCAATGCATTTTTCCACCACCCCCAGGTTATTCGTTACAATGGGAGGAATCTCAAATTCATCCGTGACGAGATGGCTGAACTTTTTAGTGAAGATGATTTTCATGAGGAAGGTTCGGATATTGATGACACCTATATTATATCAAAGAAGCTTCTTGTCGAGCGCCTAGCCGAGAAATACACCAAGTCACAGAATGACCGTCACATGTCACAGTCAGAGGCGGTTGCAATGATATGTGACGAAGTTCTAGACAAGTCTGGCGAGATTCTTGGGCGCGTAAGGAGGGAACATGAAAGAAAAGCTAACAATTACTGAGCTTGACAAGCTCGTTAAGCAGCACAAATATATCAGGCTGAATCTACCTGACACTATAGGTCGTTACAATTCTGGAAACGGTGAAGGAATCTTCGCCGTCATAGCAGAGCCGGAAGACCGTGAAAAGTATGACAAAGACCAGTTAGGCGGACAGTTCTTTGCATACTCATGTAGCGACTCGTTTTACTACCCGGATATTCACTGTGGAGATCTCATCCTGGCCGAGTTTCGTGGTGTCAATCGCCCAGTCGCTGTATGGGACAATCTCAAAGGAACCAAAGAGGCGGAGGCAAATAAGGAAGAGACCATGCGCAGGGTGCAGGAGGGATCCGAAGATGGCTAAGGCAGTTGGAAAACCAACCTACAAGTGCCCGGCCTGCGGAAAGATGGTCCGGAAAACAACAAAGGGCCGGCTTGAACAGCATAAAGGTAATCCGCCAATGAAGGTGTGCCTGTATTCTGGTCAGCCTGTCCATATCGTAGAATCTGTCGGGAAAGCCCGGCAGGCCTAACAGGCCCCGACGCGGGCATTTACTTCTGTTGGTCCGCGTCGTTATGAAGAGCCGGGGTGACTCCTGGCTCTTCTTTTTATGTTATAATTTATTGTTTTTTGGTATAATCATAGTAGTGTCCGAAAAACCTTTCTGGTCTGTCATGACCTTGAAGGACAAAGCGATCTTGCTCAAAAGTCGCAAGGGTCGATAAATATCATGGAGCTGCAACCCATGAGAAAAAGTGAGAGGTTAGCTGCCAATCACAATAACCGGCCGCCCTTGCAGGGGAACGTGAATCTTAGAGTGTATCGCATATAGCACACTCTGGAACACTAGGACGCGCAACGTTGATCGGCATTCTCGAAAGAGAACATCGATTAACACAGGGAATGTTTGTATGCAGACGTGTCTGCAAACGATTTCCGTTGGTGTAAATTGGCGCCCGGAACTTTTGTTCTCGGCGCCTTTTTTTTAGTTATTATTTGCTAAAACATGGTATTAATATTATAAGATAGTTTTAAGTAACATTGGAGGTTTCAATGGATATGATCAAAAGAAACGTGAAGATCGACGTCAATATTGACAGAGACATTCATCGTAAGTTGATCAATCAAATTCATATGTACAGAGCTGCATGCAGAAAGGCTTATTCCGCATGCGCAATGGCTGAAATGGCTGGTGCTGATATCGAGATTCATCCCGAAAAGGGGTTGAGGGTTATGCCAAAATCCAAAGAGGCGAAAGGTATCCTTGAGGCCGCATTTGGAAATCCTGGAAAATCACTTTTCTATGAGATTCGTCAATGGGCAAGATCGCTTTGTCCTTCGTGGAAAGGGATAATGGGGGAATCCATACAGTACAATGTTGTTAGCAAAAAATGGAAAGCTCCGGACCCTGAATTTCCAAAAGTCAAGAACGGATTCATGGTTTTGAATGGATCAAGGAACTTTGCCAGGTTCAACAGAATTGGAATCCCCATAAAAAACACTGAAGTGAAATTCGGTGATCGATCAATTGTTATGAAATGGGATTTTGATCTTGGGCCAGTTGAATTTCGAGTTGCCAAGATGGATGGATCAAGAATTTTCAAATTCAGAAACATTCAGAGCGGTGAATGGAAACTCGGAACCGTTTACATCAATATTGATGATGACGGAAAGGTCTTTCTTCTCGTATCGTATTCCGCACCCAACGAAGTCGAGTCGTTGGATCCGGAAAAGACCATGACTATTTCTTTTGGAGATGAATCAGGGATGTTCATCAACTGTTCAGGGGCAAAGTCTTTTGAGTCTGATGTCATATCTGTTTTTGAAGCTGTAAACGGTCTTGCGTCGATGAGAAAGATAGGCGAGAAATACGAGTCATGCAAAGCGTCGGCCGGAAACCCTCGTAGGGCCTGGGGGTCTAAAACGATCTACTCTGGTGTTCAAAAGAAGATAAACAAGTTGTCCAAACGTAGATCCAACTACGTGAAAGACAGAAATCATTTGTGGAGTCGAAGAATTACCGATGACGCTTCTCGATGGAAATGCGGAAAAGTCGTCGTAATCAACATTCCATCAAAAGAACTTTTTGGACATCCGTGGCAATGGTTTCAGTTTTCTCAATTTCTATCGTATAAACTTGGGGAGATAGGATCATCTGTCGAGTTTGTTACAGTAGAAAAAGAGGAAGAGCAAGCGGCATAAATTAAGCGACACCAACATATCCAAAGCGTTTACCATTAGACGCATGGTAGCCTTGATGCTATCCAATGGACTGTTTTGTCCACCCATATACAATATGTTGGTGTCGCCTCCCCATGCGTATGGGTAATGGGGTTTCCTCAACGACCCGCGAGGGAGCCGTCCGTCGCCTCCCTATGCGTATGGGTAATGGGGTGTGGTTTTGCGATGTCGTGGAGAAGGCGTTGTCGCCTCCCTATGTGTATGGGTAATGGGTCGGTCATCTCAGTAAGATTTGCCCTCACCGCGTTGCCTCCCTATGTGTATGGGTAATGGGTCTTCCCCACGAGCGCGGGAGTGTTTCCGCACGTCGCCTCGATATGTGTATGGGTAATGGGGCAGGTCTCCTGTCCATATTGGATGGGTTACCGTCGCCTCCCTATGTGTATGGGTAATGGGATGCCAATGGTACTTACATGGAACCGGAAGGAGTATCCTCCCTATATGTATGGGTAATGTGCACAGATTGTAGCACCAATACCACGAGGTAAATAATGAATAAACGATGCAAAAGATGTTTTGCCTTATTTGAAGGCCCACCAAGACAGCAATACTGCCCAAAGCATCAGAAACAAGGCCTCAGATCAGTTAAGAAATATGCTGCGAACTTTGGAGAAAATTCATCCGCCAAGGTCGCCAGCAGTATTCTCAGAAAGCGTTCTAACACTATCATTAAGGAGTTGTCGAATGGCAAAGAAAAAGCTCAAAGAATACGGGTACGAATCTCTTGACGCGCTCAGTGATACGATGAAGGAGATTCGAAGCGGAAAGTCGGATCCCGTCAAGACTTTGGAAACGGCAAGAATCGGAAATACAACAGCAAGAACAATGGATTCTACTTTGAGGGCTGAAAAATTCGGCCTCGCAGTGTCTTCATTGAAATGATTTTAACGACACCGGAATATTACGCGGTACCCTTGATGAACTTGTGGTACCTGATAATAGCACCTTTGACTGTCGGAGCGGTGTTGTATGCCCGGTGTGTGTGGGTCACAAAAGTGGCTTTTCCTGTCTTCTTGTTAATCGATTTCCAGACTGCGGGAGTAGCCTCTCCATTTGGCCCATGATGCCAGACAGCTTCTCGTTTCATGACAAGGTCTCGCTCTTCTTCTGTGAGTGGGACCTTGTTGTCCCGGAGCTTCTGGAATTTGCTTTTTTTAGCTATCTTGACAAATTCAAGAGCGATTGCTTCATCCATATTGGGGCCCATAATGTGAAGGGTATTCATTTCTTCTGCCTGACAACGAACGAAGGGCCTTGTATCCAGCGACAGGAACAGCGACAGCGCCCGCGGCGAGACCACCTGTACCGGCGACATTTCTAAGAACTCTTCCCGTTTCAATGCCGGCCCTCTGCCTTGCACTCTCTCTGGAAATATCTCTTATTGTCCCTTGATAATTGCTTCTCATGGCTTTTCTTGCCTGGTCGTACTCTCTTCCAATCTGAGAAGACTGCCTGCGCGCTGCGCCCATCCTTCCATATATGGACCCCCTCTGGCTCTTGAATGCAGATTGCATTTGTTCAGCTTGAGATTGAAGCCTGCCAAGTCTATTCATTCTGCGTTGCTTGAGCCAGCCTCCTACACGGCTCGCCTCTGGGGTCGTACCTTGGGCGCTAAATATTCTCTCCGCAATCCCTGCTTTTTCAGCTTTACCCATCCTGCGACTAAGCCCGCCAAACTGTTTTTGATGCTGAGAGGCGAGTTGAGAAGCTTCCCCCTGAAGCTGTGAATATCTCTGTGAAGCTTCTCTAAGCCTTTCTCTGAAAGGTCTGGCTCCAACGACTAGGTCTTGCCTTGCTGATCTCCTTGCTGCCCTTGATGCTGCAGATATACGCCCTGGGACGGCGGCGGCCCATCTGTCTCCCCATCTGGCAATATTCTTAAAAAAGGCGCCGATCGGAGCGGCCTCTTTAGCCATACCTTCAATGGGTACGGCTACGATTTCATTCATGGAGGATTCTTTTGATATGCCCGGGTCTTTTCGTAAATGCCGTATCGCTTTTGTGGCTCCGTAAGCTCCCAGCCCTACAGCCGCCCCGGCAAGCCCCTTGGCAAGATATTTTGGAGAAGACGACAGCATTCTATATCTTAAAGGTATTTTTCTTTTTCCACCAACTTCACCTATGACTTTCCACTCTTTTGATCGCAAATAGTCTGCAGGAAGAACATTTCTAACAGTTTTCCCCCCAACAGTCCTGGATGAATATCTTGCCCCGAGAGTTGAACATACACCCCCGGTGCATCTCATTTGTGCCCTCAATTTAGATTGGGGTATATTGCGCTCGGAAGATCTCAGTTTGGGAAGCACAAATTCTTTAAGTCCGGCAATAATTGCGTCTCTTGTTTTGTAAATTTTTGATTGAGAGAGCCTTTGACTGCCGATGGATCTAGTAACATGCGCCTTTGCAGCACTCGGGTTCTTTGCGTACATCTTGGCATATTCAGATGACCCTTCTGCCGGCCTCACGATTGTATAGTGAGGGGACTGGCCGCTGCGAATCATTTTTCTGAATTCTTTTTCATTTGCTGGAACAACCCCGGTCTTAATTCTGCTTTTGAACCCTCCGGCAAACGCGGATTGCGTTGGCGATATTACCATTTCGCCATGAGAATAATACGGATCAATTGCTTTTGACAGATGCGTTGGAAGTGAAATGCTTTGGGCGGCGGCGTGGGCGGCTTGGGCTTTTGTTCTTAAATTTTTGGGAAGGAATTTGAATTTTTTTCTTGACGATCTATACTCTTTTGCTTCATAATGTTTCGTACTTTTCCCGCTTGCCAACAACCCAATATCTTCTTTTGATTTTCTATATTCTTGAGGAATATTTGAAAAATCTCTCTTCAAAGCCTCATGAGGAAGCGCGGGTGCCCCGATAAGCATGTCACCAGGTTGAATTTTATTTTTAATACTTTCCCACGAATTGCCGAGATGCTTCGGGGTTTCAATCTTCTTTCTCCTGTCAATATATCCTGCGGCAATGGCAGCTGCACCGGATCCTATACCTACATTTCTTGCTGTATCATCCCTTTTTTTGGGAACAGCTACTATTTCAGGCATTGACTCCCCCTAAGTAAGTAAGGTATTTCATAATAAAAATATACTATAGATTGGGATATTATTCAATAAAATATGGTATAAATACTATGAAACAATCAAATCACAGTTTATCATCAGGAGTAATTATATGTTTGTTATTGATTACAATAGTAGGCTTGAATCCATTAAGAAAATGGCAAGTCAGTGGCCAGCTGTCGCAATATCCAAAGAAGTATGTAAATCAATTCCATTTCCAGGAGCTATCAATCCAATAGCGTCAAGATATCTCAAAAGATATATTGACGAGATCAAGGTCTGGGAAGAATATGTATGGAATGTCGCCACGGCAAACATATCATACGAAATCGAAGGCTTTCTATGGGCCCAGAAGAGCCTGTGCTCATCCGCGTCGTATGGATCCAAACATTATAGAACTCTCGATTGGGATATAAAAGGGTTGAAAAAATGGGAAACGATCAAATGCATAAACGCTCCGGCTGGAGAATTTAAGATGGTCGGGGTCCCGGCAATGGTTGGTTGCCTTACAGGTGTCGCCAAAGGAAGGTTCAGCATATCGATTAATGCCGACATGTCCGAATGCCATATCTACCTGGCCGGCACGCCGATAGCGATCCTTATTCGACAAGCTCTTGAAGAATGCGAATCATTTGATGAGGCAGTAAGATTCATATCTTCAAAACGACCAATGAGGAGCTCGTTTGTCCACATTGTCAGCCCAGAAGGGTGGTCAAGCATAATCCACTCAAAGGCAAGAGGAGAGGTGATAGCGGCCACAGAAGTAACCAATCATCATCCCGAATACGAATTCGAAGACGAGTTCTTTGAGGATAGTAACGGGAGATTAGTGGAGCTTCAAAAATCTTACCGAAACATGTTCCGGTACCCGGTCTACAGCGATCAAACAATGCAATTTATTGTGATGGATTCAAAAACGGGGACGATAAGAAAAGGAAAGGGGGAGAAATAATTTCTCCCCCCTTTTTTAATCACTGCTTGTTTTTCTCTTTAAGCTCCTTGGCTCCAAGAGTGGTTCCGTATAGGCCACCTAAGGATGATCCAGCCGCCAACCCAAGGGCAAGCCCGATCTTAGCTGCCCTAACCCTTTTTGATCCAAATTTTGCTGGTGCATTGCCAGCCATTCTGACAAGAGGGTTTCTTCTATACCTACCTTTAGATGTGAGAGCTCCAATACCGGCGCCAAGCCCCCCGCCGACAGCAGCCCCGCCAAGGTTGCCCAATAGAGCCCTTGGCATTGTTGTGATCGAATCTTGAAGCAAAGCGTTACCGGTAGATACATCTTTCCCTGTTTGGTTTTTAATATAGCTCTTTACTCCTTTGGCATGCCCTATACCGGATCCGAGGCCGGCACCAGCCAACCCTCCGAGAAGCCCTAGGCTGCCAGCCATGGCTTTTGCTCTTGATACCCCAAACCTGGTTGGTCTTTTATTAAGAGCCCCAATAAGCGCACCAATACCGGCGCCAGCACCCGCACCAAGTGTGCCACCTGTAATCCCACCGATATAGTTTCCTGCAAAACTCCTTCCCAGATAATCGAGAGACTCACCATCCGCTATCTTTTCAAGTTCGTCTTTCATAGATCACATCCTGATATCACGAAGAGTCGCTTGCTTGTTCATTTTTTACCCCTTGGTTTGATGATTGTGGACTTTTTCTTTATATGACTTTTGCCGCAAGTCGCAGCCTTCAAAAGAAGAGCTGCCAACTTCGGAGACACCTCTTCTCCACCCCCTTGTTCGCGCTGAAGCTCTTCCTGCATATATGGCATTGAATAATATTGAGGATCTTCAGCGATATGATCAAGGGCAATTTTCTTTTGTATTGAAGGGCAATCTGTATGCTCTGCCTCAATTTGAATACCCCATTCAAGTTGCCGTGGGTCAACAGTGTTTGGGTCCAAATTGGCGCCCTTACCGCCACGTATGAATTGCATCAACTTTTGAGCGAGGCCATACGCCAACGATTCTGCTTCATGAATATTGAAACCGTTTTGCTCACAGAAAGAGTGGAAATCAGCGTCGGATATCTTTCCTTGCGAAGAGAAGAAATTCATAACCGCAATAGGATCAACTGTTCCTGAAGCGGCGCCCTGTTCCTGGCCCATTTCCTCGGCGTCCTCTCCCTCTTCCTTTGAAGCAGGCTCTTCTTCTCCAGGCTGGGCTTTCTTCTTCTCGTCCTCTTCTTCGTAATTTTCCATTTCGTCTGCGAGTTTTTCAAGCAGCTCGAACTTCATAATTTCCCTTCTTTCTTTATCTTCCACTCTTTTGGGATCGTCACCTTATCACCCTTGGAGTGTTCAAATTCGGCTTTGATGTCACCGCCATCTATCACATCGATATCCCATCCGTTTTTAAGATGGTAACGCTTTTTCGACTGAGGCTTCATAAGATTGTCAGGATAGAACGAATCAAACATCTGCTTTGAGATTTCGGCCTCGGATTCTTCCTTGCGTCGGAAATGTTTAACACCAAGGCTGTACTTGGGATCCTCTCCTGGCTCTTGCTTCATTCGAATCCGGGCGTACGCCACAACGTCGCCATTGTCATTTTTGGTCTCTCTAAGGATACCCTGCTTGATAACAGCAGGTTTGATGCCTTTTGTCTCTTCAGGAACCCCAGAGAGATCGAGACGCTTTTCACGCTCCTCGTGGACGGTGCCATCGAGAGCTTCGGAGAGTTTTATGAGGAGTGAATTCATTTTTTGCGCCTACTATCAAAAAGCATTTTCATATATCCAGCACCAGCAACCCCGGCAAGGGTCCCCCCCCGGCGATTGCTCCAAGAATTTTATTCCTTCGGGCATATGCCTTGTAGTATGGATCATTTTTGAGGGTTTTTCTCATATTTTCCTGCATATTTTTCGGTATCTCTATTCTAATTTTTTCCAATTCATTAGAAAAAAACAATCCCGGTAATAGACTCAACCGAATCTATAGGAACAATGAATCTTTCTATTTTTCTGATCGTAAATTTATTCGGAATCAGGAATGCAATAGTGTCTACATTGTTAAATATAATTTTGTAAAACAATTCTGGAACAGAAACTTTATTTGTCCCAATAGAAGACAGGCTATCATTCAGAACAGGCCCGGTAATTATATACATTTCCCCATTTTCTCTCACCTTATTCCTGACCCAATTCTCAAGACGTTTCCATGCACCCCTGTTAAATCCAGGCTTCTGGGGAGAAATGTTGGACATAAAAAAAGTAATGCTGGGATTGCATCCAAAATCAGCAGCTGGAGCAAGATGCCCCCTATCATAACCAGAATACATATAATCTACCGTGCTTGCTGAATAGGTTGTAATCTGTGGATCCATGCGAAAATCGTCTTTTCTTTTTCCGTGGCACGATAGATTCTTAATAGTTAATCTATACGCAACCCATCTAGCCTGTTCATGTTTCTCGGAATAGCAAAGCGTATATCCACCATGAGTGACAATTTGATCACACCCGGATGACGGCAGCGAAGATATACTTTGCGAAAAAGATGAACACACCATCGTTAGAAAAATTACAAATGATTTATTAAACCAATTTTTGAAGTTCATCCTTGAACCCGTCTTCCTTCACTTTTTTTAAGATCTTCAGTTTAACTTCACTGTGAGGTTTTACGTTGATTATCTTTCTGAATTCTCTTGGGAGGCGATAATCTGTAGTTACACTCACCAGCCTTTTCTTGACACCTTTCATTGATATTCCCCTAGAACATATTGAGGAAGGGGGTGCCCGGTCACTGGATCAACTTCAGTTCTGAATCCCATAGTACTGCCCTCAGTGAGAACTTTATCGATCCTGTTGTGGGCGAGCCTGGCCACCCAGTCTTCAGGAACTGATGCCTTTCCTCCAATTCCAAGAGGAACCAGGAATGGCTCATGTTTAATGCGATCCTTGAATGTGTTTATGCGACGCACACCCTTTTTCGATAACTCGTCAGCAATGCGCTTCGTGATCTTGGTGTGCTTTTTATAAGGACCATAATTAGCCGCCAGATGATCACCAATAGCCGCCTCGACATCTTGCTCTTTCTCATTATTCTTATTAAAATACTCGATAGTTGTAAGCGGGGCTACATCACCAGCAGTAAAGTTACCGGAACCAGGATCCATAATGCGAGTTGTATTAGTAATCCCACGAACAATGGTCTCGATGTCGCGTTTGTCGAGCTTATTTTCATTGATATCATCAAGCTCTTGAACAAGAAATTTTTGAGCATCTTTCATGCCGCGATATTTAAGAATATCATGGACGCTGGGGGTTCCTGTTGATATCTGCTGCCCCTTCTTAACTCTATCGCCAACATTTACTTTCGGCTTATGGCTTGGGCTTATATACCTAACATCCCCATTATCAAGTATAACATCATGCCCCCCGATTGGGGACTTTTTTATTGATTTTACAAAACCATCTTCGCTTGATAATGTAGCCTTGTCAGGGACCTTCTTCTGAAACCTGAGAAGCTTGTCAAGCCTGTCAAACAAGGTTGTCGACCCTCCGCCGGCAGAAACGGCGCCTCCAGTATGAAACGCTTTCATCGCCATGTTCAGGGACGGCTCAGTAATCGTGTGGGCAGATATGATGCCAATATTATCGCCCCGATTATGGCGCTTGCCTTCGTAGTCAGTTCCATAAGAATATGAGCTGAATCCATCCCCTGGCGTCGGATCAGTCAAAGGTGACTGAACGAATATCGATTTGATTTTTTTCTGACTGAGCTTGTTTATAAAATCACTATCTACCAAATCATTTTTCTTAGCAACAATCTTTCCATTACTATCTTTTACATCTCTCGCGAGATAACGGTTCATTATTCCTTTACGATCATTGGTATTATATTCAATTCCTTCAAAGTCAAGTGGTTCTTCTTCGGCTATCCTTGTATTGTAAAGAGAGTTGACCATATCCTTCGCAAGCCACCCGGGCATATACGAAGAAACCGATTTCTTGATATTACCCGCGCGAGCCCCATGAGCTGCGGCCCAATACCCAAACGTATCAAGACCTTCGGAATATGATCTTGTTATCGGTATTGGAATTGGCTTATCCATAGAATCAGCAACAATTCCAGGCATCAATGAAATAGAGGCCGTATTAGCAATCCCTTTCGAACCGCCAGAGGACATCCCAATGCCAAGCATGGTTTTGTCCCCATGCTTTTTCTTCATTGCGCTATGTGCTTTTGGCAACAATTTTCCGAACGCCTCAACTTGATCTTTACTTTTCGAGGCAGCTTCAAGAACCTTGTTTCTTATCTCCTTATCAACCAGTGTGTCAGATACCCCGAGAGTAAATCCAAAATTTGTTACATACTGATTTCCAATTTCTTTTATTCTATCACCAAGCTCTATGGCGACTTTGCCATTATGTTTTTTCGTTACGTCTTTTATCCAATCGTCAATGTTAGTCTGATTGAGTTCAACATCCCATCTCTTTGCGTCATCGGGAACAATCTCATTAATCTCATGCAGCCCATAAGTAGACTGCTTCCCACCTATTGTCACCTTGTCTGCATAGCTGATTTCACCTTTATTGAACGCGACTCGTGCTTCGTCAATATTTTTGAATAACTCTTTTCTTGTCTTTCCACCAATACCTTTTGAAGCAAGGTATGCACCAACAGCCATATCCATCTGTGGAGCGTTAAGAACGGTATCGTAACCGGTCTTTAACATAGATGCTGACGGTAGCATTTTCTTTGCTTCTTCCAGGGCTTTTTGAGTGACTGGCGTGTGAATCTGAAAAGTGTCGCCATCAAAATCTCCCGAGAAATTACGAGTAATTCCTATAGCTGGAACCTCAATCGCCCTACCATCAGTCAACACTGGCTTATACGCCGTCATATTCCAACGATGGATTGTCGGCGCTCTGTTTGCTATTACAAGCCTCTGGTCAGCCACAACCTGCAAAGCCCTGTTGTAAATAGATGTCTTATCAGCGACATGCTTCGACGCCTCAAGGGGAGAATACCCCCACTCTACAAGCTTCTTCATAACGAAAGGCTGGAAAATCTTTCCTGCCATATCTTTCGGAACACCAAGTTGTTCACCGCCAAGCGTCGGATTTAATATGATGGTCGAACGACCAACAAGGTCCTGCTTGCGCTCAAGAACCTTATCCTGGAAGAATCCCTCCTTACTCTGCTTGCCCGGAGCAGAGCCCAGCTGGCTTATATAGCCTCTCTTGCCTTTAACCCTATGCAGATACGATGTAGGCTCCTGAAGGCCTGCTATGGCCTTAATATCGCGGTAAATGGAGCCTCTTGACTCAGCAAGATGAAGGTTGAGTTCATCACCAGTGACTCCTGCGCTTTTAAGCTCCTTCTCAAGGTCTTTCATTGAGCCGGCGGTCATAGCGACTTGCTGGTATAAGTCGTTAATGTCGGATGTAATCACAGTCCCGTCGATACCCATGGCAAACATAGGCCTGAATTTACTTGGAGTCACAAGGACATTCTCAATCATATAATCAGTCGGGTTCATCTTATTCTCTTTTAGAGACTTCAGATACCGTATTTTTCGATGAAGCTTATTCATCTGAGTTGGGTTCGTTGTTTTTTTAATCCTGCTTTCAGCATCGGTAAGCTCATTTTCAACATCGACTTTCCTCAATAAAGTCTCAATCGCCGGACCGCCAGATATAGCGTTTGGTGTTCCCGGATCTACTATGCTTCCTGTTGTTTTGTCAATAAATCTTTTTCCGTCAATAATTGTTTCAAGATCCTTAACTGACATACCTATAATAGATGCGGCGGATTGTACAGTTGCTGGATTGAGTATCTTTTCGGGAAGCTTAAAATGTGTATAGTGTTCTCCGAATATTCCACCAGCCTTGATAGGATCATACAGGCCCTCTTTCATTGGCGCCATATCTTTTTTACGATATGTGAGGTGCGGGTTCTTCAACTCTCCACGAGACCTGTTAACAATTTCATCATCAGTCATTGGGCGCAAAACAAAAGTCTTGCCCTTTTGTTCGACGTTGATACCAGCCCCAGCCATCATGGCCAGCATTTTATCTTTTACAAATGCAGGCTTCGGAGGAGGAAGCATACCACCTGTCTCCATAGCCTTCCAAAACTCGTCGTTTCTCTGGCCTTTAATAGAGAACATTTCTTTGAGATTTTCATTTGCCCCTCTTGCCAGGAGGGCTGCAATTTCCATTCTTCCAAGATTTTTCGCTCCCGTGTGTCCACCAGAAATAGGCTGTTCGTTGGAGTCATATCCGTCCCGATAACGAGCAGAGAATTTGTGGTCAACTATATGTTCGAGCTTGAGAATATGGGAATCCCCTGTTGCGACAGGGTTGATGAACGGCTTACCTGTTGAAGGGTCGACAAGCTGCTCTTTATCATTAAGGCCAACACGTTTCAATTCCTCCATTATTTTTTCACTGTTATCCTGATCAGTAAAATTTCGTATGACAAACTGTTTTCCAGTTTTCTTTGCAATCTTTCCAGCAGCAGATTCAAGCAGCTGAGATGTATTGATTCTATTCGAAACCCCGATAGGGTTCATGGTCATTTCAATACGTTCACCGGTCTCCGGATTATAAGGCATTTCTTCATCTGGTATAATAGCCGATATGATATGCTTATTTCCATGAAGACCGGATATCTTATCTGCTACTTTCAAGGATTCTTCTGTTTTGATATTAACAACAACACTATTTCCATGCTTCTTTACATCAGTGACCTTTCCTTTGACACCCTTGCTCCACCTCTGAGACATATCCGCCATATCTCTCTTCAATTGCTTGTCAAGCCTTCCAACTGCAATGTCATCAGCAGTTGGGGTCTTCCTCTCCATATGAGCGATAATAATATCGCCCTCTTCCACTTCTTGTCCAGGCTTTATAACACCATCAGCATCAAGCTTTGATGCGTTTGATGCCATTAATTCTTCAGGATAATACGCTTTGAACTTGTTTCTCGAGAATACCCCCTTTGACGATCTCTTTGCCTTGAAATCATACATATGTGTCGAAGTAAGCTTCTTTGCAGCACTCTCAGATACAACCGCCGAGTCTTCGTAGTTATACCCCTTATACGGCATATATGCCACCCGAAGATTCGCGCCAAGCGCTATCTGGCCGCCTCTTGTAAAGTTATTATCAGCGAGAACATCGCCCTTCTTTACGGTATCACCTACTTTAACAATTGGTTCATTGTTAAGAAAGCTTTCTGAATTGAGAGAAAAATTATGGTATAGCGGATATGACTTTCCACTTACAACAATTTCAGTATCAGTTATTTTTTCAACTGTTCCGTCTTCAACGGCAAGTGGTACCGCTATTCTATGGGCAACCCCTTGAGAAATTGACTTTCCTTCTCTGTTGACAATGTTGAAAAGTGGCTTATCTCTATTCACAAGCGGAAGAGCCTGCTCCTGCATCTTTGACGCAGTAAGTCCGCGATTACCCTGAATTGAATCGAGGAATGGTATCTGGTTAACCGAAGTGTCAAACATTCCCATGGCGTCAGGTATGATAACATCTACTTTGCCCGCTGGAACTTCAACAAAATCCCCTTTGTAAATAGCTCTAACTTTCGACTTCTTGGGTCTGAAATCATCATCATATTCATCGGGAAACCCGACATATTTATCATACACATCTATAGGACGAAGTACGATTTTCTTTCCCGTCTTTGTAACAAACTTGCTGTACAGATCATTCCCGATCTTAACCGTATCCATTGCTGTGTGGACCGTCGTTCCTATTCCTGGACCCTCGGGGGTATGAAGGGGGTCTATAAATGATACTTCACTATTCGAGATTTGCCTTGCTTCATTAGTGACGGCGTTCGAGGATCCGATACCCCCTTCGCCCATAACAGTCATCTTGCTGCTCTCGCCAATGATGGACATTACATTTGTTTGAGACGGCGGGGTAGACAATTGACTCATTGTGATAGTCCCAACCACGAATGGGTCAAAAGCCTGAGAGCTGATGGATTTTGTTATCGATCGATTTCTTTTCAGCTTATTTCTCAGGTTCCAGATTATCTTGTTGCTATTCTTTATCAGGCGATCTCGCATGTGATCTTCAACATCATAAAACGATTTGAATATCAAAGACTCTCTATCGTCAGGCTTGACGTCACCACGATGGACGCTGATGATTTTCTTTGATGCATCAAGAATCGCACTTTTATTTACAGTATCATATGCTTTACCAAGAGTAATCTTATTTACATCAGGGTCAAGTTTTGTAGCAAAGAGTCTCTTTTTTACCTCTTCTTGAACATTGTCTCCTGATCGTGGTTTCCTGCCGAATACTGCTTCATACAGTTTGTTCTGGTCAGCCGTAACACGACGGTCATACACTTTTTCGTTCGCTTCATAAACGGGCTTCCCCCATTTATCAATCATTTCCTGCCTTGATACCCCGAGAGCCCTGAGCGCATTTATAAGAGGAATGTTTTTAGACCCGTAGGTCATTATGAACGTTTTTTTCTCAGGATTGAAATTGATTTTGAAGTTGTTATTGAAACCTCGGTCAAAGTCTATTGTTTTGTCAACGTTGAAAAAAGAGCTGATCTCGCCATTATTTTGAATTTTAGTGTATACACCAGGCTTTAACCGAGACTGCTTTGTGAATTGATATTCATTGCCACGAACAATAAAAGTGTTTCGATCGGTGATTTTTGGAATGGTTGCAATTTTAATACCCTTCTGACGATCAATCTCTTTTCCAGTTTTTTTATCTATTAGGGATAAATCTGCCCTGAGGGTGTTAGACCATACCTGACCCTTATTGCGAACCTCTTTTTGAAGATTCACGTCACTATTGATATGCTTGTCGTTTTCGACCCACGTATTGTTAACACGCAGTTCGACATTATCATCCTTTACTTCCGAAAGGATGCGATCAATAGTGCTTGCTACAGTGGTATTTATTAGAGCATTGCTTCGAATATCGTCTTTTAAAGACAGAAGTCGCTCGAGTATCTGATCTTGTTTTGCCATGACTATAATATATCATTTCCGGGTACATATAATCTATAGAATTTTGTATGTGTTAGAATCTTCATGTTTATGGTATCAGAATGATGGACGCCTTTTATACTTAAAATCTATAACATCAATGAACAAGGAGGCTGCATGAAAACTTTTACTTTTTTCCACTGCCAGTTACAAAGGGGCCTTCAGATGACTCAATTTGTTCCTCCGAATGACGCACCTCTTCGGGGAGAACCGAAAGAAGTCCTCTTTCTTGGACAGTATGGAAAAAAGTATGAGAATGGTCCGAGCAATATAGCCCGGAACATCAACCTTGATAAGGATAACCCCGCGATTGTTGAAGAAACTCTCGAGTCACGGCGAATAATATTCAATCCTTTCAATCGGAATGAACCGTCGTATAGCCAAAAGACATGCAGAATTGTAACTGAAGCCTACCCGAGAAAGATATTTCGCTTTCGAGCAAACGGTAGCGAAACCTTTTTCGTGGTTCTCTCAAAGCCGTTACAATCGACCAGAAACATTCTTGTTCGTGTCAACACCTCGTCACCTGAAAGCATTACTAGAAGGAGGGGGTGTTGGTACAGGGTGTTTGGAAAACCGTCATCAGCAAGTCATGCCAGAGGCGTCCGAGAAAAAAATGGTTTTGTGAATGTTTCGTGGAACGATGATCTGATCGTGCTTCATGATAAGGACGTCATTCGCGTTGTAACCGAGGGGTCGGAGGAGATAGACGACCAGGTTCTAATCAATATGAGTGGGTATCTTGTCATGACTCCGGCGGCAAGCTTCTATATGTCCGGGATAAATCCCGAGCCCATGGATGCCGAATCAATAGAGGAGGAAATGACAAAAGCTCTATCCGAACAAGATTTCATACCCGAGGAAAATGTTCGGAACTAAGGGTACTAAACATCATCGAAGGGAACAGATGTTTGCCATTGATCTTATGCTGATATTCTGGTGATCAATTAGCGGTGACGGCATGCTGGGTGTCCACCGTCTCCGCGAAATTCAAATACAATGCGTCGAAAGACCCTTAATAAGCGGCTACACCAATTGTTGTAGCCGCATTTTATACTTTGTAAAAAAATGAGTCCTTATCAGGGTATTTAACTCGTTGATATTTATAATATTTAATCGCTTTTCGTATTTTCCTAAGTGGCCTAAAGTCCAGAACATCTCACAGGAAGCCCCAACCTCCCGCAAAACACTATCTTGACGTAGACGGGAAAAACAAGTAAATGAACATTGAGATGAAAAATAAAGTACACAGCTATTTTACCCCTATTATTGTACATATATACTCATAACTCTTTAAGAATCAACAGTTTATATATATAGATATATATAAATTTAAGCAAAAATCGTGCCAATCTATAATTTATTGATTTTGCATGAAATGTGAGATATTCTTAAAGTAGATTCTAGTTTTACTTCGTGTAATTTCAAAGGGCAATTGCTTGATAAAATGGTATTATTGGTGTCAAATCTATGATTTTGTTTGACAAAATATTATACTAAGTAAAAAAAGTCAGATAATTTTTAAGCGATTAAAAATGACCTCGATAATTTTACTTATGATAATATTTTGTCAAACAAACCGGAAATTGGCTCTGAAAATTTTACTTAATACAGTCCCATTTTGTCAAATAATATCTTGAAATTATATGAAGTCAATCATATTTCGTCAAGCAAAAAGCACGACTTACGTGTCACTGTTAAAGTGATACTTTAAATATGCGGTGAACAAGTGTGGCGACGCGCTAAACCGTGTCAGAGCGCCGTGAAGACTTTACGGCACCACTCTATTCTTCGGTGGGTCAAGGCCCCTTGTACAACGGCACAGGCCTAGTGTCGGAAAGGCTCATCTTGCCCCACCTACAATGGAAACATTTCCGATTTATCAAACTAAGGAACTAGGAGACTGAACCATGATAGACATTACCGGGGTAGATCTGGTGAAATTTGCGCAGAAGGTATATGACCTTTCCGTCCCTCAGGGGTTGGGGTTTTTGCATTTCAAGTCCGGAGGCCTTTCAGAGGAAGACGCCCGCGAGCTTATTGAAAAATGGGAGAATATGAAGCCAACGAATACGGCACTCAGCATGGACTACGTACACGGTCGCGCATGCAAAATGCATGTAAGGAAAGAGGGTGGAAAGCTTCTTATTGCTGACACATGGTACGATCACACTGACAGTCAATTTGAAGAACTTCTGAAATCATTTAGTATTGAATTGACAAGCAAGTCAAAACACGGTGTGGCGTGCAATTGCAATGATTGTAATATCAAGCGCGGAAGATAATCATATATTTTACTTTCGGAGGAATAATGGAAAAATTAAAAATTGACTACGACCTTCTGAAAAGAACGGCGCCTATGTACTTCAGCAATGTGGTTTATCATCTTGAAATGATGAGGAAGATGGCGAATTTCACGGGGAAATACCTAGAGGTGCGAATTCAAATTGAAGAGTTCATGCGCCTCAGTGGTATGTCGGCGGCCGATGCGATATTTGAATATGACGATTCAATGCTGAAGAATGACGAGTTCAGGATGAACGTTATAATGTACACATGCATATCGCTTATAGTCCTGTGGAATTCCGAATTCTTCGGTTTTGATTCAATGTGTATTTCGAGCGATGCACAAGAATCAATCCTGCAGTCAATATTAGGCCCATCAGGAGAAAGCCTTACGATGAATGAATTCCGCGGATTTGTTTCATCGTTTCAGAACTTGATAGGTACAAGTTTCACTCCAAATGACGCAATACGATATTTCACCAAGGTTTTCGATATCAGTCAGGACATTATCCCTGAATATGTAAAGAAGAACCTTGTTATTGATTCTGAGGAGAGGAATGCCAATGAGATATGTGAAAGTAAAATAGAAAAACTCGATGGGCCCTCCAATTATGTTGACTTCGATCAGTATTATGAGTACATCGAAGAAAACACGAAACCTATCATATCAATTCTAAATACAGAGGGGTTCATTAACACATACCCAATAGATGTTATGACAAATCTTGTCCTTCTCAAGAAACTCAGATTCCAAATTGGGAAAATTTATGATGTTGAGAACTCCCTACCAATACCGGCGGAGGTTTTAGGTGCACTGGCTAGAAAAATTTTTCATGCTACGAAGGGCGGCCTTAATGGTGATATTATTGGCCCTGATGATCTCGGCGGCAATTAGCTTTTCAGTCTATTCTGTCGTAAATTCATTTGAATTCTGGCGCGACCAGTCCCTTATATTTCTGGGATTCTGGATTGCTATTTTTTTGATTGGTGCTCTTTTTCTGTTAATCCCGGAGGTATATAATGATTGGAGATCTCGCCGACGCCAGATTTCCTATTCGGAATGGTGACGGAACCCCTTCCTATCGAGAGAACCAGCGAGAAACCATAATCAAAATTCTTGAGGCGTTTCAGTCAGGAAAGAAATTTGTCTGCCTGGATGGCCCGGTTGGTTGTGGAAAATCCGCTATTAACTATACGGTTGGCATGGCCATAGAGGGCCAGACCACCTATCTTACCCATCAGAAACAGCTTCAAGATCAGGTAGTAAAAGAATTGTGGCCCGAGGTCAAAATGGTTAAGGGCAGGAGTGCTTATTGCTGTAACGGTGCAACAATGAATGACGACAGGATACGGTGCACATACTCTGGCGACAGATATGAAACGTGTCGGAATTCTGACAAGTCAATGAAGAAGATGATGACCTATGGTGGGAATCAAGATGAGATGTTGCGGCAATCTATAAAAAGGGTAATGTCAAAATACTCAAACAACGACCGGGTATTCAGGATGAGGACCGGGTTTGAGCCTCGAGACGACATTAATGAAGTATTTGATCGGATACGTCGACACCAGGACAACAGAAGCAAAGAAGAAGAGGGATATGTTCCCACATCGGTGTTTGGGTCTATTGGGTGTTCCGTAAAGGAGTGTGAATGCCCGGTCAAGAGCACCCGGCTTCTAGCTCAGATGTACAAGGTTCGAATATTGAACCCCGATGTTTTCTACATGCTTAATCGAGGCCAGATTCAATATTTTCCACACAGCTCTCTTATGATTATTGATGAATGCCATAAGATTGAGAATATTATTGAGAGAATATTCGGCGGATTTATTCATGTCGGTTTTCTCAAAAAATATTTCGGGGTTGATTTGTCGGAACTGTACGAATGCGATGACTCGAAAGAGTTTGTGGAAAAGTATATGTATCTGATGAAAACTATTGTCATGCCGGCGAAATGCGCCGCGGCTGTAATGTGCCATTTGGCTCCGGTGATGGGTCTCTCATATCTCGGCGGAGACCAAAAGTTTCCAACCTTCACTTTGAATAAGAGTAATCTTGTTCATGAATTTATTTCGTGCTCCCGGTATATAGGAAAGAGGAGGCATGAATTCAATATGTTGGGATTTTTAAAGTCTGTGTTTGAAGGGGAATGCAAAGACTCTACCATGGGAACTGTGTGGAACAAGTGCCGTGATATGTTTATAGAATTATGCGCCCAGAATATGTGTGATACCAAATTCTTCGGTTTTGATTCAATGTGTATTTCGAGCGATGCACAAGAATCAATGCATAGAATTGCGTGGTTCTCTGAAGCGATAAGCCATCTTGAGGATCTGGTTGGATTAATGAGTATTCCGGATTCGTTTATGTTTTCCTCAAAGGAAGCAAACATGTGGTCCGAATATGAAAACTCTGAGATGGACCGGTTTGTAAAGGAGGCCATTCCGTCGTATCAAGACTCATACATGATGTCGGTAAAATTGACACCGATCAATATTCCCGGAATCATGAAATCATTTTTCTATGATAAGGCGGACCATATTGTGTTGAGTACTGGCACATGGGTTGATATCAAAGGTACAATGAAAACCTTTGGTATTAACAAAGATAGTGTCGAGTTCGTGTCAATACCTACTACGTTTCCTGTAAACCGCAGGCCTGTATATATTCTTCGTGGCGGCAAGTACATGGACTTTTCAAAGAAGACTGAAGATAGAAAAGGGTACTTGTACAAAACCTCTGAAGGATGTGCAATGTTTACTGGACAGGTCGGGGAGCTTGTTAACACTCTGAGGGGATATTTTGAAAGGAACGGAGGGTACAATATCAATATTCTCATTCATTCGTTTTCCTTTGATATTGCGAGAAGGATAGCGAAATTCTGCCCAGCGGTAGATGATTCGTGGCTTATTCAGATAGGAAAGAATGATCGGATCATAAGGAATGAGATAACCGGTAAATCGACCCAGTTTATCTACAAAGATGAGCTGTTGCAGCATCTTATTAACCACAAGAATAGTGGGTTGACGCTGGTCACAGCATCCATGGCGGAAGGAGTTGATCTCAAATATGATATTGCGAGAGCGCAAATAATTTTGAAGAGGCCAACACCAAGTCTTGGGGATCCATATGTCAATTCTCAATATAAAGGAAATCCAACTTTTGGAATTCCTAAAGACCCAAACTTTCTTGATCGTGCAACATATACTGATATGATGCAAATGTATGGGCGAATCATGAGAGCAAAAGACGATTGGGGCGTGACAGTCGTATACGACCAAGCCATTGCAAAAGCATTTGGATATTTACTGTCATCTCGTGGTCGCCAAAGGGTGCAAGAACTCGGTCTTGACTATTTTGTTAGCGCGATTAAAGGCGGTCTGGACAGAAATGGGTTCCCCTATTTCGATTGGCCGTTTGATTGATAATCTCAAGTTGGTTGCCTGTTGTTCCGACGGGTGTGTGAATTAATTGTTGGTCTATACCTTGTGCCTGCAACGGAATTTCAATTTCCGGGAAACCCGGATTTTAAATTCCTTATGCTGGCAACGGTATTGATTTCAATCTTTAGTTGAGGTTATTTCAATCTAAAAGAATTGTTGTGTTCGATTGCGATTTGAACGTTTATAAAAAACGTTAGAATTGACATTTTCTTGGTATAAGAATATTGTGGATTCTTAGCCTCTAAAAGGTGTCCTGTGTATAAAAAGCCATTTGGACGCCTGATGGACGGATGGGACTTTCTGGTTTGCCTGTCTTCAAATTAGAACCAGTAATTGAATGGTGCCATTGAGTCAGGTTGGACGCCATTCAGAATATGAACCTGGCCTCCGTGGCGCCTCCGACCCATGGAGTTTTGGTGGCTGTACGAGGAAACGGTTCAACCCCCTCAAAACAGCCACCAGAAATTAATCCTCATTGTATATAAATTGTTCAGTCGTTTTGCGCAGACATCGCTTTGATGCTGCCAGGCGGGTGGCGTGCCCGACGTCGCCCGCCGACCATTCGGGGTGATTCAACCATTTATGGTTGTCATAGGAGCCTTCGGGTTTAACCGGCGCTTCACTGGGTATAAACCAGCACCCCGCATGGTCGGCGGGGCCCGACATTGCCCGACGACCAATTGCGGGGACTAACAGCCTCGTTTTTTTTAATCAAAAGGAGTAGGCATGGCATCTTGCGAAGGATTCATGACGTATGGTTTTCCCGAACCGGAAATTGAAACAAAAAATGATTTGCAACCCTATACTATTATTGGGTATTATGACGATGAGGGTAAAGGGTTTACTGAGCATGTTATGGCAAAAAATGATAATGATTCTGTTGTGCAATTTTGCAAAGAGCGCGAACCGAAATGTGACGATGTTGAAGCGAGAAAATATTGGCGTGACAATATAATCATCGTTGATGTGATCTCTGGTCATGTTGAGAGCAGGTATGATTGCGGTCATATATGCTGTGCGTCCGACTGGCCAGGGCTTACAGAAGGAAAAGTGATTACATGAGGAGGCGATCATATATTGACTGAACGAGAACGTGTTATAAGTATTATTGGTCAAGAGTCGTTTGATAAAATTGAAAATATAGATCTAACTGAAGATCAATATGAAAAATTGTTTTCTGAAATTTACATAGATGATCCCGATATGCCATACGGAACAAAGAAGGCGAGAACCGGCGACCCTTGGGAATGGATTTACAATAGGTTGATCCATCTTAGAAAAGGATGCCATGTTATTTCTTGAGATATTGTGGTATTGCTATTATAGTATGCCCTTTAGTAATTCAGTCTTTTGATAGAGGGGTGTGACCAACTTCGGTTGGAGCGTCTAGTCTGATTGTTCAGGCGATTCTCGTTTCAGAATTCTGGATTGTTATTGATATTTCACAGCTTATGGGTGGCTGTGGGTATCACACTGGATAAGGCCGCCCCTAATCCGGGCGGCCTTTTTTTAATTAGGGAGAAGTATGATATTAGAAAAAAGAAAAAGGTACATCATTAGGCCAACGATACCCAAGTTATGGGTTTCTAATCATTGGAAAGCAGATAAGATTGATTACAAATTTTATGATGCTGAGTTGCTGTCTGTTCTGAAAACCGTTTTCAAATTTATAATTGACGGATATATTTGGAAATGCCCATTGTATGCCGTTGAAATATTTGGCTTAATCAATAAAAATTGCATTAATGAATACTTCATAAGACATTCTGCAAAAAAATGTATGGAAAAATTTTCCAAGCATGGTTTTGGAAAAATGACAGATGATGAGCTCAGAATGATTGTGGCTTTTCTTCAACTATGTGGCGGGTCGTTTCCTGTCGATGAGTCATACCCTATGCAAATTGTTTCTGGAATTATATCGACATTCAAAAATAGAAAGTCCATCATTAGAATTCTGAGGAGTGACTATAATTTCAGAAACACGATGTCCAACAGAAGAGACTGTTTAAGCGACTGGAAAGAAGATTTTATCAATTGAAAGGAATCTCAAATGGTCCAGCTTACTAATGAAGAAATTCTCGCTATTTTAAATTTTTTTGATAGTGATTACATGGAAGACGCTTTCTTTGATAAGGACGTTATGAATGCTGTCAAAAAAATGGCCGAGAATATTGACAAAAAAATTGATATCAGAGAATGCTTATGTGGATCATGTTATCATCACGGAATAAGTGACCATTGTCCCGAATGCGGGGAATTGTATGATAATATCGAAATTGGGACAAAGATTAAAATGCCATTTCCTTATGATCATGATTGCTGGAATGAAGGCGAGGCTTGTGTCGTAACAGGTTTTGAAGAAATTGATGGTGATTCATATGCCATAGTTCTCGGCGAAGATGGCCGATCATGGTGTGTGCTCAGGGGAGAGGTTAATAAATATGAGGATATTCCGTATTAAAACCTGTATATATCAGGAGGGTTTAGCATGCTGACAGATGAAGGGGCCGTATTTGGTCTTGTTAATTCAGTAAGTGATCCAATATTTGTTGTTATACCAAAGCAGCAGATGGAACCAGATGAGCTTGCAAGGCTTTTTCAGTCTATGGAAATTGTTCTTGAAAAAATTGAGGAAAAAGTAGGCCACGGATTTGACATCCTCGTCGAAAGCGCTACATACTTTGGAGGATATGAAGATATGCACGAATCTTCTGAAGAGCAAAAGGCCGAATTTGAAGAAGAAAGTCAAACAGAAGAAGGCGATGGGGGCACACATGAATAATAATCATGAAATGGAAATTCGAATAAAACCAATTGGCGGCAATGTTACTATGGATTATATCGACAAGATAGATGTTGTTGTACGCAAATTGGCGCAGTTGATTCACGAGAAAGATCCAGCAGGGCCGTTTATCCAGGTGTCATATATTGTTGAATCGAAAAAAAAATATGATGAAAATTGTGTTCACGATTTTGTTGTGAGGGATATGGAAGAAGACATGGTTGTGGTGCAGTGTCTAAGGTGCCATGAAATATACCATGCCGGATACGATGGTTCCTATATCGAAAAGGTGTCGTGATGAATATTATAATCTCTCCGTCAGGGAAACCGTCAATGTCAGAAATTTTTCGATATGTTCGGTTAGTGAGGGCAACCTTAGAAAAGGTTATGGAAAAACACCCAAGAAGCAACCGAATGTTTGTCGGTGTTGACGATACCGTTTGCCTTCATGATTTCTATTTTGATGGAATCAAGAAACATTCGCCTTTAAGTTACAGGGCTACATGTTCAAAGTGCGGGTCGAGTGTATATGTAAAACATAGAACCGATCAACCGGCTTTAGCATTAGCTACAAACGAAATGATTGAAAGTGTTAAAGGGGAATGTGATGGCTAAAAGAGTGCCAATGCCGGCCCCCGCAGGAAGGGAGAAGGTTTCTAAGAGACAGGTGGTCCGAGAAGCATCAAGAATTATGGATGACCTTAGAAAATCAAGGTCAGAAAACCAGAAATTGTTTCAAATGGTTTTTGGTCTCGCCGTGAGGTTGTATATATTGGATCCTGACGACGAGACCTTTCACAATGATTCTTTCAAGCCTACGTTCTTGAATAATATCAAAGACGCAGCTGAGAAAATAAAGGATCAGGAAAACCTTAAGAAGGGTCAGGGAGCTTCGCAGTAACACAGAGATGCCACCCGAGCCTCTTTTCCAGCCACCGGAACAGAGGCTTCGGGAGGATCCTGAAATACCACACCTTCTTATAGACATATTTCTTGTAGATTTCAACCACATACGGAAATATATGGTCAACAAACATGTCTGTCACCTGGAGGCCGTTCAGGAGCTTCCTGACGGATCTTCTTGTATAGGTATACGTGACAGGGCACCCGGTCTGAGCCTCGGAATTCATAGCTATAGCGTTGTCTACAGGCCAAAGTGGGTGTCGCAGCTTGATTCCGAGAACTTTCCATGAGTTTCTATTATACACCATGACTTTTAGAACCGTTTGCGGTCCCATGTATTTTTTTAGCTCTGATATCACCTTGTCAGGATGAGGGGTGTGGTGTATAACTCCAAACGAATAAATGAGATCGTATTCTTCTATTGGAACGGTTTTTGACAGATCCTCGGCATTGGCATAATAGAATCTGATCTTGTCCTGCATTTCAAATGCTTTGGCTCTATTCATGGCAAGTCTTAGCGACTCTTCTGAATAATCGACAGCGGTTATTATGGCGCCACGCCTTGCAAACATCATGGTGTCAGTACCGATCCCGCATCCAATTTCAAGAACCTTCTTTCCAAACCATTTATCAAACCCGGCAAAAGCAGGTATATGAGGTTCTACGAAGTATTTCCTGCTCTGGATTTCATTGTAGTATTCCACGGTCCCAACCTGTTTGTCTGAGTGTCGAATGTTGCATGGTCGAGTGTTCCAATAATCTTGAACTGATTCAATCGGCATTGATTCAAAAGTCATTTGCCAATCCCCATTCCGTAATAAGTGAATTCGTCTGATCTGTTTTCAAATCTTCTCCACGGATCTACCAGGAGAATATTTTTTCCACACCCGCCTGGTAGCGGAAGGCTGTCAGACATCATTATAATGGCGGATGGCATTTTCAGCTGCTCTTCTTCGTAAGATATCGATTGGTCAAATGTTCTCACAGGATACCCGATCTCTTCGAGCTTTTCTTTCAACAATATAGATTGAGACCCTTCGGTCAAAGATGTTCCTGACTTATATGACATTCCAAAAATGTCGATATAATATTCAGGTCCCGAATGTTCGACTATCTTTGATATGATTCTGTTGATTACATTTTCATTAATTTTCAAAGTGGCTGAAGAAAGCTGAGAGTGATAGCCGTTTTTCTTACACAGAACACCAAATGCAACATTATCTCTTGGCAAGCATGGCCCAGCAAACCCGAGGCCGGGATTCAGGAATTTTCTTCCAATTCTAGAATCACAACCTATTGCGCCGGCAATATCTTCCACGTTGGATCCTGGAATACCTTCGCATAGAGCTGCAAGCTCATTTGCGAAACTGATCTTCAGCGCAAGGGCATAATTGAGACTAAGCTTTGTGATTTCCGCGTTTAGAAGCGGCATGCTGCACAATAGGCTACACATCGGCTCGTAGTCTTTCTCGATGATCTCGCACGATTTCCTATCTGAATACCCGATGAGTGTCATGTCTGGATGCATGAAATTTTCCATGACAGTTCCAATGGCTATGAACTCAGGATTGTAAGTCAGACCAAAATGTGTTCCGCATTTGAGACCCGTTTGCGCTTCAAGGTATTTGATGAACTTGGCGCACGACCCCGGCATCACTGTCGACACGACGTTTACCACATAGAATTCCCCGCGGTCCTTGATTGCCGGCGCGGCTTTTGTCAGTACATCAAAGATGTATTGATTGGAAAATTCTCCAGATGAATCGCTTGGTGTTGGTACTATTATGTACATCCGATTGGTATGCATGATGGCGTCACGAATATTTCCAGACACAGTGAGGCTGCGACTATCGACTACCTTTTTCATTCTGAACTTCAAATCCGGCTCATCGATATAGCACTTTTTTTCTTCGATCATCCTGAGACGGTCATCATCAAGGTCATATCCGATGACATCATTCCCAAGTTCTGCGAAACATGTTGCAGTGCAGAGTCCGAGCTTACCAAGCCCAACAACTAAAATATCCATTAGAAAACCTTTCTATGCCGGTTTAGGAGACGGCAAATTTTTCACAGCATCAACAGCCTCGGTGTACCAGTGGTGAACCATGTTGAAAATCTCGGGAGAATTCTCATATCCCTTATGCATTTTATTAATGAGAACATAGCAGTGATCATCCTCAATGATATGAGATACGCCGCCATATTCATCTTTTAGGGTAACGATTGGGGTTATTTTTGATCCATTTAAAAGCGTAGCAGACTTATCAGGAGTTTTCTGGACTTTGTACATAATCAATCTCCTTGCATTCGTTTGTATTTCAATCTTGCAGGGCAAGTGTCTATCCTGATTCCCGACTTATTAGTTATTGGATGATATGGGTCTATCTCGAAAAGATCACATTTTGTTTTATTCCACTGAGATATATAACCACACTTATTGGATGAGTAATGAATGCAAAATTCATTTTCGCATTCCATTATAGGCCTGTCTTTCATATGAACTTGTGAGTCATGCTGTCATTCAGTATGACATTCTCGTATATCTGATTGTGCGGCTGATAGGTGCAGCGTGGACACATACCAACATTAATTTCATCATGAATCTGCCAATGGTATTTGCTCCCCCACATTTCGGTAATAGCGTGCACGTTTTTACAATTCTTTAGAAGTTCGAGAGACCCGTCACCCCTCCTATCACAGCAAAGACCAAGTGTAAAACCGTCGATGTCTTTAGACGGAGGCTCGAATACCGCAGTCATAAAGACGGCATAGCATTTTTCAAAATGATTTGCTTTTCTGAATTGAGAATCGAACTTATGAGTAACTCCGTATACTCCAAATTCAGGGCCATCTAATTCTTGGGCCGAAACAATTTCACGCTCAAATCTCTCAATCATGAATTGATTGAATTTTATCTGATTCTCAGATCCGCTTTTCAAATCATTCCATGGGGTTCCAGCTGGTCGATAATGGATATTTTTACACCCAGCCGCCTTAGCAAGGCCGGCTGCTTTTGAGACTTCAGATACGTTGTTTTCATATAAAAGAAATTTGTAGCTGACCCCATATCCGGGCCTATTCGACCCAAGAGTTGTCTTCATTGATTTTGAATAATCCACAAGATCGGAAATGTTATCAAGAACCTTGTTGAGCTGATCTGACCCTTTCATTTCCTTATACGTATTTCGTAGCCCGGCGTCTACAGATACACCAACCCATGTGCATTTTGCCAGCTGTTTGATAAACTGATTGATGAGTATACCATTTGTAACAACCCCGACTTCGATACCGTTATTAATAAGCTTGTCAATGAAGTCGCCAACATGAGGATTGAGAAGCGGCTCACCTCCACCAGCAATGCATACTGCCTTGACCCCTTCGTATGGCCTACCAAACGGTGCGGGCTCCCCTTTGTATCCCCAGTAAGGAAGGTAATCTGCAATCTTTAGGAGCATTTCTCTTGATATGGATCGATGATTTTCTTTCCTGATGTATGCGGCGTTACACCATTTGCAATTCAGATTACATACATTAGTCGGGTCAACTGTAACGAGAATTGGGGCTGGAATAAATCTATTTGATCGAAGTATGTGTTTCCATGTGTCAACATGTGTTAGCAGCTTATAGCTATTGAAGGGGTTCCATCGTTTCTGATTATTCCACTCTTGCATGATACCTGGTTTAGAAAATCTGTCGAAATCCGTTTTCTTATTCAACAAATCTTCAAGGAGTCCTTTCAACTCCTGAATTGTTTAACAAACAATCACGGACGCGACCAGAAATAGCGCCCGATTACCATCAGCCCTGAATCATTACTGATTTACGAACTGACATATGCCGATATCCCTCTACGGAGGGCTAAGGCACGGGGCTGTGAGCCCTGGCTGCTTCACTTCCAGCACTCTATAGAGGTACTTGAAGTAGGAGTAGGCCTTCTTCGTGAGAGCAATCTCGAAACCTCTTCCTGCAAGGTTCAGCTTCTCGTTCTCCCCCGACGTTACCCTAACCCTTATTTTTTCACAAATGCCCGTACCACGACGTGCTATTACCAGCGCAGCAGCGGTATGTCTGTTCAATGAATACATGTCCTGATATTTCAGTATTCCAGCTATCGACGTGAAAGCCGGATTGATCTTCTTGACCTCAACCCCATCCTTTAAAGCTCGGCGCTCAATGGCCTGAAGAAGTTGACTATAAATGAAATTGTGCCGCATCCTGTTGAATTTCTTCGACCGGATAGGCTTCTTGTCGTTGAACTTCAAATCCTCAATGACCAAGCCTTTCTCTGCTTGCACGGCCTGATTTACGACCTGTACCGCCAAGGCTTCTATGTCATTCTTTCTCTTATCATGCCGAGCAAAGAGAATCCTCTGTGACCCGAGATATTGGTGCCGGATCATGTTCCCTGACAGGTTGGTCTCAACCACGACCAGCCCGTCAGGATTCGTGTCAATACCGAGGGCCCCATTGGAAAATCCATAAATAGGGGCCACATCAGGGATGTCCAACCCTATGTACACGTAGAACTTCCCGGCCTTGAACTTGATCCTGACATCGTAGCAGTCATCGTGAAGGTCGAAATCCTGCTGGAACTTCCCCGGTATATAGAGCTTGAAAGTCAGGAACTCGCGGGGCTTGGAGAGCCCTACACGGAGTCTATAACCATCAGGAGTCCTGAGTACCCGAATGTTCGGGTTGCCCTTTTTGGTACGGTCGCCCCGGCTGTAAAGTTCGAAGTCCCGGGTCTCGTGCCACTGATCCTTGTTGATAAGCCCTGAAAGGAGCTTTTTCCAGTTTTTCTTTCCTCCAAACAGGCAGTGATCCTGTCTAACCATCTTAGCCCTGAGCACAGCATCTTGGATGTACCGCTGGTTCAGCTTGTCCATGTACAGGGGCTTACAGGCCTTGACCACGTCGTTGGCCTTTGATAGCCCGTCCTTATGGATACGGTTATAAGCATATCTACGACATGATGACTGATCCCTCATGACCCGTTTGAGAACGTCGAAGTTTCCTTGATGGATGGTTCCTGTGATTACTTTGTTCATGATTTTCTTCAGATTTGAACAGGTTTCATTAGATTTTCTGTAACTGTTTCAAACCTCACTACTGCATCAATAATTTCGTCAACAAGATCAGTTCTGGCTTGAAGAACTTGAAATCTTCTGAATTCTCTCAAATCTTTGATGGTGTAATACCTTCTATTTGTGCGCGTCCTACGAGCCTTCAACACACCTTTTCTGTCCATGCGCTGTAGTGTTTTTGGATGTAATCCCAACATTTTAGATGCTTCTGAGAGTGTGAGCATATCTTCTTTCATGCTCACAATATAACATTCTAAATCCTTAAATGCAAGCTGTATAGGGTAGTTATTTTTCCTGAAAATACGGAATCGGTACTATATATGGTATTTATACATATCTTATCTCGCGGTTGCCCGTATTGTTGCAATGACTATTTTTTCTTTTACACTTCAATTCAAAGGAGCCTTATATGGCCAAGTCCCTTTTTTCTGGCAAGCTTTCCAATGGTGTTGCTATTGAGCTAGTGGAGGCCGAAACCTTTTCCGGTAAGAACGAATTCGCCATCAAGATAGCCGGGGAGGTTGCGTCAGTGTCTTCTGTTTCTGTTTTAAGGACGGGGACCGTCCAAGTCAAAACTTCGGCGAAAAGCATCCGGATAGACAAAAAAGTTGAAGATCCGAAGGGCGCATCATCCACAGAAGCCCCATCCCTTTCAGACATCAAAGAAAAAAATTAGTTGATCAAGCCACTATATAGTGGCTTTTGTTTTATGTACATGGAAGCCCTTGTGGAGTTTTTGTACCATAGGGTTTCCATGTTTAAAAATTGTTCCACCAGGGGTTGACACATGGGATCTAAATACAAGATACGCAAGACCGATCTCAAAGCATTCTATAGCATGTCGGACCAAATGCTTGCAGATAATTATCACGATATATATAAAAAGCTTGGGTGGGAGCAGGGATCAAATGGAAATTTCCATTGTTGGAATTCGGCGGCTCACGGAAGAGGTACTGACAATAACCCTTCAATGAGCGTTGACAACAAAACCGGGCAATGGCATTGCTTCAGTTGCAGTATTGGTGGAAATTTCCAGACTTATTGGAAAGAGGTTCTCAAAGGTGGGCAATATGGAGATTCGTATACTGACTTTGTGATTGATCTTTTGAATTTAAACGGTACAGAAATCATGAGGTTCTCTGAGACGTTTGAAGATAAAGACTACGAGAAGAACCGTGAGAAGATGAATAGATTTGCCGAGAGATTACAAGATAAATTCGAAAAAACAAATGGCAAATACCTCATGACCTCCGATCTGCAAGCCCTCCTCAAAGAAGAAGTATCCATTCCGAAAGAAGTAGTAGACGATCTCGTGGCTAAGCTGAAGGCTACGCCACAAAAAATACAGTATTTAAAAGAATCAAGAAATGTAACAGAGCCTATTATTGACAGGCTCCGTATCGGGCTTAATGAATACGGTGCGTTTACTATACCAATATTTGATGCAGAAGGAAATTGCATCAACATCAAGCGATACGATCCATTCAATCCTAACACAGATTTCAAATGGTCATACTGGGCAAAGAGACTTCCAGTGCGGCCTCTACCGATAGACAACTTCACTAAGCAACGCATTTTTATCTTCGAGGGTGAACCGGATATGCTCTGCGCTCTTGGGTTTGGTATTGATGGCGCTGTCACGATGGGATCGAAATCGAACAAGGATGTAAACGTCGTATTTGGCGAGGAGATGGCTCGTCAGATATTCTACAACAAAGAGGTAATAATTGTATTTGATAGTGACAATGAGCCGGACAAAACCGGCAGAACCAGCCAGCAGACCCTAGCACATTCTCTTTATAACTATGCCAAGCAAATCAAGGTTATTAATCTTGATAAGTCAGATATTAACCCAAATGGGTTAGATCCGGAATTGAAAAAAAAGATACCGACCAAAAAGGGTGGTGAAAAAGAAAAGCGCGTTGAGAAAGATTTCACCGATTTCATGCGTAAAAACGGTTTTGGTGAACAAGCAATAGTAGAATTTCACAAGCTTGTTGACTTAACCGAAGTCTACATCGAAAATGCAAATAGAACACGGGATATCGTCTGTAAGGTTACAATTCAGGAAGCGAGAATGGCGAAGCAATATTCGCCTGATGGATCAAAGGTCCTTGAATTGATCGCTTCTGTTTCCGATTTTGATTCAACGGCATATCAACACCCTAAGACATTTTGTGTTGCATGTCCGCAAATGGGCGGCGATGAAGGTGACAAATTGCCTGGGGCATGTAAAAGATGTATGATGCCGGCATTCCCGGGATTCTATTCGAAGAACAGTATCACCATTCATTTTCATAGAAAAATACCTGACGAATTCAAAGGCGACAGAAGACATATCAAAATTTCAGAACACAACATACTAGGGCTTATTCAGGTCACAGATTCTCAAAAACGATTTCATCACAAGCGCCTTATAGGAATCAATCCAAGATGTGATGTTGTCGATGTTACGGACCTGGAATATGAAAAGCTCTTGCATGTCAGGCTTGTCAAAGATGTCTCTGAATATGGAGACCCGGCGACCTCGGCAATTCACATGGAAGCATACATGGTGGGTGACCAAGATATTTATGCGAACAAATCGTACAAATTCAGGGCGGTTCACACAACATCATGGGTGGGACAGTATGCTGTTTTATTCGCGCATGACGCAGAGCCCATTGCCACATCAATTGAAAGCTTCAAGATGAACGAAGAGGTCCATAATATACTTATGTCATTCAGAAGGAGATCTGGGGAATCCGTAGAAAACCATCTCAAGAGAAGGTACAAGGTATTTGGAAATGCCGCAGGAATTACCGGAAGAGACGATCTGTTTCTTGTTAATGATTTGGTATTCTTCTCAGCTGCCGAAATACACAATCAGACCCTCCTTCCAAAAGTGACTAGAGGGTATGTAGAGGCGTTAATAGCTGGTGATTCACGATGCGGAAAGACAATCGTGTCGAAATTTCTCCATGATCATTACAAGATTGGTGAATTCATATCAGGGTCGGGAGCGGTTAGCCGCACCGGCCTTCTCGGCGGAATAACCACTTTCAAGAACAATCAATCGATATCGTGGGGCAAAATCCCAGCAAATGATGGCGGTATAATAACCGTTGACGAATTGAGCAACATCAATTACGAAGCGTTTGACAGTCTTACACCATGTCGATCAAGTGGTGTTGCAGACGTTCAGATGGTAAAATCGGGCCGCGTACCAGCAAGAACAAGAAAGATTATGCTTTCGAATCCCCGCGGCAATGCTGACAACAGAGTTAACCACACTTTTGGATGGCATATGTTGAAAGATATTTGCTTCGGTAAAGATGAAATACTTTCAAGGTTTGATATAGCATACATAGTAAGGCAGGGGGACGTGAAGTTTGAAGAGTTTGCGTCGACATATGACCAAATATCTACAGAATTCACAGAATTTCAATGCCAGACTTTAATTAAATGGTGTTATTCAAGAAAGCCTGATGATATCATTCTCGAAGAAAATCTCGAATCATATATTACGGATAAGGCTGCAGAGTTGCTCAAGAAATTTCATTCATCAACTCAGCTTGTGAATATTGAAATGCGAGCAAAGATTGTCAGAATGGCAACAGCCGTTGCTACAATGCTTTACTCGATCCCTCCGGATAATAACTGGAATAAAATTTACGTGACTCGAGAGCATGTAGATTTTATTTGCAGGGCGATAGATAGAATATATTGTCACCCCAACATGAGCCTTGACAGATACTCAAACATTAAGTACAACTCAGAAACGCTTGGTGATATGAGGTTCATGGAAGGAATTATGAGCTATATCAGCATTGAACAGCTCATACGAGAAGACGAGTTTACCGAGGCAAGTATTCGGCAGATATTTTTCGATTATCTCTATGCCGTAACTCAGGGAAATGCAGCAATTGTTGATGCGAATGACGATTCAAACAGGAGTACGTCATATAAATATGTCAATGAAGCTGCGCAAAAACTAATCGGATTACTGACTGCCAGAAACTGTTTCATGAGAATGAAGCGGGGGCTTTTCAAGAAAACTGAGATGTTTTCGAAATGGTTAATGTCGAAGAAGGATGAAGAATATGCTGGATCGGATTTTCTCGATGTTACACCAGATGAACTCGCTGATCAAATGGACAAGAAGATTAGGAGATTTGAGTCGCCTAATAACAGATCTCGAAAGCGGAAGGGAAACGACGATTAAGAAATGGAAGCTCAGGGAGCTTAGCAATGCACTTGAGTATTGCAAATCGGTTGGTTGGTGTAAAAACACCGGCAATGATGCTGATGATTATAAGTCACTTAGGCCCGTCATGATAGAGGCAAACAAGTCGAAGAATATGATTAAAATCCTTGATGGATTTATGAAAGACAAGCACTTGCTTGCATTCCTTCTTGTTCACTCCGTATTTGACATAGGGGTTGATAAGGATGGGGAATTCATTGAGCAATACATGGCAAGCCGAATATGGATAAGTGATGATCAGATCATGAAGGTTTTCAACAGGCGCGTTCCTGAAGAGGTTTGCGAAGCATTGAAAAAGTTCTCTCCCTTTCAACCTGAGGTTATTCCATTTGAAGTTTACCCGTACCGGGTCGAGTTCGGATGTCAAAAATATTATGATGATGAAAAAATATATCATCATGATCCGATTCGGATTATTGATCTTGATATCGACATAAGTCAAAAACCTTTCGAGTCTAAAAAGTTTCTTGATCAGTTTGACGACATGGTGCTGTAACCGTTATTTTGAAATGCTTTCTGTAATCAAAAAAAAGCGTACACATTTACATCTTGCGTGGAGGTATTATGACAGTAGGGAAGGTTGATCTTTCAGGTTTTCAGCAGAATGACGCTGTATCTGACGTTTTTGACAAAGCGTCATCGGAAGATCGTGGTCAAAACAAGCTCATCACTGTTTCTGGAACGTATGTGATGGAAGTCGCAACATTTTGTTTCAGAAAGAAGGAAGGCGGCCTCATTATTAGCCCAACACTCGCACCGTCATCGAAAGGTGGAATAAACCTTGTCGCAAGCCTCAAGATTTGTGAGGGGTTTGGGACAGAAGTAGTTTCCGCCGGCGACTACATCACTGTCAACATACCTGTATGGCCGAATCCAAAGGCAGGAAAAGAAGATGTTGAAAATCTTTTCCGTCTTGCCAAGCCGCGCTTGTGCGCACTACTTGGTGTTGACAATTTCAAGCTCGATCTGAATTCCATGTCGGAAAAGTTCACAACCGAATGGAAAGAAGGTGAGAACGGCAAGTTCGAACTCACAAAAGACCATTCCATGAAAAGTAGGGTCGTGTGCGTCTTTGACGATAGCCTGTACAACAACAGGCCTACTCTTCAACTTTCTAATATGAGAAGATTCAAAGACGGTGACAAAAGCATATCCAACACGGCCGGTGAACAAGAGCCGCAGCAGGGTTTTGGAAGCTCTCAAGGCGCATCTGATGCAGATCAGGGCGATCTTGATTTCGGGGCCCCGGGGGATTCGGCATCATCCGAAGCAACTCCGCAAACACAATCTGAACAACCAAGCGGTGTTCAGGAAGACGAATTGCCATTCTAATTTGTCAAGAAACTGGCCTGCTTACCAAAATAATTTTTAGTAAGCAGGCCTTAACCATTTTCCGGCAAGGTAAAAAAAAATGATTAAGGGTTTAACGCATAACAAAGACGGTGTTCTTCACCATTCCGTAAGATACCGCGGGAAGGTATCCACCGGATATTCCCCTGGGGAGCCGCCGAACCAAGCGAACCATCCAGTTCCGGCCGGCTTTTTTCGAATGCTGAAAGAAGTCACCGAAACTCAGAAAATAGGCGCAAGCAAGAGGGAAGTTGTTGTAAAGAAATGGATTGAAAACAAATCCGCGCAAGACGCTCTTAAGAAACAGAACAAAGAGTCCTCAACTCCTAGAATTTTGGAATTCGTCAGCCTGTTTCATTCTCCGGAAGATTTCTGGGAGAGCTGCTTGGCAATGTTTTCCTCAACAGAGGGGTTGCTTTGTAAGAGCCACGGCGAAGGCACCCCGGCTAAGTATCTAACATTCGATGGTGATAGCCGAGTTTGGGTCGATCGCCAATTCGAAGGCACCCCTGGATGTAAATATAAAGATTGTCCTGATTTCGCATCCGGAAAATGCAAAGTCCTTGGATTGATGAAAATCTTTCCAACATGTGATCTTTCGACCATGCCATACCGATTTGAAACAAGAAGTATCAATACAATAATTGGTATTGAGTCTGCCCTTCAAGATCTTTGGATGCTATTAAGGGCCGCTCATTCTATCCGGCAGATAGAAGAAGGAAAAGAGCTTCCATTTGACGGCTTTTTTGGATCAAAACTGTTTTTGGTTCATAGAAAAATAAAGTCGGGCGGAAGAGAGGTATTCGTGACCGACCTCTTCCCAACTCCTGATTTCAATACAACTGTCATGGAGCCTATCAAGAGAGGTCTCGAACAAAAGAAAAACAGGGCACTCCTCAAGGGCGCAGAGGGAACTATGAATCTTCTTCAAGAGGCTTCAAATTCATTGCTCTCCCCTCCCGAAGAAGACCCCATACCAATGAATGTCTCAGAGGAGAGGGATGTGGCCATTAATTTCGGATCAGACGCCGAAGAGGCGACTCCTGACGCCCCATCTGCACCCGGAGATGTTCAGGGTAATCCTGGGCAAGAAAAGCTTATGGAGGAAGGCCCTAAGAAAGATAGTTAGCATCAAGAGGCAATTGAGATGATTCGTCTCAGCCAGATGTCACAAGCGGCGTCACGGAGCCGCGAATAGTAGTAATCTCTACGACGGGGAGATTTTCTATTTTTTGTTGATGCTTTTCCAAGCCGCTCTTTGCATTTAGAGCTAATCGGAGATTCTCCGATAAGAGAAGACATTAAGTGCAGGTCGGAACCTGGTAAGTATAATCGCCGATTGGTTCTTATGAAAAAAACCTCATTTGACTTGCGGCGCTCGCCATTCGTGGAGACGCCCCGCAATCTCAAATTTCCCGGTGGGGTTTGAAAGTGATTTACGACTATACAAAAACACATAAAGCTTCCAAATTTACTGATTCCACAAGTGTTCCCTTGTTCCCTCGTAAATTTGTAAAGCTCGAGTATTTTTGTATAGTCTCCAACACTGTCAAACCATTTGAGGCTTGCTTGGGCTTGTCGGTCCGGCTTCGTTTCGGCCCAGGGGTGGGCCTCACGACCCTACCCGCCACACCACGAATAGCGCCCTACGGGACGCTGGCCTCAGTAAAACGAGGTCTTCATAAGAAACCAAACTGGCCGATAATACTTTACCAGGTTCTCTCCCATCTCAATCTTTCGTTGGAAAAAACTATGCAAACATTGATTGATCCATGGGTCGTTCAATATGAACGGCTCATGGAAATATTAAAAGAAGCCGCTGTTTCTACTGATCTATCCCCAAGGATAATGAAAAAGATATTCGTATACCATAGAAGAGTGATAAATGATGAGTTGTACGAAGAGGGTATTCGTTTGTTTAACTATGTCTATAAGGATGAAATATGAATATCACGCCAGTTTTGGTTGGAATTATCGTGGCCCTTTTCATAGTGATTGGAACAAGAATTAGATCTTATATCAATATGAAAATAGAAAACAAAAAAGCTAAAGAATATTATACAGAAATGGCCAAAACATTCGGGCACCTCGAAGGCAAGTTCATGAAGGAAAAATCGATCCTAATTGATAGGGTTAGAGAGCTTGAAGATGGGGTCTCAGAAACGTTTGGCGTCAAAATAAGAAACGATGTCACAAAAGTGGAATGTGTATTTAATAAAGTAGAAATGGCATTCCTCATGGCTGGTGTTCAACTGCTTATCAATCAAGCAAAAGTGATTACGGATCAGGAATATTACATTTCTTTATATAAAAAGATATCGAAATATATCACAGATATGGAAGAGGAGCAACCCGAAGATGGCGGAAATTGAATTTACACACGCTTGTGCAGACGTGGAAACAACCGGCCTGAATTCAGCAACCGATGAGGTGATTGAGGTCACTGTAACCCAATTCAACAGATCAAAAATGATTGGTGAATCAAAATCGTTTCTCTGCCGGCCAAAGTCGGGCTTTATCCCAAAAGCCGCCTCGGATGTAAACGGGATAACCTATGACATGGTGAAGGAAGCCCGTAATTATCTTGAAGATGGTGTCCGAGAGGAAATTGCTGAAGTTATTGGAGACAGGATTCTTGTCGGTCACAATATAGAAAAATTCGATTTGGGGTTTCTCAAAATCAAGCCTAAGATGGTAGAAGATACCCTTGTAATGGCAAGAAGAAGGTTCCCCGGCAGATCTAACAAGCTCAAGACTCTCTGTCAAAGACTTAATATACCATGGAATGACCGAGAGGCCCACAGGTCAGGATATGATGTTGAGAAGACAATAGATGCCTATCTTAAGCTCAAAGATTTTGAGGAGAGTCAGGCTCAAAAGAAAGCGGAGGCCCCAATCTTCGCCGCTGCTATTGAACGGAGCGCAAAATCGATAAACGAAGATCATTCATCAGTTGGGGTTTTGCCAAGCGAAAAAGAGAAAAAGCTCGTTGCTACACAGGCATATTCATATTCGAGAATCAATTTGTTCAAGCGGTGCCCATTCAAATGGTTCATGCAATATGTGAAGAGGGTAAAGCAGCCTGAAGAGACATATCTTGTCACCGGATCTGTTGTTCATAAGATAGCAGAGAGGTCGGGCGAGTGGTGTTTCAGAGAGCTGTTTGCTAATAAATTTGTTATCTTTGCGAGGAAAAGGGGCCTTACAATTGAAGACGATGAAATAAGAAAGGTGTCTTCTTTCTATCAAATAGACAATGTCACCGTTCACGATTATGGTAAATATATCTTTGAAAATCCGAAAGAAGCAAAATCAAAATTCGGGGTCAAAGGATTGTATGCCCTTATCGTATCAATGGACAAAGACGTGTCAGGGGAAAGTTATGAGATCCCTACAATGCCTCCACTTTCTGAATATGAGCAAATCATACAGGGATGTATCAATCAATTCAAAGTTACCGATATCGCCGTAAAAAAGGATGTTCGAATCCTTGCTGAGAGGTTTTATCGTAATGCAAATTTTTCCCTTCTTCCGGGTCATATGGTGCTTACGGAAAAGAGGATGGCATACGATAAAAATTGGAACATCTTGAATGACTTTTACGCAAAGAATGTTTTTTTCAGAGCTGTCATAGATGTGATTTACTACTACGGTAGGACAATACTTATTAAGGACTACAAGACATCGAGAAAGATGTTGAAGGAGGCCGACATGTATGAAGACATGCAGCTCCTCATTTATGTCCTTATGGTATACAAATTCATCCCCAGGAATAGTTACAATCAAATCATTATCCAGGTTGATTATATCCGATTTGGAAAAACTATCGAATTAGTTATCGACGATGTGGAGCACTACATTAACAAGGCTCTCAAATGGATCAATGAATCAATACAAGATATAGAAAAAGAAATGCTCAAGACCGATGGAAGTGCGTTTGCCCCGGTCAGAAACGAGTATTGCCATACATGCCATATTGGTGGAGATGGGTTGTGCCCGCTATTCAATAAGAACATGATCAACAAGATAGACGATCCATTCAGCTTTGTAATAGAATCAATGAGTGAATGCGTTGATGCATGGAAGCGTGTTGAGGCCAATAAATCCGAAAGCAGCCGTTTGACAAAAATGTGCAAATCATTTGTTGAGCAGTGCGACCAATCAGTAATAATTGATAAGCATGCGATATTGGATTTTTACACTTTCAAGAAAAAGGACTATGATCCGGTAAAAACTGTTCAGCTTTTTCTTAAGAAAGGAATACCAATAGAGCAAATTCTTTCGTTTATGAGCTTTCCACCATCACAGGTTGAAAAATTCATAGAATACAGAGAGGTTAACCTTACGGAAGAGGAAATAGAAAGCGTCTCCAGCGAGAGCACAAAAACTGAATTTTCAGCAATGACACTTGAGCAAGCAAAATCAAAAGGGGCAATCAATTCATAGCAGCGACTGGCAGAGCCACCCCGAGGGCTAATTCCAAGCCTAGTCGGAGGATGTTGTGGGTTGGTTTTTTGCCTACTCAATCTATTCAAGAACAGAATCGTATGTCATATCAATTTTGATATGTATTGCTGATGAAGTTCTTAACGGAAGAGCCGAGTAAATCTCGGCTCTTCTATTCTGGAGGAATAATGAAAATATTGAATACAATATCATTTCAAGGGAACATTTTTTTTAAGGTTCACTCCAAAGGGGCGCTATATGCAAAGCTTGTCCCTACATATGATGTTGAATATGGAATGGTTGTTAAATTGGTCATCCCGACTAACCATACTACATATCTTGACAAATCTTGGATTAAGATTCATTATAATGAGGACGAAGAAAAATTCAGAATTAATTGTCCGTCATTCCTCGTGAAATACAAAGGAGTTGAAATTCATCAATATGAAGATGAGTTTTATTCAGCAGGTGAAGTGTGCAGAATAAGAAGGGTTAAAGGAGATTTTTCAAAATGTGATAATATTTTGAGAATACCAAGGAGAGCAAAATATGAACCCCATTTTGAAAAAGACGGAAGGTTCCATATATCGCTCGCATTTATCAGAAACAATTTTCCGGACTTTCTAAAAAAAGACCCCTATATCCAAGTATCACTTGTAAATCAAGCTGTTATTAACCATGAAATTCTGGTAACTGTATTTAGTGGGGCAGATTTAATCAAAGGAGAGATTGCGTTCAAGCTGAAGAAATATGAGTATGAAATGGCAACTCCGCCTGTCCATTTGTTACTCAATCATCTTAAAAATCAGATAAAATCTTTTCAATATGTCTCACACCACAAAGGCAATAGATTCTTAGTAATCCATACTAAAAGGGCCCAGAATAATGAAAGACGTAAGCAAGGAACTGGACGATGTGTACCTGGAATTCGCGAAAGAGCTATCAGAGCTCGTAGAGAAAGAGACGCAGGTCTCAGAGTTGAGAAGGAGCTTAGAAGAAAAAAGGTTATCCTTGACTTCAAGTGAAGGTGACGGAAGCCACGGTATAGATATAAGCGCCCATGCTTTTAAGCAAATTAGCGAACGCCTTGAAATGCTCGCAATGGATCATGATGAAATAAGAAGAGACTTTGTTAATCTTAATGATCCAGACGCATCCCTTTCTATGCCATCAAACCTAAAATCATTTATCATTACTATGATCGCCAATGCAAAAAAGAAGGGCCATTATAGTAAGGAGAATTCGAAAAATACCACTGGCGGCTTTGAATATCGATATAATATCGAAATAAAGAAGTGGAGCACCTCAAGGGAGACGCTTCAATTCATATGTATTGTTGAAAACAACAACATCAAGACGGGGTATTTCAATTGGCAATAAACGTATCATTTCACGATGATAGGTATATTCGAATCGAATGTTGTGATGGTGACGTTCTTGAAAGCATGAAGATGGTTATGAATGGCCACAAAATACGTGGCGATCTGGCCATCCTTGTACATTACAAAGCCTCGCCAAAACTCATACTATTCAGGAATCACCAAATCAATTTTTCCCCCGGTGTTCTTGAATTTATTCAGAAGGTTCATAAGCATGCCCAAACAAGAATACTCACTATAGATAAGATTAGAAAGCAATACGGAAATAACCCACACTTCGATTATGACTACCGGGGGGAATATGAAAAGCCACTTGAACATCAAAAGATCATGTTTAACGGGCTCATATACACCGATGCTTGTGCGTTATTGGCAGACCCTGGGACGTGCAAGACAGGCCCCTACCTTTGGGCGATTGACAAGAGGATACAGAGGCGTCAAGTCAAGAAGGCACTTGTTGTTACACTCTCTCCGCTCAAAGAGAACGTTCTAGAAGAAATGGGGAGGCAAGTTCCTCATCTTAAAGGCGTCGCGTTCAAAAGCAACGCTCAGGCGGATAGGATAATCAATAAGAAGTACAAATCGAAAAAGAAGAATGTTGATTACGACGTTTACATAACAAATTACGAATCAATGTTCAAGATAAAGGAGATTACTCCTGACGGGTTTTTCGATATGGTAATTCTTGATGAGGCTCACCGGGCAGGGAATCCCCAATCCCGGCAGACGAAGTCCATTATAGAGGCCTTCGATTTTGTCCCCTACAAGTACATAATAACTGCCACTCTCCATGCGAACAACCTCATATCCTTCTTCATGCCGTTTAGATTTCTTGGACCTGATACTGTCCCGTTTGCTCATTGGGTTGAATTCCGCAGAAGATTTATGCATTCTGTGGATCCTGATGGTCATATATGGAAACCATCCCCTGGGTCGATCACTGAGGTTACTAAGATCACTGGAAAGATATCAATTCTTTTCAGAAAAGAGGATTGCCTCAATCTTCCGCCTCTTATTACAGAGAAGGTGTCGTGTGATATGGCGCCTGGGCAGAGAAAGCTGTATGATCAAATGAAAACTGATCTTGTAGCTATAATTGAAGATATGTGCTCAAAATGCAATATGCACGGAATGTGTGACATGTCTTGTCGAGAAACTGTTTCTGCAAAGAATGCACTCGTGCTTCTCACGAAGCTGAGGCAAATCTGCTGCGGGTTTTACATTAACACTAGAATAAAAGTTGATGACAACGGAAGAGAGTCAAATGAAAGCAATACAATCACTCTCCCGGAAAACCCAAAGATTGATTTACTTATGCAGACGATCTCCTGTATACCGTCTGACAGAAAAGTGATTATTTGGAGTAGTTATATCCACGCCATTGAAATGATATATGACAGGCTTTGTAAGTCTGTAGGGAAGAGCCATGTGCTTACGTGTTATGGAAGCCAAAATGCCTACGCAATGGTTCAGGAATTCAAAAAGGACAAATATCAATTCATAGTGGCGATGATATCGAAGCTTGGTGTAGGGCAGAATATGCAATACTCCAACTATCAAGTGTTCTACAATAATAGCTACTCTTCAATTCAGAGAGAGCAGGCCCTTGGGCGTCAGCATCGTCAGGGTCAAAAGGAAAAGGTCACCGCTTTTGACCTTGTTTATAAAAATTCTATCGATGAAATCGTTTTGGCGAGCCTTTACAATAAGAAAGACCTCGCCGTAACATTGTCTCGATTATCGATGGTTATTCAGAAAGGAGGATTTGACCCATTAAAAGACAATGTATCGATTCCATTCGAAGATTAAATGTGTTACTTGTTACTTGTTAATTGTTACTTGTTACCTGAAAGGCGCCAAGAGCGCCTTTTGTTTTGGAGGTTACAAATGAGTTCCAAACTCAACGAAGATGCTGTGAAAGTGTATTCCGAAAAACTGAAAAAGATGGTCCCCATGATAGGGAAGATCATCACAACAAAGCGGAGCCCTTTCCAGACTTCGTCTTTTGGTGCTATCAAGCGCCTTGGCGTTGTGAAGAAGGAGAGTGATGGTCGATATCTGGTTACCGAAAAAGCGAAAAAGGTCACCGGGAGAGATATCGCCATTCAAATGCAGAAATCTCATGGCCATTCGAAAGGGGCCGTCAAATCGAAGAAGGTCCCGACAGAATCGGCCCCGAACGACCAGCTTCTCGATCGTATTGACCAGATCGATGGCAAATTTGACTCTGTTCTTGAAACTATTTCTCGCCGCCTTGCCAATATGGAATCGTTCATGTTCCGTGCTGCCGGGGGTGCGATTAAATGAGTAGGATCAGCAAGTCAAAGAGAAAAGAAGTCAAAACAAGAATGAAAGATGAGGCCCTGAAGATTGTCAGATCATCCCCGAGATCGACATCTACAGACATACTTTTGTCTCTTGTTAAAAAGGATCCGATTTTTGCCGCTATTGCCTTTTCCGAAAAGCCGCGGCTTGCCATGTATGTGAAAGATATTGAGGCAATAATTGCGGCAAAAACAACGAAAGAGCGAAGAAAGCATCTCAAGATTTTTTCAATATCTGACATTAAGCTTCTTAGGCCAAGTGTCATGAGGGAGTTGAAGAAAGTGTTGGAAAAAGAAGGGGAGCATATACTTGGTTCACCCATGTTTGGGCAGGTTCATGTGGATGATATGACAAGGCAAGATGCTGCCATGTGGTTGGCTTCTAACCTGTCAGCGATTAAGAACCAGTCCGATGATTGGTCCTTGTGTGTTAAGATGATTGGTCGCTCCAAGATTGACCCGGAAGGCTTTAAACACCTTTTCAAGGTCACGGAACATGTCAGGAGCCGTGCCGACATGGAAAAGGCGCATGAATTTGTGGAATTGTTCTTTCGTCGTCAGAGTTAACCGAAATATATTTTCGGTTATAGTCCAATTTCAATTTAACGTTACTGTTAAGGAGTTACTGCATGGGTAAGCTGTACGTGGGAAACCTTCCGTTTTCCGCAACCGATGATGATCTCAAGAGGCATTTCGAACAAGTTGGAGGCGTCCAATCCGCAAAGGTGATCATGGATCGCGAAACCGGGAAAAGTCGCGGATTCGGATTTGTTGAAATGGACAATTCCGACGACGCGATAGAGGAGCTTCACGAAGCCGAAATGGATGGCCGGCTGTTGAAAGTTTTACCTGCCAGAGAAAGAGAGAAGCGTGGCAGGGATAACCGTCGATAGGCCTTCTTTCGAGAAGATTGAAAAACTACTGCATGGTCTAAACAACCATGCAGTAGTCATATGTGGATTTATTGAGGAAGACATAGACGAAAGGACGCTTGAGATTTTGAAGAATCATGCGTCTGATTTTCGAAAAATTTTGGCAGAAGTATCTAAAGTATTTGGGAGGTTACACAAGGATTATGTCAACTCTATCCAAGATGGAGAAATCACAGATAGAATATCTGATGAGGGATAGTAATGACTCCATCGTGGCAAAACAGTTTGGAGTCACCCGCCAAGCAGTCTGGGCAATAAGGAAAAAATTTGACATCCCATCCTCAAGAGTCAGCTCAGAATCAAGACGAATCAAAATAATTGAACTTAGAAAAAAGGGGCTATCAGTAGCGAAGATATCCTCCGTTATTAATATGTCTCAGTCTTATATCTACAAAGTACTCAAACTAAGGAAGCGTAATGGCGCGGGAATCAATACTTCAAAGCAAGATTCTGAAAGACCTGAGATCGAGGGGTAGGCTTTGCGTTGCATTCAAAGTAGAAAAGTGTAGCGAGGACGGGGTTCCTGATATCTTTTTTAGCATGGAAGCGTGCGGTCCAATAATGATTGAGACAAAAGATGAACTTGACGGAGTTATCAGTAAAAAGCAGGAAGAGATGATAAAAGATTTAAACGCTTGCGGATGCAAGGCGTTTGTATGCTGGTCATGGAGGCAGTGGGTCAAAATTAAGAAAGGGCTTGGTATTGGATAAAATATTGATAGTTGGGCATCCACATGGTGCCACTTCATACATCGCCAACCTTCTTCAGAGCTTCGGCCTTGATGTGAGGCATGAGGACCCTGCCGGTAAAGATGGTGTAGCAAGCTGGTTGTACGCTGTAGATGACGGTTGGCGCGAAGGGTCTGTCCATAAAGGTGGATGGGTATATTACAGGAGAGGGAAAACCGGAAATTATTTTCCTATATTACATCAAGTAAGAGACCCCCTTAATGCTATAAGGTCCATATCAGTATCCCCAAAATGGACCCAAAAATTCAGAGCCAGACACATACCAATAGATATGAATAAGCCACTTGTTTCCGGTATAATATCGTGGGTGGAATGGCATAAGTTATGTGACAAAATATCCCAATGGACATACAGGGTAGAAGACCTTGGGAATCCTGAAACGTGGAAAATATTCAAAGATTTGTGCGGCTTGTCAATTGATTCTGAATTTCCTGAGCATCTTAACAAGAAAATAAATAGCAAGAGGTCGGGTAAATGGGAGCTTCAAGATCATCCGGAAAGATGGTCATGGAAAAACCTATCGTTTATCAATTGTGAATGGGCAATAAAAGCATACGAGTTAGCCAGAAAGTATGGATACAAATATGATGATGGCCCATAAGGTTGTTATTACGTATCGTATTCTGTAACAATAATAGTGTAGATGTTTATCCACTATTTTTTTTTTATATAAAGGAGAACATAATGTACGGATTCATTGAAGTAAAGCTTGCCGAGATAATGGTGTCGCTCGGTGCGGTGTCTTCATTTGATAGTTTTTCTACATCTGACGGAGATATTGTTGCCATAATTGATTCTGAAGGGTTCGATAGGGCTTTTATGGCTATAAAAGGCTTGGCAGAAGATTATGGATATTTAGAAAGTGACGTTATTGTCGTTCCAAGCGATGTCGCCGGAATGAGAATAATACTTCACCCGTTCTGGGAAAACGATATCGCATTTGATGCGCTGACCCCGGGAAGCGTGAAAGAGTCTGAGCTATATATCAGAATAAGAGAATTGCCAAGCTCAGATAGATTTGTGTGGAACAAATTTGCCGAGGATTTTCAAACATCTCTTATGAATGATGAAAATTTAAGAAGAGATGACGAAGAAGAATTAAATTCTGATCAGGATAATCAGGACGCACAAGCGGAGTCATCAGATACGTCGTCAAGGGAAGCTTCCCCCGCTCCGCAGCAAGAAGATGTCGCCTCAAAATTTGTCCAGGATATGTCTAGAATTTGTGAATTCCAATTAAAAAAGATCGAATGCGATGATGGAAAAATTGTTTTTGCTCACAAGGGGAGCCCAATTCTTAATTCTGATATATATGGGCTGGCGCGGAAGACCGAGAAGCATGTGATTGTTATTGACAGGGAGAGCGCTGATGGGGCGTTTTTGAAGAAAAAAATAAAATCCCTTGACAAGAAAATTTTGAAAGAAGTTTTATTCGTTCATTCTTCCCCTGATCACCCGCTGATGATTTACCCAAATATCGACATTAAACATACAATTTTCGGCATCGATTCGCCACCAATAGCCCAACTTCATGGCGACAGGAATGTGAATTCTCAATACGAGGTTTTGACAGACTCAGAATCTTTCGGTGTACTCTTTTCTGAATTTGAATATGTATATCGTGATTATAAGACCGGGGTGATATGGGCTCTTCAAAAAGAAGAGCATGAAATATTCTTTACATTGAATATGAGATATGCCGATGGGGTTCTTAGTGAAATAATTTTTCAAGAGCTCGGCGATCGATATGGCGGCAAGCTAAGCTATCAAGAAATGGCAAGAAGGGATATGGAATATTTCCAAATTTCTTCTCAATACGATCGCGACAACTTTGTTAAGCTTGCTGTTAATAATTCGAAGAGCATAATGAAAGAGCTCAGGGATCAGCACATGAAAGCGAAAGGGACATATGTAGATCATATGAACAAGGCGATGGAGTACGCCAAGCTCGCACAAAGACTTGAAGAAAACATTCTTCTTATGGATGAAGAAAAATTAGCTTCCGAAGAGAATGAGAGATGCTTCAAGATGTTCGAAGATGTCCTTTCTATTCCGCAGGTCTCTGCCGTGAAAGTCTCTGATGACCTGGTTCATGTTTACACAAAGAACATTTATGTTAAGCATGAGAAGAAAGGAACGTGGCATGACGTAGGAACATTCCATATACAAATTGGAATGTATGGTTCAAAATATGACTCCAGTCGTACGGTTAAGATATTCAATACCAAGCACCAAATCCATGCTTTTGAGGATCAGATGCAAGCTCCGCATGTATTTGGTGATGGGCATCTTTGTCATGGGAATATTGTTGGAGCCATGATAGATGCATATAAGCGCAGAGACTTGTTCCAAATGACTACTATGCTTATCATGTTTCTACAAAACGCAAACCTTGACGATGTGGCGGGATCATATCTTACCAGATGGCCCCAGGTGTCTGAAGAAATCGCGACGATGCAATCCGAATCAGACGACAATATGGTAGAAATTTTTAAAGAACAATCTGAAGAAGAAAAAAATTTCGACGAGCAGCTTGAAATTCCAATTCATGTATGACGTTTAATTTAAGGAGGCTCAATTGTTTCTAATTTTCTCCAGAGATACGGGGGTTACTCAGGACAACGTTCCCGACCAGTTTCTCGGAATCGCAAAATCCATCGGTGTGACTAATGGTGATTTTAAGATACTCACTGATTACCCAATTGATGAAATAAGAAGAATGCTCTTGGATGCCGGATACGATAACATTTTCTCATCTACAGGGTACTGCCTGGTTAATCAATCAACAAACCGCAACGCACAGCAAAATGATCAACAGCCCGCACAAGAAGGGGGTAGTTCGCTAGGAAACTTCCAAGTAGCCCCGCCCGCCAATATGCAAGCGGAGACGTATGCCCATCAGGCCGCGGTTCACGCTCCAGTTACCACAGAAGAAACCTGTGAATATGATGAAGAGGAGCTTGAGCAGGAAGAGATCACAGATGCTGATGATTATGATGAAGAAGACCCCATCTACTACCCTCCGACAATTGATCTTCATGAATTTAATGAAGAAGAGCTAATGTCAAGGCTCACATTTTTTGTCAACCCAGAAGAGGCTAGTGCGATATCGTTATACAATTCAAAGGTTGCGGAGTACAACAGGGTGTGGGGCAGCGCAATCAATTTGAAAAGAAGACTCGACCAAATGATGGGGACCATCGAAAAAAACGAAGTTCTGAAAAATATAAAGTCGGATGTCGAATATCTCAATGAAAAATGCGATCTGATCGACTCGGTGAAGTTTTATTCGAGTTTCAGTCTTGTGATCACTACAAAAGATCTGGTAACGACAAGTCAGCCATTGTTCGGGTCCAGGCTTCTTGGGAGGATGAGATTCATCATTGACCTCAGATATTTGTACGCCCCCACCCCTCCATCAACAAACTTTGTAAATTCGATCGATATTATCAATCTTGACAGGAACCCACTGTCGGCAACAACTCGGTGGGCGTGCGGGCATGTTCATCATAACGAAGGCGGCACTAATATTTGTTTTGGCGGATATTATCAGCAGATCTTTGACGCTATGACGTCGAGGAATCTTGCTCAACTTGTTGATATTCTCATGCGTTTTGTTCTCAACCCCGATGAGAGAGACGAGTGGGGATCTCGGATCAAAATGTTTCCACTTGCAACACCAACTGAAGAGTCATAAATATGAAGCCAGATTCAAGAAAATGTGAATGGTCATTTTTGTCAGAAAGGACCGAGACCGCTCCTGACATTCAATTTACTCCGTTTGCTTTGAAATGGATCAAAGCCATAGTTGATGAACATAATGGAGAGGTTGGGTTCCTCGGTCTTGTCGAAGAAGTCGGTGAATCATACGTTATCACCGAGATCTTTTATCCAAAGCACTGTCTTATTAGCTCGACAACGTGTGAGATTGCGCCAGAGGGAGAAGTGGAGCTTGCACAAAAGCTTATTAATGAAAACAGGCCTGACGATGTCGCCAAAGTAAGATTTTGGGGGCATTCCCACCATAATATGGGTACCACCCCTTCAGGGCAAGATGATAGCCAAGCTCTTGAAAAAATGAAAAACAATGGCGCCTATTTCATTCGCGCCATATGTAACAAAAGTGGAGAAATGTCCGTTTCTTTCTTCGATCATATTCGTCAAATAAAATTCGAAAACGTGAAATGGTCGATATGCCATAATTACGATGTCATTATGGGAGATGTTATTTCGACTGTAAATATGGAATCAAACAATAAGGAGAAAGTTCAGGCCATCAGGAGGGCCGTCTCTCCTAAAATTGATTTTACAGACCAAGACTACAAAGACATCGTTAGCGAAGTGAAAAGCCTCAAAGAAAAAAATGTCCCCAAAAATCCCCCTTCGACAAGCCAGGGCTTGGCTCAGCAATTTCATTCGCACCCTTATGGACCGAATGGTTCGTTTGTTGATCAATCTGACATGTTTGATGATGAAGCCTATGGAGGATATCCGGGAGGATGGGGGCCTAATCATCATTGGTCGAGGGCTCATGTGGGGAACTTCAATTCATTATCGCAAAGAGGTGGTAGAAAAAGGAACGGTAAAAAAAAAAAAATCACGTAGGAATAGGCGTTCAAAATGAAGGCCCGCTTTTGTCCGATGAGGAGATAGGCTCGGTTGTTAAAGAAGCCTGGGAAGGAGCTGATTCATTATGATAGACTTTCTCAGACAACTTGATCTGCTTGACCCGAAACAGATCGGCAACCGATCTGCTACTCTGATTGGGGCGGGTGCAACTGGCTCCCATATTGCGTGGTATCTAGCCCAGCTTGGCTGGGGTGACGCTTCGCAAGGATGCGGCACTATGAAGGTTTTTGATGATGACAATGTTGAGGATCATAATTTGGCAAACCAGATATTTGAGCCTGAGCATGTCGGAATGCCCAAGGTTGAAGCTCTCAAGAAAATGATTATTCGCAAATTCGGATTCGAGATTGATGCTCGAAACGAAAGAGTGACTGATCAAAGAAATGATATTGCTGCAAAGTACATTTTCTTGTTGACTGATACCATGAGTAGTCGCGAAGAAATCTTCAATAAGTGCCTCCATTTCCAGTTCGGGACAGACTTGGTGATCGAAACACGGATGGGATTGCGTGATGGTCGGATCTACGCTTTCAATCCAAACGATCCCGAGCATGTTGATGAATGGAAAAAAACATTGTATAAGGATGATGAGGCGGAAGCTTCGCGCTGCGGTGCAAGCGCCTCAATTATATCCACTGTAGCTTTCTTATCTTCGCTTGCGGTCTGCCGTCTTGTGCAACACTTCAACTGCAATTATGGGAATGACTCTCTCCGTGAAGAGGGGCAGCTTATGAAATTGTGGAACGAAGTTCATTTCTCGCTATACCCCGAGGCAATGATGTTGCGTAGATTTGGCGAGGCTGTTGAGCCCATCATTTTCTGACGGAAGGTTCAGACAAATGGTTATCGTTCAACTCGTTAAGGTCGGGGCCGAAGTTCGGTCTTTCGATATCAGTGACAATCCAACCCTCGGAAATCTTCTTCAGAAGGCCGGGGAGTCTTTCGTTCCCAATACTATTACTGTCAATACCAGGAACGCAATTACCGAGGAAACTCCTCTCTACAATGGCGACCGCGTTTTCATCGGAAACAAGGTCAAGGGAAATACTCCGTATGTGGTTGAATTCATCAGGCTCGGCCAGGGTGAGGTGATTCGTGTGTCCGCAGAGGGCTCCGTCACCATCCAGGATTGCATCGGAATGATGTCTTCAAACAATCGCGGTTATTTTATCAACGCCGAAGGAAAGGACGTGTTCCAGTACCAGATTGGCGGAATCACCAAGCAGAGCACAGACATGGTGCCGGCCCCTTCGACGGAAGGCGGAACGGTTCGCGTGATTTGCGCAACGAAGGTGAAGGGCAACTAGGGTTGACCATCAAGGACAAGTGGAAGGGGCGGCATCCATATGCCGCCCCACTCTACGGAAAGGAGATGGATCGTGTTACGTACCCATTACTTTAGTCGGAGGAGTGATGACAAAAGTCTCTTATCAAAGCAAAGAGGTGCAATGCCCGGACAATGAAGAAGCAACTGAAAGTTGCACCATCACAAAAAAAATAGACAAGCCGTAAAGCGGCCCCGTTTGGGGTCGTCTGTTTTTAGCTATCAGCAGGTTATATTAACTTAAAAGTTGGTATAAATACAGTAATAGGTTAAATAATTTTAAAGGAGGAGACCTATGAAAAAAATCATTTTATTACTCACTTTTTCATTCACAATTTTTGGGGCTACTGCGAAATTCAAACTACTTGATGAAAACCCCTACAATTCGACATTCTTTGACAAAAGTGACACTATATTAACCTTGATACGGCAAAGCGGATGCTGTGCCGGGGGGTGCGAATACAAAAAACAGATATGCTCAATGTCAGGAATAAGTAATAGTAATTATCCATTTCGTGGATATAATAGGTTTAACATCTGGATTTGCGATGATGTTGAAAAAGATACGGCATGCGACCTTACTACTTATTATGGGTTTCATACCCTGGCGTTCATTACCATGTATTTTCCAGATACGATTGATAACATAGAGATTTTCTATGATATTACTCGTACAGAATTTCCAAAAGGAATAAGTGAATACGATAATTGGATGCTGTATGGTTGGCATTACGACGTTATTGCATGCTCAATAAAAGTCGTAATGGAAGAATCGTCTGATACCATAATGCATCACCCTGTCTATTATTATAGCGGGGCAATGAAAGAAAGCTTCTTAATAGCAAGAAGTGACACGAGTTACAAATGGAGGGGCAGGGAAAATGAATACACCTTTGGCCCATTCGTGGATACTTTGGTAAGAATAGATGATGCTACCAATATTGTTCATAGACAAAAAATTTCAATACATAGAGAAATTTTTGAAGATTTCTATGACGCCCTTGGGAGGCAAATCATTTTTCGACCACAAACTCCATACGACAGAATCAAAATCCTATTCAGAGAGGCGCAATAAGCGCCTCTTTTTTTAGTTATTTATTCTTAAAACATGGTATCAGAATATTGGGAAGGATTTTCATACGTTATCGAAGAATTACAAACACACATCTCAGCTTACTCCTGTCATACCTATAATGTGTCGGGAGGGGAGGTTACCCATGAAGAAGATTCGGGTTAACGTGACAAGCGTCATGACAATCGAGATCCCTGATGAGTCCAAGCTGCAGGAGGTTATGGAAAAGGCCACCTGCACCTTCAAAGACGGGTCGGGAATGGCAAAAATTGATGGATATAAGATTCTTGTCTATGATATAGTCGCTTTAATTTGATATATTTCTACTAGAAATTAACATGGGGGTGCACTGGTTTTCGACGTGGAATGCAGAACGTAAAGTGCATGCCGAGGATGACGGTTGGCCTCGTTAATCATCCGTTACAACAACAACTGCCAACACTGAAAAGGGTTGTGCGTTGGGCGCTTCGTTTGCTCTTCAGTTCGCTGAAATGTGCAATCTTGCGTCTGCACCAGCGCTGGTCTGAAGACCGGCAACAGTAACGTTTGACGCCGATATGGCGTTGCTGCAAACATCGGCTGGGCAGGAAGAATGTCGTACTTTCTGCCGAGATAAGACTAGGGTTCCAGTATAGTTGCCAGTTCAATAGACGGAACCGACAAGAGAAATGAATTGGATAAGCATGTAGGACTGAACGGGAATCGTTTTACGGACAGGGGTTCGACTCCCCTCACCTCCACCATACTATCAACGAGGTTCATCCCAAATGAAAATCGTACCAAGCGGGATAAAGAAGGTGGTTATTGAATTTGATCGGGTGTCGCTTTCTTTTTTCCCTTTCTTCAAGACAGTGTGCATCATGAACACCTGGACTGGAGAGTCGGCAACCATATCCTGGGATCGGCTCGAAGATATCATCAAAAGGAGACTGTCTCATGTACAGTTACCAATGTAATGTTTGTGGATACGTCTATGATCCAGATGATGGTGATGAAGATCAAGGCGTTGATCCTGACACCGATTTTGAAGAGCTACCTGAATCTTGGGCATGTCCACAGTGCGGTAATAGCCCAGATAATTTTCATCAGCTCTAACCAAATCCCAAGCAGTGTAGATAGCCGCAATACCGGGTAGTTTTATAGGTTCTACCGTGTCGTCCTTGGAACGATGGGACTAATCGGATCCCGGTCACTTTGCTTGGGTATCCTCCAAGAGAGGGGCGCATCAACCTCCTTTCCATAAGTTGGTGCGCCCCGTTTTTATGAAGGCAGGATAACGCATGAGTAAAAATTTCAATGAGTCTGAAATAATAGCCTGCAAGCATCCGGGTGACCTTTTCTCTTCCCCTGAAAAGATGGAGGGGGAATATGATAAGCTTGCAAAGACCTGGCACCCTGACAAGCCTGGAGGTTCACATGACGCAATGGCAAAAATCAATGAATTGTACCAAGAGGGTAAAGACCTTATTCGAGGCGGGGTTTGGAAATCTTCCATTCAGAGATTATTTACATTGAAAGATGGCCCTTCTTTAAGAGTTAACTTTCTCAAAGAAGTGGCGTTCGAGATCGGAACAATGTACATATGCGATGCGGCATGCATATTTGTAATAGAAAAAGAATACAACAAGTACATCTCATTCCCAAAGTTCAAATTTCCAAGCCAGAAAAGAGAGGAAGAATTTTCCAGATATCTCCCCAGAGTCCTTTCAACATATGATCTTATTGATGGCAGGAGGATTGTTGCTATTGATAAGCCTCAAGACGTCTATTCATTGAGGGGTATTCATTATTACTATGGGGGGACTGTCCCTTCGAGACATGTTGCCTGGATTCTCAGTTCTCTTTACAACCTCTGCTGTTTTTTGAGGTATAACCGCCTGGTGCATAACGGCATCAATATCGACAGTTATTTTATCTGTCCTGAGATGCATAGTGGTATGCTTATTGGAGGATGGTGGTATCATACTGCTTTTGGAAAACGTATGAAAGCGGTCCCATCAACGACCTATTCAGTCATGACTTCCAGAACGAAAAGTAATAAAAAAAGCGATTTCATCACAGACCTGGAATGCGTGAAACTCGTTGGGAGGACTTTGCTTGGGAGCCCAAGTGGAAGCAAATTATATTCCAACACCGATATCCCCGGCCCAATGCTGAATTTCCTCAGAACCATTTCTTCAGATGATGCTGTAAAAGAGTACAAAGAGTGGGGGTCGGTTCTGACGGAAAGTTTTGGCCCAAGGAGGTTTGTAGAAATGAATATAGATAGGGGTGTAATATACCCCCAATCTATCATGTCCAAATAACCATATTCAATACCAAAGGAGGCCCCCAATGGGAGGTCCAGCCCCCGAACAGAGCTTCAACGAAGCTGTAGAGTCCGATCAGATTCAATCGGGCGAATCCAACACCGAATCGGCAACGACGACGGAGCCGGCTCAGGACGGCACATCAGAAGGTCAGGGCGAGTCCGAGGAGCCCGCAGAAGAGGCACAGCAGCCCCAGGAGCCCGCAGAGGCGGAAGTGGAGACTGAGGCCGCCGATGATAGCGCTGAGGCTGCAGAAGATGCCGAGGAGACTGCAGAAGAAGCCATAAATGGATATGCCGAAGAGGTGTCATCCGAAGAAGACCCGGAATCAGAAGAGGAGCCGGAATCAGAAGAGCCGGCAGCAGAGTAAGCAAATTTCCGGCGTAACGCGCTGGAATCTCTGCAGTTAGAGAAGAGGGGCTCTTAGGAGCCCCTTTTTAATTTTAATATAACCCATTGAAAGGAAATAACATGGGTGGACCACGAATGACCGCGGATGATTGGGGCAGATACCATATCACAAACATCGCCGGTAAGGATACCGACCATGTCTATTCGGCAAGATCGATTGCCCCCACCCTTGACCCGAAAGGCGTGGCAATACGTGAGGCCTGCGATTCAGATCTCAGCCCCGAATCCACAGCGATAATTGTCGGGCTAGACGTAACCGGCTCGATGAGCCCCGTTCTCGATGCGGCAGCCAACAATCTCGGCGTTCTCGTACAGGAGATATACAATCGCAAGCCGGTAACTGATCCGCATCTGATGTTCATGGGCATTGGCGACGCTGAGGCCGGAGACTATTACCCGCTTCAGGTAACCCAATTCGAAACGGATATCCGCATCGCAGAACAACTCACGTCTATTTATTTTGAAAAACACGGCGGAGGAAACAGGTACGAATCCTATATCCTGGCCTGGTACTTCGCAGCTCTCCACACAAAGATCGACTGTTTCGAGAAGCGACACAAGAAAGGATTCTTGTTCACCATCGGCGATGAAGAGGTTACGCCGTATCTCAGGGCGAAGGATATAGGGAGGGTTCTCGGGGAGCGTCCGCAGAAAGAAAAATTCACGTCGCTCGAACTTCTGGAAATGGTTTCCCGGCAGTATGAGGTATTTCATCTCATGATAGAACAGGGACAACACTTCCGCGGAGACCCCGACGGGGTAACCAACTCGTGGGTCGAGGTGCTCGGTCAGCGGGCTATGCCAATTTCCGATTGCAGCAAAATTGCAGAAGTTATCGTATCGACAATTCAGTTAGTATCCGGAGAAGACAAAGGTAAGATTATTTCGAGCTGGGATGGCAGTACATCTCTTGTTGTTTCCAAGGCTATTAACGGACTTGTGGAATCAAATCGTTCGACAACTTCGAATGGAGGGTTGATAAAGTTCTAACAAGCGCTGTGAGGCCGGCTGTTACCGGATCAAAAAGCAGATTAGACATCAATGATTGTCTTACGACAATTTCTGATGGAGGGGGCGATTCGACGGTCAATCTTCGATATACTTTGATGGATTAAAAACGGGGAGGGTTATGACCCTCCCTGTTTTCCAATGTATTTAAAAAATCCATCCAATATACATGGAATTTTTCAAATACATCTACTGGGATATAATAACAATTAATATAGAAAGGAAAAGAAATGAGGGTTACAGCGGTAATAGGGGCGGGATACGGAGACGAGGGGAAGGGAAGAGTTGTTGACTACCTGTCAAACAATAATTCAATTGTAATTCGGCATAATGGCGGAGCGCAAGCCGGCCACACTGTTGTTCTTCCAAGCGACCAAAGGCATGTATTCAAGCATATTGGTTCTGGAACATTCCAGGGGGCAAAAACGTATTTGAGCAAATACTTTATTGTCAACCCAATAATGTTTCGTCAAGAACTTGAATTATTTAGAAAAAGATTTAACTCGAATCCGAAAATATATGTAAGTCCGCACGCCTTCGTTAGCACGCCATGGGATATGATGATAAACATCATCAACGAAACTCAAAAAGGTGAAAAAAGACACGGCAGCTGCGGTTGCGGTATTCACGAAACGATTTTCCGATGCCACGGATCATTCCTCACCAATGTTCAGCTCATGAAAACGGACCATGCTCACCATCTTTCAGAGATGATATGGAATAAATATGCTCCTGACAGAGTTCAGGATCTTGGGTTGGAGCCAAGTGAGAGGTATCAAAAATGGCTTTCAAGTGAAAATATTTTCAACAATTACATCAAGGACCTTGAGTTCTTTTTTGAAAATGTGACTGTAGAGGATCCCGACCTAAAGGATTATCAACATGTTATATTTGAAGGGGCCCAGGGGCTTGAGCTTGACAAGGATAATCTTGAATTTTTCCCGCACGTTACACCGTCAAATACTGGCGTTAAGAATGTCTGGAAGCTCATTCATGATTTCGAGCTGGTATATGACATTCCAGAAATCATTTATGTTACTCGTACATATAAGACGCGCCATGGGAACGGACCGTTTCCAGAAGAAGATACTTCAATGAGCCTCGAAGATCCAACCAATGTCCCAAATCCATATCAGGGGAATCTTCGTTTTGGTATGATTGATGTCAATCGCCTTGTTCTTTCTATCAGCAGGGATATGGATATATTTAAAGGTGAATTCAATCCTTCGATAGCTCTAACATGTTCAGATCAATACCCTCCACATGTTAAGATAGATGGTAAAGATGAATTCTTTTCAACAAAGGAATTCCTTATTCACGTTCTTTGTGATCGACTTCAGTTTTCAAAATGCTATTCCAGTCATGGCCCAAGAACTGATAGCGAAATAAACATTTGGAGCATAATATCGAAAGAGGGGCATGTTTATGAAAAGGGTTAACGGATGGTGGTGCCCCAAGTGTGAATGCCTTATGATTATCAAGAAGAGAAGGAATGGAGAACGTATTCCATGCGACTGTGCTGATGTCCAAGTGAGGCCTGGGTCAGGGCCTGAATGGATAAATGAAATGCGCAGTCGCAATCTTGCTCTTGTAAAAAGGCAAAGATTATGGAAAAGCTTGTGGGTTATGCAATGAATACAAAGCCTCTACGCTCATACATAGATGATCACACATGGGTAAAATCACAGGCAAAGAAAAAGGGTTGGAGTATAGCCGATGAGGTTAGCGCATTGGTACGCATGGCAAAAAATGTTAAATATCAGTATATGTATCAACGAGTTAGCGGGAAGATTGCAAGTAAAAAATTAAAAGTGTAAACAAGAGATTGGTGCATATAAGGACGAGTTG
>CAZUBH010000002.1:0-4201 GCA_964618505.1 uncultured Thermoplasmatales archaeon | reverse complement strand
CGTTGTGAGAAATAAGAGGTTGCTTTTATGGTTGTAGGCGTGTTCGTATAGTAGACCTACAGTTTCGTCCGTAAGGGTTTCTGTAGTCCGTTACTGCTGAGATCGAAAAAGCGGCAACACGCATTACACTATGGAGGCAACCTCTTAAATCTTACAACAAACACATGCTGGCTAAAGCCCAAATTGCTGGCGCAACTTCAGCATGTGTCGGACGTTGGTGTCAATTCTGGCACCTCGAGAATTTATAGGAGGGCCGATGTCAGTAGTGCATTTAAGATTCGATGAACCACAAAGCAGCTTTGTATGTACGTGTTGCGGGAAGTTCCCTGTTGTAGATGCGGCAATCGCTCAAGATGCGGTTGACCACCACCTGTCGTTATATTGCGAAGATTGTGCCGAGAATATCGGCCCTCGAGAAGTGGCGGGTGCCAGAACGGCCACCAACACGGCCAGCCTAAAATTGCCGGGATGGGATGAAATATGGAAAAATGTTCGTGCGCGTATTCTTGAGAAATATCCATCTGTTACCAAGTGTCCGTCTTATGAGGGCGCACAATATGCTTACGAATTTATAGCCCGGCAACTTCATGCGTAGCCGGGACGTTGTAGTCAATAAACCGCGCTGAGCATTATAGTTCGGCGCACTACTTTGGGAGGTTTTAAATGAGTGAGCATTGTGAAAGTTTGGCTAAGGTTGATTACGCTTTGTCGTGCATTGCGTGCGGGGCGCAGGAGAGGGTAAGTGCTGTGCCTCATAGGCGTGATGGTAAGGTGGCAGGCATCCTGTTCTTTTGCGAACGGTGCGCCCCTCAATATCTCGATGGTGGTTGTGAGATTCGTTTCTTTCATACGATTCGTACCGAACATGACCGTGCGCCGAAAGGATAATATGGAGACGCGGTTTACAGCCTACAACAGGCAAAGCCGCGCCATTTTGAGTACAAAACAGCGGGCGTTTGCCGAACCGTTATACGCCATAAATCTTTTACTTAACTTATAGGAGCGACTATGAAAACGAAAAGTTTAACCCAAATCATGAAGGACCGGCACTTTGGAAAGCTGCGTGCTTTCATCACGCTTTGTGATTGTGGAAGCAACGGTAAGCTGTTCTATGTGGGGCATATCTATGGTGCCGGTGACGATGATACAAGTCATTGGTCAGTTAAGCGCAGGTCTGTGTCGGCGCTCTTGAAAGCTATGGAAAAAAGATTGACGGCGTATAACAGGCCCAGCCCAAAATGAACCAGCAACCATATAATAGTCCGGCCATGTGGAAACTAAAGGAATTGCTGGAATGGAACTCGCAGGCGGAGATAAACGGCAAATGGGTGCCTGCCCGACCTCTAAACTATAAACCGTGTCTTTGCCCTATTTGGAAGCGCCTGCGTTATGCTTGGCAGGTAGTTCGTGGCCATGCCGAAACGTTTGTATGGCCGGAAGGACAATAAGGAGTGCTGGTTCACTTCGGGCGAATGGGCCGGGACGTTAGGTGCAATATGGCAAATGAAAACCAGAATATTATAGGCGCGGGGCAAGACACGGCGCGTCCTGCGCCGAAGACAATCCTCGATATGTGCTGCGGCCCTCGGATGATGTGGTTTGACAAATCTGACCCGCGTGCCGTTTACTTAGATCGAAGAATGGAGCGTCACGCCATGCACCGCCCAAAGCGTGGGACGGTTGAGTATACCGAAACGATACCAGATGTACTCTCTGATTTCACAGCGCTACCGTTTCGCGACAATACTTTTTCTATGGTTGTTTTTGACCCGCCGCACTTTGTTCGTTCCGGTAAGATAGGTTTTCTTGCGATGAAGTACGGCTGGCTTGACGCGGACTGGCGCGAGATGCTTTGCCGCGGTTTTTCTGAGGGGTTTCGCGTACTCTGCAGTTGCGGCACTTTGATATTTAAGTGGACTGCAACCGATAATCCGGTCAAAGAGATTTTAACACTTACGCCGTACCGCCCGCTTTTCGGGCACAAATCGGGCAAACAGGCTAACACACATTGGCTGACGTTTCGCAAGGAAAAATCGCCCGTCCTGGGCGAAGGGAGCCCCGCGCAGAACACTATGGAAATTTGCCATACAGCACCTAACAGGCGCAACACGCAAAATGCGCAGGTGAGTATGGATTTATGATTATTGTAGGCGCATTCAGTGTGTGTGCGCCGGGACGTTGTAGTCAATTGTCGATCGCAAAGAAAGGAAATTATATGCCCGTCGAAGAATTACTTCCGTGTCGTAAATGTGGGACCCCTGCTGCGCCGATAGTTCCACCGAAAGATGGGTGGACATGTTTAATACATTGTTTAGGATTCTGCGGTTATCATGAGCATGAAGGAACGATAGAGAAAACGGTTCTTGCATGGAATCGACGGGCGGACACTAAGGAGTGCGCTCGCCAACAGCCTACAACAGCCGCAGCCCAAAACAGCGGAAGGTAGCAAGGATTAACTTTATTATAGTCCGCCGCATCGGGCGGTACGGCGGAACGTTGTATGCAATAATTTTTTGAAGAAAGGATATTATATGCCCGCCGAAAAAATAATGGACGCTTGCCCATTTTGTGGAAGTTACGACATAGGAGTAAATGGGCACGAAGTTGAGTGCGAGGATTGTCATGCTACTGGCCCTTGCTTTTACCCTGTCCCAGACAGAGACGCGGCTATTGCGGCGTGGAATCGGCGGGCTGACGTTAAGGTACAAAAAATTACAGCACACAACAGCGCTATGGATGCCATTGTTGCCGAATTGAAAATTATCTATCATCTTGTGTGTGAAGTGCCTGTTGAGTCTGGTCGTCTGTCTATCATAAAAAATAAACTTGATTCTATTATACGGCAACAACAGCACCAGTAGCGCGAACCGTTGGTGGAAATATTTACACCTTTTCGAGTATTGAGGCGGCATGACAAATTATGGTCAGTTATTAAAATGCGGTATATTCACCAGGATATCATGTCTTTTAAAACGGCGTGTATGCCGCAGTTATTTCGATGGTGGGTGCAAACACATCCGCCAACAGCTAAAGGAAGACATTTGCCCTTACTGTGATGGCTATGGTTGGGTTTGCAGGGTGGGTTGCGATAATGCAACGGAATGTTGTCGCCCTTGCGGAGGGACGGGCAAACGATCTTCCATTTAGCAAACCGTTGTAGGACATAGAGCAGGGCTTTTATGATTGTAAGCATGGACACCAAAACCAGCAGTTGTTCACGGAAACTGCGTCATCAAAAACGGATATGCGGTATATGGTCCGCAGCAACCATGCTGAACATTATGGAGGCCCTGCTCAACGATCCTACAACAAATGCAGTATGCCATGTGGGGGCACGGTGCCCATCCGTCATTCGAGCGGTACGTTTTTATGGGACTACGTACAAAAACGTGCGGTCTTATGTTAGCCCCCACACAGCATACTTGCATCGAACGTTGGCTGCAATAGCGGCCAAGATCAACCATTATAAGGAGGGCGCGATGTGCATTAACAAGCAGCAAACGTTAATAATCGGGGGCAAGCAGCACGACATAGACGATTGCCTTGTACCGATAGTAGATGCGTTAAATAAAGGCGGTGTCACTACTGTCGCCTGCTGTTGTGGTCACGGAAATAGGTGGGGGAATGTGATTCTTGCTGATGGCCGCGAGCTTATTATCGCCCCCGATTTTGAATCTGCGCGAGCATTTGATAAAATTCATGGTCGTCCGATTCACGACGAAAGGCGCGCCCTCCTAAATTCGGAGTTGGCCGCTACAGACAGCCAACACACGCAGCCTGCAATTGAGCTTTCTCTTGATGACGCAGAATCGGTGCTTCGTAGTTTTAAGGAACTCAATCCTACTGTGTGGCCTGTGGTTCTTCAGCGATTGCAAGAGAAATCACAACAGCAGGCGAGTGCGTGAGACGTTGGTTAACATTTTACAAAGGAGCGATATATGAGTTCCGCCCTGAAAATCAAACATTATCCCTGTCCCCACTGTAATACGCCAATCGAAACCCGGGTGCCAACAAAAGCTCTTGTGACGGACAAGGGATATTGGGATTCGGCGGTCAAATGCCCAAGTTGCGGCGGTCTCAATTTCAAGAAAGTATGGCCGGGCGGAAAGATTGAATCGGTGGCGATGTAAAACGTCAACCAACAACCGTATGCAGCAAGGGCTAAAGCCACATGAGTACACGTCTGCATACTTTCCCGTTG
>CAZUBH010000001.1:29054-174572 GCA_964618505.1 uncultured Thermoplasmatales archaeon | reverse complement strand
AAAAATTTATACCAAATATTCAAAAGTCCTAAAAGTTAGGTGTCTGACTATAATTCTATTTTTCAGTTGAATACAGTCCTTAAAAGATACAGAACAATAATGAATACCTATGTTTAAGTTTTCATCTCTTACTTTTTTAATAACATCAATTGCTGTTTTTTCACTTCCTTTAACAGCTGCAGAAATATCGCTTTTTTGTGTAAATCCTTTTTTTATAAGATTTTTTTCATTTTTTTCAGAAAACTCCAATTCATTTAAATTAATCCAAGAAAGATTGTTTTGTTCTGCCCAAGAAATCATAGAAAAAATATCATTTTGCATATTTGGAACCGCAGGTATTTCAATAGCAACATCAGCTGTTGAATCAATACAACCTAAGATTGTATCTTTTATTTTGCTTTTATGCATATTTTTCCATTCTTTAGGTGGAGGATGAAAGCGAACTTCATCAAGACCTGCTTTTATCAAATTTGATATTTTATCTGCATTTTTTAGTCCCGAGGTATATAGATGGATGTTAAACTTTTCGCCAAATCTCTCTTTTAAAAATTTTATATACTTTTCAACTCTTTCCCAGACAATTAAGGGATCTCCTCCAGTAATTCCTGCACCTGCTGCTTCAATAAGTTCTGCTTCTAAAATCAATTTTTCTATTTCATTTTCATTTTTAAGTTCCCATTCATCTGCAAAAATTCTATCTTTTCCAGATTTTTTAAAGCTTATAGGACAATAATAGCAATCAGCAGAGCACATCCCAGTTACAAAAACAACCATTTTAGAGCCTTCTGCGCACATTTTGCATGCGGGAGCTAATGGTGTTGTATATTTACTCTCTTTGAACCAATTAATAATTTCCTTCATTTTTATTTGAATATTGACAAGAGACTAAAAAATCTAACTCCATAAAGGATATATATTACATTTTATATCCAAACGAATTGATGAGTAAGAAAAATATTGAAAAGTTGATATCAGAAAATCAGATTAAATGGATTCAAGTACATTTTACAGATGTTATTGGAGGGCTTAGAGTTGTTCATTTTCCTTCAGAGCGTTTTATTGATGATGACCTTTTAAAAAAGGGTTTTCGTTTTGATGGGTCCTCAGTTGGTTTCAGGCGAGTAGAAAAATCTGATATGATTGGAATACCTGATCCAGATACATTTCTTTGTTTGCCTCATCAAAAAGATGAGGCTTTGATGAGAGCAGACTTGTATGATACAGATCTGAATCTTTACAGGGCCGATCCAAGAACTATTTTAAAAAAGGCAATTAAAGATGCCGACAGTAATGGATTTAATGTTGAAATTGCCCCTGAACTTGAGTTTTGCATATTTAACAGATTTGAAGAAAACGAAGATATTAGAGAAAATCTTGGATATTTTATATCTCCACCACTTGATGATGTAAAAGAATATAGAAAGGTTTTATCAAATTATTTAATTGAAAGTGGATATAAAGTAAAATATCACCATCACGAAAAAGGTAAGTACCAGCATGAAATTGAAACAAAATCAATGAATGTGCTCGATGCTGCTGATTTTTGCATGTATTTTAAATATATCGCCAGAGAGGTTGCAGAAGATTTTGATTTGGATATCACGTTTATGCCAAAGCCACTTTCAGGTGAAGCAGGAAACGGAATGCACGCACATATTCTTCTAACAAAAAACAATAAAAACTTGTTTTATGACAGTAAAGATGAATTTAATTTAAGTCAAACAGCAAAATATTTTATTGCAGGGCTTTTAGATCATGCAAAAGGACTTACTGCGATTGGAAATCCTACGCTTAATTCTTACAAAAGATTAATCCCTAACTTTGAAGCACCCATATACATTGCATGGGCAAGATATAACCGGAGCAGCCTTATTAGAATTCCAGCCAAAAAAGATGTTGATGTTGAGATAAGAAATGCAGACCCTGCAGCAAATCCATATTTACTGTTTGCTGGCATGATCCATGCTGGACTTGATGGTATAAGGAAAAAGAAAACTTACAAACCAGTTTCTCAAAATATTTATGATATGAGCGAAGAAGAACTCGAAAAAAATAATATACAAAGTCTCCCTACAAATCTAATGCAGGCGCTTGAAGAATTTGAAAGCGATGATGTTCTGTATAATGGTATCGGAAAAGATGCTGCGAATTTATTTATCGAAAGAAAGAAAAACGAGTGGAGACTTTATATGGATGACATAACAGATCTTGATTATAGGTTTTATTTTAATTGCTAAAATATAATTATATTACGAATGTTTCAATAACACTTTTTATGCAAACATTTAAATCTAATTTAATTCTCTCTAAATTAAATGGGGAGTAAGTTATGGATAATTTCCATAAAAAAACAACACTTGTTTGCACAATTTTTGTAGTTTTTTTTATGTTTTCTCAAGCTACTGCAATGCCATTTATAAACAATTATTCTAAAGTAAACACAAAGGAGGATAGGATTTCTAATATATTTGAAGAAGAAATTTCCAAAATGATTGGCAAAATAGATGATGGTGTTTTCGATAAACATTTTGAAAAAATTTCTTTTTTATGCAAACAAAAATTTTCAAGAGAAATGCTCTTAGAGTCAACAGACATCATACCTATTTTGAAAAATACTCAAGAATCGTTAAGCAAATTTGATTATGAAAAACTAGGAGGTATCGCAGATCTTGAAAACATCACTGCCTGGATAAGAGTCCTTGTAAAAACTATTATTGCAGAGTTTATTGTTTATGTTATCTTTTCACCCCTATTTTCTGATTTAAGTTTTTTACAGATTTCCAATATGCTTATGATTTCCATTATGATAAATACTTTAACTAATCCTGCCACTAACTTTATTTATTTTTATATCTACGATAATTTGTATGCGTTAGAAGCAATAGTTGCTGGCGTTGAAAGCTTCATGATCTTTATTTTATTTAAATCATTTTCAATAGATATTTCATTTATTGAAGCAACTATATTATCATTTGCTGCAAATACGTTTAGTTTTGTTGCTGCCTCAGATACAGATGTATTTAATTAAATATTAAAAAAGAATGGGCCGGAAGAGATTTGAACTCTTGACCTCCCGGTTATCAGCCGGGTGCTCCAACCAACCTAAGCTACCGGCCCAGATGAAGGACGATAATACACTTTTCATATAAAATCGTAGCGGCCGCGGAAATCTAAATTTCAAAATAAAACAGATATAACTTATCTAATAAAAAGATTTGTAAATATCTATTAAATTTTTAATTCCATCTCCTCCAATTTTTTGAATCATATCTGAAATATCTTGTTTTGTAAATCCTAGTGATTTTCCAAAATCTTTTAGTTTTGGATATTTAGATATTAGATTATCGATAAGAGGTATTATTGAATCTGATTGGCTATTTGATTTATGCTTATTTGAACTTGAATTATCTTTAATTTTTTTTAATTTTTCTTCTATTTCGTGACTTATATCATTTGAAAAAAAGTTATTTGAATAATTGTTCTCTGTCGAACTTGGATAAATACCAACAACTATTACAATAGAAGAAATAAATGAAACTAATATAAGTATTGTAAATAATTTTTTATTCACTTTTCCCCACATATTATTTTTATTTTACATAGTATATAAATATATCTGAGAAAAGAAAAACCTAGATTGACTTAATTTATTAATCGACATCTTAATACGTTAAAATTTAATTCCGAATCTAAATGGACGTAGACAAAATCATAAAAGAACTATCACAAAATGAAAAAAAAGTACTACTTACGTTAAAAAAACTAAGCAAAAAAGCAAGTCCTGATGAAATTGTAAAAAGTGGAGACTTTAGCCAAGAAGTAGAAGTGATGAATGCTTCTTCATGGCTCCAATCAAAAAAACTTGTAAAAATTGACGAACACATTAAAACTACATATCAGCTTGGAAAAGAAGGCAAAAAATTTTTAGAGAAAGGGTTACCTGAAAAACAAGCTTTAATAAAAATCAATGAAAATAAAGGCTTTTTACCTCTAAAAGATTTAACAAAATTTTTAGAAAAAGGCGAAGTTCCTATAGCTATTGGTTGGCTCAAAAAGAAAAATTGGGCAACTATAAAAAAAGATAAAGAAACAATTCTTGAAATAACTGAAGAAGGAAAAAAAGCATTAGAAAAAGGCGGAGAAGATGAAAAGATACTAAAGCTTCTTTCAGAAAAAGAAAGCGCAGAACTTAAAAAAGATAAAATAAAATCACTTCTTTCAAGACAAAACGTTGTAAAAGAAAAAGAAATAATTTTTAGTTCAATAGAATTAACTGAATTAGGAAAAAAGATTTTAGATAAGGGGTTTGAAATAAAAGAGGAAATATCCCAAATTACTTCAAATGTCATAAAAAATAAAGAATGGGAAACAAAAGCCATAAGACCTTATGATATTGATACATTTGCTCCAGCATTACATGGTGGAAAGCCCCATCCTTTGGTAAAACTAATTGATGATATCAGACAAATATTTGTTGAGATGGGTTTTCAAGAAATCCAGGGAAATTATGTTGAATCGTGTTTTTGGAATATGGATGTTTTATTTATACCTCAGGATCATCCGGCAAGAGATTTGCAAGATACTTTGTATTTAAAAAATCCAAAAAAAATGAATATTGAAGAAAATAAGCTTTTAGAAAAAATCGGCCAAATCCATAAAGACGGAGGAAAAACAGGGTCAACTGGCTGGGGATATAATTTTTCAAATGATGAGGGGAAAAGGGCTTTATTAAGAACGCACACAACAGTAAATACAATACGATATCTTTACAATAACCCAAAAACACCTTCAAAGGTATTTTCACTAGGAAGAGTTTTTAGAAAAGAAAGTATAGATGCAACGCATCTTCCAGAATTTTATCAAATAGAAGGTATAATCAATGAAGAAAATGCTACATTTAGCCAACTTCTTGGTACAATTAAAGAATTTTACAAACGTATGGGTTTTGAAAAGATTCGTTTTCGTCCTGGATACTTCCCATACACTGAGCCAAGTATGGAAGTGGAAGTTTTTTGGAATAACGAATGGATGGAACTTGGCGGGAGTGGAATATTCAGGCCAGAAGTTACCAAACCACTTGGTATAAAAAATCCGGTGCTTGCATGGGGCCTTGGTCTTGAGCGACTTGCCATGCTAAAATTCAAATTAAAAGATATGAGAAATCTGTACAACAGCGATTTAGAGTGGTTAAGAAACGAGCCATTATTGTGAATAATTAATTCAATTTTTTAAAAAAATTACTTCCATAATCTTTATTAAATATAATTTAATTTATATATATTGAAAAATGGTAACTATTGTAAACAAACATTTATATATTAACAAGAGCGATATAAATTATCGAGGTCGTGATTAAATGCTCCTCCCTAGAGCGGTAAAAGTGATTGTAGTATTATTTATTCTTACTTTTGGTTTATTAATTCCTATTTTTCCAACTGTAAATTCACAATCAGCTGGACAAACAACGTTGTATTTTACTGATTACGATCCTTTCAGTTCTGATACTGATTTTGGAAATACATTAATGAATACAACTCCTCCAGTAAATGACACGGATTCAAAATGGCCCCCTGCGATTTTTATTAAGCAAGATGGAAAGATATTGCCAACACCTAACTCAGACGAATTACTAGTTTGGTACGAACTTTGGATCTTATACAAGTTTTATGACATTTTGGGAGGAGATTATGGAGAATTGCCTGAAGAATTTGACTATTTTAAAGAATTATTTAACCCTTTCAAAGTTAGCGAAGACTACATATATTCTGGAGAAGAGCAAGCCGTTGTTAGCGGGCAAATATCTTTTGATATATATTTATCATCAAAATCCAATTTTTTAAGGGAAAAGGATAATGTAAAAATAAGTGTATCAAAAACTAGTGCCAGCTCATTAATTCCTTTACCTGAAGAATTAAAAAGCGCAACATATACAATTGATCCTGTATTAATATCTGGAAATATAAAACAATATCAAATAAACATAAACTTAGAAAATGAAAGTATTAGTCTAAATCCAGAAGATTCTTTAACATTTTCAGTAGAAATTATACCTAGTGAAAGATTTTTTAGCAAGTTATTAAATCTTGCAGAAAGACTAGGACTGGGAGATTTAGAAATAATAGAAAAATTTGGCAATTTTTTAAGTGAAAGAAACGTTGAACAAATTAAAAACGTAGGGATAACAATTACTGAATTTGTAAATTTGACTAATGAATTCCAAGACATGGGAGCAAACATTACCATTTCTGATTTTGGCGACATTTTTGATGTTTTACAATCATCTTCATTTGTTTTTGCATCAACTGCACATCCATCTTCTGTTACAATTCCTATTGCACTCTCAGGAGATATTGAAAATTCAAAAACTTACTACCTACATGATTCAAACATGGATGAAAGCAAAGTAGAAAATGAAAATCCAACAGAAACTGAAATAACTTCTGCTTCTGCAGTATGGCAAAGTCCCTCAATTGTAAGAAATAAAATCTTAAAATCTGCAAGTGCAAGTATTTATATAAAGAACAGAGGGAAAAAACTTACTGTTAGTGCAACTTTATACAATGGAAATGAATTAATTGATACTCAATACAGTGAACTATCAGGAAAAGTCTTTTTAACTGATCCAAATGAGCCCGTTTCATTTGTATTTGAAACAGGCGATGAAGAAATTGAATATAACGACAACCTAAGGCTGGAAATTGCTGTTTCAAATGATTCAAATCCAGGCTTTATTGCTAAGGTTTTGGTTCTTTCAGATGGGCAAGAATTCCAATCATATCTTAATGTTCAATTTGAAGAAACTGATCATATAAAAACAGATCTATCATCTAACCCATCAAACGCAAATATTATACCTGGAGAAAGTGTAGAATACACACTTAACGTTGAAAGTGAACTTGATGATGATATCCAAATCGAGGCATCAGAAGAAAATAGTAGAGGAGATTGGAATATTGACTTAGACGAATCTTCATTTAGTCTTAGCGCGGGAGATTCAAAAGAAGTAAAAATAACAGTTACGAGTGAAGATAATACAAAAGATGCTTATGGTGATTATATAAATATTAACATCATAACCAGTGGGAAAACAGGTATATCTAAAAAAGAAAGTAGAGTTGATGTAACAGAAGATGCGATTGATTATGATATTGAAATTGTTACATATACAAAGGAAAAAGATATTAAAAAAGGGAATGAGGGAACATTCTTTTTCATAGTTAAAAACAACAATACGGGCGCAATAGACGATATTGATAGTTATTCAATAGAAGTTGAATCAGAAAATGATTGGGAAGTTGATTTTGTCGACTCGATTAATAACCTAAAAATTGGAGAAAAAACAGGGCCTAAACAAATCTTTGCAATAGTGAGCATACCTGAAAATACTTCAAAAAAATCTGATACTCTTACATTCACAGTAACTTCTGAATCAGATAGCAATACTCTTCAAACAGTTACAGTTAAGGTAAACGTAATAGGTGGAAGTATCTTTGATGAGATTTACAAATCATTTGAAGATCTGTCTGATTCTTTAGGCTTAAATGATGCATTTGGAGAATATGGGCCATTTGTCCTATTGTCAATAATAATGATAATCATTTTATTTGTAATCATTATACTTGCTTTGTTGCTAACACAAAAGTCAGTGAAAATAACATGCACAGAAAGAATCAAAGAAATTGGACCAGATGGTGAAGCTGTTTTTGAAATAAATCTTGAAAATCCAACTAAAAATGACAAGACATACGAGATAGACTCATTTATAAAACCTGCCTCATCTAAATGGAAAATTGCTACAAATGTAGAAAAAATATCAGTAGAAGGTAAAAAATCGGCCTTGATAATACTAATGATAAAGCCCACAGCAGAAATTGAACCTGGTGATTGGACTGAAGCTTTTTTTACAACCAATGTTTCTGGAAGAAAAAAGAAGTATGATATTACACTAATAGCATCAATTACAGAAGGAAAAACAATCCTTCAAATAAAAGACGTTTTTAATTGGCCGAAACAATTTAAAAAAGGCGATAAAGTTATCTCATCTTTCAAACTTAAGAATAAGGGAAATGTCGCTGCAAGAAATGTCAAAGTATATCTATATATAAATGGAAAGGAAAAAAATAAAGTAGAGGTAAGCATTCCTGGTGGCGGATATGCAGACATTAAAATGCCTTGGTTAGCAGAAAAAGGTAAAAATGATTTGCATATAAAAGTAGAAGAATAGTAGCTTTGTTGAAAGGGAGTTTTTTCGATGGACAGCGAATCCAAGAGAAAAGAAGAAATTGAGCAACTTAGAAATTCTGAAAAAAAGTATCAAGGCCTAGTTCAAAAAAGAAATGAACTAAACGATATGGCAAAACTTGTTAGAGAAGAACGTGACATGCTCAATGACAAGAGAAAAGAAATAAAAGAGATCATGGACAAATACAAAAAAGAACGTGATGACTTAGTTTCTAAAATGAGGGAGCACAAGGAAAAACGAAATCAATATCAACAACAAGCAAAGCAATTAATAGATGCCAAAAACAAAAAGAAAGGAAACGTAGTAAGAAATCTGCCTCTAAGACTTGATGAGTTGAAAGCAGATATTCAAATGCTTGAGTACAGACAAGAAACTGTACCAATGAGTCCACAGGAAGAAAACAACCTTATAGAAAATATTAAATCAAAAAAGGCAGAATATACAGAATTAAAAAAACAAGTAGAAAAGCAAAAATCAATTCAAACAGATATTTCAGATGCTGACGATACAATAACTGAAATTTTCAAAAAGGCAGACGAAGAACACGAACTTGTTCAAAAATTCTACAATGAAAGTCAAAAAAAGCATGAAGAATTTATGAAACTAGTAAAAGAAATATCAGCATCTGTCGGTGAATCAAATAAAAAGCACAAAAAATATATAGAAATAAGAGAAGAAGCACAAAAGCATCATGATAAAGCAATGGAAATGCTCTCTAAAATAATGGAAGTTAAAAAAGAAAGAAGAAGACGATTCAAAGAGTCTAAAGACATTATAAAAAATCAAAATATAAAAGCCAAAAAAGAGCTTTTTGATGAGAAAAAAATAGATAAAGAAATTGACAAGTCTGTAAGCGCTTTAAAAGACGGTAAAAAGATTTCACTCTCAGGATAAAAGTATCGGCATTTATCGAATTTTTAATCGGCAATTTTAAATATATTATTTTGTTTTGCCCCAATTGTGACTACTATGCAAAACATAGGTATAATTAGTTATGGAGCATATATTCCCCGTTTTAGAATAAAAGCAGAAGATATTGCAAAGATATGGGGAAAAGACGGAAAGGCGATTTCAAGAGGATTAAACGTATTAGAAAAATCAGTGCCCGGTGTAGATCAAGATACAATTACAATAAGTGTTGAAGCAGCAAGATCAGCACTTAAAAGATGTTATGTAAACCCAAAAGAAATAGGCGCAATTTTTGTCGGAAGTGAATCCCATCCTTATGCTGTAAAACCCACAGGCACTGTAGTTGGAGAAGCAATAGGCGCTACACCTGATTTAATGGTGGCAGATTATGAATTTGCTTGTAAAGCAGGAACAGCTGGCCTTCAGACTTGTATGGGTTTTGTAAAAGCAGATATGATAAAATATGGCCTTGCGATAGGAGCCGATACTTCTCAAGCTGCACCGGGGGATGCATTAGAATATTCTGCATCTGCTGGTGGCGCTGCATTTATTGTTGGAAAGGAAAATTTAATAGCAAATATAAATGAAACCCTTTCATTTACAACGGATACGCCAGATTTTTGGAGAAGAGCCGAGAGAAAATATCCATCTCATGGCGGAAGATTTACCGGCGCGCCCGCTTATTTTAAGCATATTATGAGCTGTGCAACAAATCTTATGAACAAGGTCAAATCAAAACCTGAAGACTATGATTATGCTGTGTTTCATCAGCCAAATGGTAAATTCCCAATTAACGTTGCAAAAAAACTAGGATTTACTTTTGATCAAATAAAACAAGGCTTGCTTACCCCTGTAATAGGAAATACATATTCTGGAGCATCAATGCTTGGGTTGGCATCAGTTTTAGATGTCGCAAAACCAGACGATAGAATCTTTGTTACAAGCTATGGATCTGGTGCGGGAAGTGATGGTTTTGACATTACAGTAACAGATAAAATTAAAAAATTAGATAGAAGCAAAGCACCTACAGTTGCACAATTAATCGAAAATAAAAAGTATGTTGACTATGGAACATTTGCTAAATATACTGATCTTTTTGTTTGGGAGTGATAATAAATGAGAGATGTAGCAGTAATTGGAATAGGACTTACAAAATTTGGAGAGCTTTGGGACAAATCATTTAGGAATTTAATCGCAGAGGCAGGTTCAAAAGCAATTCTTGATGCAGGGATAGAAGGAAAAGAGATCGACGCAATGTATGTGGGTTCAATGAGTTCTGGTAGATTTATAGGTCAGGAACATGTGGGGGCTCTTGTAGCAGATGTATCTGGTTTTTCCCATATCAATATTCCAGCAACAAGGGTAGAAGGCGCATGTGCATCAGGCGCACTAGCGGTTCGAGAAGGTTATTTATCAATTGCTTCAGGAGTAAATGATATTGTAGTTGTTGGTGGTATAGAAAAGATGAATGATGTTGGCGGTGGAGAATCAACTGAAACACTTGCAACAGCAGCAGATCAAGAATGGGAGGCTTTTTTTGGTGCAACTTTTCCAGGCATATATGCATTAATTGCAACAAGACATATGTACGAATATGGTACAACAAAAGAACAACTTGCTCAAGTAGCTGTAAAAAACCATAAAAATGGAGCATTAAATCCATATGCACAATACCAAAGAGAGATATCTATTGATACAGTTTTAAATGCAACAACAGTAGCGGAGCCTTTGGGTTTAATGGATTGCTCTCCCGTAACAGATGGAGCAGCTTCAATTGTATTATGTTCCCTTGACAAAGCAAAGGAATTAGTAAAGAACCCAATAAAAATATTAGGATCTGGGCAAGCCTCAGATTCGCTTGCCCTTCACGGAAGAAGAGACATTTGTACACTAGATGCTACAGTAAACGCTGGTAAAATGGCTTACAAACAAGCAAATTTAACTCCAAAAGATATTGATTTAGCAGAAGTACACGATTGTTTTACAATCGCAGAGATCTGTGCCATTGAAGATCTTGGTTTTGTAAAAAAAGGTGAAGGCGGCAAGGCAGTAGAAAATAACATTACACCTCTTGATGGTTCACTACCAGTAAATACAAGTGGTGGTTTAAAATCCAAAGGACATCCAGTAGGAGCAACAGGCGTAGCCCAAATTGTAGAGATAACTCAACAACTGAGAGGAAAGGCAGATAAAAGACAGATAAAGAATGCAAGAATTGGGCTGGCACACAATGTAGGTGGTTCTGGTGCTACTTGTGTTGTTCATATAATGGAGGCGATTTAAATGACTGGTGGAGTAGCAAGATTTTGGAGGGAGATACCACAAAGATACAATCTTATAGGAAATAAGTGTGGAGCGTGCAACAAAGTTTTTTTCCCGCCAAGAGAGTCTTGTCCAAAATGCAGAAGAAAAAGTATAGGTAAGATGGATAATATCAAGTTAAGTGGAAAAGGTAAGGTAATCACATACAGTATTATTCATGTTGCACCAGATGCTTTTGAAGATCAAGCGCCTTATCCAATAGCAATAATAGAGTTAGAAGAAGGCCCAAGAATAACTGCTCAAATTGTAGATTGTGATGTAAGCGAAGTTAAAATTGGAATGAAAGTTGAAAGTGAGTTTAGAAAAATTCAACAAGATGGTCTAACTGGAGCAATCTACTATGGATATAAATTTAGAAAAGCTAGGGATTAAAATCCCTAATTTTATCTTTTAATCATTAATTTTAACAATACCAAAAATTACTATTCCATCTGAATTCTTTGTTTTTTTATTGCCATTTTCTGGTTCAACAATAATTGATATGTCAACTTTGCCAAAACCAAATAATAATCTTGTAAAACCTGCAACCCCTGTACTAATTATTTCATCGTCATCAGGTTCTATCTCATCTATACCACCGCTAATATTTAATCGAATGGCATTTAGTAAGCCACCTCTGATTTTTATGTACCATGAGACGTTTTCTGCTTTATATGGTCCTGAATTGCTAATTTTCGCTCCGGCATATAGCCCATCCCTTAGTTCTAAATCAATATCTGGTCTTGCAAGAGGTGCCGTATGAACAGTATCTGGTGCACCTACAGGACTATATGATACTCCTCCAGTCTCTCCTTCTGCAGTGAAATAAAACTCTGGCTCATCTCCATAATATGCAGGTGGAAGAGTTGCCTCAAATAAATCTCCAGATATCCTTGTAAGAGGCGAAGATGAAAAACCTCCATCATCATATCTATAATGAAGAGTTGCTGTTCCAGGAACGTAGACATCATCAATTTCTTCGATTTGAACTATTAAATCTGTCTGTTCACCTGGAATTAGATATTCTGGCAATCCCTCTGGAAAGTTAAAAGATAATTTTGGATTTGGTATATAGTCTACATAACATGCAGCATAACCAACATAAGAAACACCATATTCAATTCGCATGTATCCGCCTTCGCCCCAACCAGAACCCCATGAGTTTCTTAAAAACCAAACACCATCAGATCCTTGATTGTCGTCCCAGCCAACTAATACTACAGCATGATTCAAATCAGAGCTATGAGGGCCTGAAAATATTCCTCCATCATACTCGCTAAAAGCGCTATTGACTGCAACTCCAACTGAAACTGGACCATAGTCCATTATTGCTTGCTTAATTTGACCTACACTAGGTACACTATACTGATTACCAATATAGGCCCAGCTATCTATAAAATAGTCGTGAGGGTAAGGACAGTTACATGGAGCATTATATGCAACATATGGAAAATGCTCTTCAAGAACAGCTCCACTGTCGCCACAATAATCTCCAGCATATTGATGATATTCATGTGCATACCATCCGCCGCCACAACTTCCAGCGTTGGTACAACTAACTAACCATTGTTCAGATAAATCAACATCTATTCCTTCTTTGATTTTTATATTACATTCCAAAGGTCCAACAGTTGAAAATGCCCAACAACTGCCGCAAGAGCCTTGATTTCTAACCTGTGGCAGATCGTAACTATCTCTCCAGTCAAAAGCATCGGGCAAGTCACCTTTTGGATTGCATGGGTCAAAAACAGCATCTTCTCGCCAGTTTTCTGGTTCAACTAAACCACAGAGATTTTCATATGATTCTTCATATGATTCATCTACAAAATTATTGCAACCACAATCAGCATTAATAATCGGGGCAAAAGAAAAAATTGCCAATATCGAAACTAAAAAAGCCGTAATAATTTTATTTTTATATTTTATATTTATCCCCATAATTACACAGGTGTTATATATGTTCTTATCTTATAAAAAGGTTGTTACCAATTATATAACATTAATATTATAAAAATAAAATAGGGAAAAAATTAAATAATTATTATTTTTGTAAATACAATATTTGCATTTGCCGATTCTTCTGCTATATTTGTATCAATACCGCTTGCTTTAACAGTAATTTTTGGATTCAAGGTTAGTATGCCCAAACCAAATCCAAATAAGCTAACGGAAATATCCTTTGATTCACCGATATTAATTGTTTCAAATGTTCCTGAAAAGTGGTTTGGCGAAACGAAAAAACCGCCTTCAATTTTAATATCCCATTCAACATCTGTAGCGTTCTTATCACCAGTATTTGAAATTTTAGTTTCTATTTTATTTCCTCCAACAATTGAACCTATCTCCAAAATGGTCTGTGGTTCTGGTAAAACATTAAATATTAGAGGATCTGACCAATCACTTTCAGAATTGTGTTCATCTTTTGCTTTTACTATTATCTCATATGTTCCTTCTTCTTGCCAAATGTATGATTCGCATATCTCATCAAAGCCTGATTCATAAGGTCCTATCCAATCTGAAGTTTCTCCATTTCCCCAGCTAAATTTATAATAAACATCATCGTCATCAGGGTCTTCAACGCCGTCTACACAAAAAGCAAATTCTCCTCCAACATATCCATTTTCTAATCCATTTGGGGCATTAGGTGTCTCAGGTGGATTGCTTTCAGTACACTCAACTATAAATGCATTGAACTGATCTATACCTGCTTCAACAACTGAACCGCTGTTTAAATCAGATGCTTCAAATCTGACTTTAATTTGATTATTAGGTGTTACAAAATCTCCGACAATAAATGAATATTCTTTCCAACCCCCATATGTTTCGGGACCTATTGTCTGAGTTAAAATCCAGGTATTTCCTGCATCGTTTGATACGTATGTTTTAAAAAGATCATTATTTGGATCGTCTCCAAAATAATTTGTATACCATAAAGAGTAGTCAATTTTTGCATCAATACCAGAACTTAGATCCATAGTTGGAGAAATTAGCCAAGTAATACCGTCATCAACATCAGAATTCCCATCAACATTGTCTGTTAGATAACATTTACCCGACCCGTCATAATCAGAAGGTGGATCTCCTCGATCACCTTCACCAACAGGCACTCCTCTTGTCCAAGCACCATCGGTCAAATAAGGGTCATTTTCAATGGTCCACCCATTGTCTGCTTCAAAATTGTCTGAGAAAATTGGAGTTAGTTGCCCTACAACAGTTGTGTAAACTTCATCTGGAGCATTTGAAGGGTTATAAATAATTCCTGAAATTTCTCCTTCTGCACTTATATAAAATTCTGGCATATCCGCACAACTTGCTGGAGGCAGGACTGCTTCATACAAGTCTCCTCCCATATGATTAAGATCTGAAGTTAAATAACTACCACCATCATATCTATAATATAATGTCCCAGAATCTTCTATATAAGTGTCTGCTACTTCATTAATCTGAACAGCTATAGAAGTATAACTACCAGGAATAATAGATTCTGGAATACCCTCAGGAAGGTTGATTTCCAATTTATCAATACCGTGATAGTCTACATAACATGCAGCATAACCAACATAAGAAACACCATATTCAATTCGCATGTATCCGCCTTCGCCCCAACCAGAACCCCATGAGTTTCTTAAAAACCAAACACCATCAGATCCTTGATTGTCGTCCCAGCCAACTAATACTACAGCATGGTTTATATTACTGCTCTGTGGACCTGAAAATATCCCACCTTCATAGTCGTGAAAAGCATCATTTACTGCAACCGCAATGGATATTGGGCCATAATCCATTATTGCCTGTTTCATCGAATTTACACTTGGTACGCCATATTCAGTCCCAACAAATGCCCAATCATCTATAAAATAATCATGAGGATATGGACAATTACAGGGTACATCATCAGCTTCATATGGAAAATATTGCTCAAGAACAGCGCCACTGTCTCCACAATAATCTCCAGCAAATCGATGATAATCATGTGCAAACCAACCACCACTACAACTTCCAGCGTTGGTACAACTAACTAACCATTGTTCAGATAAATCAACATCTATTCCTTCTTTGATTTTTATATTACATTCCAAAGGTCCAACAGTTGAAAATGCCCAACAACTGCCGCAAGAGCCTTGATTTCTAACCTGTGGCAGATCGTAACTATCTCTCCAGTCAAAAGCATCAGGCAGATCACCTTTTGGATTGCAAGGATCAAATCTGGCTTCCTCCCACCATCCCTCTGGCTCAACTAAACCACAGAGATTTTCATATTCGCTCTTTTCAGTATCATTAATATTTTCATTACATCCACAATCTCCTAATACTACGGGAGTTGCAAGCAAAATTGCGCTTAAAAAAACTAAAAATATTTCTATTTTATTATATCTCATTATAACCCCTAAATAAAACATATGTAATAATAAGATATAAGAATTACCGTTGGTTAAAAAACCCATAAAGAAATTTTCACTAAATTTATAAGTTCACTTTATATCTATTAGCTAGATGTCGCCTGAATCCATAATTGCATATCTGTTTTATATTCTTCTACCGATTTTGGCATTATATATTGGATATTTGGTTGTAACAAAAGCATTCAATGAAATGGGTTTTTCGTCTGTAGAGGCAATAATAATTGTTTTTGTATCTTTTATAACTGGTGCAGGCATTATAGATGGTTTTTTGGGAATTAATTTTTCAAATATTGTTCTTTTTACTTATGGCCAATACTGGATAGTGGGTATTAATTTTGGTGGAGCAATTATTCCAATAATCCTAAGCTCCTATCTAGCTCTCAAAAATAAAATTAAGCCAATCAATATATTATTTGGCGTAACTATAGTTGCAATAATTACATATTTTGTTACAGAACCCGTAGCAAATAAAGGCATAGTTTCAAAATTTCCTTATTGGTTATTACCAGTTTTTTTTGCAAGTATCGCCTCCATAATAATATATTGGAAAGGAAAAAAAAACAAAGCTGCTCCGCTAGCATATATATCTGGAACTATTGGAGTGTTGATAGGTGCAGATTTGTTTCATCTTATAACTTTACTCAACTATGAAATAGGTACAAAAAGAAATGCTACGATTGGCGGAGCAAATATTTTTGATATGGTTTTTATCACAGGAATTCTTGCAGTCATATTAGATGGAATTATAATAATTCAGGAAAAAAAGAAAAATTAGACATAAATTTTAGTTAAATATTTATTTACCTTTATTATTACCGTTCGAAATACTTAATAAATAGCAGGTATTTTACCTCAAATGGTTTTAAAATAATTAGAGGCTTTAAATGGACAGCGAATCGGTTGACGAAATGATTAGATTAAGGGATGAGCTTCAACAAAAAGCAAATGATTTAAAGAAAAAAAGAGACGAATTGCACCAAAAATCAAAAAAGATGGCAAAACAAAGAGATGAGATTAATGCAAAAGTAAGAGAACTTAGAAATAAGATTAACGAACATAAAACAAAAAGAGACGAATTTAACGAAAGAGTAAAGCATGCTAAAAGTCAAAGAAACGAATTAATTAAAAGTCATATTGATACAAAAAAGAAAATAAAAGAACTTGAAAAAAATAGATCAAATACGGCTGGAATCAACCTAAATAAACAAAAACAACAATTAAGAAAACTTGAAACAGAGCAAATGACTCAACCGATGTCTTCCCAAAAAGAAAAAAAATTAATAGAAACCATTAAAGAGCTTCATGAGGAAATCAAAAAACAGGAGAATGCACTAAATAAAGACCCGAAATTAAAATCTGCAATAGATGAAGAAAAAAAGATAAAACAAAAAGCAGAAAAACAGCACGATTTAGTAGAAAAAATTGCTAAAAAAGCTCAAGATGAACATCAAAGCATGATAGAATTGTTAAATCAGCTTGATAATCATTCCAAAAAAACAACAGACATACAAGAAAGTATTGTACTTACTAAGATTGAAGCAGACAATGTACATAAAGAATTTATTGATTGTGTAAATAAAATTCATGATTTGGATAAAAAAATATCTGAAGGCGAGAAAAAGAAAGTCGTCAAAAAGAAGATGGCTGATGCCTCTGCGACACAGAAGAAAGCAGACGATATTTATGAAAAATTCAAGAGAGGAGAAAAGCTTAGCACAGAGGACCTCATGGTTCTTCAGAAGGCAGGATTGTTATAATTTATTTTATGGAGGGATATAAGTTTGCAATGCGAGCTTTGCGGCAGAGAATGTAAATCTTGTAGAGAAGTTTTCATTGATAAAGTAAGTATGATGGTTTGTCCTGATTGTAGTAAGCACGGACAAGGGGCTAAACAACCAACTACAAATGTTTCAAATAATATAGCAAGGGCAATTTCATTAAAACAAAAGAGGTCAAGACCGAAAGATATCTATAAAAACATGGAAAAAGAAATTGTATCAAACTTTTCAGAGTTAATAAAGGATGCTAGAAAGAAAAAGGGACTTTCAAGAGAGGATTTGGGATTTAAAATAGGTGAAAGAACAGTTACAATTTCAAAAATAGAAAATGGAGATCTAAGACCTTCCGACAAAATGATTTCAAAACTTGAAAAAGAATTAGAAATTACTTTAATGGAAGAAGTAAAAGAGATTCACACAGACAAACACTCACAATCTGGATTAACTTTAGGAGATTTTATTAAAACAAAATAAAAAGTTTTGACATGGAAAAAATTGATTTTAAAAATATAATAAGTGCTCTAAAATCAGGAGAAATAATTGTATATCCAACAGATACATTATACGGTTTTGGAGCAGATATTTATAATGAAAAAGCTGTAAAGAAATTATATTATCTTAAAAAACGACCCCTATCTGAACCTTTGCCGATAGCAGTTTATGGCATAAAAGAAATTTCAAAATTAGCATTTTTAAATGAAAAATCAAAAATAATAGCTGAAAAATTTTTACCTGGAAATTTAACACTCATTTTGAAAAAAAAAGACATTATACCAAATATAATAACTGCACAAAAAGATAAAGTTGCTATTAGAGTTCCAGATAATAAAATTGCAATATCGTTATTAAAAAAATATGGACCTTTAACTGCTACTAGTGCAAATATTCATGGAAAAAAAACACCACATGTTATAAATGATTTAAAGATGCAATTTAGTGACTCTATTAAAATATTTATTGATGATGGAATATTAAACAAAAAAGCATCTACAATTGTAGACCTTAGTGAGGAAAAAATAAAAGTTCTAAGACAGGGAGCCATATCAAAAAAATTAATTATGGATGCGGTTGAAAATGGATGAAAATATTTACAAGAATTATAAACTTGCAGGAAAAATTGCTTCTGAATCAAGAAATTTCGGGTTAGATTTAATTAAACCAGGGGTGACCTTTTTAGAGGTTGCCAACAAAGTAGAATCAAAAATAAAAGAAAAAGGTGGGAAAATTGCATTTCCTGTAAATATATCAATTAATGAAATTGCAGCCCATTATTGTCCATTAAGTGGTGATGAACAGGTTTTTAAAAAAGGTGATGTGGTAAAATTAGATGTTGGAGCTCACATAGATGGATACATAGCAGATACAGCAGCAACAGTTGAAGTTGAAACCAATAATTACAAAGATATGATAGAATCATCTGAAAAAGCCTTAGAAAAAGCAATAGAAAACGTCAAGGATGGAGTAGATACCTCTCAAATAGGAAAAATCGTCCAAGATACAATAACAGGCTACGGCTTCAAACCAATTGATAATTTAACAGGTCATAGTCTTGAGAAATATGAACTTCATTCAGGAATATCGGTACCAAACACCCCTAGCATTTTTAACAAAGAAATTATTAAAGAGGGAGTAGTTCTTGCAATTGAGCCTTTCTCAACCAATGGACAGGGGCATGTGAGTGCAGGAAAAGGTTCTAATATCTATATATGCAACAAATCTTTTAGATCTAAAATAATCAGAGATAATCGTTCAAAAATTATATTTAATAAACTTTTAACCAAATTCAATACATTACCTTTTGCCCAAAGATGGTGTGAAGAATTTTTGCCAAAAAACAGTGAAACTGCATTAAGACGACTTTCCTATCTTGGATTCATAAAACAATATCCTCAGCTTATAGAATCAAAGGATAGCATAGTCACTCAAAAAGAACATACAGTTATAGTTAAAGAAGATGGATGCGAGGTCATAACTTGATAAAAAAACAAGAAAAAGGAAAAATAATTCAATTAGAAGAAATGAGTTGGAAACAAGTTAACAATCTAAACAAAGATAAAACAATTTTTTTTATTCCAATAAGTCCCATGGAAGAACATGGGCCTCACCTCCCAGTTGGCACAGATTTTTTAACATCTAGAGATACAGCCAATGAAGCTATAAAAGAAATTAGCAAAAAAAAATCAGATTACAATTGCGTTCTTTTTCCACCAATACCCCTAGGCTTTACAAAAATGGCATCCGATTTTCCTGGAACAGTTTCTGTCAATTCTAAAGCAATAAAAATAATTATTTATGACGTGATTTCTTCAATTGCAAAATTTGGATTTAAAAAATTTGTAATTTGTAGTTTTCATATGGATCTTGGACACTTGAAAGGCATATATGTAGCTATGAAGAAGGCAAAAAGAAATTTTGATATAGATGTCATTGAACCATGGGGGCCCTATTTTTTCAATAAAACCGTAGAAAAAAAAGAGCCGAAAGTAGGTTTTGATACAAAAAAAGAGATTCATGCCGGATTTAGAGAAACATCTCTTATGAAGTATCAATACCCTTATCTCGTAGATGAATCCTTCAAAAAATTACAGAACATATACAGGGAGCTTTATTCTCCAACTCTTGTTGGAAAAACTTTCAAAGATATAGGCCTCAAGGAAGGTTATGTTGGAAGCCCAGCCAGAGCAGATGAAAATTATGGAAGATGGTATTTCCAAGAGATTGTAAACACCTATGTAGAGTCCACACTAAATCTCATTGAAGGAAAAGAACAACTGCAGCTTCCAAAACAAACACAAAGATTAATGAAATCAATGTTTTGGATATAAACTTCTAAATTGCATAATCACCATCGCCAAAATAAATCAGCTTTGCGCCAAGAATTCTATTATATATCCCACCAAATCTAATTATCTTACAAACTTGTTTTACATTAAAGCCTAAAGTGAGCATTTTAAAAGCTAGACTTGAAGTTAAGCTATTTGTCCAAAACAAGGTATTCCCAGACCATCCTATAAAAACTTCCGCACCTGATTCTAAAAAGGCATTTGCCATGGAATCATCATATGTAGCGTGGCAAGTTGCCATGTAGATTAGAGAATCTGAAAATTTGTTGTTTTCATAATAATATTTAATAAAAAGAGGTGTAAAACAAACAAAGCTATTGTTTCCCACAAAGCCTTCTACAATCATTTCATTTTCATATTCAAATTCATAAATATCTTCTGTATTATCACTCCATAACTCACCTGTCGCAATTACAACAGCATCCTCAATGCCATCTCCATTAGTATCCCAATAACCTGCGTGGGTATTAAAATATACAATTTCTTCTGCAAGACAATTTTTAGTGAAATTTAAATTAACATCCTCATCGGATAAATAATTAATATTGTAACCGTCTTTGATCAAGTTGTTTATTATTTTTTTACAATGCAGATTTCCATAAAGATATTCACAAGGATTTAAAATCAGCGCGGTTTTTCCTAAAGTTTTATCAAAGTTAGTATTTAGTTTTAAATTATTAGATGATGTAAATCCATTATTTTCAAAAATAAGTTTATATTTTCCGTCATTAAATTTAACTGTGAGAGTGTTTTTTACAACACTTGTAAACTCAACCATAGAGTTTGGTTCAAAATATTTTTCATAATCGCTCAATGATTTTGATTTAATCTGCTCTATTGATTCTTTTATAATTAAATTAGGATTTATAGAATCATCGATAGTTATTTCAGCAGCTTTTACAGTTTTAAAATTTATACTTAACAACAAGATTGAAGTGAAAAAAATCACAAATATTTTAATACTAAGTGTTTTCATCAGTTTACCTTTAATTAAATTATATATGAAAATATATAAATATATCGAAAAAAAAGAGATTAAATAATATCATCTGGAGATTTTAACCCCTGTATCAAATTTTCAATGAGGCCTCCTGTGAGGCTTTCAAAACACCCGCCTATGTTTAAACAGGTAACTAAAGTCATAGTGGCAATAAGTACTCCAATAATCAAAAAGACCGGTAAAAGTGCTATAACAACAATTAGAACTGCAAAAGGATTTGTAGTGTTCATACCTGTTGGGAATACCGGGCTCATTTCGTCCATATTTTGCATAGCAGTTTCGAAATCTTTTTCTAGAAGTGAAGGATCTTGTCTTATTAGGTTTAATTGCTGTTTATACTCTGTTTTTGTAATATCATATTCGGCCAATATATCTGCTATTTTTTCATTATCTTCAATTCTGTCTATTATCCTATCTATTGTCCCAGGATTATTTTGCACAAACCTATAGGCCCTTTGAATACTATTTCTAAAGGATAGCTTGCTGAAAAATAGATTGCTAATTTTTCCTTTACCTAAATAACTAGATGTTATCTGATTTCCATCGGATGCATAATGGTTTCCAAATAAAGGCGAAGTAGCTTTTTTATTAACTGATTTTAAACCACCTGTTCCTACTACTGAAGAAATTGGCAATAGTGCAATTAGAATTGCAACAACTAAGCTTAAAAATATAATTTTTTTCTTCATATTTTTCCCCTATTTATTTATTATGTGGAATGGGTATATAAATATAACTAATTAAAAGCAACTAATCTTTCAATAAGGCATCTTCAAATAAAAAGAACTGAGTTTTGAAAATATCTAATTGTTCATCATCTGGTTCTACAAAGACTCCGCCCATACTTTCATCTAAAAATATATTTGAATCTACAAACACAACTATTTGGCCTTTTTCTTCTGTATCTTTATTTATAATGTTTAAATAATTTGCATATGAATTATTATTTTTATCCTCATAAAACCTATGTCCGCCATTAATAAAAAGATATGGCGTACCTGAATTGTTTTTTTGGATTTTCATCCCAAAACTCTCTAATAACTCATTTGAAGTAGATTTTGTATTATTTATGCTATCAATAACTAAGATTTTTCCTCCATTTTTAAGATAAGAGTCAATTAAATTAAAATCCTGTGTTGAAAATGATTTTACAGGATTAATAAAAACTAATATATCTGAGTCTAAAGCAGAATCTAAGCAATATTCTAAACAGGGAAACAATCCAAGCCTTTGAGTCCAAACATAAAAAGTATCATATGTATTTTGTTTGACAAAGGTTGATAATCCAGGACGCAACGATATATTTGCATTTGTATGTTCTTGTTCAAAACAAACTCTTGTAAAATCTGTATGACTTTTTGGAATTGTATAGTTATTTTCATTAATAAAATTAAAAAAAGGAGCAGATGTTGAAAATGAAAAAAGGCCAAAAATGACAAAAAGAGACAATATTTTTAATTTTTGTTCTTTTCTTACGAGACATATCGCAATTGTCAAGGATAGTAGGGAGATCACAATAAATACATTATTAAAATAGGAATATTGATTTGTTCTATTAAGATAATCCATGGTTGAAAGAGCGAACTTTTCAAAGCCATCTGAAAACATTGAAAAACTAGAAAAAACTGTACTATCTGAAAAAGCAACTACTCTTCCCTTTCCATACTTTAGCGCAACAGATTGAAGTAATATTCCAAATTCTGATTCAGTTGAAGAAACAGATTCTCTAAAAAAGTTTTCTGTTGAGTAGGTTCCAGGCTCGCTAATTAATCTATTTCCTAGAATTACACTTTCAGAGTTTAGAGGCGCAGATAAAGTACACGAAGTCATAAAATCAAAATTTTTTATTTTTTGCATTATAGGATGAACAATTAAGTGATCAGGTGTAAACTTAGATAGTTGCCCAGTTCCAAGTTCATAGGTAGCATCTGTCTTAAATTCTATCCCGAAATTTTGTGAAATTTGATTCAAAAACGTATTCATTCCAAAAACGTCAGTATGATCGCCGATGAGATACAATCCACCTCCATTTTCAACAAAAGAAATTACCGATAAAATCTCTTCATTTGAGTAAAAACTTGTTGGGCATTTCAAAATTAAAATGTCATAATCTTTTAGTAGTTCTAGCGATATTGTTTCATTGATATTTTTTTCAACAGAATAATATTTATCCAAATATTCTGACCATGAATAATAATTATACGTTGAAAGCATCCCATACCATTCTTTATCAAGAGGTTCTGTTGTATTTTCCCAGCTACTATGATATTCGTCTATCAATATCTTTCCATTCTTTTTTATTCCAGGATCATGAAAAGTAAAAGCCCCAACCATAAAAAAAACAAATATGAAAATCAAGAATACGGATATTAACTGTTTTTTCTTTGGCTTTGTTAGTTTAAATTTAAAATTGGTTTTTAAATCGATAATTTTTATTAACAAAAATGACAAAGGTAAAAAAGATATTGACATAATAATTGGGTTCCACAATATGTCTAATTTTTGAGTTTGAAGATAAAAATTAATCATGAAAACATATCTTAACAAAATGTAAAAAAAACTTATAATAAGAAAAATTGCAATATTTGTCAATATCTTTTTCTTATCATTTATTAAGAATAAAATAATTATGAAGCCTACAAGTATGTTTAACCATAAGAAAAATCCTAATTTTTCATATGTTGTTGTAAATGCAAAGTAATTATTGAGAGTCTGAACAAACAAAACTCCATTATTAACAGAGGTTTTTAGACCAAACAAATTTGCAAAAATTGAAACAATTGGAGATAAAAGATCTACCCTATGGCCACGAGATACAAATATTGAATAAAAAGGAAAAATTGCAGTTTGTAAAGAAAGAATAACTCCTGACAAAATAAATCCTTTACCAAATAGTTGGCTGCAATTATTTTTCATTAAAAGAAAAATAAGACCTATACTAAGAACAATTGGAGCCAGATTATAAGGAAAATTAATAATTAATGTTGATAAAATTAAAGGTATGATGAGAAGTGAATAATACTTACATATATGTTCAGATTTATTGTCTTTAAGAGCAATTATATTTATTAATAAACCTAGAATTAGAAAGACAAAACCTAAGCCAAAATTTGGTTTTTCATATAGTGGAATAAAGTACAACCAAGAGGACGATAAGAAAAATAATCCCAATAAAAGCAATTTTTTCACTTAGATATCGCCTCCTTCTATTTGTTCTATAAGAGATTTTAAAAACAAAATATTTCCTGGCCAATAATCAAAAATAGATTCTATGTTTTTATCAAGTAAAAATTCGCTATCAGAAATAAGTAAAAGTCCACCTTCCCCATATTTTTTTAAAACAACAGTATGATAAGTTTCAGAACCAAAAGTTATATTATAAAATGAGGTCACTTGTCCTTCTTTAAAGACAATTGGCCAGCTATTGACAAACCTAGGTTCATTTTCATATTTGCTAATATTTTCTCCAACATAAGGCAATGGACCAAGTGGAATATTTTCGATATCTAAGTCTAATTTTTTTAACAAAGGTTTTACTGCGGATTTTTCTTCATATCCTGTTGAAAGAATTACATAGCATCCCTTAGACATGAATCTCAATATTGTGTTAACCTCTTCATTTGAGAAAGTTTTTGTTGGGGTGTTGAAGATTAATATCTTACTTTTTACTATATTTTCTTCTGAAAAATCATCTAAAAATAATGGCAAATAGCCGTTTCTATTAAGATTTAAAAAAAGACCACTTATTGAATTTTCTTTGAATGGTTCTAAATTCATTTTTTCATTATGTGTATTATCTGCATAAACAATATTTCCGTTAATTTTTGAATTTTCAACAAAAATTGGATTAATTAGAGATGTTAGAATTAATGAAAAACAAAATACTATTGGAATTATGTGAAATTTTATTTTAGTAGATTTTGCAATATAATAAATTAGAAATGAAGCTATAAGAAATAGAATCGAAACAATTGATTTTAAAAGTTCTAGATTACTATTTGTACCGCTTTTCATCCAGTTAAAAATACCCTCAATAAAGTTATATGAATGAGGAATGGCAGAATTTTGAAATGTGGATGAATCGCCAAAAACAAGAACTTTTCCGGCCCCGTAATTTGAAGTGGCAACAAGAATCAGGTCGCCCAATTGTTCTCCATCATTGTATTCATAGTCTCCCAGATACGCAAATTCTTTATTTTCAATATTTCCTGCGTCTGATAAAGCATAATTGCCAATAATTACTGGATATGCGGGATATTCGATATCAAGTGATGCGCCAACATTTATTTGAACATCGTTAAAAATCTTTACATAAGAACCAAGTATATTGTGGGGAAGTTGAATACATGTCTCCCAACCAAGATTTTCATCAAAAGGAAGTGCAGAGTCAAATCTAAAAGAAATCTTTGAGGGCTTTAGAAGATGATTTAATGGATTTCTAATGCCGCCTATATTTGTATGATCCCCAATAACAAGAAGTGATCCGCCGGATTTAACAAATTCCCATATTATCTTTTTTTCATCTGAGTTAAAACTTGTGTTAATACTTATTACAACAAAAATATCAATATTTTCTAAAAGATTTCTTGTGATTTTTTCAGACTCATATATTTGAACATTATCTGTCAAATTTACAAATCTAGTGATGTTTTCATCTTCAGGTTGATTAATATTTAAAAAATTTGTTTTGTTTGTAACTAAAAGACTGCATTGATAATTTGAAGATGAAAGATAAATAGGTAAAAGCCCAAACATGCCTGCTGCATCTTTTCCATACTCTCCATATGCAGGTATGTCCCAAGTTCCAATCATCTCATCTGCATAAAATAAAATATTTTGTGAATTGGAATGTTCTGAAGGAGTATAAATGGTCAATAATACCCCAGATATAAACAATAAAATTAAAGATAAAAATGTAGCATTTTTTACAATTTTTCTTACATTTGATTTTTTAATATCAAATAAAGTTGTTTTAAAATCTTTTATATGAATTTTTGAATAATAGATAAATGCTAGAATAGAATTTATAAAAAAGAAAACAAAAAGATAGTTTGAAATATCATTTTTTGGTTCAAACCCAGATATTGATAAAAAATAAATATAAAATATCCAGATTACAAAAAAACCAAATCTGAAAAAACCTATTTTCAAAATATCTGATTTATTTTTGTTAGATTTAAAAAAACAGACAATTAATAAAAATATGAAGGAAATTAAAATATAAAATCCACTAATCGAAGGTCCAAATAATATTTCATTTCCCGAGAGTTTACCAATAATATTAGAGATAACCAAAGAAGATTGTTGAGTTAAATACCAAACAAAAGAAATCGAGTTAACTATTACAAAAAAAATTCCATAAAGAAAAGATGTGATTGCTAAAATACAAATTTCATTTCTACGAATTTTAATTCCTCTTAAAAGAATATCGAGACCGAATAAGAAAATGGGAATCGCTGAAATCTGAATGAAGATCTTGTTTGTTGACAAAAAAATTAAAAAAGAAAATAAAATGAAAATTAAACCAAAAATATTTAGATTTGATCTTTTACGTTTATTTAAAGTAAAATCTAATAATTTCCTAAAGGGAATGTTGATGATAAACAATGAAATAAACAAAAATACAGAAATTAAAACAACGAATGATTGGTTAAAATAACCCAAATTATCTGAAATTAAATTAATAATCAATAATACAAAAAATATGTTGAAAAATAATAGTAACAAATCTGAATTTTTTTTCATATATGGAAAAATCATTCCTCCTATAAACAGATATAAAAACTGATAATTGAATATAACATTATTGCTTTTAGTAAACAATTATTGATCCATAACCAACAGTAGATGAGTTTGGATAAACTTCATAAGAAGTTCCATATTTTAAAAGTTTAGATTTTGTTGCTCCAAGTTTTTTTAGTGCAACAATCATCGCTGCAACAGGACCATAACCACACATTGAGATATTTTTATCATTAACTGTTTTGATTAAACCTTCAGGATCTAGTTTTATTATCTTTTCAATTGCTTGCTCATCTTGTTTTTTGGCATAATCATCAACCCTAATCCCAGATGGTGGCATTGTTCTATAATTAAAACCAACATGCGAAAAATCAGTACTTGCAATAATTTTAACAGACTTATTATATGATTTTATTGCATCGGCAATAATATTACCAACCTCAAAAGATGTTTCAAAATCTTGCATCATCATACAGATGGGGACAATATCGAACTCTTTTTTATTTGAAATAAATTGTAGAAAGGGCAATTGTACTTCAATACTGTGTTCATAAACATGAGATTTTTCATTTTCATCAATAATATCCTTTATAATGAAATCTCCAAGCTCAGAATTAATTTTTATTTCTCCAAGAGGTGTTGTCCAGTAACCTTCTTTCATTGCTGATACGCCTGAACCATAGCCTGTATGATTTGGACCTAAAATAATAAATGTATCAGAAAATCCATTTTCTGCAATTTCATTATAACTATGAGATGCAATTGCACCTGAATAAACAAATCCAGCATGAGGCGCAATTGCTCCAAAAATTTTACTTTTTTGTTTTTTTATTTCGGGTAGTTTTCCAACTCCTCTTTTATCCAAAAAACATTCCTTTATTTGATTTTGAAGCTCATTTTTTGTTCCAGCATAGAATTGTCCAGCCACAGCGGCTCTCCTAATATCTGTCAATAAAAAACCCAAATTTCTAAACACAGCAAATGCTTTATAAGCTTATCCACAAAATATAAATATATTGGATTTATACCGCATTTAAATTCTTGAAGTGAGCTCTATGGAGGCTGTTTGTCACATTGAAATAATCAAAGATGGGAGAGACTTTGTTGCTCGTGCACATCTTGCTAATGGTTCTGTAAAAGAATACAGACATCAAATATTTGAAGATGTTTTAACTGAAATGGTAATTGATCTACAAGAAGAGCTTGCAGAACAATAGTCTCATTTTTTCTTTTTATCGTGCTTTTCAATTGCTTTTTTAATTTGCTTTTCTCTTTGGTCAGGATTATTATTTTTTTTATTTTCGCAATAAGAAATGACAGATACGCCTATTGTACAAGTTATTGCTGTACCAAGTATGACAACAAAAGCAACATCTGCAAAAAATCCATCCATTCCAGGCATAATTCTATTAACAATTTCTGGCCCAAAATTTAAAGCAAGTATTGCTGCCGCAAGTCCTCTGGGCAACATAACAAGCATTGTTTGACGATCGTCTTTTTCAAAACCGCCTTTATAGGTTGAAAGATATATAGTAAATATCCTGATTAAGATTAAGAAAATAAGAACCAAAATACCTACGATAATAAATTCTATTTTTTGAAAACTAACCATCATCCCTAGATAAACAAAAAAGAAAGTTCTAATTACAAATGACGTTAGAGAATGAAATTCTTTTGTACGTAGGTCCATTTCAAATCCCTTCTTACCATATTCTATCATTTTCAATACTTTCTTTCCATTTCCTAAAACAAGTCCAAATACAAGACAGGCAATAGCTCCAGCTCCTTCACCGCCAAACTCTACCCCAATTATAAGAGTTGTAATTGAATACACTAAAAAAACAACAGCAAGTGTCAAGACATATGAAAATTCTTCTTTTCTGGTTTTGTGCATTATGGGAAGCCATACAAGACCCAAAAAAAATCCCATTACAGCTCCAACTGAAAATGTCATTACAAGACTTCTGATACCAACAGTTATATCAAAATTACCTGCAACTGTTATCATATATATAGCGGCAAGTACAACTACAATTGCTAAAGGATCTGTTATTATACTTTCTATAGAAAGAACGGTTTTTGTTTTTTCTTGTAAATTTTTTAATTTGCAAGCAAGAGGTATAACTATTGGGCTGCTGGTGCCCCCAACAATAGCACCTAATATAAAACCAATAATAACACTGTCCTTAAAAGGTATTGAAGGTAGAATTGTCATTGATAGTAATACAACTATGACCATAGTTGAAATTACACTCAAGATAAAAGAACTAACAGATAGTAAAAGTCCCCTAGGAGCTCCCTTAAATAGTTGATATAAATCAGTGTTGATACCGCCATCAAATAGAATGATTACTATTGCTACTGCTGCAAAAAATTTAGAAATTGTAATAATTATTGTCTCAGGAATATTTTGAACATTGAAAATTACCCCAACAACGAGACCAAAAAGAAGTAACCAAACAATACTTGGTATTTGTGTTCTATTAAAGATTATATTACCAATGAATCCCAAAATCATAATTGCTCCAAGAGTAATTAGAGCAAGCGTTATGTCTATCATGAGTTAAGAAAATCAAAGGATTAGATTGAATTTAAACATTCTGATTTATTTAAACTAAGCGTTTAATGAAAAATACATGTATGCAACCAAAATTGCAGCAGCTGCAGCGTACATTATATATACATATAGCTTTCTTTTCTTCATTAGGGACTGATATTTTTGTTTACACTCTTCAGAACATAGTGATTCTGATATAGGTATTGCTTTGCCACATATCTGACAATGTGTGTGTTGTGCTACTTTTTCTACCATACAAATCTAAAGAGTACAAACAAAACAGGCTGATATAGTTTTTGATTAAGCCTAGTTAATAATGATCTAACCAATTCATTGTGATTTTTCAGTTCTACGTTTGTATATGATTGCAATTATTATCAATATTATTATAGCAATAACAACCAGTACTGCATAAATTTCAAAATCAGAGAGTTCTATTACATTTTGATCTTCAGAGTTTTTCTCACTGAGTATCATTATGTTTGTATAGTAAGGTTTGCCAGTATCTTCTATCTCACTAGAAGGAACTCTTTGGGGTGTGAAACTAATATTTATAGTTTGATTTCCAACAAAATTCTTAGGTGGTTTTGCGGAAAATATTATTATATCGCGTCCATCAATAGGAAGTGTTAAAGATTTAGGATTAAATTCAAATTCCCAGCCAGAAATATTTGATTCTATACTTGGCGTTATTAGAGTGTCTTTATTTCCTAAGTTTGTAACATTTATAGAAAAATTTTGCTTAGAATTATTTTTAATTTGTCTTTCCTGAGAATTTATATCAATAGATAATAACGAGATGTAGTCAGGTTGAAAATTAAGTTGCCGGTGAAACTCAATACCTTCGATTCTACCTATGGGTTGTGCTGTTGCATTGATATCTATTGTAGTTGGAACGTTGGGCGCATCTATGTATGGAGTGATTATGAGTTCCGCTGTAGAATATACGAAATTATCTGAGAAATTTTCAATGTATATATCCGATGCTAGAAATGAGATATCTGCCCACTCAGGAGGATTTTCAATTTCTAAATGTATTTTTTGAGGGAATATTGTTAAGTTACCAAATAGCCATAATTGTGCAATTGCTTCTCTCAAGCCAGAAGAATTTAAAAATCTATCTAATATATTAGGTATTTGAATTGCATAACCTATTTTTAATTCAATTGTTGCGGTACTATCGATACCTATTGGTTCATCGAGTATTTCCAAGGATTCGTCCGTTATTTCAATATCAATTACTGAAGGATAAGTTATAAGTTTGTCTCGTGCTGACAGGCTAGGCATCAGAACAATTGTTAATAACAAGGCAATAGATAATATCTGTAAAAATCTAATTATTCTAATATGTACATTAAACTTCATACTCTACAATCCGTCCCAAGTATTGCTATTTTTTATATAAATATTTTTTTATAGTAAAAAATTATTAATAATTATCTGAGATAATCATGATAAACATTATTGCCCAGTAATCAACGATTTTATCTTTAAATCAGATTTTTTACCTTTAGATTTTTTTTGTACTATAACAAAAATCCCTTTTATATCCACATTTAAATCTTCAAGTGTTGATACAATAGAATCCAAAGTTCCTCCAGTGCTAATCACATCGTCAACAATTACGATCTTATCTTTTTTTTCAATACCGTTTATATATAATTTACAATTTGAATAACCTGTTTTTGAATCAACACATATTTCATCTTCAAATCCATAGCTTCTTTTTCTAATAACTGTGAAAGGAATGTTAAGATCTAAAGAAAGAGCAGTAGCAATTGGAATCCCCATGGATTCAATTGTTACAATTTTATCAATTTTTCCCAACTTGGAAATTTCTTTTTTCAGTTCGCAAGTAACTTCTCTTAATAGTTCTGGCCTAATCTCAGGGATTCCATCAGTAAGAGGGCTTACAAAATAATCATAATCTCCTTTTTTTACAACAGGTGCATCTTTTAAAGATTTTTTTAAAAGTTCTAAACTCATAGTTCTCCAACTTCTTTGCAAACTTTTTTAAATTCTATTATAAAATCGTCAATTATTTTTTTTGATATTTGAGGCATAATTACAATTCTAATGCATGAAAGCCGGGAAATTTTATTGACTCTCCAGCCTCTTTTATTTAGAATATTAACAATTTTTGATAGATTTTTTAGTTTAATAGCTAAAACGTTCATTGTTGGTTCAATTATCAACTCAAGACCCATATCTTTTATTTTGTTTTCTGCATATTCTGTAACATCCATGCAATTTTTCACTAGATCTTTATATCCTTTAAGGCCAAGATATTTTGTTGTTGCATAAGCTGCTGCAACAGGCCCTCCAGATCGAGTTCCAAGCATTCCTGAATGCTTATCAACACTTATATATGGAGATTCTACACTGATTTCATCAAGCCATTTGCCATCTCTAAAAACCAAAACACCAAGTGGAATCGCAGAATATCCCATTTTATGAGCATCTATTGAAATTGAACAAACCCCTTTTAATTTAAAATCAAAATCAGGAACTTCATAGTTCAATTCTTTCAAAAAGGGGATTACAAATCCGCCAAATGCCGCATCAATATGTAAGAAAATATTTTCATCATAGCAAATATCGCTTAAGTCAGGAATGGGATCAATTGTTCCCAATTCTGTTGAACCAGCGATACCCAATACCGCCATGGTATCATTATTTATCTTCTTCTTGAGGTTGTTAATATTAAATACATATTTTTCATTAACCGGCATATTTACAAGTTTTACACCCATTAAAGATGAAATTTTTTTAAAAGAAAAATGTGCACTTTCAGGAACTATTATTTCATTTTTTTGTGTTTTATTTTTTGCAATCCACATTGCCGTAAGATTGCCCTCTGTCCCACCAGATACTATTTGTCCTTCAGAGTTTTTTGGTGCACTTAATAAAATTGATATAAATTTAATAAGCTTTGTTTCTATTTTTTTCGTTCCAGGGAATAGTTCAGGATCTCCTAAGTTTGTCTCTAAAAATTTGATGTATGCCTCTTTTGCAATTGGATGAGGCATTGCACACATAGAACCAAGTATTCTTCCACCTGAAAAACTAAAGTCCTCTTGTTTTAATTTATCTAAATCTGCAAGGATTTTTTTATAATTAGCGTCTTTTTCTAAGACCATCAATTGATGGTAATTATTTCTTCTTCAAAAAGAATTCTATTTCATTTTTTATTGAATTTTTACAAAAAAAGTAAATGATTGAACAAATATTTGAAAAGAAATTTAATATATCAGTTCAACAGATAGATATTGATATTATGGGAAAAAGGAGAAGAACAATACTAAATAATTATTTTAAAAAATATTTTTGTTTTATAATTCTTATTTCTATCTTATTTCCCGCATATTCTGTCTTAGGATATGTTGCCGATAGAGAAAATCAATCGCGACATGGTGATTTCTTTTTTAGTCCAAACAATGTTGATTTTGGAAAAATGCTTGAAGGCCAAACTGACAAAGTTATAGTATCCGTTTGGGCCAGAGTCGGATGTTGCGTGCCACCATTTGATTATGAAAGCATTTGGGATGTAGATTGGATCAATATCAATCCTTCAAGCGGTAGTACAATGGGCGAATATGATTTTTTAAAACTTACAATCGATACATCAGATCTTTTATTAGGTGAATATGTAGAAGCCGTTAATGTAATAGGTAATTTTGGGCAACCCGCGGTTTTATGGGTCCATGTTGAAGTGGTTAAAGATACACCAATAATAAAAGTTGAAAAAGTTTTTGGTGGATTTGGGCAGGTCAATGTTAAAATAAAAAATACTGGTGATTTGCAAGGCGACAACATAAATTGGGGAATTTGGATAAATAAAAATTCTTATCAATCTGAAAAATACAATTCTGGCAATATTGAAAAAATAGTGGATGGAAGTTATGATTTTATAGAAAGCAAAAGGTTTTTTGGTATTGGTTCTTTTGAAATAACAATCACAACAAAAGCAAATGATTTAGAGGAAACAAGTAAAAAATCTTATGGGTTTATCATAGGGGCTTTGGTATTAATCCCAATATATAATCAGTAATCTATATAAAGATCATAATTATGTATAAGAACAAAATTTAAGTTTGTAGGGGGAAAATATTATTAATAAAAATTATCTTTTAAAAAATGCAGCCATTATCTTTTTTACATTAATTGTATGTATTTCTTACTCTTCGAATGCTTTTAATTTAGCTGATTTTGATGATGAAGCGCCTGTTATTGAAATTATAAATCCTACAGAAGGTTATTTTCATTTTTCAGGTATAAAACTATTCAAAACAAATTTTGATTTGGTAGGGGATACAATGGGTTTTGGAGGATTTAGAGTTAAACCTGTGCAAACAATAGTAAGTGATAACATTGACCCTGAAAAAAATTTAACCGTGACATTATATATTAATGAAGATGTAGAAAGAATAATGACCTTTAACGAAGATAATGGTTATTTTGAAGGAAAATGGATAGGTCCTGGCCTTGGCACATTTACAATGAAAATAGAAGCAGAGGATTCAAACAATAACATTGCAGAAGAAGAAATGCAAGTTTGGTATTTCTGTTTTGTACCAGAGCCATAAAACAAATCTTCTAATTTTTTAAGCTGTATTTTTTACTTGCATACAAAAAACCAAAACAAACTCCTTTATGGGCCGTGCTTTTCTGGTGATGAATTGTATGTGAATGCAAAACTCTTTTCATGTAATTGCTTTTTGGCCGATATTTAATTTTTATTCTGCGATGAAAAAAGGTGTCATGAACAATAAAATAACCAATTCCATAGCAAGCTACACCAACACCAATTGGAAATCTTATATCAAAACCACCAAAAAACCCAGTCATAATAAGTAAAAATGAAACCATACTAAAAAATAAGCCAAATATATCATTTTTTTCAAGACTACCCTTTGTATATCGATGATGATCCTCATGAAGAAACCATCCAAATCCATGCATAACATATTTGTGTAAGAACCAAGCTACAATTTCCATAAATAAAAAAGTTACAAGTATTATTAAAATGTAAGATATTATTAAAATTATATCATCCATATCTAGATTCTCCCCACTATTAATTATAAATTACTTATAAGCCTCATATCGTAAAATAGGTTTTACATTTAAACATTTATCTATTTCATATTTATGTTTTTTAGGATCAACTATATTTGAAAGCGTTGTAGTAAATATTTTTACTATCATAGGTTTAACTTTTATCTGGTACAAAATAAATGGATTTTCGTATATTTTTTGAGCAGTCCATTTATACATTTCTGATGCGGTCTTGACTGGAATTAAAATTCTTTTAGGTATATGCCTATAGCCCTGTTCTGCAAAATTTTGCCATTTGCAATATCTTCTAAGTTGATTATGAATAAAATTAGTAAATTCATCTTTGTGTTTTATTGTATAGTCATAATCCAATTTTATAAGACCGTATTTTTCTAAATCATTTGAAGGAAAATAAATTCTACCTAGATTTATATCTTCTGCAATATCTCTAATAAAATTAATGTATTGCATCGCACGTCCCAGATATTTTGCATGATTCAAAGTATAGTTTGGTAGATCCATTATTCTAGCCATCATATAACCTATTACCTCAGCAGATCCATGAATATATTCTATTGTCTCTTTCATTGTTTTATAGTTATTTTTAGTAATGTCCATTTCCATTGAATGTAAAAATGAATCAACCCATTTAGGCTCTATTTTTTTTCTTTTCATTAGGTTTGCAAATGAATCTATCACAATATCATTTGTTTTTTTACCATTTATTGCTTGATAATATTTATTTTTAAATTCATAAAATCCATTTACATTTTGAGGAATTGAATCTACATAATTATCTGCTTTTCTGACAAATCCATACAATGAAAAAACATCTTTTTTTAGATATGACGGAAAAAACATACTACTATAAAAGTATGTACGACTACCTTGTTGAAAGATAGAATAAAATGTCTTATCAATCATATTTCGCCCCTAATTTATTTTTATGTTAACAATCGTTAACATTCATTATTTTTAATATTTTTTGTTTTTACTTATTTTTAGTTAACCAAGTTTTCGATATAATTATATTATTCATTATTTATAATATTATCTGCTAAAATTTGTGACGAAATGATTACCATTGGAACGCCGATACCTGGATGATTATAATGTCCGGTATAATACAAATTTTTAACTTTTTTACTTTTTTGACTTGGTCTAAAAATTGCTGTTTGCCTAAGGGTATGAGCAAGACCTAATGCTGTACCCTTATAAGCATTATATCTTTGTGAAAAATCATTATGGGCAAATATTCTTTTTACGATTATTGAATCCTTGATACTTTCACCGGTTAGTTTTTCTATATGAGTAATTATCTTATCAAAATATTTCTCTCTTAGTTGTGGCGTATCTTCAAGCCCCGCAGCTACAGGTACTAAAATGAATACATTTTCACATCCTTTTGGCGCAACGGAATTATCAGTTTTTGAAGTACATGATACATAATATGATGGATTATCTGGCCAAATTGGATTTTTAAAAATCTGAGTAAAGTGTTCATTCCAATTTTTATCAAAATATAAATTATGATGGGTAAATGATTTTAGTCTTTTATTTAAACCTAAATAAATCAAATATGCAGATGGTGCTATCTTTCGTTTATTCCAGTATCTGTCTGAATATGATCTGTGTCTTTTTTCTAATAAATTCATATCGGCATAAGCATAATCTGCATTAACAATGACTTTATCTGAATCATAACTATTTTTATCTGTTTTGACGCCGGTAACTTTTCCTGAATTAACATTTATTTTTTCGACTTTTTCATTATAATTAAATTTGGCACCGCTTTCTTCAGCAACTTTTACCATTGCCTCGACTAGTTTTCCCATTCCCCCTATAGGATACCAAACACCTAGATTAAAGTCCACATGAGACATCAGTGAATATAAAGCTGGAGAATCATACGGGCTACCGCCAAGAAAAACAATTGTATATTCCAATATCTTTCTAATTCTCTCACTTTCAAAAAATCTTTTTGCGTAGTTGTCTAATTTATCAAACATATGAAGTTTTGTTCCTTCAATAACAAGTTTTGGCTTAAAAAAATCCGTTAAATGTTCATAGTCCTTATAGATAAATTCATTCATTGCTATTTCGTATTGATATTGTGACTTTGAAAGATATTTTTCCATCTTTTTTGAGCCGTCTTTCTCCATTTGATCAAACAATTTTAAATTCTTCTTAAAATCCGCAGAAACATCAACAATGTCCTTCTTACTAAAAAAAACTCTATAAGAAGGATCGAGTCTTTTTAAATCCATTAATTCTTCTGGTTTTTTGTTAAAATTTGAGAAAAATTTTTCAAAAACATCTGGCATTAAATACCATGAAGGCCCTAAATCAAATGTAAATCCTTCATTTTTCCAAACAGAAGCCCTGCCGCCAGCTTGCTCATTTTTTTCAATTACAGTAACATCAAAATCATTTTTAGCAAGAAGTCCTGCAGCAGCAATACCTCCAAATCCTGAACCTACAATAGTAACTTTTTCTCCCCGCATTAAAATCACTTTTAAAAGGTATATAATATTATAAAATAAAAACATTATTGGTTATTTTATCATTTTTCGCTTAAATATTTTGTAAAATAGCAAGTAAAAGGACAACATGGAAAAATTATAAAAAAAGTCTTCAAGCGGTATTGTAGTAACTCTAATGCCCCAAATAGCTTCTGGATTATAATGAACAATAATAATAGAAGTTAGCAAATAATTAAAAATCATAAAGGGTATGAAAGAAAATAAAAGATACATCCAATACAATCTTGATTGTAGGATGTCTTTTTCAAATATTGAAGCAATTATGAAAAATAAAGCAACTGAAAACATTGCAAGTATGGTATAGTCTTGGTTGAAGTAAAACAAACCTATAATTACAAAAATTATTGAAATAAGAATATAGAAGTTTTTGTTAAAAGGAATTTTTTTATCTTTTAAAAAATAATTGAGATTTTCATATATGAAAATACATGCAAAAGGTACAGTTATAAAAAACAATATCTCCTCGATAGGCAATCCAAATATCTTAAATCCTATAATGTATTTATAATCAAACCACCAATCCCCGCGTGCAGTAACTATAATATCCCACAAAATGTAACTTGTCCCAACTACAGCAATTGATGCAAAAAGTGGTTTAAAAAATTTATAATACTTGAATTTCCAAGTAAAAGAAAATATCAAAGGAAATATTATTATTAGAAAGTTAATTGTAAGATAATTTAACACATTAACACCTTCTTGTTCAATATAAGTAAAATGCTAATTAAATTAAAAGTTATTGTTTTGTTCATTATTTTAATTGCCTTAAAACCCACCATTCAATGAGTTTTTTAGCTATTCCGGGAAAAATTAAGCCGGGAAATACATATTTATACAAAAAGATACCTCTTGTATCTCCTAAAGAAATGAACATGGGAGACCTTCCCTTTTTATATTTAACCAAGTTTTTATCTTCAATTATTCTTTTGATATTTTTTGCAATTATTTTTGCATGAAGTTCTGCTTTTCTTGCAGTTTTTTCCTCAATTATATTATTTATATCCCCTCCAACAAAAATATTTTCAAAGCCTTGTAATTGTAAATAATCATTCACGCTTAGACTATTTCTATCTGTTAAACATGATTCTGGAAAATTCTTCATATAATATGGCTCGCATTTTATACCAGTACACCATATACATAATGAAGATTCTATTTGGCTGTTTTTATTAGTAAAAAAAACTCCATTTTTTTGAGATATGACCTTCTCATTAAATATTATATTCACATCTTTTTTTTCTAACATTTTTCTAGCATAATAGGAAGCATCTTTAGGATTTCTCTCCAAAAGTCTATCATTTGAATGAACTATTGTCACTTTTTTATTAGGGAGTTTAGTGGAGATTTCTCCAGCTATTTCTGTTCCTATTAACCCTCCGCCCACAATCAAAAGATTGCTTGAATTGTTTATTTTTTGAGCAATAGATAAAGCGTTTTCGCCGTTTTTTAATACAAATACATTTTTTTTATTTTCTAAAAAAATAGGATAATCTATCCCAGTTGATATCACTAAAATATCAAAGGGGATCTTTTGATTTGATGTAATTACATGATTTTTTGTTATTGTTTTTATATTGTCTACAACAATTTCAGAATTTTGCAGTATTTCTTCATAATTTAACCTAAGTTTTTCCAAATAGACTGGATTTGTAATAACTTTATGAAGATTGGGTTGATATTCAAAAAAAGATTTATTATCTATTAGAGTAACATCAGTTGATAATTCTTTTTCAATCTTTTTTGCAACAAAGATTCCGCAGAAGCCTCCACCTATTATTACGATTTTCATTATTATAAATTATATATCTACAAAGGATAAAAACTATTCCATTGATATCAAATTTATCATCAGTAACCATTAAATATTATCTTTATATGCTTGTAATCAAATATAGGTAACCTATGTTTTCAATGGGGAAAAATTAATTTTATGAAAGCAAAAAGATCTACATTAAAAAATTGGTGGCAAGCATCAAGATATCATTTTATACCGCCAAGTATTTTTCCTGTGTGTATAGGTGCAATTATTAGTTTAGTGGTTGATAAATCCTTTTCAATTTTTTATTTTTTTCTTGTTTTATTAGCCGTTGTCATAAACCACATTTCATTAAACATGACCGATGATTATTTTGATTATAAACATGCGGTCGATCAATATAAAGGAAAAGACAAGAATCCTTATACAGGCGGAAGTGGAACTTTAACTTCGGGTCTAATCAAACCAAAAAAAATGCTTCAAGCTTTCTCTCTTTTATATTTGATAACAATAACCATTGGTTTTTTCATAGTTTTTCAAAGAGGATTACCAATATTAATATTTGGTTTAATAGGAATTTTTTCGTCCATTTTTTACACAGCCCCACCTGTAAAATTTTCGCATTATGGATTAGGAGAAATCGGTCTTCTAATAAATTTTGGAACAATATTGGGACTTGGTTCTTATTATGTGCAATCTCAAACTATTAATCTTGAGGTATTTCTTGCTACACTGCCCTGCGGCATAATGCTATTTTCAATGATTATTATAAACGAAATACCAGATAGAGAAGACGACAAACGAGCAGGGAAAATGACACTTGTAGCAAGATATGGTGTAAATGTTGGTTACAAATTATACATAATTAGCTGGTCAGTAACTTTTTCAGTTATAGTATTAGGAGTTATTTTTAAAATTCTTCCAGTTCTTTTATTAATTACTCTACTTGTAATTCCTTTAATTATAAGGTCAATTTTGATTCTAAAAAAATTTAATTTTGATCCAGTAAAAACTGCCCCCGCCAATTTAGATATGATAAGATCACATAGTTTGGTTTCTATTCTTATAATATCATCCTATTTGGCGTTAGGAATATTAAATGAAATAAACCAATTTTATCTACTTGCATTTAGTTTAATTTTCCTATTGTTTTACCTGCCTGCAGGAGTAAAAATATTTGGTATTAGAAAAACTCAAGAAAAATATTAAATTTGGATAAAAAGTTATATATCATAGTTAAATTATATTAATATTAGTATTTTCACAAAATTAGTGAGTATAAAAATGAAAATAGAGGTCGAAGTAGTATTTGTTTCAATTCTTATTATTTTAAATTTAACAATAGGCGGTTTTTTTATTTTCGTTATTAATGATATAAAATCTCCAGATATATATGCAGAAATTGAAATTTTAGATGTGACAAAAGATGAAATTGAATTTCAAGTTAAAATGGAGATTTCAAATTCAAACATTTTTGATTTGATTGTTAAAGATGTTCAGATTAAAATAAGAAGAAATAATGGAGATTTATTTACAGAATTGTCATTTGACGGAGGAAAAGTTAAATCTCATGACGAAAAAACATTTTTTGTAAATAAGAAAATTAATTTTGAAGGTGATATACCCCAAGAATTTACAAGTGAATTAAAGGCAAAAGCAGGTGTGTTGTTTTTAGGCTTAATAAAAAAAGAAATTCCGATAAAATCTACAATAAAATTATCAGTTGAAAAACTAATTGATAAAATTGAAATTCCAAATATAACTATAGAAGCTGGTTTTGATGAAATTGTAGAAGATGGATTAAAGTTTAAATCAGATATAATAATGAACAATCCTAATGAAATTGAGCTTTCTATTGAGGATATTAATCTAGATATAATAACTGATGATGAAAAAACCGTCGGTGAAATATCAATAGAAGACGGTATTTTAAAAGCAAAAGATGAACTGAATCTAAAAGCAGAAGGTCTATTGAAATTTGAGGCCTTAGATTCAGAAAAATTATTTATAGATTTAAAAACTAAAGCTTCAATTTATGTTGCAGGTATAATTCAATCTATTAATCTATCGGCAAATGCAAATCTTATCGTTCCAAATTTACAGGACTTATTAAATCTTAAAAATGAGTCAATGGATTTTACAATTGCTGGTGAATTCAAATTAAGATTTAGGGGAGTACTTACGAATATAAAATTTAGTGTATATAATCCAAGTAATATCCCCTTAGAAGCAAAAAATCTAGTTTGCAAAATTTATGGTGCAACTGGGGAAGATTTAAAGATTATTGCAGAAAATGAAATGGAATCATGCTTAATTGAATCAAAACAGAAAGTTTGTGTAGGAACTGATTTAGTAATGCCTTATCTAAAAATATTAACATCTGGAACCAAAAGGATTATTCCAGAATGGTTTTATCTAAAAATTGAGGGGGATTTTTCAATAGAAAATACAGAACAAAATATTCCCATATCAATTAATGGATATGTAGATCCGCATCTTTTTATATAGTCTATATACAATTGAAACTTATTTAAATATACACAAGATTTAATATTGTAATTTGGGGAGGTAAAAAATGATAAAACTAAGTGAAATAAAAATAAATATAGCTACAGCAATAGCAGCGGCATTTGGTTTTGTAATAGCGCTATTATGGAGAGATGTAATAATTGGAATATTAAAATACTATGGATGGTGGAGAGACGGTGGATTTGATACCGTTGAAGCTATGATAGGTGGTGTGATAATAGTAATAATTATTACCCTGTTGTGCGTCATAGGGATAATGTACATCTCAAAATGGGGCGGCATTGAAAAGAAATAATCTCTTTTTCTTTTTTTTAAACTTCTTTTAAATTTCCAAATGTTCTCAATATAAGTTCTGGTAGAGCTGGATGTATATGCATGCCTTGACCGATAAATCCTATATTTCCCCCCAGAGACATTGCATTTACTACCTCTTGAATTAAAATAGGAGCATAAGGCCCGATTATATGAAATCCTAGAATTTTTCTTTTATGGGCATCTACTATTGCCTTTGCAAAACCAGAAAGTTCCTCCATTGCTTCACCTTTTGCAACATCGCTATAGTGGGCTTTTCCAACTAAAATATGATGTGATTTTTTTGCCTGCTCTTCAGTCATCCCAACAGATGCAATCTGTGGATATGAAAAAATAGCATATGGCACTGAGCTATAATCCATTGGAATTTTTTCTTTTTCTACAGAGTTTTTCCAGGCTATAATAGCTTCTTCATTTGCAACATGTTTAAACATAAATTTTCCAATAGCATCGCCAAATGCATAGATGTTTTTCTTTGAGGTTTCTAAATATTCGTTAACTTTAACATATCCTCTATTGTCTGTTTCAACACCTGTATTTTCAACTTTTAGTAAATCTGCATTTGATTTTCTACCTGTTGCAACTAGTATTTTTTCTGCTTCATATTTAACTTCTTTTTGTGTGTTTGTATCTTTGCCTGTAACCAGTATACTACTTTCTTTTTCTTCTATTTTTAAAACTTCGATATTTGTATGAATTTTCATTCTTTTTTCCATTTGATTTTTTAATAATTCTGAAATTTCGGGCTCAGAATTTGTAATTAATCGATCACCTCTTTGAATTATTGTAACTTTACTACCCATCGCAGAAAAAAAGTGTGCAAATTCAACAGATATATAGCCTCCTCCAACAATGATTAGACTCATTGGGAGAGATTCTAGTTTAAACACATTTTCATTTGTTAAAAAATCTATATCATCAATTCCTTCTATTGGTGGAATAAAAGGTCTTGCACCAGATCCTATAAAGATTTTTTTGGCTTTTATCCGCTCTCCGTTTATTTCCATTTTGTAATCGTCTATAAAATGTCCAGTTCCTTTGTAATAATCAAAATTATCAATATTTGTATTTTTTAAACCCGATTGCATGTGTCTATGACTTTCTTCGATTGGCTTTTTCATATGTTTCATTATTTTTTTGAAGTCGATATGTTCAATTTTTGCAATAATTCCAAGCTTTTCAGATTCTTTTATCTCTACAATTCTGTCTGCTGGATAAATCAACATTTTACTTGGAATACAGCCTACATTTAGACATGTGCCTCCCAAAGGTCCTTTATCAACCCAGGCAACAGAGTAACCACTAGAAAGAGCTGCATCAACTATTTCGCCACCAGAACCGCTACCAATTACGATTACATCGTATTTTTTCATTTTAAGTCTCAGAAATGAAATTAGTCCATGTAATATAAAACCTCACAAAAAATTATTTATTAATATCAAATTTCCAATTTTCATAATTTTTTATTATTTTTAGCGTTAAATTTAAATAATATGGTACATTATATCTACTTAACCAAGGGAGGAAAAAGAAAATGAAGAAAAAATTAATTTTAAGTTTAGTAAGTATTTTTTTAGCGATATTGTTTGTGTCACCATCAACTGTTATGGCAGAAAATTTAATTAATGTTGAAAAATCAAGCGTTGCCTTAGAAAATGAAAAATCTCAAACATATGTTGATCCAAATATATTGATAACAAGAGAAAAACTTCCTTTGTTAAAAAAATCAGTTGAAAGAATTGAAGATGAAGATACAAAATTTTTAGTTAAAGAAATTATCAATTTACTTGAAGAGAATGTTGAAGTTAATGGCAATGACATAAAAAATATTATTTACAACACAGATACTGAAATAATAGGCATCCATTCTGGAATAATAAGAGCAAAACTATCGCCCGGTAGTGTAATTCCTTTCCCAGGATGGTTAATAGCACTATCATTTTTACCATATATTGGACCCTGTTTAATAGTTAAGTGGAAGGGATTTGAAAGCTATTATGCTGATTTAGATATCGGAATAAATTTAATACATGAATATAAACACAACCATACTGGAGTGGCAGTTTTATTTTTTGGATACTTGGGCAATACTATGATTGGAACAAGTATAAAGCTTGCTTTTAGAATTTTCGGATATAGTCCATTAATAGTAATCAAAGATTCATAATTAAAAAGTTTCCAATCTATATAAATCAGCAATATATTTTAATACCCGTTATTGCATTTTGTTTACATGGTGGAAAAAGTGGATTCAAAGAATTCAAACGAGGTAACAACATTTTTGAAATTGCCTGTGTATACTCGTAATGGCACATATATAGGACATGTAAGAAACGTATTTTTAGATATCGAGGATAAAAAAGTATCTAGCCTGCTTGTTACAAATACAAATCCATCGATAGTTGAAGGAAGTGTTGATGTGGCAGTACCATATAGATGGGTTAATGCTGTTGGAGATATTGTTATTTTGTCCAATTTCCCACAAAAAGTTGCTACTAGAAGACAAAAAGATCCTGAACCAGAGCACGAAGAAAGCAAGCAAGAATCCGAAATAGATATGATCGAGTAAAAGGGCAATTATAATTAAAATATTAAATATATTAAAAAATCGAATATATTCGATTTTTTATTAATCAATATTTAATTTTCTATTTACATGCAAATATTTTTATATCATGTAAGATATATAATAAACTATAACTTAATATAAATATAAAAAATAGAACAAGAAATGTACAACAATCTTTATATATGTGTGAAACAAACTTATATATTGATTAAATTTAATAAAACCGGTGGTAAAAAAATGAACAAATCATTCAGAGCTCTAAAAGCTAGCTTGATAATGCTTCTTTTGTTAGTTAGCACTTTAATTATATTTACACCCCCAGTTCCTGCAACTGCTAAACTTGTTTCTTATCCTTCAATAATGTCAATCGAAATAACTGAACAAAGTCTAGAAGATCTAAATAATCCAATAAGCGTTGATAGTACTTTAACAGTCCAATTAAAAATTGGTTATGCCGTATCTGGACCTGAGTGGGTATTTAATTGGATTGAAGGTGAGAACGGAATTAAAGCATCAATAGCAAATATTTGGCTATTTGGAAGTCTAGTAGTTTTTCCTCAATTGTTACACTTAGAAATCGAAGAGGAACCTGATTGGGCAGATATATCATTTTTAACTTCAGATGTTTATATTGATGATTTTTCTAATAACTTTGTATACACTACTGCTGATCTCATAATTACTCCATATTATGATGCTCCAAATCGTCCAAAAACTATAAAAATCAAAGCTACAGCACAGCCTATAGGTAGAATTGAAGGTTTGGAATTCCATCAACAATTAAATTTTCAACCAGATTACATACCAGACATATTTATAGAAGTTGAAAATCCAACACGACAGGCCTCACCTAGAGAAGCGGTCAATTTTAAAATGAATGTAAAAAATCTTGGAAATAAAGAAACACTCGTTAGCGGAAGAATAGTTGATGGACCATCAAATTGGGCTGCAATAATTTCCCCTGCTCAGTTTACAATACCCCCAGGGGCCGAATATTCAGTTACTGTTTCAATGACTACCCCATATGATTTTGGATGGCATAACGAATTAGAAAAATTTTCTATTGAATTTACTCCACAAAGATCTCCTCCAAGTGCCAGCGATCCAGCAGGGACTCCTAGACAAGTAGATTTAAGAGTGAACAGTGTCGGATTTTCTACACCAGGATTTGAAATCATATTTGTATTTGCAGCTTTAGTAGTAACTATGGCATTAATCAAAAAACGTAAAAATTTATAGAAGGTGAACAAGATAAGAATTAAGAAAATTATTTTCTCAATTATTATTCTTTCACTAATCATTAACACATTGATGATAAATAATGTAACAGCTCAAGATGATGAGGAATATTCTGCAGAAGCAAGCATTAATCTAGCAAATCGTGAATTACCAGGAATTAAAAAAAACTGGACAAAAATAGATTTAGTTGTCAATGATGCTTTTGGGTTGCCATGGGATCTCCTAAAAGATAAGTATAGACCCATAGTAATGCAAACATGGTGGAGAATTTTATACCAAATTCCTGATATTGAGAGATACCTAGGGTATACATCTCTTGTTTTTGAAGTTGATGAAAGTAGTTTACCAAGAGGTTGGTCCGTAAAATTTGAACCATCTACTATTTCAGAAACAACTACATATCGAACCCATAGAATTTCAGTTTATATGCAAATTAATGAACTCGCTTCTGTATATAATCCAACGATAAAAATCAAATGTATAAGATACGATACATTAGGTGGCTATTATGGAACTACTTATATAAATCTTCCAGTAAAAGCAGCTTCACTAAATTATGCATTTCTAGAGGCAAAAGAAACAACAAAGAAAGCACCCCCAAAATCAATAGTTAAATTCCCTATAGAAATTAGAAATAGTGGAGAGTATGTGGGAACCTATAAATTTGATATTGATGATATGGATGGAACTCTTAGTTTAATATCAGAACAGGGTTTAATTTTACAACCAGGTGAAAAGAGAACTGTGGAATTAAGTGTACTAACACCTGAAAGATTCTATGACATGGGTACAAATAGACAAATCAAAGTTAAGATCCACCCAGTTGGTCACCCTAGTGATAGCTTTGAAACAGACGTAATTGTTATTACTGAGGGATTTTACATATCGCCTTTAATTGGTATTATTGCTGCTCCAATCATAATTATAATTCTACTAATAATTGCTTTCTTTTATTATCAGAGAAGAAGGAAAATAACTAAAATAATTGGACCAAAACCAGAAAAACCTTGGGAAATACCAGAAGAAAGAGAATATCTAGAAGAACTTAAAATCGATGACGAAAAGAAATATGAAAAAGTCAGAAGAATGATGGAAAAAGAATACGAATCTGCAATGCTCTGGTATGATTATTACATAGAAGCCATGAATAAAAAACCAAAAACAGAGAGAAACGGAAGAAAAGTCCTAAATGATTTTTTCAAAAACAATAGAAAAACAAAAGTTAAAAAGGAAAAACCAAAAAGACAAATAAAACCAAAAGAAGAAAAACCAGAGCAACAAGAAACCCCAGATATTGTCAAAACTCAATACGAAGCAATTCAAAAAAGGAAAATCGAAAATCAAAAAAAGAAGCAAAAGGCTTTAGAAAAGATAAGAAAAGAGCAAGATAAACAAAAAAGAAACAAATAATATCTTTTCAACTATTTTTTATTTAATTGCACAACAGTTAAATTACCCATGCTTTATTCAGTGATAGATGCCACGTTGTGGGAGGATAAGAAAATTTATTCGAGAATGGTCTGAATCAGGCAAAATTGAGAAGCTTTCTTTTATCCCGCCATTTCTTATTCTAATTTTAGAAATTGTACTTCTTTTTCATGCAATAACTGCAGATAATCTTCCAGAAAATCTAATTGTTATTGAATTAACATTAATACTTGTAGCAATCTCCCTCATTGAGATTGTATTAGTAGGAAAAGAAATTCATGATCATTATATGGAAAACTACTACGAGCGTTTATTAACCATTCGTTTAGATGATTTTATTACAAAATACAAACAAACTAATGTTAAAAAAATCGTAGAAGAGTTCATGGAAAAATTTCCTACCTATAAAGGTAGACGTAGCCAAATATACCACATTTCCTGTCAAATTCTTGAGACCCATAAAGAAGATATTCTAGAAGAATCACTAAGACCTGCTTTGGAGAAATTCATTAAAAAGAATAAGAAAAAAGATTTAAACACCATTGTAAAGTCATTCATTAAAAATAATCCAAAATACAAAAATTATCCAGATAAGGTTTATAGTATTTCTTCAGAAATTATGATTAAAATAAAGAAGTAATCAAATAATTTTTCCTTTTTTTATAACAGTTTCAACTAGATTTACTCCAAAATGATAAGGCAAAAATTTATGATTAGGGCAATCAAGTATTAATATATCTGCTTGTTTTTTAGTTTCAATACTTCCTATTTTATCATTTAATCCAATTGCACAGGCTGAATTAAAAGTTGCAGCACAAATTGCCTCGCCGGGCGTCATTTTCATATTCAGACATGCAAGTTGAATTATAAATTGCATATTTTCTGTGTAGCAATTAGGATTTAAATCTGTTGCAAGCGCAATTGGAACTCCTAATTCAATCATTTTTCTTGCATTTGAATATTTGTTCATCATTAGACAAAAAGGTGTTCCTGGAAGCAGTACACCAATTATCCTTTTTTTTGCCATTTGTTTTAGTCCTTCATTAGATGACATGAGTAAATGATCCGCACTTATTGCACCAACATCGGCAGCAAGTTTTGCTCCTCCAGTATCTACAATCTCATCTGCATGAATTTTTGGAATCAAATTGTATTTTTTTGCAGTTTCTAAAATCCTTCTAGATTGTTCTATATCAAAAACACCTTCTTCACAAAAAACATCACAATATTTCGCATAATCTTTTACATCAGGGATCATTTCATTACAAACTAAATCAACATAATCTTCTGGTTTTATATCTTTAGGAATGGCATGCGCGCCTAAAAAAGTAGAAACAATATCTATGGGGTTATATTTATTTAGCTCTTCTTGAACTTTTAGTATTTTTAACTCGGTTTTTGTATCAAGACCATAACCGCTTTTTGCTTCACATGTTGTTGTTCCGTACTTTAGCATTGTATTAAGTCTGACTAAGCTTTCTTTTTTTAATTGTAAAGCTGTAGCATTTCTGGTTTTTTTAACAGTGTAAAAGATTCCTCCACCTTTATTTAAAATTTCCATATAAGATAGTCCTTTGAGTTTCATACCAAGTTCAAATTCTCTAGATCCAGAAAATACAACATGAGTATGGGGGTCAACAAAACCAGGCATTACTGTTTTTCCTTCTGCATTGATTATGGTTTTTGATTTGTATTTTAAATCCTTTCCAACATCAATAACGACTCCCTCTTTTATCGCAATATCTGAATTATTGATAATCCCTAAATCCTGCATTTGATCTTTGATTCTTGGTTTATTTGGTCCTTTTAAAGTTACAATTTCGTTTGCGTTTTTTATTAGCAAGTCAGCTGTCTGCATTACTTTATCCCAAATAGTTAAAAGAGAAACCTAGATTAAGGGTTTGCGGTGCTAAAATGGAAAAAATTGTAGAATGCGTACCAAATTTTAGTGAAGGAAAAAATAAATCTATAATAGATGCAATTTCAGCTTCCATTAAAGCAGTTGAAGGTGTAAAACTATTAAATGTTGATCCTGGAGCTGACTTTAACAGAACAGTTTATACTTTTGTTGGAGAACCAGATTCTGTTTTAGAGGCTGCATTTCAAGCTGCAAAGGTTGGAACATCTTTAATTGATATGTCAAAACATAAAGGAGAGCATGCAAGAATGGGTGCTCTTGATGTAATGCCATTTATCCCAATTAAAAAAGTAACAACAGAAGATTGTATAGAACTTTCAAAAAAGTTTGGAAAAAGAATGGCAAGTGAGCTTGAAATTCCCGTATTTTTATATGCTAAATCTGCTGCAAAACCTGAAAGAGTGAGACTTCCAGATATAAGAAAAGGAGAATATGAAGCTTTAGAAGAAAAATTCAAAGATCCATCATTTAAACCTGATTTTGGAAAAGCAAAATTTGTACCAAAAAGTGGTGCAACTGCAACTGGAGCAAGAGAAATTCTGATTGCATACAATATAAATCTTAATACAAATGACAAATCAATAGCATCTAAAATCGCTGGTAAAATCAGAACAAGTGGCGTGATAAAAAAAGATGAGAATGGAGAAAAAATAATCGGACCAGATGGTAAGGCTGAAAGGATACCAGGTATGTTTAAAGGTGTTCAAGCGGGCGGAATGATGTATGATGAAAACATAGCTCAGATATCAATGAATCTATTAAATTATAGAGAAGTAAACATGCATGATGTTTTCGAAGCTTGCAAAAAAGAAGCTGAAAAGCTTGATGCAAAAGTAACTGGTTCGGAAATAGTAGGTCTTGTCCCAAAAGAATCTCTTGTTTTAGCAGGAAAATACTATTCAAAAAATACAAAAGATGAAGAAGAACTTGTATCAATAGCAATAGAAAAATTAGGACTTTCAGATTTATATAAATTTGACCCAGAAGAAAAAGTAATAGAATATATGGTAGAAGAAACAGGTCCTTTAGCATCAAAGAGCGTTAAAGGTTTTTTAAGTGAACTTGCATCAAAAAGTCCGGTGCCTGGTGGTGGAAGCGTTGCCGCACTTTCAGGAGCCTTAGGTGCTGCATTAGCATCAATGGTTTGCAATCTTACAGTCGGTAAAGAAAAATATAAAGATGTCGAAAAAGAAGTAAAGAAAATAATTAAACAAAGCGAAGATTTAAGAAAAAAGCTAACCAAATTGATAGATGAAGATACAAATGCTTTTAATGATGTAATGAAAGCATTTAAGATGCCAAAAGAAACAGAAGAACAAAAAAAGAAACGATCTGAAGCTATTCAAGAAGGATATAAATCAGCTACAAAAGTTCCCTTGAAAACTGCAGAGACCTGCCAAGAAATATTCGAACTTGCAGAATTTGTTGCAATGAAAGGTAACCAAAACTCCATAACTGATGCGGCTGTTTCGGCTTTAATGGCAAAGGCGGGAGTTTTTTCAGCACTTCTTAATGTAAAAATCAATTTGGGCTCGATAAGAGATGAAAAATTTGTTGAATCGATATCAAAGAAAATATCTGATATTGAGAGATGTGCAAAAAAAGAAACAGATAAAATAATGAAAATTGTAGAAAAAAATATATAGTATTGATAAATATTAATAAATTAATAATTAGGGGGATTTACAATTAATAAAAAAATAGTTATATTTATTTTAAGCATCCTTTTACTATCATCAATACAAATAGTTGATTCTAATAGAATTGAAAATTGTAATTGTGATGATGAAGATAAAACCCATACTTTTCTGCCAAGCTGTACAGTAATGACTGAAAAAGGTAAAGAACCTGATCCAAATGATATCTCACCTCCAGTTAAAATTATTGAAACTCCGTCTGAATTTAGTTGGAAAAATCATTTAGGAAATGATTATACAAGTCCTGCTAAAAATCAAGGTTCTTGTGGTAGCTGCTGGGCATTTGCAGCAGCCGGAACTCTTGAAAGTATAATAAATATTAGAGAAGGAAACGCAAGACTTAACCCTGATTTATCTGAGCAATACATTTTATCCTGTTTACCCGAAGCAGGTAGCTGTAGTGGAGGAAGTACTTATTGGGCATTTAGATATATTATGGAAACTACATCTGAAGGTAACTACTATAATGGAATCATTCCAGAAAATTGTTTTTCATATGAAGCTGATGATTCTATTGCTTGTTCTGATAAATGCACTGATTGGCTAGAAAAACTAGTCCCAATATCTAACTATGGATCTTATGATTTAGAAGATGGCTCACTTGAAGAAAATATAGAACTTATAAAATCAAAGGTTTATGAAGATGGACCAGTAGCAGTACATATTTTAGCAACAGATGATTTTACATACTGGGGACTTAACAACCATGATTCTGATGATTATTACCAATATCCTGGACCGGTTGATTATTCAAACCATGTGGTAGTACTTGTTGGTTGGAAAGATGATTTATCAATAGAAAATGGCGGTTATTGGATTGTAAAAAATAGCTGGGGCACCTACTGGGGTTACGATGGATTTTTCAACATTGAGTACGGCAGTTTGAATATAGACAGAAGAAGAATGGTTTGGGTAGATTATGATCCAGGTGATTTTGATTGGCCGCCGACAGCAGACACTGGAGGTTCGTATTATGGAGAAGTTGATGAGGAAATAACATTTGATGCAACTGCAAGTTTTGATTGTGAAGGAGATATTGAATCATATCATTGGGACTTTGGAGATGGACAAGAAGATGTTGGGGAAATAGTTAGTCATTCTTATGAAGAAAGAGGAGCATACACTGTAACTTTAACAGTTGAAGATGAAAGTGGCAAACAATCCCAAGAACAAACTGTAGCTCTAATCGATTTTTGGTTAGAAGGCGATCAATGGAGTTATGTTGTAAAAAAAGCAAATGCCGACTTTGATGACGGAGGTCAACATCTAATTGCAGAAGGAGAAGCAGATGAAATAGTTTTAACAGTTGAAGATATTTCAGAAGAGGATATTACATTGAGTTTTTCTGGTTCTGCTTTAGCCGATTTTGATGCAAGTTTTATAATTGAAGAAACACCTTTATCAATAGTTGGAAAACTAACAAAATTTAACAAAGCAAATGGCAACATTTTATTAAGAAAATCAGATCTTGGTGTAAAAGAAATAGAAACTACTGTAAGAGGAATAGTGCTTCTTCAAGTTGACCCGATTCCAATATCAATTCCAATTCCATTTAAAGCAGATGTTCAAATAGAATTTGAAAATGCATATACTTTCTTACATCTTCCAATGTATGTTGGTAAAGAAGGTAATTTCCCAAATACAAAGGTAAGTATAGACGCAAGTCTTGGAGGGATCTTTGGAATTATAAAAAAATCATTTGATTATGAACTAGAAATTGGAGCAGTCCCTTACATTTGTACAAGTGAAAAGCAAATTACGGTTGATGCTGGAACCTTTGACAGCTACGAAATATCTTATCCTGGTATACTGACATATTATTATTCTCCAGAAGCAGGAACTGTAATAAAAGTACTGGGTGAAATGGAAGGTTTTTTTGAAATTGATGCAGAGCTTTCTTCAACAAACTATGATTAGGTTTTAAAAACATACTAACATCTAGCCATGATTATGTCGTTAAATCCAGGAAAACTATATGAAAAACTTCTTAGTCATTTTGGAAAGCAATACTGGTGGCCAGTAGATAGAAGATATCATGAAGAGAATTCTTGTGATGAGCGCCTTGAAATAATGATAGGGGCAATTCTTACACAAAATACTGCATGGAAAAATGTGGAAAAAGCTCTTAACAATCTAAAGAAACACAATTGCTTGGATACTCAGTCAATTTTATCTATAAATGATAGTGATTTGAAAAGATACATTCAACCATCCGGTTTTTTTAATCAAAAAGCTGAAAGATTAAAAACATTGACAATTTTTCTTGAAAACAACTATCAATCAGATTTAGATCTATTTTTTAGTCAAGATTTACATAATCTTAGAGAAGATCTGCTAGCTCTAGATGGCATTGGTCCTGAAACGGCAGATTCAATTTTACTTTATGCGGGCAATAAACCAATTTTTGTTGTGGATGCATATACAAAAAGAATTTGTAAAAGAATCCCCCTAAAAAATAAAAACGACTCATATGAAGAAATACAAAGTTATTTTCAAAAAGAGTTAAAATATATTTCAAAAGAAAAAACTGTAGATGTTTACAAAGAAATGCATGCTTTAATAGTTGAACTTGCCAAAAATTATTGCAAGACAAAACCAGATTGCAATAATTGTATTATAAATAAAGAATGTAGTTTTAATTCTTTATAAAATAGTGTATAGTTTCTCCTTTAAAACTTCTGCAGGTATATCTGGTAAGGAAATTTGTTGGGTTGTACCGAGCTGACCTTTTCCTGAAAGTTTAATATTGATAAAACCAGCATTTTCTATTTCTTTTAGATATGTCCAAAACATTGTATGAGCACGTGGTTTTTCATTATGCTCTTCACAAGTTATTGCATAGGTTTTTTCAACTTCTCCAGTACTAACATAGGCTATTTCTTCTTTTTGTAGTTTTTTTGCAATTGAGAGAAGTGTTAAAAGTTGATGCTTACCAAGATTTTTAAGTTTTGTTTCAGTTATAACAGAGTATGTTTCTGCTTTTGCAGCTCTTACATGATCTGGCACTAAAAGCTGAACATGTTTTTCATCAGCAAACATACCTGCTTTCCAAAGTAGTTCTATAGCAAATCTTGCATCGCCCCATTCACTAGCTATATCTGCAATAAGACCTATACTTTCTGCTGTAACTGTACCTTTATGAAAAGCTATCTCGGCTCTTTGATTTATTATATCGCAAAGTTCTTCTTTACCATATTTATCCAAAAATATAGTATTTCCTCTTTTAAATGTACTAATTGCAGATGAATCTAAATCTTTAAAAACATCTTTTTGTGATATCATTATAATTGAGATAGGATTATCTGCTTTCATTGTTTCATCTGTAAATCTTGTTAAGTTGTATATCAAATCTGAGCCGCTCTTTTTTAATAGAGCATCTGCCTCATCCAAAACCAAAAGAAGTTGTGCTTCTCTTCTTTTTAATTGTTTGTTGAGAATCTGAAACATTTCCTGAACGGAAAAGCCTCTATCTGGAAATCTTTGATCGAAATGATTTAAAATACCAATCATTACCATTGAATCTGTGGATCTTTTTCTACAATTGATGTGTACATATTCAATTATTTTTCCTTGTTTTCTTGCTATATTTACCATCGAGTTACAAAATTTTTTGGATAAAACTGTCTTTCCGGTTCCTACAGAGCCTTTTATAAATGCATTTTGAGAGATATTATTTAAGAGAGGTTTAAAAATTTGTGCAATTTTTCTTAGATGTTGCGATCTATGTGGGAGCTCTTCTGGAATATAATCAAATTCGAGTTTTGAAAGATCTTTTATAATTGATGAAGAAAACAATTCATCTTCGATAATATTGGTCATCAAATTTGGTAATGAAAACAGTTAATAAAACTTTATCTGAAAATTATATAAAAAAAATATTGGATAAATATTATACATAGAAAATACATTTTATATTTGAATAATGAACGTTGAAGATCCTGCAAAAAAATCATTAGAATTTCTTAAAAATAGATTTTACGAATATTACAAGAAAAAAAATATACAGCTTCCAGATAGATTTGGTAGAAGAGAATTTGCCTTTGTGATATTTGGCGGAAAAGGAATGATGAGACATCTTTCCTTTGATAAAAAAACTAAAATTCTTAATTTTTTAGAAAGTAAATCGCCACAACATGCATATTATTCATCTGCATATTACAAAATTCCAGATGCTGCAAAGATGCAAGATAAACAATGGATGGGAGCAGAATTAATATTTGATTTAGATTCAGATCATCTTCCAAATGCAGAAAAATATTCCTATTCAGAGCAACTTGATCTTGTAAAAAAAGAATTTGAAAAATTAGTTGTAGATTTTTTAATTGATGATTTTGGATTTCGAAAAAAATATCTCGAACTATATTTTAGCGGAGGGAGAGGTTATCATTGTCATGTAAAAGACCCTATGATTTTTGATTTAGATAGTAATGAAAGAAGAGAAATTGTAGATTATATAACTGCTAGAGATTTAAGAGATTCAGTAATATTTAAGGAACACGTAACTGGTAGGAAAAAATATGGCAGACACACATTTGCTAGCGGAAAAAGTCTTGTTATGCCGAAACCTAATCAAAAAGGATGGAAAGGTAGAATTTCAAGAGGAATAATTGAGATAGTAGATGAAATTAAAAACAGTGAAAATCCAAAAGAGAAATTAAAGGAATATGGAGTAAAAGAAAAAGATGCTGAAAAGCTTGTAAAAGAGTTTTCTGATGAAAGAATAAAACGAATAAAGGAGGGTAAATTAGACCAGTCAGCAACCATCAGAAAGTTTTTTTTAAATAGAGCTTTAAGAAAAAGTGCTGTCAATTTAAGCGCTGGTGAAACAGATGAGCCTGTAACCTGTGATGTCAAAAGACTTATTAGACTTCCAGATTCTTTGCATGGTAAAACGGGTCTTAAAGTTGTAAAAATAGATATTGAAAAGATTAATTCGTTTGAACCACTTATTGACGCAGTTAATTTTGATGATGAATTAGTAGAAATTGATATAATGGAGCCTTTTTCTATCAAATTTAAAGAAGAAAGTTTTAAGCTAGAAAAAGGAAAACAAAAAGTGCCAAATTATCTAGCTGTATTTTTAATAGGAAGAAGGATAGCAACTATAGTCTAAACAAATATGAAAATAGAAAAACGAGAATGTAAAATATTAGTGAAATTTTAATTTAAAAAATTATAAAAGAAAGTATTGTTTAATAGCTATACCAGTGTTTTTCTGCAAAATTCTCCCAGAGTTCATTCCAATTTAACATTCTATGGGCTAACACCACAGATCGCTTATAAGCAAATGAATTTTCATTATATATGGGCGTAGGGCCTAATCCACCCCAACCTTCAAAACAAAAACAAGACCACAATATAGCTCTTAGCGCATATGAATAGCTAACTGAAGCTACAAAAATATATAGCAATGGAAATTTTTCAGGGATATATGGGCCAGTTTTTTCTACAATTTTATTTTCAACTTTGAATGCAGAAATTGATGGTAACATCATCAGCATAAAAATAACAAAAATACTACAAATTAGCATTTTCTTTTTCATCTTATTTTCCCCTGATGTTATTTATTGTATATATTAAGTTATTTTAACATATATAACACTTATTTAAAAAATTTCGAAGAAATATAATTTCAGCAATAATGTTAAATCAAAAAATTATTTTATGTTGATTTTTGTACGATATTTAAGATTACACGAACCTAATAGTTTCAAGATTCATAGGAGCAACAGTATTTACGCCCAATCTCTTGTGTATCGAAGAAGACACATCAAGACATTTAGATTCTTCACCATGACCAAATATTACTCTTTCAGGACGTGGAGACATATTGTTAATATATCCCATAAGTTGTCTTCTATCGCTATGTCCTGAAAAACCGTCACAAGTTTCTACATTTAGTTTTACTTCTAAGCTTAATATTTCTCCACCAACATTGAGTGGTATCTGTGGAGATCCTCTTTGTATCTTTCTTCCAGTAGTACCTTCAGCCTGATAGCCAACAAACACCAGTGTATTTCTCTCTTCTCCGGCCCAAGATTTGAAATATTCCATAACAGGACCACCGCTCATCATACCAGATGTTGCAAGAACAACACATGGATCTGAATCACCTATAATTTTCTCCCTCATTTCAACAGAGTCGACTCTTTTGAATATATCTGAAAGTAAGGGGTTTTCGCCTTTTTGAAATATCTGGCTTCTAAGTTTATTGTTTAAATATTCGGGATATGCAGTATGAATAGCAGTTGCTTCCCATATCATACCATCTAGATATACAGAAACATTTGGTATTTCCTTTTCACGAATAAGACTTTCTAAAACTATCATTACCTCTTGGCTTCTTCCAACGGCAAAAACAGGGACTAAAACTTTTCCTTTCTTTTTCATTGATTGTTTTATTATGTCCTTTAATCTTTCTGTTGCCTCTCTTCTGCTTGGCTGATGATCATCTCTTCCCCCATAAGTAGCTTCCACTACTAATGCTTCAATGCGGGGAAAGTGATTTACAGCAGGATTGAAAAGCCATGTCCTTTCGTATTTGATATCACCAGTAAATGCGATATTATACATGCCTTCGCCAACATGAAAATGACAAATTGAGGAGCCAAGAATATGCCCTGCGTTATGAAAAGTCAGTCTAATATCAGGTGCAATATCTGTAGTATCGCCATAGTCCATAGTAATACAATGTCTAATTACGTTTCTTATATGCTCAGAAGAATAAGGTGCTTTTTTAGCATCTGCTGTTGCAACTTTAAGATAATCCATTTGAAGAAGTGTCATCATATCTCGTGTAGGAGGTGTACAATAAACAGGTCCATCATATCCATATTTGTATAATAATGGGACAAGACCAGAATGATCTAGATGAGCATGGGTAACAACAACTGCATCTAATTTTTCAAAAGGTTGTGCTTCTGGTAAATGAATATAAGGCGATACATTATAATCAGAAGAAATATCAACCCCACAATCAATTAGTACTTTACTATCCTGAGTATGAAGAAGACTACATGACCTTCCAACTTGCCTAAATCCGCCTAGGGCAGTAACTCTTAAAAATTTTTCTCCTTCTGAAGCGCCTCTATGAAGCTTTTTACCAATTCTCTGTAATATCTCTTTTCTTTCATCACTTTCTTGTCTAAGATATCCCCTAATATCTTTGACAGTCTTTGATTTTATAGGAGGTGCTCTAATAATTTTTGGCGTCCAATTAATTTTTCTTCTTATTTCATTTAAAAGTTGTCCTTCTTTACCTATAGCAACACCTGGTTTTAATGCCTCAATTGTTACTTCACCAACATCGGGTTGCCAATATATCTCTGCAATCTCTGCCTCTTTTGGTATAATTTTTCTTATTTGTTTTTCTGCAAGATCAATATCTGTCAAAACAGAAGGATCTGGCCTTACCACAATTCTTTTTTGTAATGTTTTTGCCAGATTTTTAATTAAATCTTTATTTTTTGCAAATTTCTCTGGAGTTTTAGTATAAATTACTAAAAGTGCTCCTTCAAACTCAACACCAGATACATCTATACTAACAGGTAATGAGCCTCTTATTTTACCTTTAAACTCACGTAAAACATCGTCTACTGTCATTTTATAACCTTGTAAAATTGATTATCAATTTTAAATTATTTTGATTTAGTAATTAAATATAATTTAGATAAATAGATTATTTTCCCAATTTTTTTAGTCTTTCCTGTATTTCATCATCAGGAATTACCCTAAATTCCTTTTCGTTTATAACTGCTATTGCAGCTCCATTTCCTGATGCAGAATCTCGCCCCATTGCTGCATTTATTGCTCTTGCGGCAAGATCAATGCCATCATCTATTGTCATATTCTCCTTATATTGGTCTTCAAGAACTCCAAATACATACGGTGAACCAGATCCCCCAGCTGTATATTTATCTGGGATAGCACCACCAGCTGCATCTAGTGAGTAAACATGTCCTCCTTCAGAGTCCCAACCACCCAATATGAGTTGAACATAGTATGGATAAAATTTTCTTCCATTTAAGATATTTGCCATAAGAGTTGCTGCACTTTTTACAGGCATTTTTTTATCCCTTTTTAATCTGTATAAATTCACTTCGGCACTCAAATATCTTGATAAAACCTGTAAATCACCTACTAAACCCGCTGTACAAAGTCCTAGGTTCTCATCAATTTTGTATAATTTTTTAGTTGCTTTATGAGCAATTAAAGTACCCATTGTTGCTCTGTGTTCGGTAGCTATTACTACTCCATCTTTGCATACCATACCAAGTATAGTCGTTCCTGTCTTTTTTAAATCTTCAGACATAATCTCTTCTCCCAATAGTCCAAGGAAAAATACTGAGTTACGAATTAAACATCTTTTATAAATACTTTATGCAAAAAATAAAAGAGGAAAATTAGATAATTGATAGTTTCTTTCCAAGTTTTTCAAATTTATCTAATGCAAAGTCTAAATCCTCTCTTGTTAGCCCTGCATTCATCATTGTTCTAATTCTTGCCTTATCTCTTGCAACCATAGGAAAAACAATAGGTAACGCAAAGACTCCGTCTTCAAATAATTTATTACTTAGTTCCTTTGCTTTACTTGATTCTCCAACAATTACTGGCGTAATGGGCGTTTCGCTATGGCCCGTATCAAAACCTATTGAGTTAAGTTCCTTTTTAAAATAATTTGTATTCTTCCAAAGATTATCCACATGCTCTGATTCAGTTTCGAGAACATCAATTGCAGCAAGTTGTGCACCCGCAACAGCTGGTGGATGAGAACCGGATAAAAGCCATGTTCTTGATTTGTTATAAGCAAAATTTACTAAATCTTGGCTTCCTGCAATAAGTCCCCCAACAACACCAAATGCTTTACTGAATGTTCCCATTTCAACGTCAATTTTTCCTTCAAGACCAAAGTGAGCACCAATACCTCGGCCATCAGGTCCTATTACACCTTCTCCATGAGCATCATCAACATAAGTCATTGCACCAAACTCTTGTGCAACTTTTACGATTTTATCCATTGGTGCAATATCTCCATCCATAGAGAATACTCCATCAGTTATTATTAAAATTCTATTGTATTTTTTATCCGCATCAATTAAAACCTTTTCCAGCTCCCCTACATCACAATGCTTGTAAACAGCCCTATCTGCCTTTGTAAGTCTAACTCCATCAATAATACTTCCATGATTTAGTTCGTCAGAAATTATTATATCTCCTTTACCTGCAAGTTGTGGAATAAGGCCAGCATTTGCTGCAAATCCAGTCTGATAAATAAGTGAAGATTCTGTTCCTTTGAATTTAGCAAGTCTTTTTTCAACCTCCATATGAATATTCATTGTTCCAGCTATTGCTCTAACTGAACCAGAACCAGCACCAAGTTTTTTTGCGGCATCAATAGCAGCTTGAATTAATCTTGGATGGTTGCTTAAATTTAAATAATTATTTGAACAAAGCATTAGAACTTCTTTGCCGTCGACAACAGAATGTGGTGTAGAGCCAGATTCAAGATATCTTAACTTCCAATCAAAATCATTTTTCACAAGTTCTTCATATTCTCCTTTAAGAAAGGCAGTTGGATTGCGTTTCATAAGTTTTGTTCCTCCCATAGTATCACAAGGATTCCCAGAAAAGAATTAAGCTATTTAAAGGTTATTAGCTTGTATTTTGATAACTCTGCTAAGTTTATAGCCAATAACAACCATTATAAATTCCTGCTTTTTAAATAACTCATCTAAGTCCTTATCGCCTGTATCAACCCTGAGAAAAGGAGTGCTATTTAGTTTAGAAGGAGTCGATAACACAATTATGTTATCAATACCAATTCTCCTAATAACCTTGGGACTTAGTTGTAGGTTACCTCTACCAAGAATAAAGCCCTGGGCACCAATTGGGCTTAAAATCAATTTTACTTTTTTAAATTTTTTAAATAGTTCTAGAATCATCTTTTCGTTAATATCTTTTCTAATTATTTTGTTCTTATAAACTGCATCAATTCCGAGAAGGGTATTTTTTAATCCTAGTTTATTTGCTATATAATCAATAGTTCCCCCCGAACCAAATATATATAAAAAATCTGAATTTTCTTTCATTTCATCTTCAATATGCTCCGATAATTCATCCTTTATTGTATCATCTGAAACAGATTCGTATGTACTTTTTCCAACCTGAATATATGTCGACTCAACAACTCCCAAGGCAATTCCAAATAATTTAACACTCCATACTCCCCGCCTATATTTTTTCTCATCTAGATCAATGATTTCAACATCACCTAAAGTAAGTCTTCCTTTAACAAACTCGTGAAGCATTTTTGCAGAAGCCGAAGTATTTATACCAAATACTCCAGAATGCATTTTTACTCCAGAAGGAATGCCAAGTAGTGGAATTTTTTTATCAACAATTTCAAAGATATCTCTTGCTGTACCATCTCCGCCACAGAAAACAATCAAATCTATATTTGATTTTAAAAAATTTTTACATAAATCTTTTGTATCCTCACTAGATGAATTTTGCGATTTAGGGATATGGAGAATTTCAAAATTAGTTATTCCAACGTTTTTAAGTTCTTTACTACCCATTTCTCCTTCGCATGTGAACCATTCTACATCATTTTCCTTATGTGTTTTTAAAAATTCTTTTAGCATTTCTTCTGTTTTATTTATTGAAACAGGTTCTGCACCAAGTTCTATTGCTTTTTTTAAAACTCCATCAGTTCCCTTAAGACCAACCTTTCCACCCATTCCAGCAATTGGATTTACAACAAGACCTATTTTTAAATTCATTTTGCAACGGACCTGAGGGGATTCGAACCCCTGTAATCGGCTCCGAAGGCCGATAGGATATCCAGACTACCTTACAGGCCCTATCATTTTGGGAACTAAAATGTACTATTAAACATTTTCAAAATGATAATTTACCAAGTTATATTTAAATATCAAAAATATCAAAGAATATGTCTATTATTAAAAGCACTTTTAACAAAGGTGAATTATGAAAAAAGATATTTTGGTTGTTGATGATGATACAGATGTACTTCATTCAGTCAAAGATGTCTTTGAGTTTCAAGGTTATAATGTAAAAACTGTAACAAATGGCAGTGATTGCATAAAAGAAATCGAAAATGGATTTTCAGGTATTGTGCTTTTGGATTTAATGATGCCAGTAATGGATGGATGGGACACTATTAAAAAAATTGTCAAAAAGGGCCTTAATAAAAAAGTAGAAATATTAATTATTACTGCTGTTGGAACAACAGAACATGATAAAATGTATGGAATAGAATCCTATATAAATGACTATATAGTAAAACCATTTAATATTGATGATTTAGTAAAAAGTGTTGAAAAAATTAAATTAAAAAATTGCTAAAATTTTAGCAATTTATCTTACAAAGTCAATATCTACTTTTGGAGTGATTGCTTTTGGCATGCATTGTTGTTGCTGCTCTCTTAATGTATGCGCCGAAAGAAGATTAGGTGATTGTACTCCTGTCATAATTGCCATTACCCTGCATTTCCCTTCAAATTCTGGCATAACTCTTGCACCAAGAATTACATTTGCATAGCAATCCATATTTTCAGTGAGCGTCTTTGCAACATCTTGTACATATCTGAGACTCATATTTGGACCTCCTGTAATATGAACAAGAGCTCCGTTGGCACCGGTATAATCCACATTTAATAAAGGATGATTTAAAGCTTCCTTTACAATTTCATCAACGCCAGCATCTTCATCTGCTTCACCCCATAGCATTACTGAAAGACCAGCGGAATCAACAATTGTTTTCATATCTGCAAAGTCTAGATTTATAAGTGACGGTACTGTTATTGTTTCAGATATTCCCTTAACTGTCTCTGCAATTAGTTGATCCATAACAGAAAATGCTTGATTTATTGGTAGATTTGGAACAAATTCTAAAAGTCGATTGTTATCCAATACAACTGTACTATCCGCCTTTAATCTTAATCTATCAAGTCCCTCATCGGCCTTTACTAATCTTGCCCTTTCTACATTAAATGGGGTTGAAACCATACAAGTAACTATTGCGCCATGCTTTTTAGCAATTTCTGCAACAACTGGTGCAGAACCAGTTCCAGTTCCGCCGCCCATTCCTGCAGTAATAAAAACTAAATCTGCATCTTTTATTAGCTCTTCAATTTCAGTAGAAGATTCCTTTGCAGCACGTTCGGCTATCTCTGGAAATCCACCTGCTCCAAGACCTCTTGTCATTGCTTTTCCAATAAGAAGTTTATGATCTGCATCAACTAAATCAAGAGCTTGCTTGTCGGTGTTTAAAGCAATTGTTTCTGCCCCTTTAACACCAAGCTTTTGCAATCTGGTTATTGTATTTCCACCAGCGCCACCACATCCAACAATAGTTATTCTTGGTGTACCAAACATTCCATCTTCGTTTTCTAAAAATCTACTTTCCTCTTCAGCCTTATTATCTATTGCTGTTTTTATAAATGAATCCATATTATTTTTTTGGGCCATACCATTCCTCCTAAGCTGGTAGTTGGAAGGACGCCTTTTTAGGGCGCCCTTCAAGGGGTGCATCCCATTCCCCATTTCTCTCCTATTTTAACTTTATTTTTTCATGTAAGGTTCTAAAGCCTCGACCGCAGCTTCCAACTCTTGTACTTTTTTGAGTTTATCCGCTCTTTTAACTAAACGATCTGATTGGCTGCTTATGTACTCCTTAACCGCATGTCTAATTACCTCTGAACGAGTCATGAATTCACCCGCTCTGATAAAAATATCTATCTGATTGAGATAGCTTTTTGGCAATCTTATTGTGATACGGTCGGTTTCCATGTTCCTCCTCACATGACTTACAAATGTCAGTTTTTGACCCATAAATACGTCAATAACGCGTCAGATGTCCGTCTTATTTACGACAAAATGCGTCATTTGTCTGACACTTGTAAAAACGAATGGGAACTTAGGTTTATATATTTTTCTATAATGATTATGTAGGTAATTATTCAGATACACTACCAAACGCAACAGTTCCAGAAATTTTTTCAATTTTAACCTTAAATGTTGATCCTTTTACAGCACCTGGAACGTAAATTATGTACTTATCAAAAAACGCTACTCCGTCTCCTCTTTTTCCAATATCTTTTATTGTTAATTCGTAAACATTTCCTTCTTTTAAGGCTTCTGCAGATGTTTTCATTGTGCGCTTTTTCATTGAACCAATTGACCTAAATGCACCGCAGGCATCACATCTCAAAAGAATGGTTCGGCCCTTTTTTACCAAGTGAGTATCGGGTCTATAACATTCAGAACAAATGACATACATGTTTACGTATTCTTCAAGTTTGTCCTGAATAGTTCTTGCAGGTATTTTTCCTTGAAAGACTGCTCTACCGCCATTATAATCCCCTGCAGTACCTACATTACCTAAAATAAATTTTAACAAATGGTTTGGATCTCTATTCAAAGTATCGGCAATTTTATCAAAATTACGAAGAACAGTTGTATTGCCCTCATAAAAAACATCAACCGAAGGTATTTTAAATCTTTCTTCTTCAATTTTTTCCGAAGCTGTTTCACTATGAACTTTTTTCAATAATTCTTTGTAATCCAAACCAGTCATATTAGATGATAGCAATAAGGAAGTGTAATAAAAAGATTTTGTAGATAAAAAAGAAAAATATTATTGTGGATTAATTCGTAAAATGCTAGGTCTTGTTTTAACACCCATTACGAGAAATCCTTCTTTCATTGCTCTTTCAGCAATATCAGTTTTTCTAGTATATATTTTTTTATTTCCTTTTGTCCAATGCCAAATAAATTCAGCCATGCTCTCCCCCATGTTGAATTTGGTAGCTGCAGCCATTAAAATGACATTTAAATAGTTTTTGAAAAAATTAATTATTGTATTTATTTTAATTTTTTACTTAGATAAATCCCTTCATCAACAAATCCAATTTTCCTATAATATTGTTTTACACCTACGCCACTTAATACTGAAATTTTCTTTTTATCAAATTCTTCAAGACAAATCTTTTCAGCTTCTTTAACTAATTCTTTTCCATAACCCCTGTGTTGAATTGCCTCTTTAGACTTTTTACCTATGGAGACTTCCTTGCCTAAAATTTTCAGTTCACGAATAACCATGCAAGGTGATTTATCTAATTCAAACCTGTGAGAATAGTTTATATCTCTTAATCTTAAATATCCAACAAGCAAATCCTTTTTTTTATCTTCAAGAGAAATAAATATCTCTTCTGAAAAACTTGCACCATAATAGTTTAGATTTAACTCGATATCAAGATTTTTTATATCAACATTTTCTTTTAAGATTTTATGACCAAGTTCTCTACATCGTATACATCTACATGATTTTGCGTGATTGGTCATCTCTTTTTCTACAATTTGTCTAAGATTGCTTTTTTTAACACCGGATTTAATTTTTCCGGCCGGTACGTCCCGTTGAATCCTTTGAATTCTAACCCATTCTGGAACATACTCTTTCACTTTTGCAATAATTCTTGATGCTTTCTTTGTATCAAGTGCATCATATTCGCCAGATTTCCACATTTCGCATAATTTAGTTCCCTCTATTATTAAAGTTGGATATATTTTTATCATATCTGGTTTGAAATATTCATTTTGAAATACGGTCTTAAAAGCCCCGATATCCATTTTTTCGTTAGACCCTGGTAATCCAGGCATTAAATGATAACAAACCTTAAGACCACATTCTTTTGCGATTCTTGTTGCAAAAATAGTATCAGAAACAGTATGGCCTCTTTGGATATTGTTCAAAACTTCATCATAAACACTTTGGACGCCTAACTCAACCCTAGTTGCACCAAGAAAAAGAGAAATATCTGCATGTTGCAACCTAAACCAATCTGGCCTTGTCTCTACAGTTAAACCTATACATCTAGAGCTGGCGCTCTCGTTTATTTTTTTTGCTTCTTCAAGAGAAAGTGAATCTTTTTGATTTAAGGCATCATAGCATCTTTTTACAAACCAATTTTGGTATTCAGGAAGTCTTGAAGTAAAAGTCCCCCCCATAATTATAAAATCAATCTTATCTACTGGATGACCTACTGCTTTTAGTTGATCTATTCTAGTTTTTGTTTGAAGATAAGGGTCAAAATTATTTAATGATCCTCTCATTGCTGCGGGCTCAAAACCAGTATAACTCTGCGGGGTATTTTTCTCAGGACCCCCGGGGCAAGGAATGCATTTTCCATGAGGACATAGCTCTGGAGAGGTCATCACTGCAACAACTGCCACGCCTGATAGTGTTCTCATTGGTTTTTTTAAAAGTAAAGATTTTGCAAAGTCAAAATTTTTTGAATTTTTTGAAATATGCGATAAAATGTTGCTATTTGGTGGTATAACGTTCAATCTATATTTTTTACAAAGTTTTATTTTTTCTTTGTGCAATTGTTTTTTTGATTTTATTTTTTTTGTTAAGAGTAATTTAGATATTTCCTCGTAAAAGTCCATTTAATAAAAGATAGTGTGTTTTAGTAAAAAAATTCTTTGTTTGTAAAAATCAATTTTAGGGTTTTTTGTAATTCCATTTTTCTATGGTAAATTTCCAATGATGTTCAATCTTTTTTTGTGTGATTTCATCAATTTTGTATTTATCTGATTTGTAGTTAACTTTTTGGTTTAAATGCTCATGAACATATGGTTTTGCTTTCTCATAATCTGAAAAGTTTAAATTTTTGTAAATTTGTTCAACAATTATCATTGGATTTGATACTAAATTTTCATAAGAAATTTCTACCAATTGGTTTTTTGGGACATTTTGTTTATTTTTAAAGTAAGAATTCATAAGTTCTTTGTAGTTATTTATCACACTCGATTCTATATTTTTCTCAGTTGTGTTTTGAAATGAAAACATATCTAAAACATTGGTTCTCATTTTTTTTGTTGAGAAATACACATTATAAGGATTACGATATATATGGATAAAAAGGGCTTTAGGAAACATTTCAATTAAATCTTTTATACGGGCGGTGTTTGCAGGATTTTTTAATATTAGTTGCTTATTGTTGTTTGAAAAAGTTACTGCTTTTAGTAGCCATAGATAATCATCTCTCCATCTTTTCATATCTGTATAAGATAATCCTTTGAATAGTACTGATTTTTCAAACTGTCTATTTGCATTATTTGGAAAATAAAAACAATGAAAAAAAGAATACTTTCCTAAAACTGCAAGTCCAGCCTCTTCTTCATAAGGGCCGTCAATATCTACATTCATAGCATCCATTGGTCGAGTTTTGGGCAAAAATTTTGACATTATTGGTTTTACTTTTTCAAGTATTAGAAAAGATTTTGGTATTAAAGTATGCCATAAAGATACGTGACATAAATTTGGATCCTTACTTAGAAGTTCATGAAGAAATGTCGTTCCACTGCGCCAATGACCTATAATAAAAATCGGCGGTTTTTCAATTTTTGTTTTCTTTATTTTTTTATTAAATAAAATTTTGAATAAAACGCGAGTGGGCAAAAAAAATATTGAATATAAAGATATAAAAAAAGCTCTTGAGAAATAAGAAAAATCAAAACCTCTATTATAAATCAAAATTTGAATCCAATTAGAAATAGAGATACCAAATAAAGGATGCTTAAAATCAGTCTTATTTTTAAATTTTTTATTATCCATATTCAACTATTACCAATTTTATATTCTTTTTTCATAAACGCTATTTTTTATATATGGTTTTGCACCAGTTTTTTCTATAATTTCATTTGAAGGCAAATTAATTTCGTCAATCCATCCACACTCAGCGCTTTCATAACCTCGTTTCTTCATCTCTAACAAAGCACAATAATTAAGATAAGACCCAATTAACCTTTTACGATATTTCTCTTTTACACCTATCAATTGGAGTTTTCCTCTTTTGATTTTGTTTTTAAAAAGTAAAAATTGAATTATTTGTATTAAACCTAATTTTCCATTAAATTTTTTAAAAAGTATGTTGTAATCTGGAGTTGCCCATAAAAAAGCAACAGGTTCTTTTTTTATCTCAGCAACTAAAAAAAGTTTTGGATCTACAGTCCATCTTATCTGTTTAACACCAAATCTATGTCTAACCTCCTTCTCCGATACTGGAACATAGCCCCAATGATCTGAAAATGTCTCCATGAATAATTTAATCCACCAGTTTAACTCTTTATTTACCCCAAAACGATCAAATTTACGAATAACAACATTATCTTTTTTGCATTTTTTTGCCGCTTTTTTTAGATATTCGGGCATTGGTTTTTTTAAATCTATGTGATAAGTTATTTGATCTCTAATATTTTTCAAACCATATTTTTCTGAAAAATCTAAATAGTATTTTGGAGAGTATGAGCTAAGCAAAAATGGCTGAAAATCAAAACCTTTGCTTAAAAAACCACATCCAAAATCAACTCTGCCATTTATTGGCCCTCTAAAAATGGTAATATCTTTTGAGTGGAGCCATTCTTCAGCTTCCTTAAATAATTGTGATGCTATTTTGTAATCATCAATACATTCAAAAAATCCAAAATATCCTATTTTTTCCTTTTTGTATTGGTTTATATTATAATCTATTATTGCTGCAATTCTTCCTAGAGTTTTTGAATTTTTCTTTATAGTAAATAACCTAGTCTCAGCATGGTCCCAAAAAGGATTTTTTATTTTAAAAAAATCTCTAATTTCTGTCCAAAGTTCTGGAACAAAGTTATTATCTTTTTCGTAAACAACCCATTGAACTTTATAGAATTCTTTAAATTCTTTTAGTGTTGTTACAACATTTACACTGGTTTTTGATTCAATATATTTTTTTTCTGAATAATCGTTTTGAAAAATAAATTTATTTTTCATTAGTCTTGTGGCCTCAACACAATATAAAAGACATTAATAGAGAATAATTAAAGTTTTATACTTATTAATTAACTAAATAGATTCTCAAGACCCGGATAATTAGGGGCATATCTTCTTACTTTGAATACATGACAGTCAAACATTGACGGAACTTGATTCTTATATTCCCAAACAATCTCATTTTCAGCCGTCACTTCAAAAAAGATTCCATGTGGGCCATCGCATATGATAGTATTGCCGTTGGGCATTCTCTGTGCGCCAGCTAAGTTAAGTGCATAAAAGTTAACTGGATTTTGGCCATCATAATAAGACCAAATTAACTCTTCTGGGCCGTATGAGTTTTCTGTTTCTAAGTTATAAACTCCATTTCCATTAACGGGCGGAACAATTTCATCAACAGAAGAATACTCTTCTTGAAAGCGGCCTAATCCATTATTAAAAATTAAAATATTTCCTTCCCCGGGTTTGCCTTCTTCTATCCATTGCGCATCATGAGGGCCGAATAACATTTGATCATTCTCATCGCCTGCACGATATACCTGTGGGTTTCCCCATCTATAAAGAATATCGCCACCTTTTCCACTATTGCCTCCTGTGTGACCTGCAGCTTCCTGAATTGTTGTACTATGATCTATTACCCAAATTTCACTAAAGGTTCGTGAGCATATAAGTATTTGATCAAAGTCCTCATTATAATCAATAGAATTTACATGATTCCAATCAGAAACAGGACTTTGATAATAATTTATATCAATTAGTTCAGGGTGATCCTCTACAACTCCATAATTTCCTTTTGTAGGGTCAAAATCTTGAATTAAATGATCCCATAAATGCCATTCCCATACTATATTTCCCCCAAAACTGCCTGTTGGTTCCACCTCTATTATATGATTTGGCCAAAGTTCACCAAAAGCTAAACTGCTTGGATCCCTTCCAGCCTCAATGGCTTCATTTGAGGTTTTTAATTCCCATGCTATCATCAAAATATTTCCATTAGGAAGCATCTCAACATCGTGATGTAGGCAATGTGTCGAATTTGAATATTCAAACGCCCAAATTAAATTGTTTTCCCAATCAAATATCTCAACACGTCCACCAAGGCCCCCTCCCCAAAAATTTGGATTTAGACTATGACATGCAGTTCTTAATATATTTCCGTTTTCAAGTAAATATACTGAAAGTGCTGGTTTATAACTACCTTGCCAAGAATGAACTACATCTCCACTATTATTGATTAAAAATGTACTTGTAGACATCATGGGGGAATACAAAGTATAACCGTTAAAAGATTCGTCATTACACCAATATTCTCCTACTTTTTTGACAAATGGGCCTACAATTCTTGTTGTGACTCTTTTTACAATATTACTTGCATATGTGTGATTTAAACCTATTTTGATACTTGGAAAATCATTTAAAAGACCCATACCAAAACCAAGAGTTATTAATCTTATTTCAGCTGATTCTCCTGCAGGTACTGAGGATATTTCAAAATTTCTATTTAGTATTTTAAAAAAGATTCCGCCAGAAGTTTCGATATTTAGCTTTATGTTATTTGCATCTCTATCTCCATTATTTTGGATCTCAACTTTTAGGCCTAAACCACCAGTAATCTCCTTAAATTCTATATATGGGCCATGTATTATAACCTCATAGAAATCTGACCACTCACTCAATTGGTCATTTGTATCTTTTGCTCTAACTCGTATATTATAATTTCCTTTTTGTTTCCAAGAATGGCAAAAATTAGCATTGTCTCCTGAATAATATGGACCAATCCATCCGCTATCAAAACCATCTCCCCAGTCAATCAAATAGTAAATGTCATCTCCATCTGGATCGATTGAATTTGCAATATAAATATACTCTTCTCCAATCTCGCCATCATCAACTCCTGAAACAATATTTGGTTTTTCAGGAGGAAAGTTATCAAAAATTGTTTTTCTCTCAGAATATTTTAATATTTCAGATTTAATATCGTCTTGATTTTCTAAACCTTCAATTGGATTAATCAATAAAGCTAGAATAAAAAAAATCAAAATAAATATTCTATTAATTTTTATAGTCGTTTAATTCCCCCTAATTTCATAGTAGATTTGTTTATTAATTAATTGGCTACTAAAGTATAAATAGTTTGTTAATAAAAAATAAAAATTATTGGACCACAATAAACGGCCCTAGTGCAAATCCTTCTTTTACTTTTTTGATTGGATTTATACCATTTGTATCTACTTCCACAGTTATTTTTATATTACCAAATCCAAAAATCGGAAAAGATCTAATCAATTCACTATTATCTGAGGTTAAGGTTCCAATTTTTGAAGAAATAGTTTTATTTAAATAACCAAACATTCCTCCAATTACAGAGATACTCCAGCTCACATCATTGAAATCGCTTTCAATATTATTTTTTATCTCTGCTTTAACGCTCATAAATCCGCCGGATATATCTATAATCTTAATTGGATCCTCAAACGCATAAATATTTCCCGAATAGTCGAAAATAAAGGCTTTATCGTCAGCTATAGAAGTCCCTGAAATTGTAATATCATCTAAAGAATAACTCCATAATTCATTTCCATCTTCAAAAGTATAACAAGATAAATCGGTTGAATAACCAGAATAGGCTCCGGCAGCTAAATATATCTTATTATCTGAACATACCGGTGAACAAGGCATTGGAAAATAACTGAATCCAGACAATTCACTTTCCCACACTAAGGCCCCATTATTTGCATCAATATTAAATATATGGCCGCCATATGAATATAAATCAAATCCTTGTGTTATTAAACTATTTTTATAAAGTGCAGGAGTTGCAAAAGACAATCCAACATCATAAGACCAAATCATATCTCCATTAGTTGCATTTAGGCAGTTAACATTACCACCATAACTGTAAATGTCAAACTCATAAATGTAAACTTTGTCATCTTTTACAACTGGCGACGGAGAGCCAATATAAAAGAAAATAGAGGAGAGTGGTTCTGACCAAACCAGCTTACCAGTTTCTGCATTCAAACAAAAAATCTTTCCATTATAATAAGAATTCATATCATTTGAAATGCAAAAAACTTTATTATCATAAACAGCAGGCGCAGAAAACCATATTACTTCATCAGGCGGCAGTGAATAGCTCCATTCCATACTTCCTTGTAAATCATAGCATTTAACAGATCCACTATAACCATTTAGATTTAAACAATTTATAAATATTTTTTCATTTGAAGCAATTGTTGGAGATACTATTAGTTCTCCAACAGATTCATTCCATATCTCATCTCCATTTTCTGAATTCAAACAATAAAGTTTACTGTCATACGAATAAAGATCTAAATCAGAGACATACACTTTATCCCCAATAATAACTGGATCATTTGGAGCTACCATAGAAAAATTCCATAAAGAAGAACCATCACTTGAATCCATGCAGTATAGTCCTCCTATATAATCCTCCCTCTTTTCTATAAGAGATTCTAACACATTAACTAATGAAATTTTATTACCTAAAATCTCATCAATATCGTTGTATTTTCCTCTTTCAAAATCCCCATAATAAAAACCCGTACTTAGATATAATTTATTATCATAAACGATAGGGACTGAAGAGTATATTTCTTCATTTATTGTTTTTTTCCATTTTAAATTATCATTATTAGGTGCAAAAGCTATAGAACTGCCAGTATTAGCTGAATCATAGCGGAACATTGGCCACCAATTATCAGATTTTGTTTGATTATCGAACAATCCAGCCACTGGATAAATTGCTGTGAATAAAAGCATAATTGAAATTAATATACCTATCTTTTTGTTCATTACTAATTCCCCCAATCAAATTTTATTCTATTATAATTACTTCATTATAATTTAAATCTTTTGGTTAATATAAATTTTGAAACATTTGTTTCTTTTATTAATGTTTTTAAGAAATTAATAAAAAAATAAGGAGGGTTTAGATATTAATTAAATTCAAATATTCCCATAACCTCATTTGTTGGTTTATATCTAAGTACAATTATACCTGTACAATTTGTTATTTTATCTCCAACTATAACATTACCCATAGGGATTGGATCACAAGAACCAGATCCTACATTATCAATGTCACTCCAATTAACATCTTCGGGCTCAACAGCTACAACCGTCAAAGTTTTATTCGTCATACTTTGCACAAATGAAATTTTTGGCGTTATTGGTTGAGGTGTTGGATCAATTATGCCCAATATTATTCCAACCTTTATCCATCTTAAAGTTTTGATCCCCCAAGTCATTGTTCTCATCAAAGTTAGTTTTGATTTAAACCAACCATAAAGACAAATACTGATATAAAGTCGAAATGCTCGATAATTAAAAACCCTGAGCCATATTTTTTCTAAAAATGTTTCATTTGAATCTAATAATTCATCTATATCATCTTCTATTAAATCTTCATCTTCAGCTTGTTCGATTATATTTGAAATTAAGGCTGGCTCATCCTCAAATAAATCCTCAATATATCTCGATAACTCTTGGAAATCCATCGATAATAGTTCATTTAAGTCATTTTTTATTGAATTTGTTTGTATAGAACCTTCAACTGCACTAGTATAAGGCATTATTAAAAATAATAAAACCACCATAAGGCTTCCTAAAATTATTCCCCGCTTCATTTTTTATCACCGTTTGAAGATAATATAGATTTATATCTATATAAATATTGCTTCAGGTGGATTAATCATCCCAAAATCCCCTTGTTTTAGCATAATTTAATTCTGCTTTTAATATATCTCTTAAAAATTTTATTTCTGTTTCTTCTGATTTAAAAAGTTCTTGTTTATTATATTTCCTTAGAATTCTTGCCGCAGTATCTGGACCAATGCCTCTCGCCATTAAAGCTAAAATGGCATGTTTACCATAGGAAAGTACTAAACTTGCGTTTTTATGGAGTCGTTTTAATTCTTTGTTTTCTTGTTTATTTATTATCTTCTTTTTTGCAAAAAGCTTTGCTAAGTCTTTATTATATCTCTTAATAACAGAAATTTTTATTGCCCCACATTTTGAACATTTGGGTTGATCATCAACCCTTCTAACAGCAGTATTCCAAACATTTCTACAATTTGTACATATTAAAGTTATGTCAGTATCCTCAATTCTCCTTTTTAAGGCCATTAATATAGAACGATCAGCTTTTTGAGGAACCATAAGGCCACGAACAGTTTCAAAGCCAGCAATTGAAATCGGAGAGAGCCCTTGTATTTTTATATCTATTTCTTTATTTTGAAGTTTTTTTAGAATTAGTTTTGTATTTTTAACATCCATTAGTTCCCAAATTAATTTATCAAGTGCTTCATCAAAAACAAGAGAATTTTCAAAAATGCCAAAAAGTCTTTTTGAGCCTATATTTTTGAAGTCAAAATCCTTTCTTAAAGCACCAAATTTTCTTGCTACATTTATAAGTTGCCATCTTACATAAGTCGAATTTCTTAATATGGTCTCTATAATATATTCCAAAGTTTCTGGATCTGTCTTTAATAGAATATCTCTAATTTTTTCTACAGGAAATCTTCCAGGAATTTCAAGATTAATTCTATAGGCGTCGCTATTTATTCCCACACTTTCCCCTAAAGATTGAGCTAGAATTGAAGAAATAAGTCTGCCTAAAGTCTCATTTACCTTTGTTCCAAAGCATGCATTAATAACTACGTTTTTTTCTTCCGATTCAATTGTAATTAATTTATCGCTCGGAATAAAAAATCCTTGCTCTTTTTGTTTTGAGATATATCTATAAAATTTTTCGATTGACTTTTTATCTGTGGGATATTGTTTAATCGATGTATTTTCTGCAGCTAATCTTCTAAACATCCCAACCTCCATGCCAACCTCAAAAGGAACTGGTATATCCTCGCCTATCCAAGAAGGAATATCTCCAAGTTGATTTGCAGGTGAAACCAAAATTTCATCATCTTCTGTTTTAACTATAGTCCATGGTCTCCCATTAAGAATAATTTTTTCCCCTTCAAAAATACTTGATAAAACAAAACTTTCATCAAGTTTACCTATTATTTTTCTAGAGCCAATATCAACAACATTATAAGATTTTTCATCTGGTATCATTGAAATATTATCTAAAAAATAGTTTCTAGAGTTTTTTCTTTTTATAAGATATGTTTTTGCATTCTCGTATTCAAACCATATAGACCTCTGATTTTTTAGTTGACTTAATATTTTTTCAAAAAGTTTGAAATTTAATTTATAGAAAGGATAGGATTTTTTGATGATTTCATAAACTTTTGCGTCTTGGATTTTACCATATTCTAAGACTATAGAAATAATTTGATTTGTAAGAACAGATAGTGGATTTTTTCGGATTATAAAATTTTCAAGTTCTCCGTGTAATGATCTTCTCGCAATAACTAAGCTTTCTGAAAAATCTTCAGCATTTGTTGAAAAAATTAATCCTTTAGATGTTTTTCCAACCTTATGTCCCGATCTTCCAACTCTTTGAACTAAACGTGTTACTTGCCTCGGAGAATTATATTGTATGACAAAATCTGTATTTCCAACATCAATCCCAAGTTCTAAAGATGATGTACAAATTAAAGATTTTATTTTTCCATTTTTAAAATCATTTTCTGATTCTATTCTCGCGTTTTTAGATAGAGAACCATGATGAACACCGATTTTCATATCTTTTTGCCATTGATAAAAACGTGAAGAGAGAATTTCAGCTGCATCTCTTGTATTTGTAAAAAATAAAGTCGATTTATGTTTATCAATAACTTCTTTACATCTTCTTAATAGAGTAAAAGAAATTGGTTCAATTAACAAGTATTTTGAAAGCTTATAATCTTCTTTTTGTGTTTCTGGATACTCCACATTTATATTAATATTCTTTGTGGCGTCAACTTCAATAATCTCTACATTTCTGAAATCATTGTTTTCAAAACCGCCAAGATATTTTGCTACTTCGTCAGGTAGGCCTACAGTAGCCGAAAGCCCTATTCTTTGAAATTTATAATTGTTTTGTTTTGTAAGTTCTTCCAACCTTTCTAAACCAATTGAAAGTTGAGCACCTCTCTCATCACAAGCAAGTTCGTGAACTTCATCTACAATAACCCATTTAACGGATTTTAGGTGGTTTCGAAGTCTTTTTCCAGTAAACATTATTTGCAGTGTTTCAGGAGTTGTTATTAGCATATCTGGAGGGTTTCTTGATTGTTTTGCTCTTTCATTTTGAGTTGTATCGCCATGTCTTACGCCAATTGTAATATTAAGTCGTTTTCCCCATTCAAATGTTCTTTTAAGCATATCTCGATTTAATGCTCTTAAAGGAGTTATATAAAGAATTGAAAATCCTTTTTTTCTGTCTTTATTTTCTGATTTGTATTTTAGAAAATTATGAAATATTGGTAAAAGAGCTGATTCTGTTTTTCCAAGACCAGTTGGCGCTATAAGTAAAACATTTTTTCCTCCCAAGATAGACGGAATTGACTTTTTTTGTGGCTCAGTTGGTTTTTTAATATTTTTCTCAGTAAGAAAATTTTTAATATCATTATCTAATAAATTAAAAACTGAGTCCATATTATTTTGAAGGCAATATTATCTTATATTTATCATTTTTGCTAAAAAGATTTGATAAATATCTAAAGTATAATAGATTTGAAATTTTACTTTTTGATTTTCAGTGTTATTTCTATTGAAGAAACGTTTGAAGTCCTTCCTTCTTCATTTGTTAGGGATTCTGTACCTATTTCTATATTTTTTATTTCTGCGTTTGTTACAAATCTATTCTTTGTAATCTCTGCTGCATCAACTGCTCTGCTAATTGCATTTCCTCTAGCTTTAATTGTTACTTCATTAAAGTTGCCAGAATTAAAGAGAGCCATAACAGCAGTCACATAATTCATTGGCGGTTTGTTTCCTACATAAACAATGTTACTATCAGAATCTATTTTTTTCCCTTCAGCCATGTTTTTTCCTCCCCACGAGGTCTGATTGTAATTTATTTTTGCAAGATAAAATTTGTTTTTCCCTTATAACTCTTTGTATTTAATCAAATATTTTAATTTAAAATGCTTAAATGACTTTTTTACACATTAGATTTAAATAAAATGATTGACAAACATTAACAATGTCTGTTAGAAGAGAAGATATTTGGTATCTATCTCTTCTTTTAGAGCATTGGAGGTATTTGGTACCTACTGATGCTAAGATAGTATAGGTATTACCTAACATTTGGTGTTACGGTAATACCCATTTTAATATTTTTTTATTTTTAAAAATTATCTATCTGTATACTCCTCCTTATCTTTAGCATATCTGCCTTTTGGATATTGTGCATTAAACATGATAAAATGCTTATCGCAAAGATAAAACATAATCCCTTCATCATCCACAGTAATATTAGTTGCTTCCTTATTGCAATAAAAGCATTTTTTAGACAAATAAATGCCTCAATTATTTAAATTTAAGATGTTTTTAGTAATTAACCATAGTAATGATGTGTTTCTTTATCCTCTTTTTTACTATGTTCTTTAGCATCTAAAATATCAATAGCAAGAATGGCGTGTAAAGGAACTAATCTCTTTATCCCATTCATTTCACCATGAGTTTCAGTTAGCTCCATAATTAAAGCACCTTCATCAATTCCCAAATTTGCAAATCCTTTAAAGACACCGTCAGTTTCTAATGGATTTTCTCTCGAACCAATAGATATTATTTTATATCTTGATCCTTCTGTTAATTTTAGATTTTCTTTTTTATCGTCCATTTAAACCCTTCCTTTGTTTGTCCAACAAGTTTTGTAAATGTTCAACAGTCTTACCGTAATTTTCTACTGCTACTTTAATGTGTGCTTCTACAAAATTCCATGCCTTTTGTATATTGCCATATCTCAGCTGATATGCTTTCTTATTCTGTTTAGTCATATCGTCAAATGTTTGTACTTCTTCAAGAATGTCAAAACCTTTTAATTTGTTTAGATGTCTATAAACAGTTGGTCTGGAAGTTTTTAGCTCTGTTGCAATCTCATCAACAAGCCATGCTTTTGAAGGATGCTTCAGGAAAAAATCTGCAAAAATTTTATATGGAATTGATGGATCAGATCCTTTTGATAGATAGCCAATTTGTTCAAAAAATTTTTTTGCAACACTGTCTATATCGTCATCACCAATTAAAGGCGTATTACTTACAATTTGCATTTCAAATGACATCACAAAAAACCTCAGCTAGTAATATATCTATCAATTAATAAGATTTACTTAACTAAGATAAGTACAAATTATTATCAAGTATTGAGAAAACCTTAAATATTATAAGATATGAAGATACTTGTCAATTTCCCATTGAGTTACTTGAGTTCTATATTTCTCCCACTCTTTTCGTTTAACATGAAGGAAGTTATCAAAAATATGCCTACCCAAACACTCTTTTAGCAAAGAACTTTTTTCCATCAATGAAAGTGCATGACCTAAGCTTTCTGGTAATTGATCTATGCCATATTTTTCCTTTTCTTTAGCAGATAATGCATAAATGTTTTTTTCTAATGCTTCAGGCGGGTCGATTTTATCTTCAATACCTTTTAAGCCTGCTGCAAGAATTACAGCAAATTGAAGATATGGATTACCTGATAGATCTGGACTTCTTAGCTCACATCTTGTACTTTTTCCTCGTCCGGTCGGTATTCTAACCAAAGCGCTTCTATTTCTATTCGCCCATGATATGTAAGTAGGAGCTTCATATCCTGGAACTAGCCTTTTATATGAGTTAACTGTTGGGTTTAAAATACATGTTATTTCCTTAACATATTTTAAAAGCCCTCCCATAAAATATTTAGCAATTTTACTTAACTGATATTTATCTTTTGAATCATAAAAAGCATTTTTTCCATTTTTTGTAAAAAGAGAAGCATGTGTGTGCATTCCCGAACCATTTTTTGCATACATTGGCTTTGGCATAAATGATGCATGTAGATTATGTTTGGTTGCTATTACTTTTGTAACATATTTTAAAGTGATAACTCTATCAGCAGTTGTAATTGCATCAGAATATCTAAAATTAATTTCGTGTTGACCATCAGATACTTCATGATGCGAAGTATATGTATCTATACCAAAACAATCGAGTGCAAGAGAAATATCTGCTCTTACTCCCTCTGCAAGATCTCGATGAGATAAATCAAAATAGCCTGCAGAGTCATTTGGAATTAAAGTTGAGTTTTCTCCTTCTTTTTTAAATAAGAAAAATTCGCATTCTGGACCGGTATTATATACATATCCTAATTTTGCCGCTTTTTCTACAAGTTTTTCTAAAACATATTTTGTATCGCCAGGGAATCTTTTACCGTTTGGCTCATAAATATCGCAATTTAATTTTGCAGTTTTTCTTTGCTCAATTTCTTCAGGTAAAATTACAAAACTATTTGGATCGGGTTTTGCAATTTTATCAGATTCTTCGATTGTTGCATATCCTGCAATAGAAGAGCCATCAAAAGGCATTCCTTCATTAAATGCTTCTTCAAGTCTACTAGCAGGAATTACTATGTTTTTTGGAATTCCTAGTATGTCAATAAACTGAAGTCTAATGAAAATAACGTCTTTTTCATTTGTTATATTAAGCACTTTGTCTTTGGTGAAATTTTGAGTTTTCATCTCCTCGTCCCCAACTAAATTTAGGCAGAATTATGTATAAAATATTGTTATTTAACTGTTGTTTTTTATAAAATTTGGAACGGTCAGATTGCCCTCTGTAAGAACTTTTATCTCGGGTTGTTTTCCTTTTTCTTTTGTTATTTTTATAGCTTCTAAAATCGCATTTTGAACATTTTTATAAGGGGTCATTAAAGCGTTTTTTATTGTTTGATCATCAAGATTTGTTACTGCCCAAATATCGGCTTTTTCAGCTAGTTGAACAAGTTTAACAGGTTTATGATATCCAAGAATATATTTTAAATCAACTATCTCAATTATTCTTTTTTTATCTTTTTCCTTTTCTAGGAGATTCATAAATGTCTTGTTACCAACGCCTTGTGAGCATTTTGAAACTAAAATAATAATTCCGCCATCTTCAAGGGCAAGTTTACCATGTTCTAGTGCTTTTTGTGATTGATAAAGATCTCTATCCATTGGACATTTAGCCACTGTAACAACAATGTTTGCTTTCTTTTGTATAGGGATGGAATAAACCTCATCTGTAAATTTAACTGCTTCATAAAAAGATTCAAAAATATCTCCAGCAGTAACTGCATACAATTTATTTTCTGGCGTTAAAACCCCTTGGATTGAAAAAATATTTAAATTTTTTAGTTTTTTTGCCATCTCCACCATGTCTTCATGAACCGGATTTCCTCTTAGCGCAAGAGATTTTGAGTTAATATCTAATGCAAGTTTGTGATTCATTTCAATTGTCTCATAAGCAGAAACGCCTGGTAAAAATGCCTTTCTACCGCCAGTATACCCTGCAAAATAATGAGGTTCGACACTACCTAAAACAAGAATATTTTTTGATTCAATTATTTTTTTATTTACTAAAAAATGAGTTTTAAAATTTGAAACTCCTAAATCATACATAATTTCTTTATTTTTTGCATTATGGATTGTAATTTTATCTTTGAAGTATTCGAAATATTTTCCAAAAATGAAATCTAAATCTTCTTTTGTAGGATCTGGATGGGAGCCAGTTGCTACTATAAATTCAATGTTTGGATGAGTTGAAAGACGGTCGAATAAATGCTTTATAAAAAGTGCAGTTGGAGTTGGACGCGTTGCATCGTTTACTATTATAAGTATCTTGTCAGAGTTTTTAAAGAATGAATCTATAGATATTTTGCCAAATGGTTTTTCCAGCGCTTTTTCAATTAATTTTTCTTGGTTTTTTTCTTGAACAGACTTTGGACCAAGAATCTCGCAATTCCCAGGAATGTCTATATCTAAAATAGAGGTTCCGTAATTTATTTTTACTTTCATTTAAACTCTTATGGTTCTACATAATTAACGATTACTAAAAATTATGCTTTTTGCAGCTAAATTTATACAATATGTTTTCATTTCCAAAATTCAATGAAAAGCTTCCAGATTGCAATAATAGGCGGAGGGATTATTGGTTCTGCTATTGCTAGGGAGTTATCCAAATATAAACTAAAAGTTGCAGTTTTTGAAAAAGGATCTGATGTAGCATCTGGATCTAGCAAAGCAAACAGTGGCGTTATACATAGTGGTATAAATTCAAAAGTAAACTCGCTAAAAGCAAAATTTTGTGTCCAAGGGAACGAGATTATAAAAAACTTAGCTAATGATTTAGGTTTTTCAGCCAAATGGGTTGGAAAATATGTTGTTGCAAAAAATGAAAATGAATTAAAAGAACTAAAAAGATTAAAAGAAGTTGGTATTAAAAACGGTGTATATGGACTAAAAATTATTGATAGAAAAGACATAAAGAAGAACGAATTCAATGCTAGTTGTTACGAAGCACTTTGGGTACCAACGGCTGGAATAGTTTTACCGTACGAATTTACAATAGCACTTGCAGAAAATGCTGCAATAAATGGAGTGGATTTTTTTCTTGAAACAGAAGTCATAGATATAAAAAAAGAAGAAAATCATTTTGAAATTAAAACCATAAATGGTATTTTCAAATCTGATATTATAATAAATGCTGCAGGTCTTAATTGCAGAAAAATTGTATCAATGTTGGAAGAGCCAGATTTTAATATTTATCCATGTAGGGGAGAATATTTGGTTTTAGATAAAAATTATAGTAATCTTTTGACATCAATGATCTATCCAATTCCTGACAAAGAATCAGGAGTTCTTGGAATTCATATAACTCCAACAATAGAAGGCAACATTCTTTTGGGACCAAGCGCTGAATTTATTGAGGATTTGGAAGACACAAGAACCACTAACTTTGTCACGAAAAATTTGCTAAAAGAAGCGCGAAAGATAATGCCTGCATTGCCAAAAAATGCAGTAATTAATGCATATTCTGGAATAAGATGCAAACTTGCTTCAAAAAAGCAAGGAGGATGGGCAGATTATAGAATAGAAGAAAGTAAAAACACACCCGGGTTGATAAACTTACTTGGAATCGAATCGCCAGGTCTAACGGCAGCACCAGCAATAGCAAAAGAGGTTGTAAGAATAATTAGCGGAAAAATAAAATTAGAGGAAAAAACCAAATTTATATCAAAAGTAAAAAAGGAAAAAAGATTTTCGGAATTAACAGCAAAAAAACAAGACGATTTGATAAAGCAAAATCCAAGATACGGAAGAATCATTTGTAGATGCGAGCATATAACTGAACAGGAAGTAATTCAGGCACTTTCAAATCCTCTTGGAGCAAAAACACTATCTTCTGTAAAATATAGGTGTAGAGCAGGAATGGGTCGATGCCAAGGAGGTTTTTGTACACAACATGTTGTTAGAATATTAGAAGACCATTTCAAAGTCAAACCAGAAGAAATGAAGCTAAAATCGCCTGGATCTTATCTTTTTTCTAAAAATATGGAGAAAAGCTATGAAAAATCTTAATGCAGACGTGGCAATAATTGGAGGTGGGCCTGCAGGTCTTGCTTCAGCAATTTCTGCTAAAAAAACCGGCGCTAAAAAGGTTTTAATATTAGATAGAAACGATTGGTTAGGGGGGATATTGCCTCAATGTATCCACGATGGTTTTGGCGTAGAAGAAACAGGCAAATCTATGACTGGTTCAGAGTATGCTGAGATGTATATTTCTAAGGCAAAGAAAAATAATATAGAATTTTTGAAAGAAACGATGGCAATAAAATTAAACGCAAAAAAAGAAATTATTGCAGTAAATAAAAATGGGCTTTTGAAAATCAAAGCAAAATCTATAATTCTTGCTATGGGTTGTAGAGAAAAAACAAGATACAGCATTATGATACAAGGAACTAGACCCAGTGGAATATATACTGCAGGTGTTGCACAGGCTTTTATCAATTTATATAATATTATGCCTGGAAAAAATGTATTAATTTTAGGTTCTGGAGATGTGGGGTTAATTATTGCTAGAAGATTGAAGTTTGAAGGAGCTAATGTTCTAGGGGTTGTTGAAATACTTCCTTATGCAAGTGGCCTCCCGAGAAATGTAGTACAATGCCTTGACGATTACGACATACCTCTATATCTCAACCATACAGTTACAAATATAGAGGGAAAAGAAAGAATTGAAGAGGTAACAATATCGCAAGTAGGTGATAAAGGACCTATTTCAACAACTGAAAAGAAAATTAAATGTGATACTCTTTTATTATCGCTGGGCCTAATTCCTGAAAATGAACTTATAAAAGATGTTAACATTAAAATTGATCCGTTAACTGGCGGCGCTATTGTAGATCAAAACTATCAAACAGAAATTAAAGGAATATATTCTTGTGGAAATTGCTTGCAAGTTTATGATACAGTCGATATGCTTTCCCTAGATGCAAAATTAGCAGGTAAAAATGCAGCGCAAGATAAAACTATAGGGAAAGAAAAGATAAGAGTAATTCCAAACAATAATGTTAGATATGTTATTCCACAAAAAATTAACAAACCTGGTGAAATAACACTCAGTTTTAGAGTTAAAAGGCCAATTAAAAATCCAAGGGCGGTTTTAAGATTTAAAGATAAGCAGATTTTATCAAAAAAATTACCTTTTGCTAATCCGGCAAATATGATTAGATTAAATGTAAATATAACTGAAAAAGAAATCATCTCAAATGAATATTTAGAGGTTGAAGTCATAGATGAGTGAAAAAGAAATAACTTGTATTGTTTGTCCAATCGGTTGTAAAATTCTAATTAGGAAAGATAGAGACAAATGTGAAATTTTAGATAAAGGAAAGTGCCAAAAGGGAATTGAATACGCTAAAAGTGAAGCGCTTAATCCTAAAAGAATGCTAACAACATCTATTTTAGTTGAAAATGGGAAATGGCCACTTATTAGTGTTAAAAGTTCAAAGCCAATTCCAAAAAAGTTAGTATTTTCCGTTTTAAAAGAAATAAAAAAAATGAAGGTTAAAGCTCCAATTAAAGTTGGAGATATTTTAATAAATAATATTTTAGACACAAAAGTTGACATTATTTCTACAAAAAATGTTGAAATTTCTAAATAATTCATATCAATAAAGTTTTAATAGGATTTTTCGATAACCACTCATTCAATCGGGAGGAATATTATGGATAAAGACGTTGAAGCTTTTATGGAAAAAGTAAAACAAAAAAATACTGGAGAAAGAGAGTTTCATCAGGCGGTTCAAGAAGTCGTTGAAAGTTTAATGCCTTTTGTAAAGAAAAACCCAAAATATCAGAAGAATAAAGTTTTAGAAAGAATAGTTGAACCTGAAAGAGTTATTATGTTTCGTGTGCCATGGATGGATGACGGTGGCGAAATCCAAGTTAACCGTGGTTTTCGTGTTGAATTTAATAGCGCTATTGGGCCATATAAAGGCGGACTTAGATTTCATCCTAGTGTCAACTTAAGTATTCTAAAGTTTTTAGGTTTTGAACAAATATTTAAAAACAGCCTAACAACTCTACCAATGGGTGGAGGGAAAGGCGGATCTGATTTTGATCCAAAAGGAAAATCTGACAATGAAGTTATGAGATTTTGTCAATCATTCATGACAGAGCTGCAAAGACACATAGGTCAATTTACAGATGTTCCAGCAGGAGATATTGGCGTTGGTGGGCGTGAAATAGGTTTCATGTTTGGACAATATCGTAAAATTAGAAACGAATTTGTCGGAGTTTTAACTGGTAAAGGATTAAACTGGGGCGGATCACTTATTAGGCCTGAAGCAACAGGTTATGGAGCAACATATTTTGCTCAAGAAATGCTTAAAACAAAAAAGGACTCATTAAAAGGCAAAACAGTTACAGTATCTGGATCTGGAAATGTTGCTCAGTATACTGTTGAAAAAGTAAATCAACTGGGTGGAAAGGTTGTAACACTTTCAGATTCATCTGGAATGATTCATGATCCAAATGGAATTGATGACAAAAAATTAGAATACGTAATGGAATTAAAAAATATCAAAAGAGGCCGTATCAAAGAATATGCAGAAAAATTTAATGTATCCTATGAGTCGGGGAAAAGACCATGGTCCGTAAAATGTGATGTGGCGTTCCCATCTGCAACACAAAATGAGATTAGTAAAGAGGATGCAAAAACTCTTGTTGATAATGGTTGCATTTGTATTTCTGAGGGTGCAAATATGCCAACAACGCCTGAAGGAATTGAAATTTTTATGGATGCAAAAACCTTATATGGTCCTGGAAAAGCTGCAAATGCTGGTGGAGTTGCAACAAGTGGCCTTGAAATGAGTCAAAACAGTTTACGTATGGGTTGGCCCAGAGAGGAAGTTGATAGTAAACTTCAATGGATTATGCAACAAATACATGCTTCGTGTGTTAAGTATGGTAAACAAGGCGATTTTGTAAATTATGTGAATGGTGCAAATATCGCAGGATTTGTAAAAGTTGCAGATGCAATGATAGATCAAGGATTAATTTAATCCTTCTTTCTTTTTAATATAAAATTTTAAATTGTAATTATCTTTCTTATTTACTATGAATCTTTTAGAAGATGAGATAAATCTTCGATTGCTAAGATATCTTGTATCGGGTGAAGGAGTTTTAATAAATATTAGTGCGCTTTCTAAAGATATAAATATACATAGAGCAACTGTTAAGAGAAAAATTAAAAAATTACAAGATTCAAATATTTTAAGTCAGCCCTTTTATCATTTCCCTCATCTTTACAACGAATATCCCTTGCTAGCTCTGGTTAGAGCAGATATGCCAAGAAACGAAGAAGTTATAGATTTTTTAAAGGATGATTCCCATATATTTGCTGCTTTTTCGTGCATGGAAGGGCCATACAACACATTTTTAATTGAGTTTTTTAAAGATTTAGAATCGTATCACAATTGGCGTGAAAGAATTGTTAAGGATCATAAAATCCCTTCTCGTGAAAATCGAGCCCCTGCTGAAGCTCTAATTTTCAGTAATAAATTAATGTTCAAATATGAACCTAATTGTTTCATAAAGGATCTAAGAAAAGATTTTGATAAAAAAGGTTTTGTTGAATTAAATAACATAAAACTTGATGATACTTCATTCATTATACTTGAAAAACTAATGAATGAGGAGCATATACAAAGAAATGATTCATTTATTTCTAGGGAATTGGAATTAAACAGAAAAACCGTTACAAATAGAATTGAAAATTTAATGAAAAATAATATAATTGCAAAACCTCGCTGTTTTTTTCCAAACTTGTTTATACCTCCCAAATACAATTTGGTTGTTTCATTAATTGAAGTGAAATCAAAAAAACAAGAAATTAGAGAGTATATTCTAAAAAACAATAACATCTCAAGAGCACAAGAGGCAAGTACAGGAAGATATAATTTTTTGATTTTTTCAGCGTTTAAAACAATAGAAAACTTCTTTGACATGGGTGAAGAGATAATCAATAAATTTTCTGAGGATGTTGGGGGAATTTCAAATATTATACTTTCATCTAAAATGATTCATGCAATAAAGCCACAAAAACTTTCTTTAGCGTGGCTTGAACGAAGATTGTGGGAAATAAAAAATAAATAAAATATGTACAAATTTTTCTCCTAATAAAAACTTAGTATACAAAAATAAATAAAATTTTGTATAAAAATTGTCCTTTAAAAAATAATATTTATAACCAACTTGTATATAATGATAAATAAACTTTGTAAGCGGTTTATTTATAGGTGTTTTATAATCGCCGCATTGAAACCATTATAATATGGAGGAAAAACAATGGCAAAAGAAGGCTATAATCCGTTTAAAATGGCTCAACAACAATTTGATAGAATAGCAGATATGCTCAATTTAGATGAACCAGCCCGTGATTTATTAAGAAATCCATTAAGAGAATATCATTTTTCTATACCTGTAAAAATGGACGATGGTAAAACAAAAATTTTTAGGGGTTTTAGGGTCCAACATAATGATGCATTGGGTCCTTGCAAAGGAGGAATTAGATTTCACCCACAAGAAACAGCCGACACTGTAAAAGCATTATCAATGTGGATGACTTGGAAATGCGCTGTAGCAAATATTCCTTTAGGAGGTGGTAAAGGAGGTGTTATTTGTGATCCTCACGATCTTTCAGAAAATGAGCAGGAAAGATTATGCCGCGGATGGATCAGACAAATAGCAAGAGACATCGGCCCAGTAAAAGATGTCCCAGCACCTGATGTAATGACAAACGCTCAACATATGCTATGGATGATGGATGAATTTCAAGCTATACATGGCGGACAATATCCTGGAGTAATAACTGGTAAACCGGTTGGCATGGGTGGATCGCTTGGTAGAACTGAAGCTACAGGTTACGGACTAATATACATACTTAGAGAAGTTTTAAAGGAAATGGACATTGATATTACAAAAGCGAAGGCATCAATAGAAGGTTTTGGAAATGTGGCTCAATATGCAGCAGAATTATTCATTGATTATGGGGGCACAGTTGTTAGTGTATCCTGTTGGGATCAAAAAGACGGTTGTGCATGCAGCTATCTAAAAGAAAGTGGTTCAGATATAAAAGAACTAAGAGGAATCACAGATAGATTTGGAACAATAAATAAAGAAAAAGCTTCAAAACTTGGATATAAAAAAATGGATGGAAAAAATTGGTTGGAGCATGAAGTTGATATTTTAATTCCAGCAGCACTAGAAAACTCTATTACAAAAGATAATGTAGATAAGATTAAACCATCGGTGAAAGTTATAATATCTGGTGCAAACGGACCAATAACGCCCGAAGCTGAGGAGATCTTAACAAAAAAAGGTGTTGTAATAATACCTGATTTTCTTGCAAATGCTGGCGGAGTTGTATGTAGTTATTTTGAACAGGTGCAGAGCAATCAAAATTATTACTGGCCAAAAGAAGAAGTTTTAGGCAAGCTCGATAATAAGATGACGGATGCGTTTTACAAAGTTTGGGATCTTTCAAAAAGAAAGAATTTAAGAGTTAGTGACGCAGCATATATGATAGCAATCCAGAAAGTAGCAGAGGCATGTAAATTTAGAGGCTGGGTATAGAAAATTATTAAAAAAGAAAAATGAAATATGTTGATAAATGAAAAAGAGCAAAAAATACAACAGATAATCGAAGAAATAACAAATAAAAAGCCAGAGATAGGTCAACAAATAAAATATAATATTACAGAAACATTTAGAAACTATAAAATTAAGAAGATTCTTCTCATTTCTTCTTCTTACAATTATTTTTTATTGCAAGAAGAGGGAAGATTAAATAATTTATTTAATGAATGGTGTTCTTTTGAAGATGAACGTCCAATTAAAATTGTCCATATCGAAAAAGGCCAAGAAAGTCTAAAGTTGATTAAAAACGAAAGCTTTGATTTAATCATAATTTTCAATAAACCTGAAGATATGCCGATTAAAGATCTTTCTAAAAAAATCAAAGATCACACAGACACAGCCATTGTATTGTTAGGAAATAATCTCAAAGAATTAAGGGAAGTTGCTGATAAGAATCATGAAAATATTGATAAAATATTTACATGGAATGGCGATGGGAAAATCGTCTTAAGTATTATTCAGCTTTTTGAGGATTTTAAAAATATTGAAAAAGCAAGAAGTAAAGAAAATGTCAAATGTATTTTACTTATAGAAGATTCAATTCAACATTATTCTAGTTACATATCAATAATAAGTCAAGAAATCTGTAATCTTTCTTCAAATATAGTTGATGATGAAATTAACTTAGAACAAAAGGTTCTAAGATATAAAAGAAGACCCTACATTCTTCATGCAGATACTTTTGAACAAGGAAATCAACTTTATGAAAAATACAAAGACAATCTTTTGTGTATTTTAACCGATAATTATATGAAGAAAGACAAAAAAAATAAACCTGCAGGAATTGAAATTGCAAATAATGCAATAGAAGAAAACCCGCAATTGCCAGTTTTAATACAATCTTCAGAACCAATACAACAAAAATGGATTAAAAGCAATAAAATTCATATTGTTTCAAAAAATTCGTCAGGCCTAAATAACAAAGTAAAACAGTTTGTAAAAAAGAGTTTTGGCCCAAAAGATTTCATTCTAAAGGATAAAAAAGGAAAAGAAATTTTTAAAGTTAAAAAAATGAAGGATTTTGAAAATGCACTAAAAAATGTTGATGATTCATGTTTTTTTAATTGTGCTAAAAAAAACGAAATTTCAAAATGGTTAGAGTCTCTAAATGAAACTGAACTTTCAAACAAATGTAAATTAATTGAAGATAAAATAAACAAAGCTGATAAGTTAAAACAAGAATTGGTAAATCTTTTAGAAGATTACAAATATTCAGTTTCAAAGACGGCTATTTCATCTTTTAGTAGGAATTTTTCAGACCCATATGTAAAAATAAGTCGAATTGGAGATGGTGCTTTAGGTGGTAAGGCTAGAGGTATTGCATTTTTGGCAAAAATCCTTTCAAAATATATTAATGAAGATATGTTTCCTAAATTAAAAATAACAATACCGCGGAGTATTGTTCTTTCTACAGATGTTTTTGATAGTTTTATTGAAAATAATAATTTATTCGACTTAGATTTTAATCATTTATCCGATGAAAGGATTTCCAAAAAGTTTTTAGATTCGGATCTCCCAGCTACAGTAATAGGTGATCTCCGTTCGTTTGTAAGAAACGCTAAAAAACCTTTAATCGTTAGATCATCTGGTCTTTTAGAAGATTCTTTAATGCAACCTTTTGCAGGAATTTATGCCTCGATGCTTCTTCCAAACGATTCTTGGGAAACCGACATTAGATTTCAAGAAGTTTGTAATGCTATTAAATACGTTTTTGCATCAACGTATTTTGAAAAAGCACGTACTTACATAAAATCAACACCTAAACATATAGGTGATGAAAAAATGTCAGTACTTATCCAAGAAGTTGTAGGTGCTCGTAATGGAAAATATTTTTACCCAACAGTTTCTGGTGTTGCAAAATCTTATAACTATTATCCATCAGGGCCATGTAAATCTGAAGAAGGAATTGTTTATCTCGCACTTGGCCTTGGTAAATCAATTGTTGATGGTGGAAGTAGTTATGCATTCTGTCCAGAAAGACCAAAAGCCCCATTGTTTGGAACGGCCAAAGAATATATGAAATATGCACAAAACAAATTTTACGCGCTAAATCTAAGATCAATTTACAAATTTGTTGATTATGACGAAGATACTTCTTTAGAAAAATTAGATGTAGAAGTTGCAAAACAGCATGGCGTATTAGATAAAGTCGTCTCTACTTACATAATGCAAGATGATAGTTTTTATCCAGGAATATACGAAAATGGATATCTTGTCGTAGATTTTTCTCCCATAATTAACTATGATTCAATTCCTCTTGCAAATGCAATTAAATTACTTTTGAAGATAAGTGAGATTGCTCTGGGATATCCTGTAGAAATTGAGTTTGCCGTAAATATACAAAAAGACGAAACGCCCTCTGAATTAGTTATACTTCAAATAAGAAATATGATTCCTCCAGAAGAAAAAATCGATGTAGAAATCGATGACATCCCAAAAAAGGAAATTTTATTCTTTAGTGAAAATTCGCTTGGAAATGGTATTTCAAAAAATCTTACTGACATTGTATATGTAAATCAAGAAAACTTTGATATGTCAAAATCATATCAAATAGTAGAGGAAATTAAAAAGCTTAATTCAAAACTAATGGAAGAAAAGAATCCATACATTCTTATCGGCCCAGGTCGTTGGGGCTCTTCTGACCCTTGGTTAGGAATACCCGTGATATGGAGCAATATTGCAGGAGCAAAGGTAATCGTTGAAACACCCTATAAAGAGAGGCATATAGATCCATCACAGGGTTCACACTTTTTCCACGATATGATAGCCTCACAAGTTGGATATATTATTACAAAAAAATCAGAAGATATAAATTGGGATTGGATCATTAAACAAAAAATCGTTGAAGAAACTGAATTAATAAAGCACATAAAAACAAATGTGAAACTTGAAGCAATAATAGATGGAAAAACAGGCAAGGCAGTTATTAAAAGGGAAAGTTAATATTGGATGAGAAAAATGAAAAATAAGAAAAAAACTAGCTATTCAAGGTATGAAATCAATGCTCTGCAAGAAAGAGTAAAAGAGCTTAATTGTTTGTACAAGTTAACAAGTATTGTAAAAGATAGAAACTTATCACAAGATAAAGCATTAAAAAAAATAATTAATTTAATACCTCCTGCATGGCAATATCCAGATATAACATGTGCAAGAATAATAATTGGTAACAAAGAGTATAAAACAGATAATTTCAAAGTTACAAAATGGAGTCAGGTAAGTAACATTATCTCTGAAGATAAAAAAATTGGGATTTTAGAAGTATATTATATTGAAAAACGTCAAGAAATTGATGAGGGTCCTTTTTTAATTGACGAAAGAAGATTAATCGATGCGATAGCAGATTTGCTTGGAAAATATGTTGGCGAGTCTCATATCAGAAAAAAGCTGGATAAAGCAGAAAAAATGATAAAGACAGAACCTACAAAAAAACAAGATTGGGAGGTAATTATAGAACTTTTATTAAAAACAGATCCTAGAACACTTTTAAGGATTACTAGAAAAATGGTTTACTATTTATATAGATACGAAAACGAAAAGATTACAAAACTTTTGGGCAGCATTTGTCCAATTGACAGAAATTCAGCTGCAAGTCAGTGGTGTGGCATTAACATGCCAAACCCAAGACAGGATCTTGAATCTTTGAAAAATGTTCAAAAACAAATATTTGAGATGGCAAAAGAAAATATACCATCTGAAGAAATTTCAAAAATGTTTCAAGAGTGGATGAAACAAGACAAGGCAAGACCTTTACTTCTTTCATCTCAAAAAGCAGGAGTTTCCTTAAGTGAAATAGCTGATGAACTAAATCGTTTTTTTGATAAAGAAGACGTTGAGGCAACTCTTGCCCTAGAAGATAGAATAACTATTAAAACTGCCCTCATAAGAAGATTTTTTACAGACCGTCTTGAATATGTAAATGTTGCAAAGCAATCTATAATACTTGATGATTTTGTAAAAATGTTGCAAAATGTGGTCGGTCCGGCTCAAGGATATGGAAAACTGGGCGGTAAAACTTCAGGTGTATTTCTTGCAGAGCAAATTTTAAAAGAGGCGAAGAAAAAAGATGAAGTTTTAACAGATATTTCATTTCCAAGAAGTTGGTATATTACTTCAGATACAATACTGAATTTCATTCATTATAATGATCTAGATGAAGCTTTTCATATTAAATATCTCAATCCAGATCAAATCAGACAAGAACAACCTTTTTTAGAACAAGTTTTTAAAAATGCAACTTTCCCACATGAAATGATTGAGGGATTTAGAAAGATTATAAGAGATTTAGAAGGAAGGCCCATTATTGTTCGTTCCTCAAGTCTTTTAGAAGATAGCTTCGGAGCTGCTTTTTCAGGAAAATATAAAAGCCTTTTTGTTCCAAATACAGGTAGTGAAGATGAAAGATTATATTCACTTATGGATGCGATAGCAGAAGTTTATGCTTCCACTTTTGGACCGGATCCAATTGAATACAGGAGAGAAAGAGGACTTCTTGATTTTAGCGAAGAAATGGGGATTTTAATACAAGAAGTAGTAGGAGTAAAAGTCGGTCATTATTATTTACCTATGTATGGGGGTGTTGCTTTTAGCAGAAATGAATTTCGTTGGTCGCCTAGGATTCGTCGTGAGGATGGGATGATAAGGCTTGTTCCGGGTCTTGGAACAAGAGCAGTAGATAGAGTAGGAAACGACTATCCGATACTTGTATCCCCTATGAGACCAAATCTTCAAGTTAACACTTTAATTACAGAAAGAGTTCAATATTCTCCGAAATATATGGATGTAATTAACCTAAAATCTGGTGCTATAGAAACAGTTGATGCTATCGATTTTTACAAAGAACATTCAGAAGAATATGTTAATATTGATAAAATTGTATCAACATATAAAGAGGGTAGACTCACTTCACCAAATGCCCTTACAAATCTAAAAGAAGAAGATTTAGTAATTACTTTTTCAGAATTATTTGAAAAAACTGATTTTCTTGAAAAAATCAAAAGAATTCTTTACATTTTAGAAGAAAAAATTGGAACTCCTGTAGATGTTGAATTTGCATCTGATGGAAAAAACTTACATGTGCTTCAATGTAGACCACAAAGTCAAAGCAGAGGAATTGAAAGAAAACCTATTCCAAAAAATATACCTAAAGATAGAAAACTATTTTCTGCAAACAAATATGTAACAACCGGGCAAATTGAAAATGTAGAATACATTGTTTATGTTGTTCCTGAAGAGTACTCAAAACTTGAATCAAGAGAAGAAATGCAAAAAATTGCAAAAATTGTAAATGAGTTAAACAACAAACTTCCTAAAAGAAAATTCATATTAATCGGCCCCGGTCGTTGGGGGAGTAGAGGGGATATTAAATTAGGTGTTCCTGTTAACTATGGCGACATAAATAATACATCCTTGCTTGTTGAGGTGGCAAGAAAAAAAGGCGAGTACACGCCAGAGCTTTCTTTTGGCACTCATTTTTTCCAAGATCTTGTTGAAGCAGATATAAAATATTTGCCACTTTATCCCGATCAATCCGAAATAACATTTAATGAAAAACTTATAACGGATGTTGAGAACCATCTGAAAAATATTTTGTCAGACCATAAAAAATATCAAAAAATCATAAAACTAGTTAAAACTTCAGATATTATGCCAGACGGATCGCTTAGTATTATTATGGACGGTGAAGCAAACGAAGCACTAGCTTTCTTGAAACCTCCAGATCATTGGACATGGAGAATGAAAAAAGCAAATGAACTTGCGGAAAAACTTGATGCAGAGTTATATGGTGTAGAAGCTATGTATATTATAGGTAGTACAAAAGACGGGAGTGCAGGACCTGCAAGTGACATAGATATTATTGTGCATTTTAAGGGTAGCGAAGAACAAAAAGAAAGCCTAATGGCTTGGTTTGAGGTCGAGGGGGAAAAATTAGATAAAGAGAACAAGCAAAGAACAGGTTTAGAAACTGGAGGGCTGTTAGACATCCACATTATTACAGATGAAGATATAAACAAAAGGACCTCTTGGGCAACTCACATTACAAGTCCATATATGAGTATAAAAAAATTACCACTTAAAAAAAAAGAAGGTTAGTTTACCGAAATAACCTCTCTTTCTGATTTATCTAAATTATTGGTATCAAACTTAATCAAAACAAGTTCAGATCCATCATGTGCTGCTGAAAAACAATATGTTTTACCAATTTTTTCTTTCCAATAACCAGTAAGTCTGGTACTTTCATGAACGTGACCATGAAGTGCTAAAAAAGGTTGATTTTTCTCAATAAATCTTTTAATTGCAATACTTCCAATATGAACATCAATAGGCGCATGATCAAACATCTTACCATCTAACTCAGCCCTATCTAATTTTGTTTTGTATGGTGGGGAGTGAAAAAGATAAATGGCTTTATCTGAAATTATATTTCTTGACAGGTTTTTTAAATCCTCAGACATAGTTGAATAACGAATTAAATCCAAATTAATCTCAAAAGATCTTATACCCTCCTCTGGAGATACTGAACCAACATCAACAAAGCGAGATACATCATATTTTTCCCAATCCTTAAGTTGAAAAGGTGTTGGAGGAACATAAGGATAACCTGTTATAAAAAAATCATCAAAAACAACTGTTTTTTCACAAATATAGTCTATAATTTTTTCTTCATTGGCTTTAATAAAATATTTTTCAAAACTTCTAGGATCATCATTTCCAAGGATAATAAAAAATCTAATTTCTTTATCTGACTTTAATTTTATACTTTTAATTTTTGAAAATAGATTTATATCTAAAAAATCGACTATTTTTGTTGAAAGTTGTTTGGGTAATATATCTCCTCCAAAAAAAATTGCATCGGGTTTTTCATTTTCAATTATTGTAAAAAGTTTTTCAAATTTCGATATTTTTCCATGTAAATCAGAAACAAATATGCATTTCAAAATATACACCAATATATTTTGATAAACAATCAAATAATAAATAATCTTTTTGTAATTGTTTTTTTACAATAAATTACTTAATTGAAATATCAATTATACAAAAACTAACATGGATACTGAAAAAATAACTTGTCTAGATTTGCCAGCCTTTAAAAAACACATTGAAGAGCAAAAACCGATGATACAAATTTTACACAATCTCATGCCTTTCAAAGTACGTGAAATACTTCTTGTATCAAGTCTTTATGATGCATTTATCATTGAAGAAGAAGGTTTAATTTCTGAGATGGTAATAGAAGAATATAGACACTACCTACTTAGCTCACCACCCAGAGTGACACGAGTTTCTTCTGGAAAAGAAGCTCTAGATAAATTGAAAAAAAATCAATACGACCTAATTATTACTATGTCAAAAAATATTGGAATGTCTCCTTTTGAATTTGGTAAAAAATTAAAAAAATTATGTTCTGACATTCCTGTTGTTCAACTTGCAACAGATGTTGATGATCTATATATAATGAGAGATAAAAAACCAGAAGGAATCGATAAAATATTTTTTTGGAATGGAGACGCTAGTCTTTTTTTAGCAATTATAAAGAATGTTGAAGATAAAATCAATGCTCCTTATGATGTAAAAAATGGAAATGTGCAAATAATTTTAATGCTTGAAGATTCTATTAAATATTATTCAATGTTTTTACCTATTATTTACACTGAAGTCGTAAATCAGGTTCAAAGATCATTATCAGAGGATTTAAATGAAACTCAAAGGCTTCTAAGAAGAAGAGGCAGACCAAAAATCATTTTAACTGATAATTTTGAAGAAGGGAAAAAACTCTATAAAAAATATAAAAACAACATACTTGGAGTAATAAGCGATGTAAGATTTTTTAGAAAGTTAAAAGAAAATCCTAACGCTGGTTATGATTTTATTAAAATGATTAAAAAAAGTAATCCATACATCCCTGTTTCTCTTCAATCCTCAGAGTCTGCAAATAGAAAAAGAGCTGAAAGTTTGGGTGCTATATTTCTTGATAAAAATTCTCCAACCCTAATGCAGGATTTTCAACATTTTCTTTTAAATCATCTTGGTTTTGGAGATTTTATATTCCTAAGGCCAAAAAGGGGTAAAAAACCTGATATGCCTGCAGAAATTCATGACATGACAACTAAAATTGCAACAGCTTCGAATATGAAAGAATTTGAAGAAACTCTGCAAAAAATCCCTCTAGAATCTATCCAATTTCATGCAGAAAGAAATGATTTTTCGAAATGGCTTATGGCAAGAGGTGAATTTAAACTAGCACGAAAACTTCAAACACAAAAAGTTACAGATTTTAAAAATCTTGATGAGAATAGACAATATTTAGTTAAAGTATTCAATGAAAGCAGGCGTGATAAACAACTAGGTGTCATGACTGATTTTTTACAGCAAAAATTTGAGTTTGAATCTTCTTTTACAAAATTAAGTGGAAATCTTCTTGGAGGTAAGGCTAGAGGTATTGCATTTATGAGGTCTCTTCTTTCGATTTATAATATCCAGGAGAAATATAATGATGTCAAAATAATTGTTCCAAGTACTGTAGTGATAGGTACTGAAGAATTTGATAGATTTCTTTATGAAAATAATCTTCAAAACATTTATGAATTGAAATTGTCAGATAAAGAAATTTCAAAAAGGTTTTTAAAAGCAAATTTACCAGAGGATATTAAAATCAGGCTTTCGACGGTTCTAAAACATTTTAAAAAACCAATCGCAGTTCGTTCTTCAAGTCTTTTAGAAGATTCTCAAAACAGACCTTTTGCAGGTATGTACTCCACCTATATGCTTCCAAATAATCAAAAAGACAAAACGATTAGATTAAAAAAATTAAGCGATGCAATTAAGCTTATTTATGCTTCTGTCTTTTTCAAGGATGCAAGAGAATATATCGAGTCAACTGCATCTAAAATTGAAGAAGAAAAAATGGGTATTGTAATACAAGAACTAGTTGGAAGAGATTATAATGGTAATTACTATCCAACCTTTTCTGGAGTTGCACAATCCTACAACTTCTATCCAGTTGGCCATCAAAAAAGAGATGATGGGATAACTAGTATTGCTATGGGTCTTGGTTATTCTGTTGTGGGCGGGGAAAAGGTTCTTCGTTTTTCACCCAAGCATCCAAAAATGATACCTGAATTTTCAACACCAAAGGATATTTTTCAAAACACTCAAAAAAAGTTATATGTTTTAAATACAACTAAAAAAGACTTCAATCTTTCTGAAAATGAAGAATCTACACTTGATAAAATTGAATTATCAGAAGTTATTGATGATAATTCTCTAGCATATATTGCCAGCACATATGATAAAAATGATGGAATAATAAGAGATGAATTTTCACCTTCAGGGCCACATCTTTTGACATTTGCAAATATTTTAAAATATGATTTTTTTCCACTTGCCCCCATATTGCAAGATTTACTAAAACTTGGAAAGCAAGGGATGGGTTGTCATGTTGAAATTGAATTTGCAGCAGATATTGATCCAGAAAATATTGAAAAGTCTATCTTTTCAATATTGCAGATAAGACCTCTTGTAATATCTCATGAACGTTATGAGGTAACTTGGGATGAAAATAGCATTAAAAAAGAAGATATTTTCTTAAAATCAAATAAAGCATTAGGAAATGGTGTCATCGATAATATAAAAAATATTGTTTATATAAATCCTAAAACTTTTAATTTTTCAAAAACAGTTCAAATAGCACAAGAGGTTGAAAAGATTAATAAAAATATCAACGAGCCTTATGTGCTAATCGGTCCAGGTCGGTGGGGCACTCAAGACAGTTTTCTTGGGATACCTGTAAAATGGAGCCAAATTTCAAACGTTAAAATAATTGTCGAATCCGCTCTAAAGGATTTTAATATTAAACCCTCACAGGGAACTCATTTTTTCCAAAACATAATGTCTCGTGGAATTGGATATATAAACACGACTTTAAATTCAGATGGAAGCTATATAGATTGGGATTGGTTAAATAGAAAAAAGGATGAAAAACAAATGAAATTTATAAGACATATAAAATTATCAAAACCATTGACAATAAAACTAAATGGTAGAAAAGGTCAAGCAATTATCCTAAAATCTTGATTCAAACTTTTAATAATTTTATTGTTCAAAATATTTTTATATAAAAAAGAGATGCCGCATCACAGTAAAAGAGGTATTACCATGGTTCAATCATTTTATGGAAGTGTTCTTTCCCAAATTGATAAAATATCTGAAAAAATAAATTTAGATAAAGGAATTCATAAAATTTTAAAACAGCCTGAAAGAGAGTTGACCGTGCAAATTCCCATAGAAAGAGACAACGGGGATATTGAAGTTTTTACTGGATTTCGTGTACAGCACTCAAGTGCTCGGGGGCCCTGCAAAGGCGGTGTTCGTTATCATCCTGCAACTGATTTGGACGAAGTAAAAGCACTTGCAACTCTTATGAGCTTCAAATGTGCTGTTGCAAACGTTCCTTATGGCGGTGCTAAAGGAGGAATTACATGCAATCCTTCGAAGTTATCAAACAGAGAACTTCAAAGCTTAACCAAAAGATATGCGTCAATGATACTTCCTATAATTGGACCACGTAGGGACATACCTGCACCTGATGTCAATACAAGTGCAGAAACAATGGGCTGGTTCATGGATGCTGTATCTATGAATGAAGGAAAAACAGTTCTTGACATTGTTACTGGTAAGCCTCTAGAATTAGGCGGTTCTTTAGGTCGAAGAGAAGCAACAGGAAGAGGCGTAATGCTAAATACAATAGAGATACTTGATAGACTCAAGAAAAGCCCAAAAAAAACAACTATTGCAGTTCAAGGTTTTGGAAATGTGGGCTCAATTGGTGCAGAATTATTACATAAAAAGGGTTGTAAAATTAATGCAATAAGTGATGTAAGTACAGCAGTGTATAACCCCGAAGGGCTTGACATTCCAAACATAATAAAATATATTAACTCAAAGTCAAGAGCACCTCTTTTAAAAGATTACAATTGGAATAAAAATGACCAGATTATTACAAACGAAGAACTCCTAAATATTGATGTAGATGTATTAATTCCTGCAGCACTTGAAAATCAAATACATAGCGATAACGCAGATGAAATAAAAGCAAAAATCATTGTTGAAGGTGCAAATGGTCCTGTAACAAAAATGGGAGATCAAATTCTAGAGGAAAAGGGTGTCTATGTAGTACCCGATATTCTGGCAAACAGTGGCGGAGTAGTTTGTAGTTATTTTGAATGGGTTCAAGGCATTCAATCATTCTTTTGGGATGTTGATCAGGTAAACGAAAATTTAAAAAATATCATGTTAAAAGCATTTTTAGATGTTTGGACTATTTACAAAAAAGAAAAAATGTCTCTTAGAGATGCAGCATTTGTAAATGCAATAAACAAGATATCTCGCGCAATACAACTTCGGGGAATATTCCCATAAATTATCTTTTTTTCTTTTTCATCATAAACTTTTAAAAAACTTCTCTAATACTGGTAATCATAATTAGGGATTTTTGATGTGTTTGCCATGTATGAAATATTAGATAAACAAATACTCTCGGATAACGTCAAATTAATGAAGATAAAAGCACCTTTGGTTGCAAAAAAAGCAAAACCGGGACAATTCATTATTTTACGTATCGATGAGCAAGGTGAAAGAATACCTCTTACAATAGCTGATTATGATAGGGGAAAAGGAACAATAACTATTATTTTTATGGAAGTAGGAAAGACAACGATACAACTTGGTAAAATGAAAAAAGGAGATGCACTTTTAAATTTTGCAGGACCGCTTGGTGAGCCTTCAGAAATAGAAAACTACGGGACCGTCGTATGTATTGGTGGAGGTGTTGGTATAGCACCACTATATCCAATTATTAGAGCTCTTAAAGATGCAGGAAATAATGTCATTAGTATTCTTGGCGCCAGAAATAAAAATCTTTTAATGCTTGAAAAAGAAATTGAAGAGTGCAGTGATGAGCTTCATATTGCTACAGATGACGGTTCAAAAGGAACAAAGGGTTTTGTCACAACAGTTCTTCAAAAGCTTATTGAAAATGGTACAAAAATCAATATTTTTTGGGCAATTGGGCCTGTAATTATGATGAAAGTTGTCGCAGACCTAACTAAAAAATACAATCTAAAAACTATTGTTTCCCTAAATCCAATAATGGTCGATGGAACAGGTATGTGCGGAGGATGTAGAGTTACAGTTGGTGGAGAGATTAAATTTGCATGTGTTGACGGTCCTGAGTTTGATGGTCACAAGGTTGATTTTGACAATTTAATGCTTCGTAATAGACGTTTTGTTCGTGAAGAAGAAAAATCCTGTAAAATGCTTCAAGGAGTAGAGTGATATGGCTGTAAAAAAAGAAAAGCACAAGATGCCTGAACAGGATCCAAAAAAAAGAATTCAGAACTTTAACGAAGTTCCCTATGGATATTCTAAAGAAACTGCTATTGAAGAGGCAAAGCGTTGTATTCAGTGTAAAAATAGACCCTGTACAATAGGCTGTCCAGTTGAAGTTGAGATTCCTGAATTTATAAAAGAAATTGCAAAAGGTAATCTAGACAAGGCAGTCGAAGTTTTAAAATCAAAAACAGCACTTCCTGCAGTTTGTGGTAGAGTTTGTCCTTATGAAAACCAATGTGAAGGGGAATGTACATTAAACAAGCTGGGTGAACCTGTTGCAATTGGTAGACTAGAGCGTTTTTTAGCAGACTACGAAAGAGAAAAAGGAATGAAAGAACCAAAACAAGTAAAACCAACAGGTAAAAAAGTAGCAATTGTCGGTGCTGGACCTGCTGGTCTTACATGTGCAGGAGATCTTGCAAAAATGGGTCACGATGTTACAATTTTTGAAGCACTTCATGCACCCGGCGGAGTTCTAATGTATGGAATTCCTGAGTTCAGGCTGCCAAAAGAAATTGTTCATGCCGAGGTTAACTTCATTAAAAGTCTTGGTGTTGAAATAAAATATGATGTAGTAGTAGGAAAAACATTAACTATCCAAGAATTACTTGAAGATTTTGATTCAGTTTTTATAGGAACTGGTGCAGGCTTACCTAGATGGCTAAACATATCTGGTGAAAGTCTTGATGGCGTTTACAGTGCAAACGAATTTTTAACAAGAGTAAATATGATGAAAGCATACGATTTTCCTCATCATTGCACACCATGTACCGTTGGAGGAGTGGCAGCTACATTTGGAGCTGGAAATGTTGCAATGGATTGTGCACGTACAGCACTTAGGATGGGTGCTAAAAAATCATACATAATCTATAGAAGAACAGAAAAAGAAATGCCTGCAAGAATTGAAGAAGTTCATCATGCAAAAGAAGAAGGAGTCATTTTTAAGCTTTTAACAAACCCAGTTGAATTTATTGGCGATGAAAAAGGAAAACTAAAAGCAGTCAAATGTATAGAAATGAAACTGGGAGAGCCTGATGATAGTGGCAGAAGAAGACCAATTCCAATTGAAGGATCTGAATTTACAATTGAAATAGATACTGCACTTGTTGCAATTGGACAAAGTCCAAATCCACTTGTACCTCAATCAATGAAAGAACTAGAGCAAGAAAAATGGGGAAATCTAAAAGTAGATGAAAACGGTAAAACAAGTGTTGAAGGCGTTTATGCTGGAGGAGATATTGCAACTGGTGCTGCAACTGTAATTCTTGCAATGGGTGCTGGAAAAAAAGCAGCAAGAGCAATCGACGAATACTTAAAATCTAAATAATTTTTATTTTCTTTTCTTTGCAGCTTTAATCAGACCATTAAACATAGGTGCAGGTTTCATGGGTCTACTTTTAAATTCAGGATGTGCTTGAGTTGCAACAAAATAAGGATGATTTGTAAGCTCCATAAATTCCATTAAAATTCCATCGGGAGAACGACCTGAAAAAACAAATCCTCCTTTTTCAATTCTTTCAACATAATCTGGATTTACTTCATATCTATGGCGATGTCTCTCAGAAACATTTTCCTTACCATATAATTTGTATATTAAACTGCCTTTTTTAAGAACAGCGGGCCAGGCACCAAGTCTCATAGTTGCACCATATCTTGACTCTTGAATAATTTTAACCTGATCCGGAATAAAATCAATAACAGGATGTTTTGCTTTTTTATCAACTTCCACAGTATTAGCGCCTTTAATTTTACAAACATTTTTAGAATATTCGACAACTGCAAGCTGCATACCCAAACATAGGCCCAGAAATGGAACTTTATTTTCGCGACAATAACGAATTGTCTCTATTTTACCGTCTATTCCTGATTTACCAAATCCGCCTGGAACAATTATACCATCAAGTTTATCTATATTTGAAAGTTTTTTTGGGTCTTTCTCAAATTCTTTAGAGTCGATCCAATGAACTTGCGGTGTGAGATTGTTATTCCAGGTAGCATGCTTTATTGCTTCTATTACACTAATATAGCTATCAGAAAGTTGACTTGTGCCAATATCAAAATATTTACCAACAATTCCTATCTTTACAACATTTTTAACTCTTCTAATTTTTTTGATAAATTTTTCCCAACCTTCAAGATCATTATGATCTTTTCTAAGATTTAGCTTCCTTAGAATTTTTTTACACAGGTCTTGTTTTTCAAAAAGAAGTGATACTGCATAAATATTGTCAACATCCTCATTTGATATCACATCATCTTCATGAACATTACAAAACATAGCAATTTTTTCACGTCTTACGCTGTCTAACGGACTTTCGGATCGTGCAATAATAAAATCTGGCATTATACCTATTTCACGAAGAAGTTTAACTGAGTGTTGAGTGGGTTTTGTTTTAGCTTCTCCAAGTGCATTTAGCTTTGGAACATATGTCACATGAACAAATACTACTTTTTCTCCTTCTAATTTCATTTGACGGACTGCTTCTAAAAATAATTGATTCTCATAGTCGCCAACAGTTCCGCCTATTTCAACAAGAACAAAATCCCAACCGTTTTCTGATGCAGGTCTTCTAATTCTTTCTTTTATTTCATTTGTTACATGAGGAATTGGCTGAACCGTTTTACCAAGATATTTTCCTTTCCTTTCCTTTTCAATTACTGCACTGTAAACTTGACCCGTTGTAATATTGTGATATTTTGGAATGTTTACATCAAGAAAACGCTCATAATGACCAAGATCCTGATCTATTTCCCCACCATCCTCTGTTACCCAAACCTCACCATGTTCAGTTGGTCTTAAAGTACCAGCATCATAGTTCATGTAAGGATCTATTTTCATTGCAGTTACTTTGTAACCATGCAATTGCAAAATCTTTCCAATTGAAGCAGTAGTTATTCCTTTACCCAAACCAGAAATAACTCCTCCCGTCACAATGATATAATTAACCATCCCTATCAACAGTCATACAGAATAGGTTCTTCAATTTAAATTGTTTTGGTTTTGAAAAATCAATTCAATGCACTAAAAAATATTAATCCAGTTCCAAACCATGTAATTGAAAGTGCATAATACCATACACTTTCAACACTTACAATCATACCAATAATAATTACAATCCAAGGTAAAATAAGAAGCAGAAAAGCTACAATGAAATCTTTAAATCTTTCATTTAAGTTCATTTCCATATGACATCAGCATGATTTTGATTTGCAATCGTATAAAACATGTATTATTTAAAGAATATGGTTTAGATAGCATGCACAATAGAAAGTGCAATATTTAAAATAAGAAATATTTTTTAAATTATAATTTTAGTTAATTTTAAATAAACAATTTTCATACATATTATGGGGAGGAAATATGGCATATCGCTGGTGTTGTAGCAACTGTGGAAATTTAATAAAAGAGAATTTTAACATTTGGAATAGATGTCCTCATTGTGGCAGTTTGAATGTAAGAAAGAAAAGAATCGATAGTTTTGTCGAACCCTAATTTATAAATTGCTAATTCTCTTTTAGATTTTCAATTTATATCTTTTACTTTTCCCAAATATGAACCATCTAATAGATAAACATCTGAAGAGCTTATTTCAATGATTTTTTTAAAAGGACCTATTATATTATCTTTATTTACCGCAATTCCTCCACAAAGTGGATTAAATGCTGGCAACATAATAAAATCGTTATTTTTTATATTTGTATATCTATCTTCCAAGCTATTTAATTTACCTCTAACCCAACAAGGCTCAAATGTCTTGTATCCAAGTCTATCAGAAAACATTATTGTTGGATGGGTATGAGCTACAATTACTGTTTTACAGCCAACAATTTCTTGTTTTGGCCATCTATGGCCATGTACAAATCCTAAATTTTCAAAGACAAAACCGTCTGAAGGGTGAAGTAAAATCTCTTCATCTATAAGTTTACCAATATTTCCGTCATGATTACCTGGAATGATATGAATTTGGCCATAATTTTTAATTGTTTTTAAAAAAAGTTTTACATCATTTCTTTCCTGAATTGTTGAAGTTGGAATATTATGTTTTATATCTCCTAACAAAAAAATTTCTTTTGGTTTATATATTTTAAAAATTGAAATTAATCTATTTGTCATATTAGATGTTTGAGATGATGTTTGAAGGCCGCTTTCTCTGAGTTCTTTTTCAATACCAATATGCAAATCCGCAACAACAATTGTTTTTATATCTTTTAAAAACAATGCTGATTCATTTAAAATTGGCTGAATATTTGTCTTTTGCATTTAACCAACTGGCATTAGATTACTAGGATTTATTATTAAAAATATTATGTTCAAAATAACTTTTACATAAATTGCACAAAAAACCCATATGAAAAAAGCACCTACACCTTTTCCTATTGCCTTTCCTCCTTTACCAATACCAAAGAATCTAAGTGTTGAATTTGTAATCATTCTTACAGGAAATGCTAGGGCTATATAACCTAATACCCACATCACAAGTTCAACAGCTAAAAATAATCCTAAAACAATTGAGATTCCTTGTCCTGCCAAAACGTCCAATGCACTAGTTCCAAATTGAAAACTAATTTCTCTATCCAATAATATAAATGCAATTATCAATGCCACAATATGAAATATAAAAGCATATTTTTTTATTTTTGAATCAAGTTCCTCATTTACATCTTTTTTAATGTAAAATTTAAATGATAAGAATAAAGCAAGAGCTGCAATCCAAACCATTATTGAAATAAATGGAAAAAGAACGCCTGTATCACTATTTGGATCTTGCGCTGTATAAAAATGATCTCCTAAAAATATAAGCTTAAATTTACCATCAATTTCTATTTGCTCAGAGTTTGGATCTAACGTTACATCAAATTCCTTACTACGGGCAAAACCAACATTTGTAAAACTTTGAGAAGCCCCATCTATGTTAACAGTATCTTTTGTATTAACAAGTATTAATCCTCCATTAATAATCGATGAAATCGCATCAATAGCAGAATTAAACATATCAAATTGCTCAGAAAAATCAGGTATACCTGCAAAATCTCCGCTAATATTAGATATGTCCTCAAGTATTTTATTTAAATCAACTTTTGAGGGGATCGCAGGAGATATTGAGAGTTTGATTTTTTCTTCTGAATTTTGTGAAAATAGATACAAAGGCGAATCTTGTGTAAAAGAAAAATTTTCATCATCTATTATAAAAACCTTATTTCTAGATGTTTCCTGGTACAAAACGCCCCCATTTGAATCTTTTATTCTAACTGTGCTTTCATTTGAAACTTGTAAAAAATAAGATTCGGAGCGTGATTGAAATGAAAAATCCATTTTAGAGTTTGCTAGAACAGCTAAAAATGGAATGTTTGGTGTATCATCTACATCTAGTGTTATTAAAGAAGATATGGCAAAGTCAATATCTTTTTCTGCATTGATGTAACCATTATTGTTTGCAAGAATAAATGGTCCATTTTCTGCTATAATTTCAACATTTGAAAATTCAATAATATTATCTAAATTTATATCTTCAAGCGATTCTAAATCTAACGAAGATATCTCAATTACTGTAACTTTTTCTATATTTTTAAGAATTGTTGAACCAAATAAAGGAAAAGCAGTAACATCATCAAGTGATTGCATATCTTCAAAAGAGCTGATATTATATCCTCTAAATGAGCCTGACAATTTTGTTTTACCGACAAAAACAGATATTGTATCTTTATCAATTGATCCTTGCATTTCTGCAACATGTGATATAATTTGAGCATTTACTGTGGGAAAAACTAAAATCAATATGCATCCCAAAAGAATAATTGTTTTTTTCATCGCAATTTCGCATTTAAAAAATATTATAAATATCTTTTCAAAACATTTGGTATTTCTTGGATTAAATCAGTTGCAACCAATCCAAATGATTTTTTATCAAATGCTAAATTTCCTGCTTCCCCATTTAAAAATGCAGCAATTTTTAAGGCATTAAATGAATCCAAACCTTTGGATAAAAGAGCTCCAATGATGCCTGCTAAAACATCACCAGTCCCTCCAACAGTCATTGCTTCGTTGTGAACCTTATTAAGTTTTGTTTGTTTTCCGTTATTTAGTATATCTATTTGCCCTTTTAGAAAAATCGTTACACTCATCTTTTTTGCCCATTCATGAATAACTTTAATTCTGGTGTCAACATCATCAGATAGATTTATACTAGTTAATTTTTTAAACTCATTTCTGTGAGGAGTAAATATAAAGTTGGAGCCTCTAACAATTTCCAAATGTTCTCCTATTGGCTTTATTGCATCCGCATCAATTACAAGTGGTTTGCCCTGTTCTTTTATTAGTTCAGCAATTTTGACTACTGCTCTTTCAGTTTCTTTTGAAGTTCCAAGACCAGGACCCAAAACAATTGAATCGCATCTTTCAATCAAATCTCTAATTGTTGGCACATCTCCAGGGGTTAGAACTTCTGAATTTAGTTTTTTAACAATGAGATTTTCAGAAAATGAAGCAATCACATTAAATGATGATTCTGGAGTTGCAATAAAAACAAGATCTGCACCAGTTCTTAGCGCAGAAAGACCGCATAGTGCAGGTGCTCCTGTGTAGGGGCCTCCGCCAATAACTAAAACAGTTCCATTTTGGCCTTTATGTGAGTCTTTTTTTGGTCTAGGATAGTATGTAGATAATTCTCCGGGCCCTACATATTTCATGGCATCTTCAGGTATTCCAATATCAACAACATGAATTTGTCCGCAATTAAGTTCATTCATTCCTTCTTTTAAATCATGAAATGTTACTGTATGATTAGGCCTTATTGAGATATTCGTACCAAGACCCGTTGGTATGTCAACTGATATTATCGTTTTATTTTTTTGTAATTTTAATGTGTTAACTATACTAAAAAATGGTTCTCTTAATGAACCTGAAAGCCCTGTTCCAAGCATTGAATCTAAAATAATTACATTTTCATTAATTAGATTGTTAATTTTGTCAATATCTTGGTAAATTTTTACTTTTATGTTTTTTAGTTTGTCAAAATTTTTTTGTGCTATTTCATTTTTAATTTTATCTCCAATCAAAATTAAGGAAACGTCGTTTTTTTCTGACAGATATCTGGCTGCAACAAAACCATCCCCGCCGTTGTTTCCAACACCACAGATAATCAATATCTTTTTATTTTGTAATTTTAAATTATTTGTTATAAAATCGGCAATACCTTTGCCCGCGTTTTCCATTAAAGTTATTGTCGGTGTCCCAAAATATTCTGAATTAATGTCAAGTACTTTTACATCTTTTGGTGAAATCATATTAAAATCGTTAAAGAGAAGTAAGCTATATATTTACTGATTTATCTGGATGTATATCATCTTAGCTTTTAACCATCTTCAATGCTAGCTAACAACGCGGTGCCTAAGAAGAATTGATGACTATCACTATTTGTCGGGTTGATTTGAATATTTATCCCTGTAAAACCTGCAATTCCAACAAAAAATGTACTCATCAACAAATCATAGTTTAGTAATTGTAATCTTCCAATCAGTTTACCTGACCAATCAACTTTCCCATTTAAACCAAAGGATTTAATTTCACCATTTGTAAAAAATTCTTTATCGTGAGGATTCGGTAAAGGAACGCGATTAAATCCACTAAGACCAATGTTTTGCATTAGTCCAAATGGGATTAAGTCATAAAACATTCCTAATAAATTTAAAAAAATTAGTACGCTACTCAAATAAAAATATGTAGCTAATCCTACATTTGAAAGAATTGAGCTATTGATTTTTTCCCCAAGAAGGTATATCAAATTAAATAAATTTTTTATTAGGTTTAAAAATGATAATATAGGACCTTGATTATTCGAAAATCCATCTGTTTGTCCAGATATTAGGCAGAACATATTTTCATTATCATTTAAATTAAAAATATCACTTTTTTTAAACAATGATTCAAAATTTTTAAATTCATTTCTTGTTACAAGTATTTGTGTTTTTTCAACCCCAACATTACCAGGGATTAAATCAAATTCATTTAAAGATAGAACCATTTTTTTATAAAGGTCTATAGTTTCATCAAGATTATCTGCTTTTTCAATTTCATTGTTAAAATTATCAATAATAGTTTCTAGTTCTTCAGATTCTTGCTTTGTGAGTCTAACAGAATTAGGTTTAAATCCATCAATTCCACAAAACTCAGTTGTTACATTGACATAGTTGCCACCTGACTCTTTAACAACTTCAGCATTTACAACAGAAGAAAAACTAACACTAACAAGTAAAAATACAACTGTTATACTTCCTATTGAAAGTATCCTTTTCATGCCTTTTCCCATATAAAATAAGATTGAGGCTATATATAAAGTATTTCGAAACAATTGTTGAATAGATGGCTGTAATTTTACTAAATTAATACAAATTTACTTTTTTATAAGTAAAAATTTAAAATGTTTTACATAACAAAGACTAATCAAAAAAATACATATAACAAATGTTGCATACTAAAAAGCAAAGCAAATATTATTCCTTCAATTTAGGAGCTAATAAAATGCTTTGAAATTACGGATGGTAAATTCATATGATGCCTGGAAGGATCAATCCTAGACAAATGAATCAAATGATGAAACGTTTAGGAATTAATGTTAAAGAAATTGAAAATGTAAAAAGAGTTATTATTCAAACTGACACAAAAGAATATATTTTTGAAGATGCAGAAGTAACTGTAATGGATGCTCAAGGGCAAAAAACCTATCAAGTAGTAGGCACACCTTCAATTAAAACTAAAGAAGGAGAAAAATCAAGTGAAGATGTAAAACTTATAATGGAGCAAACCGGCAAATCTGAAGAAGAAGCAAAAAAAGCACTTGAAGAATCGGATGGCGATATTGCACAAGCAATTCTAAAACTTTCATCATAAGATATTATGGAATTTAAAAATGCAATTGTTGATTCAAAAAAAAGTGTAGTTATTAAATTGCATGTATTACCATGTTCTAAAAAAACAATTTTTCCAGTAAGATTTAACAAGTGGAGAGAATGCTTTGAAATAAAAGTAAAATCCGAGGCAAAAGATGGAAAAGCAAATAGTGAGGTTTTATCAGAGCTTAGTAAATATTTCAATATATCCATCAACAGAATTGATATAAAATCCGGAGAAAAAAACCGAGATAAGACAATTCTAATTAAAGACATCTCTATAGATGAAGTCAGAAAAAAATTAGAGGTTTCTTTAAATGAGCTATGAAAAATCATTAGAGGAACTTGAAAAAACAATACAAGAACTTATTGAGGAAAATAAAAAAATGCCTGTAATAGTAGAAGGCGAAAAAGATATAGAAGCTCTTAGAAAATTGGGATTAACTGGCGAGATAATTAGGTTTAACAAAGGGCTATCAATATCTGATTTTTGTGATGAGATATCTAGTAAATACAAAGACGCAATAATTTTAACTGACTGGGACAGAAAAGGTGGACAGCTTTGTCATCTATTAGCCAAAAATTTAGAAGGTAGAGTTCATTGCAATACAAAATTCAGAGAAACTTTTGCAAAAAGGTCTAAAACAAAAACTATAGAAGGCCTTCCATCCTGGATTGAAACTCTAAAAGGAAAACTAGCGTACAGTCAAGGTTTTAGTTTCAATTATCGCAAGTAAAAATATTTAAAATATAACTAAAGTGGGGGAATCGTGAAGGATTTTAAAAAATATCAAAAGAAACTTTTACAAGTTGAAAAAAAAAGCAATACTAACATGTGTGCTTTGTGTAGGGGAACTAAGTTTCTTTGTGGAAAGTCTAAATGTCCCGTTTTAGTTAGATATCATTCAAATCAAAAAGCAAAACCATTGATAAATAAATTAAACATAAGTGGTGCGTCTCCTCCAAGCATATTTATTGGTAGAGTAGGATATCCAAAGGTTTCAGTTGGACCTATGATTCCTCCGGTTATGGGCGATACATCAGAAATAGATACACCTGAGTTATGGCTTAATAAAAGTCTTGATGAAATTGTTGATTTTAGGTCTCATCTTGTTAGAGGTAAGCACCTGGTAAACATTACAGATGTAGAAAGCTCAGACAAGGTAGTTGAATTCACAAGAGAGTTAGCGCTTTCTAAAAATTCTGTTTTTTCTGAAGCTTTATTTCAAAAAAAACCTTTTGGAAAATTAACTTACTATGATGAAGTACAACCACATGGGCCGTCTGCACCAATAAAAAAATTGAATATCTCAAATCCAAAATATGAACAAAACATAGAAAAAGCATTTTACGACACTGACTTAAAATCAAAAGAAGCAATACTAAAAATCTACAAATCAGGAACTCAGATATCAAAGATTCAAAAGGCATTTAGCATTGGGGCCTTTGGAGTGAGAAAGTATAGAAAATTTGTACCAACAAGATGGAGTATCACAGCAGTTGATTCTACAATTGGACTTGAAATGACAAAAAAAACAAAAGAGAGGCCTTATATAAACGAGTATAGAATATATTATTTGAATCAATTTGACAACCGTTGGATAATCTTAATGACTCCCACAGAATGGCAATACGAACTTATCGAAGCATGGTATCCAAATACCACATGGAATCCTTATGGACGGCAAATATCAATTTTTAACAGTTATGAGTTTTATGAAGGAAGAAGCACATATGCAGAAATTGGTGGTTGTTACTATGCTGCAAGACTTGCTGTAAATGAGCTGCTTAATAAACAAAGACGCCAAGCTGGAGTTGTGATCTTAAGAGAAGCACATCCTGGTTACATTATGCCGATTGGAGTTTGGAACGTGCGAGAAAGTGTGAGAGAGGCTTTAAGAAAAGATTTTGTTAAGTTTGATTCGTTAAACCAAGCACTTGAACATGTAGGTAATAAAATGGACATTTCTATTGAAAGGTGGATAAAAAACAGCGCTGTTTTAAAAAATCAACTATTTCAAAGAAGAATTGAAGATTTTTTATGATAACATGAAAATTATTGAAATAACTTGTAAAACAGCATTATCTAAATCAAAACTTCCGGGTCTTGATTATTCTTTAAATACATATATTGGCTGCGAGCATAATTGTGCTTATTGTTATGCTCCAAATATTTTGAGAATAAAAAGAGATATTTGGGGAAAAGAAATCAAACTAAAAAAGAATATTCCATTAGTATTATCAAAAGAGTTGAAAAAGAAAAAACCAGGTGTTGTTGGAATATCAACTGTAACAGATCCTTACCAACCGATTGAAAAAAAATACAAATTAACTAGATTTTGTTTAGAACAGATTTTAAAGTTTGATTTTCCGGTTTGTATTCAGACAAAATCTAATCTTATCTTAAGAGATATGGAATTAATAAAAAAATTATCAAATGCAGAAGTGATGATGAGTATTGGTACAATTAATGATGATGAAAGAAAAATGCTTGAACCAAATTCTTCACCAATAGAAAGCAGACTTAAAGTTCTAAAGGAATTAAAAGATACACATGTAAAAAAAAGTATTTTTTTTGGTCCGATATATCCTACAGTAGAAGTAGATCATATCAAAAACATAATTGAAACATTTTCTAGTTTTGAAATAGATGAGATAATGATTGATAAGCTGCATTTAAAAAGCGGAATTTCAGATATCGTGGATAAAAAAAGATTTAATGATGTTAAATGGTATGAAGACATAAGAGAAGAAATAAAAATTTATGGAAAAAAAAATTATATAAAAATTGTTGATGCTTTCTAATTAGCTAAAAAATCTTTCAATTACTCAAAAATATTCCAATAACTCTTTTATATTTAGTTATGCGATAAAATTAATTGAAAAATTTGATGAATTAGCAATCCTAATCTCATCTTATTTTTCCCCATTTTGTGATTTTACTCAAAAATCTTTCAATTACTAAAAAATTTTCCAATAATTTATATATAATCTAAAATTAAAATTACAGTAAAAAACATGGGGGAAATAAATGAAGAACAAGATTTATTTGAATCTTAAGGCTAGTATAATAATTAGTATTTCTGTAATGCTTGTTGTGTCTGGCTCAACAGTATTTGCACAAAACAGTGAAAATAACCAAATTAGAAATCCAGATAATTTGATGAAAATTGAAAATACTGCTGCTTCAATAGGGGCAGATGAAGTCATCATACCAATCACAGGTATATGGGAAGAGCCAATACTTGCTTATGCAATATCTGTATATTTCATTGATGAGTCATACATTGAATCCTATTCTTTATCAATAGATGGAACAATAATGGAAGGCGGCGTACTAACTAAGCAAGAGCATGTTGGTTATTTTACAGCTCTTTTAAGAGTTGAAGATGAAAATGATGAAATACCTGCAGGAGAAGGTGTTTTATTAAATATAGTGGTAAATGTTTCAGATGATGCTGAAATTGGCGACGTAGATTTCATATTTTATGATCATTCTGTTTGGGACACAGCATATTATTATAGTATAAATTGGCAAGGTAATAAAATACCTGCAAATTTAGTAAATGGTGTATTATCAATAATAGAAAATGACGACCCAACACAACCTCAAATAGGCGGACCCAATGAAGGGAGCGTAGGTTTAGATCAAACTTTCAGTATTTCATCAACTGATCCTGATGATAATGAGCTTAGTTATATAGTTGATTGGGGCGATGAAACCTTTGATGAGTATGGTCCATTTGAGTCAGGCGAGGAATTTGATGCCATACACTCGTGGCAGGAAACAGACTCCTATGACATTTTGGTTACCGTTTCAGATGGAATTGGGGGAGTAAATAGCAATACTCACAATATTGATATAATTAACAATCAACCAACAGCGCCTAGCATTGATGGACCTACTGAAGTAATGTTAGATACTGAGGCAACTTTCACAATATCTGCAGTAGATTCTGATGGTCATGATTTATTATATGCTGTAAATTGGGGAGATATAAATATTGATCATTATGGGCCATTTGAGTCAGGCGAGGAATTTGAAGCAACACATACTTGGAATAATCCTGGCGATTATGAAATAGTTATTACAGTCTCTGATGGTTTTGAAGGTGAAAACTCAAACACACATGATATAGAAGTCATCGGACTGCCTGACCTATCTATAAAATCCATCGAAGGCGGAACTGGAATAACTGCCGTAATTGAAAACATCGGGGATGCTGAAGCAACAGATGTACAATGGACAATTACAATCGAGGGTGGCTTTTTCATACTTACAAAAGAAGCAACCGATGTAATTGCAAGTATTGATGCTGGAGCAGAAGAATCAATTACAATGTCTGTCTTTGGTATTGGTCTTGGAATACTTACAGACATGCCAGTAATTACAGTTTCTGCAGAATGTGCTGAAGGTTCGTCAGTAGAAGAGTCAGTAGAGGCAAGAATAGTATTCTCAACCGTAACAATAATTGAGTGAGGTATTCACCTCTAAACTCTTTTATTTTTTATATGTAAGGGGATGCATAAAATGAAAAAGGAAAAATATATCATTATAGGAATTATTAGTATTATTTTGATTATAAGTTTTCAAGTCTATTTGCCAGATTGTATTGTTCATGGCATTAAAATGTCAAATAATAATTCTTTCAACAATATAGTAGAATATGATCCTGAAGAAAGTATTAATATCTCATGTAAATCCACAACTTATGCTAAAGCAAGTTGGAAAACTCATCAAGGTTATAGTGATGAAGAGTTAGAAGGATTCGATATCGATATTAATCAACCTATTAGTCAATCTTTAAATCATATTTCTGTAATCAAGTATCAGCATACCGATGCCTACGTTGATGATGAATGTTATGAAGCCAGTAGTGATAGCGATATCATGCAATCCTTTTCTTTGGACGCGACAAATACGTTTATCCATACTTCAATATCAACTCAACATTGGTTTACTTTACAAGCTAGAGCAGTTTCATGTACAAGTTCTGCTGCAGCAGAAGGAAAAAACAATTATGTACAAGATGACGAAAAATTTGTCGAACCACTTGAAATAATAGTTCCTTTTACAGTAGTTGATCAAGGTTTTATTTTTGTACAAAAATCATTTATTGTTGTTGACGATGCTTCATATTATATCTATCAAACTGGAAAAACAGGGAAAGGATATACCATTGTTGATGCAAGTTGGTCTATCGTAAATGAACAAGGAGAAACTATACTTTCAGATTTCTATTTTGTGAATAACAAGTATGCGTTATGCGATCAATGGGAAGATGAAAATCGTTGTTTTCCAATAAGCCCGGGCGAATACTCTTTAATTGTGACTTATAAAAGTATGGGCACTGCCGATATAGGAGTGTTAAGAAATTATTGTTTAGCACGTAATTATCTCTGTATAGATGAATATGAATTAACCCTATATTTCACACCATTTCATATCGGAGACATAAACAATGATGGAACCATAAATTTTGAAGATATTCAAGCATTAATCACAGCTCTACAAGGAGAAGATTATTTCTATGAAAAATATCCAAATGGGAATTATTGGGCAGCAGATATTAATCTTGATGGACAAGTGACTTTTGACGATGTAGGCGAGTTTATTAAACTTTTGAATTAAGAATAATCTATGAAAATAAGAAATAATATCTGCTATTCAAAAACCATTTTTTCTTTTATTTTAATAATTATCTTAATTAATTTAATTTTCTTTTCAACATTAAATAATGAAAATGATACAAATCTAAAAGTTCAGAATGTTTATGATAAGAAAAATTTTTTTAACGAAATTTTTACAAATTCATTAGAGTATGATTCTATTGATGGCCTATATTATCTCAGAGGTTGCGATCAAAATAATATTCTTGATGTAGGAAGTATTTTAAGAAATCAAAGTCAAGACTGTGAAATTACCCGATGTCATTCATTTTTACTGTTTCATTTTTCTGAAAATGGCACATATGTTGGAAACTACATCGTTGAAAACATATATTTTCACTGTTGGATGCTTCATCAAGGCCCAGAAGGAGAACCACCACCCCATAACATTCATCGTTTTGGATACAGCAATTCTTCTGAACATAATTATAATATGAATGAATGGGTTTTTGTAAATACAGATTATTCTCATAGCTACGTAAACAATTTTGCCTTGGCTACAACTTTTTTTGAAACAAATACCGAGATGGCGACTTTTGAAGGAGACGAGATTTACAACTTTACAATAAAAACATACAGTAGTTTTCCCAGAATGATTAATAGCCCAAATCAAAGTTCTTTTATTATATTAAATTTAGAAGATGAAGAAACACTACAAAATTTTGACAGAGATTTAGACGGGCTAGATGACTACCAAGAATTATTTGTTTACTATACAAATCCCTTTGACAATGATACAGATAACGATTGTATAAATGATAATGTTGAGATATTGGGGGGAACTGATCCAAATTCCTATCTTGATTTTAATATACTTGGAGATTTAGATAATAATGGTTTTGTGGAATTTGATGATATACTACCATTTATTCGAGCGCTTGAAGGAGAAGATGTTTTTTATAATTTTTATCCCAATTATTATTGCTGGATAGCAGCAGATTGTAATCAAAATGGTCATGTAGATTTTGATGATATCAAGAGTTTTACAAGACTATTCGATATCTAATTATAGCAAATTTTATTAAATTTACTCAAAAATCTTCCAAAAAACTATTTATAAATAATAAAACTAAATACGATTGAGGAGAAATGAGATTAACAAAAAACTTGGCATTTTTAATTAGTTTTTTATTTTTAGTTCCCATCTTTACTTCAAATTCTATTATTGCAATTTCAACACCCGATCGTCCGGAAGGAGTATCAAGAGGCATAATTTCAGAAACATATCAGTATCGTCCAACAAATATGTATGCAGAAAAAGTAGAGTTTTTATTTGATTGGGGCGATGGTACTGATTCTGGATGGTTTTTTGGATATTTAGCAAATCATTCTTGGAATGAATATGGTCAGTATAATGTTAAAATGAAGGTTAGAAATCCTGCAGAGGAAAGCGAGTGGTCGCCAGTTTTAGATGTTATAATTACTCGTTTAGGAGATGTAAATAATGATAACGATGTAAATAATTTAGATGTTTCTCCATTCTTAGATGCATTACAAAAAACAGAGGAAGAGTACCTCTACATATATCCTGATTATAATTGGCGTGCTGCAGATATAAATAAAGATTTATCAGTAAATTTCAATGACGTTGCTCTGTTTAATGATATCATCGAATCTGAAAATGAAGCTCCACAAACACCCACTAAGCCTCAGGGGTCTAAAAATGGAATCGTTGGTCAAACTTATTATTTTAGCTCTTTAGCAATAGAACCTGATTATGAAGAATTGAGTTTAAAATGGGATTGGGGGGACGGGAATTTTAGTGAATGGGGCGAATCAGTAACTTCAAAATCCCCTGTTGTAGAAAGTTATTCATGGGAAATTCCAGGAGATTATGATATCAGGGTAAAAGCTATTGATAATTCAGGACTAGAAAGTAGTTGGTCTGATCCACTAAAAATCAAAATATCCCAACCTAATCCTGAATTGGAAAAATTTGAAATTAATGTAGAATCGATAATTGATGAAAATGAAAATTTCACAGTTCTTGTAAAAAATAAGAATAATGGTGATCTAGTCCAAGATGCAACTGTTGAATTCAATAATATTGCAAAAAATACAAATTCACAAGGTTTGGTAAACTTTCAATCTCCTGATATTGACGAAGATATAAGTTTTTTAATCATGATAACTAAGGAAGGATTTGAGAGTTTTAATATCCAAATACAAGTAAAAAATATTGTTGAAAAAGAACCAAAAGGTTGGATATATGGAGAGGTGGAAAAAGAGAATGGAAATGTAATAGATAATGCTAATATTTGTATTGCTTTAACTGGAGAAAAGATTAGTAATTGTTATTTTGCAGAAAATGGATTATATAGCATTTATGCCCCCATAGGCACATACAACATGACCATTTCAAAACCTGGTTTTGAAAATGCAAATGAAAAAAATGTAGAAGTTAAAAAAAATATGGCCGTAAATAAAAATTTTATATTAATTGAAATGTCGCCTCAAAAAGATATATATGAAATAGGAAATAATAAGGATGTAGTTGAAGCTACTATTGAAGCAGGAATTTCTTCAGATAAAGTTGGTGGAGAAATAAATTTAGAACTTGTTGATAATAATTATGACATTAAATTGTATCAAAATCTAAACATAACTGATGTCAAACTTGTTGACAAGCAATTTACCTTCCAAATTGATTCTGAAGAACTATCCAATACAATTGTTGCTTTGAGAATTTCAAACAATATTGAATTTAAAGATGTTAAAGTTTATTTTGATGATGAAATTATCGAAAAAGTGAGATTTGTTGAATTATTAAGTTTATCTGAAGAAGAAAATGAATCAAAATATGCTAGAATACTAACTGATGATAATGTAATGTATTGTTTGGTTTACATTCCACACTTTAGTTATCATACTGTAACTATTTCTTCAATTTTAAAAACTGATAAGGTTGATAATATTATATTGGTTATTTTGTTTTTTATATCATGTATTGTTGCTATAATTATCTTTCTTTCAAGAATATTTACCCACCCTGTCTACATAAATCATTTCAAAAAGAAAATAAAAAGACAATAATTATATTATAGATTTAGTTTTACATATTGAGGTGAGTTGAATGGAGATTTATGAAATAATAATTAGTGCATTTATTACAATATTTTCCGTAGGATTGTTTGTTGTATCTATTGCAAGTTATAAAAAATACAAAAATTTAAAATTGTTATTTGTAAGCTTAGTTTTTTTAATATTTTTAATAAAAGGCATTTTACTTAGTTTGGCTTTATTTGAAATTGAAATATTTTCCTTGAATTCTATTTTTTTGATTGGTATTTTTGATTTGATAATACTAATTTTGCTATTTATAGCCACTCTTAAGAGATAACCTATGAGATTTCTCGAGCTAGAAATACAAAGAAAAATATACAACATAATCTCAAAAAATCCAGGCATTACTCTAACAGAAATTGCTCAGAAGGTAAATCAAAAAATCTCTATTATTTTAAATCATCTTCAATTAATGCAAAAGGATGGGCTTATTACTTCAATTAAAGATGAAAAGTTAAATAGATATTTTTTAGACAGTTTAAAACCAGGCATGAGAGATTTTAGAAGTTTTAAATTAAGAAGGAAAATTTACGATGTAATATCACAAAATCCTGGCCTTCATTTAAGTAAAATTAGTCAAATTTTAAATATAAGAATATCACTTGCTGAATACCACCTTAGAAGCATGCAAAAGGATGGATTGTTAATAATTAGTAAAGAAAAAGGATATAAAAGATACTATATTTTTGAAGACGACATAGGAGTTTTAGACAAAAGATTGATATCTTTATTAAGACAGGAAATACCTCTTAAAATTATTTTATTTTTATTAAAAAATCCAAATTCAAGGCATAAAGACATTGCTAATTTTTTGGACATTTCAACATCTGCTTTATCATATCATTTAAATAAACTTGTTAAAAGTGGAATTGTAATATCTCCAATATCTGGAGAAAATGAAGGATATTTAATAAAAGATGTTAAAAAGGTAAAAAATATTCTAAGAGAGTATCAAATAGATACAATCGTAGATAATTTTGCAGAAACATGGGAAGGAATAAAATAAAAATTGTTTTTTCAATAATATGTGCCAGTATATTTTAATATAAGAACTTCATTACTCCTAAAATCTTACTATAAAATTATTATAAAATAAGTGATAATCATGGCAAAAGCAAGAGCAAGATCAGCTGCAAGAAGAGTAAAGGATAAGTGGAAAGCAAAAAGTTGGTATCAAGTAATGTCTCCAACATTATTTGATAGCATTCCTGTATCTGAAACATTATCTGAAAAACCTGAAAATTTAATTGGAAGAGTAACAGAAGTATCAATGCAAGACATTACTAACGATTTTAGAAAGTCCCATATCAAATTATTTTTTAAAATTCACGAAATTAAAGATGGAAATGCAATGACACAATTTGATGGTCATTCATTAACATCCGATTATATAAGAAGGATGGTTAGAAGAAGAAAATCAAGGATTGATGGAGTATACGACATTGAAACAAAAGATGGCGCTTATGTAAGAGTGAAACCATTCTCAATCACAGATAGGCGCATACAAAACTCTCAGAAAAAAATGATAAGAAGTACAATGAAAAATACAATAACTCAAGAAGGAAAAGTAAAAACACTAAATGAATTTTTAATTGATGCTCTTGATGGAAAAATTGGAAGTGAAATTTACAAAAATTGTAAAAGCTTGTATCCAGTAAAAAGAGTTGAAATATTCAAAACAGAGGTTTTAAGACAGCCAACCATACAAATGGAAGAAAAGCCAAAAAAGAAAGAAGAAGAAAAAGAAGAGCCTGAAAAAAAAGAAATAGAATCTAAAGAAACAAAAGACAAAAAAGTAGAAGAAAAAGAAAAGAAAGGCAAAAAAGTAACAGAGAAAAAACAATCTAAAACAAAAAAGACCTCGACCAAAAAGAAAACTGAAAAAAAACCTAAAAAGGAAAAAACTAAAAAAACAACAAAGAAGAAAAAATAGAATATTTTAGTCTAACATAATATATTTATAAGATAATAAATATATTGCAGCTAATCTATGAATAAAAAGAAAAAGATTATCTGCTTAACGATTTTTTTTATACTGTTCTTAAATCTTTTTCTTACAATAAGAATTTCTGGATGTAAAGATATAGTGGCTGTTGGCAATTCAACAGCAGGTAATTACAATTTACTTTTAAAAATAAGAGATCCTAGCAGGCCTGGTATTCAAGTTTTGTGCATAGTTCCTAAAAATTATAATTATATTTATCAACATCCTTGGACTGGAAGAGAATTAGAATTTATTACTGAAAGAAAATATATTGGAATTGCAACCAAGGGAGACACCATTCCCAATATTGTAAAAGCTGGAATGGCAATGAATGATATGGGTATATCTTTTGGGGATGCTGATACAAATTCTAGATGGGTCAATCCAAGTTCAAATGCGTGGGATGATTTTGATTGGATAAGATATGCATGTGAAAAGGCTAAAACAGAAGATGAAGCTGTTAATTTATTAACAAATGATTTAGTAGATCAGATGCATGCTACAGGTGTTTCTGAAAATCTTTTTGTAGTTGGACCAAAAAAATCATTTCTAATAGAAGCTGATGCTTATAGATATAATGTTGAAGAGATTCAAGATACTCTAGTTATGTCAAATTATCCAAAAAATCTTTGGAAAACACAAATTATAGGGAAATTACCTATTGCATCTTCTTTTGGTATTGAAAAAGAAAAATTTGTCAGAGAAGGAATGAGCCTTAGATTAAATTCTTTGTTTGGCGTAAGAATTACAAACATTGAAAAAGATAAAATTTACATTAGAATGATTCCATTTTTTGAATACGGCAATGGAATAAAATTGATTGGCGATTCTACGAAAATAATTATTGGAGAAAGAAAAACTGTTGGTGATTATAGTGTTAAACTTTTAGAAATTACAGAAAATAAAGCAAAAATATCAGTTAAATATCATTTCAAAGCCTGGGAAGATAAATTAAATGAGCTTATCCAATTAAGATACGGCTCAATAGATGTTAAAGATATGATTAACTGGTCTAGACTTCATAAAGAAGATCTAGACGGACTTAGACCAATGTGTGAGCATATTTTTCCTTATGAATCTGCAATGATTTTTAAAATTCCTGAAGATAATTATCAAATTCTTTCCACAGGTTGGTTTGCAGCAAATCATCCATGCTCTTCTATTTATGTGCCAATACATATTTGCGATTTAGATATTTATGAGCCTTACAAAACTGGTTTTGCAGCTGAAACATCAATGAAATTACTTGAAAAGTTTGAACATGAAGAATTAATTGATTTTTTTTCAAATGTTGAAGAAGTTTTTTTAAAAGAAACTAAAAAATTTGAAAAAATTGCTTTAAAAAATATCAGTGAATCTTCAAAAATCAAAAATTTTTTTACAATAATTGATATGGGAATGCAAAAACAAGCTATGCTAACGCAACAAATATTATTGGAAGCTTGCAAAGAGCCCATGGCAAAAAGGCAAAAAACAATTGGCATTATTAAAAACATATGGAAAGGCAATTACTCACAATCTTTAAATTTGATGGAAATTGTTATCTATAACCAAGATATAAGCAAAGATATAAAAGAAAAGATTATTGAAATTTATGAAAATATCTGCTTTTCACAAATAGAATTAGTAAAAGTTCTTGATAAAAATACATCAAAAATTGAAGAGTTATTTGATAGTGGTAAAAGATTATTAGAAACTAATAATTTTTCTGGATTTAAAAAATTAAATACTGCTTTTTCACAAAGTGAATTGATTATGAAAGAAAATAAATATGAGAATTCAACAGATAATATCCAACAGGATGACGAGATAATAAGAGAAAGCATATTAATTAACAAAATATTAGTTTTTTTAGTTGTATTGTTTATAACAACAATAATATCCTTTTTGTTTATAAAAAGAAATTAATTTTGTGATTTTCTCAAAACATTTTTTGGAAGTGGTAAGCCAAATTTTCCTATTATTGGTGAGAAATTCAGTAAAAATTCATCTTTGCTAGTCCATTGTTGTTTGAAAATTTCTATATCGTATTCAATTCCCTCATATGTAAATATTTTATGAATGATATTAACAGTTAAGTTTACTTTATCAAATTTATTAAATTCTTCACTTACATTTCCTTCTATATCAAATGATAACGACTCTTGGAATCCGCTTTTATAAAATGAAAAAGTAATAGTTGAATAATTATATTCATTACTGTAAGATATATTAGACAAACTATCATTTATAGATAGAGTCTGTCCCTCATCCAGGGATTGCAATTTTAATCTGAAAAACGTGCTCCAGTCTGTATCAACTTTTATTTGTTCAAAATATTGTTTTGCAGTCATTGTAACTATATTTTGTTCTTCTTCATTACCATTATTTTCAGGTAAATTTGAGATAACAAATATTGCTAATAAAATTATTAAGATGATTAAGGCATAAGATATAAAAATTATAGGTACAAAATTAAATTTAATTTTATCTTTTATTGTTTTTTCAGGCTTTTTTTCTCTTTTAATATATTTAGATGAAATGGATTCTTCTTTTTTATCCCAAATTTTCATCGTACATCCCGAATGTGAGCAAATGGATTTTTTAATATTTAAATTATCCTAATGACTTTTTCAATAATGTTTAAAAAAACATCTACAATAGTCCTATGGGGATTTCTTGGAAACTACCAATAAAATAGTAATAATAGGCTGTGGCGCAGGTGGAAGTACTGCAGCACAATTTGCAAGAAAAACTGATAGAAAAGCAAAGATTACAATATTTGAAAAGGGTAAGTATGCGCAATATTCAAAATGTGGATTACCTTATGCCATATCTAAAAAAATACCAAAATTTTTAGATTTGATTGAATTTTCTAAAGATTGGTTTGAAAAAGAACATATTAAATTATATTTAGAAGCAAAAGTTGAAAAAATTGATTTAAAAAATAAAAAAATCATTGCACATAATGATGGTGGTGAAATTGCGGAAAAATTTGATAAATTAATTATCGCAACTGGGTCCAAACCAATAATACCTCCAATAAATGATTTAAAAAAGGACAATGGTCTTATAAAAGGAATTTTTGTTTTAAGAACAATTGAAGACGCGGAAAACATAGTTAGATTTGCAAAAAATAAAAAAAATGCGACAATAATTGGTGCAGGCTTAATTGGAATGGAAATGTCAGAGGCTCTTTATGAATTGGGATTAAATGTCACAATTGTTGAAGCTCTTCCTTTTGTTCTTGCAAATTCCCTTGATGAAGATATGAGTAATTTAGTTCTTAGAAATATTCCCAACGAAATAAAAATTTATACAAATCATCTTGCAAAACACATAAATCAAAAACAAGGACAGATACAAAGTGTTCATATTAAAAATGTTCTAGACGGAAATGAACAAGATGTAAAAACAGATATAATGATAATTTCAGCAGGTACAAAACCCAATATTGATACTGCAAAAGATATAGGTTGTAAAATAGGAAAAAAGGGCGGGATAATGGTAAACGAAAAATCTGAAACGAATATAAAAAATGTTTTTGCTGTTGGAGATTGCACAGAATATAAAGATTTTATTACCAATGATACTTTTTTAATTGGCCTTGGCAGCATTGTAGTAAGGCAAGGCATTGCTGCGGGTATTAATGCATCCAATGGTAGTTACAAATTGCCAAAGGGATTTTTATCAACACGCACTTCAAAATTTTTTGGGATTGAAATTGCTGCGGTTGGTCCTGTAAAAAATTGCTTCAATACTAATAATATTATTTATGGAAAAATCAAGAGTTTGTCTCTTCCAGATTATTTTCCAGGAGGAAAGGATATTACTATTAAAGTTGGTGTCAATAAAGATTCAGAAAAAATCGTTAGCGCGCAGGCAATAGGAGAAAATGCTGCTTTAAGGATAAACACTTTGGCTAGTGCAATCTTTTCAGAAACTAAAATTGAAACTTTTAGAAAACTTGAAACAGCTTATGCCCCACCAGTTGCACCTACCCTTGATGCTACAACTCTTGCATGTGATGTTGCATCTTTAAAAATTTCAAGAAAAAAAAGATAGTATGAAAATAATACATGTTTCTGATACACATTTGGGTTTTTCCGCATATAAAAAAGTAACAGACGACGGAATAAACCAAAGAGAATTAGATATCTACAACTCCTTTAAAAAATTCATAGATCACTTAGTAAAAACAAAGCCAGATATAGTAATTCATGCTGGAGATTTATTTGATTCTGTAAGACCTACAAACAAAGCAATATCTTTTGCAGTCGATCAAATAAACAGATTGTCAAAAGAAAAAATACCGTTTGTTGTGATTTCTGGCAATCATGAAACGCCAAAGTTAAAAGAAACTGAAAATATTTTTAAGATATTTGAGCACATGGATAATGTGTATCCAATATACAACAATAAATATGAAAAGATAAATTTTGAATTTAATGATAAAAATATTACTATACATGCTATTCCTCACTGCCAAACAAAAGATAGTTTTAATAAAAATTTAAAGAAAATAAAAAAAAATAAAGATGCAAATTATAACATTTTGTTAATTCATGGGGCAATAACTGGGATAAAAGAATTTAAAATGAATGAGTTTAATGAGCTCATCATTCCTAAAAAAGTTCTAAACTTAGATTTTGATTATATAGCACTTGGACATTATCACAAGTATACAAAAATAGCAAATAATGTATTTTATTCGGGTTCTACAGAACGTTTATCATTTTCAGAAACTGAAGAAGAAAAAGGTTTTATTGAGTTAGATTTAGTTAAAACAAAAAATAAATTTATAAAACTAAAAACAAGGGAAATGAAAAATCTTGCAAATATTGACTGTAAAAATAAAGGAATAGAAGAAATAACAAGAGAAATAAAAAAGACTATAAAAAATACAAATACAAAAGATAAAATTTTAAGGTTAAAAATAGACAATATACCAAAATATGTGCAAAGAGGTATAAATTATAGTGAAATTAAAAAATTAACAAAAGAAGCAGCCCATTTTGAAATAAAGTTAGATGTTTTAAAAATTAAAAATGATGAAAAAATGGAAAATCATAAAATTGAGTCAATTGCAAATGAGTTTGAAAAATTTCTTTTAAATGAGAATATAAAAGATAAGGAAATGATATTGAATCTTGGTTTAGAATATATAAAAAAATTAGAAATAAAAAGCTGAAAAAATGATAATAAAATCGGTAAAAATGAGAAATTTCAGGAAATTTAAAGATATATTAATTGATTTTCCTGATGGCATTACCGGTGTTGTAGGTCTTAATGGCTCTGGTAAATCTACAATATTTGAAAGTATTGCTTGGGCCCTTTATGGACCTATTGCTGCAAGAACTTCTGCAGATCAAATTAAATTAGAAAACTCACAAAATTCAGATCCATGCAGAGTTGAGCTTGAATTTGTTTTTAATGATGATAATTACAGAATTGTAAGAGAAATGACTGGAAAAAGTTTAACATCATCTGGTTCTGCAACATTAAATGGAAAATTGATAGTCAATGGAGCAGATGCTCTGAGCAGATTTATACAAAAAAGGCTTGGAATGGATTTTAAATCTTTTTATACTTCAATTTTTGCAAAACAAAAAGAATTGAATGCATTATCTTCAATGAATCCTAGCGAAAGAAGGCCTTTAATTCTTAGAATGCTTGGAATAAATGAACTTGATAATGTAATATCAGATATAAGATCAGATCTTAAAATCAAAAAAGAACTTATTGAAAAATTAGAGTTAGAAACAATAGATGGTAAAGGTAAAAGCAAAATTGAGATATTAAAAAATGAAAAAAAAGAAGAAAAAACTAGAAGAAATAAATTAGAAAATCTTTTAAAGATTATAAAAGAAGATGTAAAAATATTTGAAAAAGATTTCAAATTATTTGAAGAAAAAATTAAAGAAAATAAAAATAAATATGAAAAAATTTTAAAGAAAAAAAGTGAATTAGAAGAAGAACGGTTTCTTTTTGATAAGAAAAAAAGATTAGATGAAGAAATTGAAGAGCTGGACAAAAAAATAGATCAAAGAAAGAAAAGTGTAGATAAGCAAAAATTACAATTAAAAAAAATGGATAAACTTGATGATGAAATACAAAAATTAAAAAAGACTAGTATTGAGACAGATAAAAATTTACAAGATTTAGTAAAAAATATCGAAAAAAATAATACAATTGTTAAAAAAATTAAAGAAGATATTTCTGAAATTGATTCAAAAAAATCTAAAATTGAAAAATTAGGACCCTCTGCTAAATGCCCAACATGTGATAGAATTTTAAATGAACAATATCAAAATCTTCGAGAAAAATATAATAATGAAATACTCAAAAGAAATGAAAATATTAAAACTATTCTAAAACAAAATGAAAAACTAAACTGTGATTTTGACAAAATAAAAAGACAAAAACAAGCTCTAGAAAAAAAGAAAGATTACATTCAAAATTTAATAATAGAAAAAGAAAAAAATTCTGCAACAATTAAAGAGCTTCAAAAAGAAATAAAAATTGAGGAAACTTTATTAAAAAATAAAAAAGTTGAAGTAAATAAAATTAAAATTGTAAGATTCGATGAAAAAAATTATTTATCAATAAAAAAAGAAGTTGAAAATGAATATGAGAGCTATCAAAATCATCTGAAAAAGCTTGACATTATCAGAAAAAAAATACAAGAGAAAAAAATTAAACTCGAAAAAACTCAAGGTGAAGTTAATCTCTTAACCGAAAAAATAAAAAATATTGAAGGAAAAATTAAAGAAATTGATAAATTAAAAAACAAAATTAAAATAGAAAATAAGCAACTTTATTATATCAAAATGTTAAATGATTTGATGGGATCTTTTAGAACAAATCTAATTTCTAGAATTAGACCCACACTTTCAAATTATGCATCCGAAATTTTTGAGCAATTAACAGAAGGAAAATATTCTGAATTAGAACTAGATGAAAATTACAATATCTGGGTGTATGATGGTGGAAATGCCTATGGCATTGAACGGTTCTCAGGCGGCGAAGAAGATTTAGCAAATCTTTGTATTAGATTAGCAATATCTGAGGTTATTACAGAACAGGCAGGAAGCGATTTTAGTTTTATTGTTCTGGATGAAATATTTGGTTCTCAAGATATCTTTAGAAGGCAAAATATAATTAAAGCATTAAACAGATTTTCTTCTAGATTCAGACAAATATTTTTGATAACACATATAGAAGATGTTAAAAATTACATGGAAAACGCTATTATTGTTAAAGAAAGTGAAGAAGGAATAAGTAGTATAAAAATTGAATGAGAAAAATTTATTTTCTCAATCTAAATCTTTTCTTTGGTTTTTTTTCTTCAGGATTTTTTGGCTGATCTTTAGGCGTCATTGGTTCTATTTCAATGTCGCTTTTAGTATTAGTTTCAGGCGATGTAGTTTTTCTCAAATGATCTGCTGAATCAAAAATATTAGAAAACTTTGCCTGGTTTGTGTCAAACCAATTTTGCCATTTGTTTATATCCTCTTTTAATTTTTTATTTTCTGCTTCAGTTTCTTCATATAGTCGGAAAAGTTTGGTAAGTCTTTCTTTTTCCTTTTCAAATTCTACAGAAACTTCTTCAAATTTATTTTTCCATTCTTCTGAATTTTCAAATTTTGAAAGTTCTTCTATCTTAGAATTTAACTCAGTTATTGTTGAATCTTTTGCATTTATCTCACTTCTCAAGTCGTGCACAGTTTCCTCTAATTGGTTTTTAATATTGTCAAAATCTTGTTCTTTTTGTTTGAATTCTTCAATTTGTCCTACTTCTTGATTTTTTTCTTCTAATTTTTGAGTTAATGTATTAATTCTTGCAGTAGTGTCTTGTTCCAATTGAATTTTCGATTGCTCTAATCCTTTTAGTTTTTCTTCTAGTTCTTGTGCTTTTCTTTCCTGAGTTGCTAATTCTTCTTCTTGATTTTTATAGGCATCCCATAGCTTCACTAGTCTTTCTTTTTCTCTTTCTAATTCTTCAGAAAATTTTTTGGCACCCTCTACAGCTTCTTCTTTTTGTTTTTCTGCATCAGAGAGCCTATTTTCAAAACTTTGCATTATTTTTGAAATATCATTTACTCCATCCAATTTTAAAATGCTTTGAATTTTTGAAAGATCTTCCATTCCTCTCATAAAGGAGCCATGAATTGTATCAATTTCATTTGAAGCTTTTTGTAATCTTTCAATTAGATTTTGAGTGCTCTCCTTAGATACATTCTCATTTACATTCTCTTCTGTCATAATTATGCCTCCCACCAAATCCTGGGCGATATCAGAATAAGATTGTTGATATATAAGAGTTATTGTTTTATGTAAAAGATTATTGATTAAAATTATTTTTTATTTTTATTAAACCACTAAACTAATAAAGCACAATTAATATACTATTTTTTAGACTCAGAGTAATCCAAGGAGGAAAAGGGATGGGTATATTCAGTCGTTTTAGAAAAGGTAGTTTATCAAAGATTATTCAAAAAATCTTTGGTAAAAAACATGCAAAAATTGGTATTTATGGTCCACCAAATGTAGGGAAAACAACATTGGCAAACAGAATTTTACGAGATTGGACGGGAGACATAATGGGCAGTGTTTCCGAGATACCACACGAAACTAGAAGAGCTAAATGGAAAAATAATATAAAAATCGACAATGGAAATTCATCTCTAACTTTAGATCTTGTCGACACTCCGGGCATATCAACTAAAATTGATTTTAAAGAATTTATGAACACATTTGGCATGAATAAAGATGAATCCAGACAGAGAGCAAAAGAAGCAACAGAAGGAGTTATAGAATCTATTAGATGGCTTGAAGATATCGATGGTGTGGTACTTGTAATGGATGCTACACAAGATCCCTTTACACAAGTAAATGTTACAATAATTGGCAATCTTGAAGCTAGAAACTTACCCATCCTAATTGCAGCAAATAAAATAGATGCAGAAGACGCAAGTCCTGCTACTTTAAAAGCCGCTTTCCCTCAACATCCTGTAATACCAATTAGTGCTCTTACAGGTTATAACACCGAAGGTCTTTATGGTACTATGGTTAAGCATTTTGGAAGGAAGAAATCAAAGAGTAAGGGGGATAACTGATGGTAAAAAAAGATAAGGGCATATCTTTCAATCTTGTCTCTAGAAGGAAATTAAATTCTTTTAATTCTTCAGAAAAATTAGAGTATATTATAAACCAAGTTAAAAACGGAAAGATTCTTGTTCTAGAACACGGGCTTACCACATCAGAACAGACTTCACTTATAGAGCATACAATGAAAGAGATTGACCACGATACTTTTATTGGAATTGAAATGGAAGGATATGGGGAAGAAAAAATGAGTTTTTTTCAAAGAGTGTTTGGCATAATAAAAAAGCCGAGAATGACTGTTATCGGTCCTGCAGATCTATTAAGAATGGTTCATAAAGACAATGATATGATTGAAACAACAATAATACCTGGTAGAGGAGCAAAGTAATGCCTCACCAATGTCTGAAGTGCGGACATATATTTGAGGAAGGATCTTCCCAACTTTTAAAGGGTTGCCCAGATTGTGGTGGAAACAGATTCTTTTTTACAAAAGAACCATTAAACGAAAAAGAAAGAGGTGCTGTGAGTCAAGAAGTAAACCAAGATTTAACTTCAAAATTGACAGAACTTCTTGTAGAAAAAAATAAAGACGTACTAGGAAAATCTGGGAAATGGGTTTCTATAAAACCTAAAGAAATTCGAAGAATGATAAACGATCACATTAGTGAAGAAAAGATACAAATCCAAAAGGATAAGGGAGATGCCCAAGAACCTATCGAACCTATAAACGATGAATGGAGAAAAACATCACTTGAGAAATTAAAAACTGAAGAAAAAGAAACACCTGAAACAATAGATATAGAAAAACCTGGCAAATATAATATTGATTTAAAAGGTCTTTTAGAAAAAGAACCAATTGTAATACAAAAAGATGGAACTTATAATATACATTTACCTTCTGTTTTTAAAATGATAGAAAAAAAAGAGTAGTTTATTTTAAGTTTTTATGAAGTTTTACAACTGCTTCAACTGCGGCTTTTGCCCTTTCAATTCTCTCCTCAGCTTGAAGTCTTGTCATACCTGGGCCAGTTATACCAAGACCTACTGGTTTATCATAATCAATAGCTAAATCAGATATTTTTCTAGTTGCATGGGATATTACTACATCATCGTGTTCTGTTTCACCTTCAATTACAGCACCAAGAGTTATGACGCCATCTATATCTTTTTTTTGCAGTAGTTTTTTTACCGCAAGTCCCATGTCAAAAACTCCAGGAACTTTTAAAACTACTTTAATTTCTGCACCAAGAAAAGCAGCATGTTCTTTTGCCCTTTCAAGCATCATCATTGTTATGTCGTAGTTAAACTCTGAAACAACAGCCCCAATTCTAATAGATTCTTTCGCCATTTTTATTACCTCCTCAAAGGTCCTGCATCCTCAAATCCCTCTCGCAATCCTTTTCCAGATTGTTTTTCAAGATTTTCTGGGTAAAAAAGTAAATCTATAACGTTTATCGCATGTTCTCTTGCTCTTTTATCTGCAAGCCATGCTAGTTCTTTTTCAGTCTTTGCTTCATCTTCATGAACAAAAACTTCAATAATGTGCCTGTTGCACATTAGTTGTGCCTGAATAAGGCCAGTACTCGCCTCATGTGCACATTGTTTATCGATTGGTTTTGCACCCGGCATTCCAAGTGCCATAACAATATCACAATTTTTTTCCTCAAATAATTTCTTACAAGCAACCGGTAAATCCTTTATTCCCGGAACTGTATATCTTTCTATTTTATATCCAGTTACATTGTTTTGTATTTCTGAAATTGCAGATTTTTTCATATCAAATCTTGCAAATGTTGTATCGGCAATACCAATTTTTTTCATTTTTGTTCTATTCTCTCCATTTTTTTCTGAAATTCATATGCTGAGATAATTTTTTGAATTATTCTTCTAGTGCCATCTAAATCTGAACCGCACTTATATTCAGACAATCTGACAATTTTCGCTTTAATTTTTCTTCTATCAAGTTCTGATTTAATCTTCTTTTCATCATGTATCTGATCATAGCCAAGAGCAATTATATCAGGCTTTATTTCTTTAACAATAGAGTACATATCATCTTCATTTCCAAGATATGCATTATCCACTGCTTTCAACTCTTTTATTATGCCAAGCCTAATTTCTTCAGCATTTACAGGTTCATGTTTTAGTTTTCTAACTGTAGAATCTCTAGCCACAACAACAGACAACGTGTCGCCTAATTTCTTCGCCTCTCTCAAATAATATATATGCCCCATATGAATTAAATCAAATGTACCTGATGCCATTACTTTGACCATTTTTCCCAAGCCTCTATGATATCTTTTCCTTCTAGGAAAATTAAATTGTGTCTTTTTGCATATAGTTTAGCATCAGATTTTGATAAGGCCTTTCCAGTATTAGACATCATCTCACAACCGCTTGCTGCCGGAATTAATCCAGCCATCTTAACAAGTGAGATTAAAAGTTCAGTATGGCCTTTTCTATTTTTTAACAATCCCTCTGATGCAATACAAATTGGTACATGACCTGGTGTTCTAAAATTTTTTCCAAATTCTTTCATAGCTTTTTTATTATTAGAATTTTTTATCTTTTCAACAGTTTCTGCAAATTTTTTCATTGTTAGACTTCTATCATTATCTGTTATCCCGGTGAAAGTATCTCTATGATTGATATAGAGTGAAAAAGAAGATTTTGTATCATATGGAATATCATCTGCGATAAGTTCTTTTAGGATTGGATATTGATTACTAACGTCTAAAAACATATCAGATAAAAAAGGAATTGATATTTTTTTTGCAATTTCATAAGACGTCATTTGGAATATAAGCCCACCCCCATCCTTTCTCATTGTTCTAACTGATTCTGGAGTAATATATTGAGATGCAATAAGAAAATCTGTTTCGCCCTCTCTATTGTCGTTATCGAAAACCAGAACGAAGTTACCCTTTTGTAATTCATCTATTGCAATTTTAATTTTGTTTATAAATTCACCAGAAATCACAATTTAAGCCTATAAAATAAATTTTGGTATGTTACTCAAAATTGGGTCGATTTAATGAGATTTTATTTTTTGAAGCAAGACATCTTGTTATATAACCTGCGATTTTATTTCTTAGAGATTTTGAACCAATTTCTGCTAATTGATCAACTTTCTCTTTATTATGTTGGAAATCATCTGATTTAAATTGATTTGGATATTTTTCAATTAATTCCAATCCGATATTTTTAATGTGTGTTTGTTTTATATTTCCCAGGCAATCACCTTTAAGTTAGGATGCGGAATATTTTTTTTATATTTAAAACCATCTCTTGAAAAACACAATATTAAAAAAAAATTATACTCAATTTATTTAAATTATAAACTTATTTCGCCAATTTGAGGGAGAAAAATATCTTCTAAAAAATCATCGTTAAAATCCATTGCTGGAAAGAATTTAGAAAAATTCGAAAAACTTGCAATTGAAAGCGACACAGGAAAAAAAGTCTTAGCAGCAATATACAAATCAAAACCATACAATTACCTTGTAGAGAAAATCAGAAGATTTAGGGATTATAAGCTAATAGAAGAAATAAAGATAAATAAGGTTCCTAATCACATCGCAGTAATAATGGATGGAAATAGAAGATTTGCAAAAGATTTAAAATTATACCCAGAAGCAGGGCATGAATTTGGAAGGGATAAAATCGAAGAATTACTGGAGTGGTGTTTTGATTTAAATATTAAATATTTGACCATTTATGCTTTTTCAACAGAAAATTTTTCGAGAAATAAAAAAGAAGTTAGTACTTTGATGAATCTTTGTAAGAATGAACTCGACAGAGCAGCAAAAGATTCAAGGATACATAAGAACAAAGTAAAAGTTAACATAATTGGGCATATAGAGTCATTACCAGAAAGCACAAAAAAATCAGCCGAATACATTATGGATAAAACCAAAGATTACAACAATTATTGTTTCAATATAGCTCTTGCATATGGTGGTAGAGAAGATATATTACAAGCAATAAAACAGATATCAGAAGATGTTAAAACGGGAAATTTGGAAGCTGAGAGTATTACTCAAAAAACTGTTTCTTCATATCTTTACACAAATGGTTTGCCAGATCCAGATTTAATTTTAAGGACTTCTGGTGAGGAAAGGATATCTAACTTTTTATTATGGCAACTTGCCTATTCTGAACTTTATTTTTCTGATGTTTATTGGCCCGCGCTTAGAAAAAGGGATTTTTTAAAAGCAATTCAGAATTATCAAAAAAGACAAAGAAGATATGGAAAATAATTTTTTATTCTGACATATCTTGCAACGATTCGTCATTTTCAACTTCATGTGCTATTTTTGATAACTTATTAAATTGACAAGAAATAAAGTAAATGAGCAGGCCAATACCAATAAATAAAATTCCAAAAGCAAGTATTATACCAAGATTATTATCATCAATTTTTAACAAAGAAATTAGTTTTTCTAAAATGATAAATAAAATTAAAAAAGCACCAATTATAAAAAAAAATTTCCCAAAAAAACCAGTTTTAAAATCATTATGTGCAGATTTTGGTTTTATTTTCATTTTATCTAATCTTCATCTTCTTTTTTTGAAAGTTTTAATGAGTTTTCAACCTTGCTTTGAAGTTCTGTTAATTTTTCTCTACTTCTACCTTCCTGTTTTTCCAGAGTATTTCTTCTAAGTTCAAGACTTTCTTTATTTGATTCGAGTTCTTTTTTTACTTCATTTTTACCCTTGGTCTTTATTAAAAGAGAGCCCACGCTTTTATAAATTGGTGTTTTATCTGTTGTGTTATTTAATTCATTTAAAGAATCATCAATTTCTTTTAATTGCATCTCAACCTGTTGTTTTTGTTGTGAAATTATTTGCAATTGACTCCTTAATTGTTGTAATCTATTAATTTGATCTTGTAATTGTGGCGACATTGATTCTCCTACCATTTTTTCACCTTTTATCGGCAGTAATATAGCATATGCTTTTTAAAATTATTCATTTGAAATTTTTCAGATAAAAAAAGATTTATTTATTTATATTAATTATTAGCATATAAATAGAAAATATTATATAGAAAGATGCAAATATAGTAAACAGTAGCATCTTTATATATTCGGGGATAAGTTATGAACAAAAATGATAAAATTATTGCAGTAGTTGGAGTTATAATTCTTGTTTTTGCATCAATAGGAATATATACGTGGGTTCCTAAGGACACTGCAAGAGGAGAATCTTCTATTGAAAATTTTTTCAAAATATCCTCTGACTTAAAAGAAATACCAGAAGCTATTTCGGTTTCTCAATGTAATCCTTTCTACCCTCTAATAGCAACTCCATTGTGTGTTCATTATGATAAACAAGGTAATCGGGAGATAATTCCACTTTATGTAGAAAATATTACAAATCCTTCAAAATCTATATCGAGGATTATTGATCAAATAGGAAGAGATGCAAACCAAATTATAGATAATACAATGACAGCGAAAAATTGGTCGATTGAAATTGCAAAAAATTATTGGGAGAATAGTGATGCGGCTTTAATTATTCAAGATAATGAATCAGGTTATTGCCTAGGTGTAATAGCGACCCCAATTGCCTCATACCTAAGTATACCTGTGATTGTAACAGATGAATTAGATGATGATATAAAGAATGTTTTGTCTGAGTTAGAAGTTGAAAAAACTTTGATATGCGGCGATATTGAAGGTTATGGTAACTATTTGAAATTCAATTCAGTAGAAGAGATTGTTGATTCTACAATTGATCTATTAATGGAAAAATTCGGTAAAATTGATTATATGACATTAACTAATCCGATAGACGCATGGCCTCCAGAAGTATTGGATAGTAAAACATTTCACATAGGCCCTGTAACATTAAAATCTGCTGCAAGTACTCAATTAATACAATATGCTCTATATTCACTTCCGCAAACTATTGATAGTTTTACAATTCCAAATGATTACAAGTATGCTTTAATAGAGTTTGAAGGCGTAAATCATGATGATGAGGATGTTGATGAATTAGGCGATTATGCAATGTTTCAAGTTGGAGCAAATTTGGAGGATATACCTGAAGGTTTACAGAATTACGAGCTTTTTGTCGGAACAACTTCTTATGGAGGAGTAGCGGATAGAGATTCAAACGGGAATATAATTAAAGATAAAATGGAAATGGAAGCTGTAGTATACGACAGAGGGGGCGTAGAATACAATGTTATGGCTTCAGGTACATGGCTTGCAAAAAATGAAGGAGAGGTATCTGCAACAGTTACTGTTAAAAAACTTGAAAATCCAGTTTATCCAATGATGAAAGGTCTTTCATCAATTGCGCCATATCTCACTGCATACCACAAAGGATTAGTTTTCGGAAAGCCTGAATTTGCCTTTACAGCAGATGATGATGTAATAACAGAAAATGGAAAGACTAGTCCTGGTTTTTACATGCCTAGAAGGAACACAAAAATAACTGGACCTTCAAACGAACATATTTATGATAAAATTCATATTCCATTAAATAATCTTCTTGCAAAACTTGCAAATATTGATTTATTAGAAGAAAAAGACCTCGAAAATCTTCAAAATCATTACAAAGAAAATCCAATAAACATTGCACTTGTAGGCGGAGCAACTGTTCTTCCGCAGTATATATACCAAAATGCAGTAGAACCTGTAGATTATGAAGAAACTGAATACTATTTTGGGGCAGGGACTCCTAGCGATGTGATATATGGAAATATTGACCCGAAAAAATATGACTGGTCGAATCTTGCAGATGATATTTATACAGAATATCCTTTCCAAGAAAATATTGTAGGAAGAATCACTGGTTGGGATTCGCAGGATGCCAGTGCATTGATATTACGATCAATTTTTTACAACGACATAATCACAAAATTAGGTGATTGGAAAGACAATTTTGGAATACTTATTGGCGCTGGACAAGATTTTCAAAAACCTTTAATAAGATATCTGATTTTAGGAGACATTCTTCAATTAACTCCTCGCGGAGAGCCAATGAAATATCCAACAGGATATGGTGAAATTGCTGGTGAAAGAACAAATGAAGAAGTAGCTAAACCTATGGGTTTTGATACAACACTCATTTACGATGAAGCTGCAATGATGGAAGGTTTATCAGACGAGGCGTTAGATAAAATTAAAAAAGTTACTTTATTAAATAGAATATTCTTCCATAAACTTCAAGTTAAAAATCTTATTGGAGAAGGTGTTGTTCAAGGCGGGGAAATAATGGAGAATAGTAATTATATATGGGCAAACGCACATGGAAGTCAACATCTTTTTGGTATGGCAGGAACAGAATTAACTGCCGCAGGTTTTGGTGGGCCTGTTTTGCATTGGATTTTAAAACAAGCAATACCTGTAGTAATGGGCGGATTTGCCGGTCCCGGGGGCTCACTGGGAAGTGTTGGAGATTACACAACTAGAAATGTACAAAAAATGGAATTTGGCCCTTCTTTTATGTTTCTTGAAAGTTGCATTTGTGGGAAAATAGACGGTATGTACCCACAGGCAAATGTTGGCCAAGGATTACTACACTCTGGAGTTGGATGTTTAATTGCATCCCCAACAGGATCAAACATAGGTGGAGGTTATTTGGAGCCCAAGGATAGAATGTATGACACTCCCCTATCAGTTTTAAGGTCATATATAAAAGCAAAAATTGAAGCAAGACAAGGCATTTATCCCGATCCTCATTTTGGATATAAGATATATACCGACTTATGTATGGACTTAAAAGAAAACGATGTTAGTGTTGGTGAAGCATTTAGAAATGCAAAAAATAATTATTTACCATCCGACGCTGACTGGGAACTTTGGTGGTCTCCACCTTTAGTTTCAACAGGGAGCGTACAAATCGATTCAGAATTACAAAATAAATATTCAGGCATAATTAAAAATACTGCGAGCAATGGCAAAGGACCAATGCTTGAAAATAAATATATATCTTACCAAGAATATTTACTATTTGGTGACCCGGCATTTAACCCTTATGAACCAATAAATGAAGGGCATAGTTAAATAAATAAAAACTCATTTTTTTAATTTTCAAATGTTAAGATTTGTCAATATATTTATATATGAGTATTTCATTATCTTTTTACACTAGGATGCATATACTATAGGGATGTGGATGGGATGAGAATAGATAGACGTCTTACATTTATTGGAGTTTTGTTGATAGTTTTAAGTATGACAATGGCCACTCAATACGCTGTAACTAGAGTTGGTTTTGAATATAACATAGTTCACCCAAGTGATGCCGATATAAGATTTATTGGCTCAGATAACTCTTCAGACAATATTAGAGTTTTAAGAGCAGTTAGTAATGATACCAACACTGCAATAAAAATTGTTCTTGGAGATTTTTTTGCTGGGCAAAATAAGACATATACTGCAGCATTTGGGATTGTGAACGAGGAACCCTTTGCTGTAAACATAACACATATAAATGTTTCAACGGATGAAGGAGATTATATGGAGATTAGTCTCCATGGAAATAGAACTCTAACTGCTTCTTCAGATTCCACGAGTGTCAAAATGTGGAATCAAGGATCGGGCGTTAGCGCCTCAACATCTACTGCTTGGCAATTGGGCCCCGGAGATCAAAATACCAGCTCCATGAATGGCACAGACTTTGAAACATTATGGGACGATGGTGCAGGTATCAGGTATTCAGTTGGAAATTCTACTGCAATAAATGGTTCAAGCGATTATGTATGGGTCGAAGTTTCGGTTAATTTACCTCAGTCGCCAGATACTGGTGGGGCGCATGATGGTGCAATATTTGTCCACTTTGAAGCAACCACTATAACATAAAATTCTTTCTTTTTCTATTTATCCTAAATAAAAATAATTAACAATTATCAAATTCAATTGAGGGGAAAGCGATGGGATTCACTCTAGTTAAATATAGTCTAATGTATAGGAGTAAAAATACAACTCTAATAAAGAGGTGATTTTAGATTAAAATCACCATTAGAAAATTTATAGGGAATCTACTTTTTATTTCACTTATTTTACTTATTGCTGCTAGATTTTTATCTGTAACATCCTCAACTCCTTTTCCCATTTCTATAATTACTTCAGATTCTATGACACCAGTTCTTATGGAGGGAGATCTTGTTTCTTGGATTCCTGCAGACATAGAGGATGTTGAAATTGGAGATGTTGTAGTCTTTAAAAGTTGGTTGAGTTGGCCTGAAGAAAAATTGATTGTTCACAGGGTTACTGATATTAAACAAGTCTGGGGAAAACCAGCTCTTGTGACTAAGGGTGATGCGAATTCATGGACCGATCAAAAAGGACCACACATACCAGAACCATACATTACAGAAAAAAACTTCATAGGAAAAACCATTTCAGTTGGACAAACCCCTCTAAAAGTACCTTTTGTTGGATATATAGGCATAATAGTTAATGAAGGATTAAATCTAATATCTCAATCTTCTTCAGCAAAGGGCACTTTTACTTCAATAGGCGTATTTACTCCACTTACAATATCTGTGATAATCTTAGTTGTTTCAATTTTCATTTTACCTGAAAAAGCAAAAACAATAAAAGAAAAATTAAGATATTTAATATTTCAATCAAATCCAGTTAATATAAAAAAATTATTTTTGTTTTTTTTCACAGTATTTGTTGTTCTATTAAGCACAATTCATTTATTCGCCTACGATTCTATAGATGCATCTTATGCTGTTGGTGAATTTCCTGAATCAAGTTCCTTTGATCTGGGTTCCGTTAATCCGGGGGTCAAAAACATACCTAGAAATTTACCTGTAATTAATCCAGGTATTTTGCCAGTGAAAGGTATTGTATTTGGAAAAGGTCAGTTACATTCTAGCGTTGAAAAAAAAATATTTAATGTAAGTAGCGGCGAAATCGAAAATGTTGGAATTTCAATAAAAGCACCAAATGGAACTAAAAATGGAACGTATTCTGGAGACGTTATATTATATTCTTCACCACTATGGTTCATGTTCCCTGACGAGTATATGAATTTTTTACTGCAATCAAATGCGGAGTTTACTGTTTTAATTTTAGATGTTTCTTGTGGAATTATACTTACCATAATTACGTTAGTTACAATTTTGTTGACTGCTTATTTTAGTGAAAAGTATAGAAATCTCAAAATAGACATTTCATGGCATTTTGCACCCAGACTAATATTGAAAAAGGGAATTTATAATAGACTTTCTGGTATTAAAGAAAATTCAAAGAAGTTATTTGGAGATAAAATCTGGTGGATATCCAAAATTGATTTTAGTAAAGTGGATATAAAACAATTAATTATTGCTTCCTTAATCATCATACCGTTAATATTACTTTTTAATAGTGAAATTCTTGCTATGTTAATTGCCTCCGTCATAGCTGGCATTATTTCATATTATTTAAGCTGTAGAAAAAGAGAAAAAATAATTTTAATAGCAATATACACAATGTTTATTGCAATCGGGTATGCATTAGTCTTAATTAACTACTCACTTTTTAATAGTGATAGGGCATTTATAGAATCTGTAGCTCTTGCTTGTGGGGCAAGTGGCATGTATTTTTTAATTCTATGTTTCTTTTTAATTCCCCTATCAATATTATCCTGGTATGTAGCACACCAAATCCGAAACGTTAAAGAACATAAAGACCCATTACTTGTGTTGGAGGGAAGATGCGACCTATAGAGGGAAGGTGGATGCACTAGATGGGGATTTTTAAAAAGAGCGATAAATCTAAAAAAAATTCTAATAAAAAGGTTGAAAAATCTGAAAAAATAAAAAAGAAAAGAAAAATAGGTTTAGGCCACAAAACTAAAACCCCAAAAAAAATAACAAATAAAGAAGAAATTAGAACTCCTGAAAATAGTGAAAAACAAAAAACAACGCCAAATGTTGATATAAAAGAAGAAATTAGTGTATTAGAATCTGATAAAGATTTACAAACAATTGTTGATGATGAAGAAAAAGATACTAATAAATGGGAAAAGGCTGAGAAAAGAAAAAGTTTTTTAAGAAAGGATATGAAAGGCAAACCGGTTTTTCTAGAAGACACTGGAGAAAAGATTGGTGTTGTATTTGATTTTATTTTTGATTCTGATAAAAATATAATAGGGTATAAAATAAAAGATGACAAATCCGACTCAATACTTAGCTTTCCATTAAACCAATTCGATGAGGATAAAAGCGGTTTAATATTTGTTCCAAGTTGGTATACAAAAGGAATAAAAACAATCGAGAAATTAGAATTTAAAGATAGGATATCTCCGGAATTAATGTGGCTTGTACAAGACAAAACAATTTCTAATGAGGAGCTATACAATATTTTTGTAAAGCATGATGATCATATTGCTAATTATGTAGAAGAAAGCGTTGCCCTTAGAGAGATTTTAAACAATAGATTGAAAATTCTTGAAAGAGAAAGAGTTGCTTTAAAAGAAAATCTTATGGAACTTACTGAAAAACGTTTAATAAAAGACATGGACAGAAGAGATTTTTCTGAAAGTGTAATGGCACATAGAAGAAAAGTAAACGTTTTAGATGTAAACATAAAAAAATGTAAAGAGTTGATAAAAAGATTAGAAAACACATCTTTTGGAATGATGAGTGATAACATCTTATCCAATATTGAACAAAAAGAAATGCCAAATATTGAAATGGTAGATGAATCTTCAATTATCAAAGATGAAGAGATAAAACAAGAAGAAAATCTTTACAAACAGAAATATTACGAAGTTAAATCTATGTATGACGAATTGCAAACTGAATATGAAGAGTTGAAAATAGCTGTTGAAAAATTAATTCAAAAACAATAATGTTATTCAATGAAAAATTAAAAAATATTAATTATATGTAATTGTATTAGCTATATTAACTCTAACAGCCAAATATTTTGGCTAGGGGTGAGGATTTGACTGTGAGAAATAGTTCTCCAACAGAGGGAGGTAGTAAGATAAAGGATCCATATTTTGTATTAAATAAGAAAGGGGAACTTATTGATTTAAATGATGCTTTTAGTAAAGAGTTAGGATACAACAAAAAGGAAATTTTAGGTTTGAACCTTTTTGATGCGGGATTGATTGATGAAGAGTCTCATAAAAAAATGATGTATAGAAATGTTTCAAGATTAGTTGGAAAACAAGAACCAACCTATTCAATTGAAATGAATACGTCAAAAGGAGAGTTGAAAAAATTTTTTGTGAATACAAAACCATATATAAAAAATGATAAAGTTGTTGGAGAAATTGGATTTATTGATAATATAAAAATATTAAAAGGAAAAAAGAAAAGAATTAAAGAAAAAGAAGAAAAAACATTTGAAGAAGATTTTAAATCAAATATTGTTTTAGAAGATTTGGAAAGTAAAAATCGAGAAATAAATCGTTTAAAATCTCTATTAGAGCAGAAAAATTCAAAATTAGAATCTGCTTATGAAAGAATTGAAAATATACCTCAGAAAAATTTAAATCCATATGATGTAGAAAATAAAAATTATGAAATTAGAAAATTGCAAGATGAATTGGATAAAATTAAATTTGAAAGTAGAGACTATGGTAGAGAGATTCAATTACTTAAAAAAGATTTAAGAGAAAGTCAAAATGAATTGGATGATTCAACCTTCAAGATAAGAAAACTGAAAAATGAATTAGATGATAAGGAAACAGAAATTAATTCAAAAGAAAGAAATATCAAAGATCTGGAATCTGCACTCGATTCAAAAATAAAAGAATTGACAAATCTTGAAGATAATCTAAAAAAAAGCAATAATGAATTAGATAGCATCACAAAAGAAATTGGCAAAAGACAATCAACTATTTTAGAACTTAAAAACGATTTAGAAAAGAAAAAAGAAGATATTGAAAAGAAAAATAATGAAAATCAGAGGCTTACAAAAGAAATAACTGAACTTAAAAAATATTTAAAAGAAAAAGAAGATGAATTAGATAAAACTAATAATAAGTTAGACAAAATTGAAGAAAAGTTAAAAGACAAATTAAAAGAAAAGAAGGATTTGGAAAGCGATATAAAAAAAATAAAAGTTGAATATGAAAATAAAATTAAAGGCTATGAAAGCGATATAGAAGAGGCTCAAGAAAAAGATTCTAAATTAAAAAAATTAGAAGATGAGATAGAAAAAAAACAAATTGATTTAAATCAAAAATCAAAATTAATAGAACAGTTAAATAGAGATTTAAAATCAAAAGAAAATGAAATTGAATCAATAAAAAAAGATATATTGTCTCGTAATGAAACAATTGAAAATCTAAGAAAACAGCTTGACGGAAATCAAATCCTACTTATTGAAAAAACAAGTTTTTCAAATGATTTAAAAAAGGATTTTGCAAAAATTAGTAAACAATTAGAAGAAAGTGAAAAGAAGTTAAAGACAAGAGGAGAATTTTTTACAGAGTTAAAAACAGAAATAGAAACCAAAAACGACAAAATAAAAAAATTGGAAAAAAATCTAGATGAAAATAAAAAAGAAATCTTATTTTTAAAGGTTGAAATCCAAAGTAGAAATAAAGAAGTTGAGGAAATAAGAACTCAATTTGTGGATAAAGAAAATGAACTGAAAAGTAAGACTAAGGTTTTTGATCAGCTAAATGAAGAAATAGAATCATTAAGAAACGAATTAGACACAAAAAATGGTATTGTTGAAGATATAACATCTCAATTTACAAATCAGCAAAATGAACTCTTAGAAAAAACAAAGCTTGTAGAGCAGTATGGCCAAGAAATTGCTAATCTTCAAATTGAGATAGAATCTAAAAATAAAGAAGTTGAGGAAATAAGAACTCAATTTGTGGATAAAGAAAATGAACTGAAAAGTAAGACTAAAATAATTTTTGAATTAAATATAAATATAAAAAATTTAGAAGAAGAAATTAAAAAAACGAATAATAGATATGAAGCAGTAAATCTTGAAAGGGAGCTTATCAAAAGAGATTTGGATTCTGCGAAAAAAGATTTAGAAGAAAAAATTGAAGATGTTGAAATAAAAAATCAAGAGATTAGCCGAAAAGATGAAAAGTTGAATATAATACAAAAAAAATATAGTCAACAAAAAGATGAACTTGAAAAACGAAAAGAAAAAATTGACGAAATAACAGGTTCATTACAAAGTCTAAATATAGAAATACAAAAAAGAAACGAAATTATTATCAACATTCAATCACAAATTGAAGAGCAGCAAAAACTAATTATTGAAAAGAGTGGGGAAACAGACAAACTTAAAAATGATTTTGAAAGTCTAAAAGAAGATCTTTTAAATAAAAATGAAGAATTAAAAGTTTCTTATGTTATAAGAAGAGAAAGTGAAGAGGAAATTGAATCTCTTAGATCTGAACTTCAAGATAGATTAATGCAAATTGAAGAAAAAAATGTTGAAATAAAGCAAAATAAAGAAGAAATAAATCATTATAGGTCAATTATAGAAGAAAAGCAAGCGTTGTTAAAAGAAAGAAGTAGTGAAATTGAAAATTTAAATAATTTACTTGAAGAAGAGAAAAACCACCCTTGGCGTAAAGAATTTAAGAATATTTCTGAAGAATTAGAAAATACAAAGATAAAATTAAATGATAGATTAAAAGAAATCAACGAATTACAATCCAAGTTAGATATTAATGAAGAACAGTTTGGTGAATTATCTACAACTATTCAAACCAGGGAAAAGGATATTGAAAGATTAAATGAGACATTAAATGAAAAATATCTTGAAATTGAAGAGTTAGACAATAAACTAAAAGAGAAAGAAAAAAATATAGACGAAAGAAATGATACAATAGAATCGAGGAATAAAGAAATAGAAAATATTTTTCAAGAAGTTTCCAATTTAAGAAGGGAATTAGAACACAAGAACAGTAATTTAGAAAATCTACAAATCCAATTAGACGAAAAAAATTTGGAAATTAACAATAGAATTGAAGATATTGAAACATTAAAAAATTCGCTTGAAAAAGAAAGAGAAAAACTTGCTTTAACAGAGTTTCAACTTGAAGAAACTGAAGCAGAATTGTTTTTAAATAGGTCTAAATTAAAAGAAAAGATTGATGATTATAATAAACTAAACGAAACTCTATCAAAAAATAGACAAAATCTCGAAAATAAAAGAGAGGAAATTGAATCATTGATCACTGAATTGAAAGATAAAAATTCAATTATCCATAATATACAGGATCAACTAAATAAAACTCAATCTACTTTTGTTGAAAAATCACAAATAATAGAAAAACTTAGCTCAGAGATAGAAGAAAAAACAGATGATCTTTCAAAAAAGATAGACCTAATAAATAAATTAAAAAGAGATAAGGCAAAATTAGCATTTTTAAAATTAAAAGATAAATTACCTTCATCTCTTTTGCTTTTAGACAATAATGAATCTCTAATTGGTTGGAACAGAAAAGCAGAAGAAATGCTTGGTTTAGACACCATTGGCAATCAAAATATTAAAATAAAAGATTTAGAGCCGATGAAAGATAAAAATGTTGTAGAATTTTTTGCAAAATCTAAAAACTATAATTCTACACTCAATTCAGTCAAAATTGAAGATTTTAATGGCAATAAATTGCTAACTAATATAACAAAAATTCCTTTGAATGATGAAAATGGCGAATTTCACGGTTCTGTAATGGTAATTGACGATGTAACTGAAATTGCAAATATGAAGTCGGAATTAGATCAAAGGAAAACTGATATTGAATATTTGAGTAAAAAATTTCAAGAGACTCACAAACAACTAATACTTGTAGATAAAGAAATTGAAGCTACAAATGAAGAGTTGAAAATAAAAAATATTGAACTAATAGATAAAAAGAATCTTATTAAAAATCTAGAAAAAGAGTTATCGCTATTAAAAGATGAATTAGATGATAAGAGAAGTATATTAATTAAGCAAAATTCAAAAATTGCTGAAAAAGAAAAATCAATTACATCTTTAGAAAGAGACGTTGATTTAGGAAATAAAAAATTAAAGGAAAAAGAAGCAGAACTGAACAAAAAATATGAAGAATTAAAATCAATGACTCACAAGTTCGGTGAGCTAGAACTTGAAAATTCCGAATTGAAAACAAAGTTAGAATCAACTGAAAAGAAATTAGAAAATTTAAACGACGAATTACCAAATATAAAAGAGCAATTAAATATAAAAAACTCAAAATTGTCAGTTTTCGAATCTGAATTCGAAAAGATTAGTGATGAATTATTAACAAAAATACAAAGAGTTGAATCTCAAAACAAAGAGATAAATCTATTAAAAGAGGATTTAACTGCAAGTAAATCAGCAATTTCTTGGTTTAAAAAAGTTTTAGAAGATAAGGATGAAGAGCTGCACTCAAAAGAAGAAATCTTCAGAATTAAAGAAAGTGAAATCGAAAAGATGAAAAATCAGCTATCTGAAGTAAAAACCTTACTTTCAGATAGGACCAATGAAATAGACAGACTGAAAAATGAACTTGATATCAAAACAGATGATATATCTATTAAAGAAAACGAACTGGTGGAAATAAGAACTGAGTTAAAGGACAAATCAAATAGATTGCAAGAAAAACAAGAATTTTTGAATAAGATTCAATCTGAGCTTAACTTTGAAAAAGAAAGATTTCAGACTTTATCAAAGGAGCTAGAAGATAAGGATGAAGAGCTGCACTCAAAAGAAGAAATCTTCAGAATTAAAGA
>CAZUBH010000001.1:9384-28954 GCA_964618505.1 uncultured Thermoplasmatales archaeon | reverse complement strand
AAGTAAAAACCTTACTTTCAGATAGGACCAATGAAATAGACAGACTGAAAAATGATATTAATTTACTAAGCAAAGAACTTGAAGAAAAAGAAAACATTATTGAATCAAGAAATGTAGAAATAAATAATTTTAGAACTCAAATTTTCAATGAAAAAACTTTAGTCGAAGATAAAAATAGAGAACTTAAATCATTAACAAGTGAAATCGAAATTAAAGACTCATTATTATTAAAAAAGCAAGAAGATATAAGAAATCTACAGATAAAGTTGGAAAGCAAAAATTCAGAACTGCTGGATCGTAATATTAAGTTTAAAGAGATTAGTTCTGAACTCGAAACATTTAAATTGCTTTTAGAGCGGGAAAAAAACAAACCAATAAGAAGCGAACTTAAAAAAGCAAGTATGGATTTAAAAAAGAGTAGAGAAGAAAATGAAAGATTTACAAATGAACTCGATACAAAAAATAATTTAATTGAAGAAATGAAGCTTCAATTAAAAAATAAAGAATCACAACTATTTGAAAAAACGAATTTATTAGATGAATTTACAGAGGAAAATAATCAATTGCAAGTTGAATTACATGATTATAAAGCGTTTTTAGAAAGGATAAATAATGAATCCACTTACAAAGATAATTTGATTAAAGAGATGAACGTAAAATTATCTGAGCAGAAAAATAATCTAGAAGAAAAAGCTGATTTAATCAAAGAATTAACAGATAAAAATAACGAAATAGAAATACAATTACACGATTTTAAATCCAATATAGAGGAAAATAGTAATGAATTGAAGTTGAAAAATGAATTATTAAATGATTTGAGAGCTCAATTATCAGATCAAGAGTCTATTATAAAAGATAAGACAAATTTATTAGAACAACTAAAGCAAAGTAACGATTTATTAAAAATTGAAATAAAAGAAGCAAGAAATGAAATTGAAAAAATTAGAGCGGAAAACATAGATATAGAAACGAAAAATAGAGAATTAAGAAACAATCTTATAGTTGGAGAAGAGATGGGGAATAAACTTGAGAAAACAAAAATTGAACTTCAAAATAAAATAGAGGAGTTGAACAATAAGAACTCAATAATTAATAAAAACTTAGATAATATGAAATATTTTGAAGAAGAAATATCAAGGTTAAAATTAGAAATTGAAAAGAAGGATAATAATCTAAAAGAATCGAGTGTAAAAATACAAAATATGGAAAACACATTAGTTCAATTGAAAAATAAAATGCTAGATAAAGATAGAATAATAAAACAAAAAGCAGAAATCGAAAATGGCATGATCCATAAGATTAAAAATCTAAATGAAATAATGCAACAAAAAGATAATAATATTAACTCATTAAATGTAGAAAAAAATATTTTAAAAAGATACTTTGAAAGCATTAAAGATTCCATTCCATCAACAGTAATAATGACAGATAAGAATAACAATATTACAAATATTAACAAAAAAGCTAAACAAACATTAGGATTAGATCCTGAGAAAATTATCGGTGAAAATATAACCAAACTAGATTTAATGAAAAGACAAAGAATCAAAGAAGCTATGGAATCTTCTATTAATAGTAAAAATGTAATTGATGTTAAGTCTATTTCAATTAAAGACACGCATGGAGAAAGAATTTTAACAAATATAACAAACATTCCATTTTTTAACTCTAAAGGAGAGTATCAAGGATTAACTATAATATTAGAAGATGTCACAGATCTAACAACCATGAAGGCAGAGATGAAAAGAAGAGATATGTTAGTAAACCAACTAGACAATAAGTTGTATGGTAATTGCAGTCGTCTAAAATTAGATTCCCAAATAGATGTGGAAAAAGAAGATAAATCAAGTCTTAAACCTACAGCAGATACAATACAGGATATAAGCGGCAATATTGAAAATATGAACCAAGGAGCTGTAAAATTAGACCAAGGTGTGGCACAAATCGATGCAATTGAAAAATTACAACATGCAGATGGGGGAGAAATAAACAAAAATTCAGAAGAAAAAAGAAAAATGAAATCTGAAGATAATGATTGATTTTAATCTAAATAAACCACATTTTTCATTGGCATAGGTGCCTCAATAGAAAAACATCTGATTATGCCGGAAGGCAATAAGAATTTTATATCTAAAATATCTCCTTTTGTAATTTTTAGATCATTTGTTAATTTAAAAATCATATATGCAATGTCTGTATTTTTATTCAATATGTCACCATCTATAGAGTTATCTCTATCATTTATTGCTATAAATCCATAGGATGTTTCATCAATTTTATTCCAAATAGGGTTTTCAAAAAGATTATGAGATAAGTTTTTGTTAGTTAGTCCGCTATTTTTAAAAATATTTAATTGTCCGCCATTGTTTATTTCTACAAACATTTCAGATAAATCCAAATCAGTTGAAATTAAAGGCGAAACTAAGATTGCTATTTTATCAATATATTTTACATCGTCATAATCATTGTATTTACCTAAGACCCCTTTTATTTGTATATATGTAGAAATTTCACCTAAAGTTTCATCTACCATTTGTTCATAATTGATTTCATTATTGGCCTTTGTTTCTTCAAAAAGCACAGTACCAACAGTTGAAGCTATTATGAATGAAGAAATTAGTAAAGTTATTGGCAACACAGATATTGCGCCATTGTTATTTCTAACAATCATATTTATTTCATTTTATTATTTATTATATAAATATATAAATCTTGTTATACATATGTTGCCTACATGTGTTTTTTCATACCATCTGAGAAAATTAATCAAGATACGTATGAAACATCTATAAAAAATTACTTTTTTAAAAAGCAATGATCGTACAATAACTTATAAAAAGAACATTTTGACATTTTTACATTTTGAATATTTTCCAAGATATCTTTATATATGTTAATTGTGAACATCTTACGTGTGTAAAATTACCATGTATGTATATAACATGGGTAACGAAAGGAAACGAAGGTGAAATGAAATGGATCGAAAGTATATGAACAGATTAATTGGAAAATACTGCAAAATTGTCACCAAGGAGCCAGGTGATGAAAGAGTTAGTGTTATTTATGGCGTCCTTGAGGAAATTGATTTTAAAAATGAATTTATTTTAATTGATTCTGATGAAGGTTTAGGATTATTTAGTTTCAAGGCTATAGTTGCTGTTAAACCAGGACATAAAAGAAATCTATTAGAAAAGAAAATATTAACTGTTGAAGAAGCAAGTGTTGGTATTGGAACTTTAATTATATTCATCGCAATGATCTTAATTGCAGCTGTTGCTTCAACAGTTCTTATTCAAACAAGTAATGCTCTTCAACAAAGAGCCTTGTCTGTAGGCTCAGATACAACAAAAGAAGTTTCTAGCGGTCTAAAAATAGTTGGAATTACGGGGTACACAAATGAATTAAAAACAAAGGTAGAATATTTAGCAATTAGTATTCAGCCAAGAGCCGGTTCAGGTTTTATAGATTTAGAAGGCACTAAGATGTATATTAATTACAACAATATGAGCGTTGTATCACTTGATTACAGTGATGAAGATGTGATTACAAATAATGTAGGTATAAACGGCATATTTCACTGTATAAACCTAACAAATATAAGCGGTAATGAATTTGGTTGTATTGCAGTTAGAGATACCGATAATTCAATAACAAATGTTCATGCAATGAGTAGAAATGATTTGGCAATATTGATAATCAACTTATCAGCAATATTACAGGAAACGTCAGGTCTTGATACAAATACCGAAATTACAGGAAATATACTACCAGAAACAGGCATACCTGGAGTATTTAATGTCTATTCACCAAAAAATTATAAATATAGAATTGTTGAATTTTAGTCTCTTTTTATTTTTTTATATAATTAACTAATAGTTAACATATATAATATAAATAATTTTTATATGTTTGTTTTTTATCAAATTTTATTATTTTTTGACATTTTTACATTTTGATTTTTTCCCATTTTACCATATTTCCACACAACCTTTATATACTTTCATTGAGAAATTTTATCATGATTTAATATGCCATGATTAAATTTAACATGGCAGAATGAAAGGAAAGAAAGGTGAGAAAAATGGAAAAGAAATATATGCAGAGGCTGGTTGGAAAGTACTGCAAGATAGTAACAAAAGAACCTGGTGAAGATAGAGCAAGTGTCGTTACAGGCACCCTTGAGGATGTTGACTATAAAGATGGTTTTATTATAGTCGACTCAGAGCAGGGCTTAGGGTGTCTAAGAATAAGCACAGTAATAGCTATAAAACCTGGTAATAAACGTAGAAGAAAAATAAATAGAAGTTTAAAAGATGATGAACAAGCCATTGTTGGTATTGGTACTCTTATTATTTTCATTGCTATGATTTTAATTGCTGCGGTTGCTGCAACAGTTTTAATTAATACTGCAGAAGAATTACAAACAAGAGCAAAAACAGTTGGTACTCAAACTATTCGTGAAGTATCTGCTGGTATAGCTATAGAATCTGTCACAGGGTATACAAACCAAGAGAAAACATTAATAGAATATCTATCAATGACTATAAGACCAAGAGCAGGAAGTAAAGATATTGATCTTAGTTTGACAACGCTAACAGTCCTATATGATAATTTAACTGTATTGGAACTAGATACGGTGTTAGTTGGTGCAGTTGGAACAGATAACACTAGTGTATTTTATACGCCAGTTGCAGCTGGAAGTAACTATACGGTCATGGGCAATACATCAGAAACAAACTTTGGTGTAATTGCAATTCACGATCCAGATAACACAATAATAAATACAAACGGTATGAACAGCGGAGATAGAGCAATATTAATAGTAAATCTAAGTGCGATCATAGAAGGTGGTGGACTTCCTACTAGACAAGCTGTATCTGGTAAGTTAACACCTGAAATAGGTATTCCAGCAAGATATGATGTAACAGCACCAGCGGTTTACTCAAAACGTATTGTTGCGTTAGATTAAAAAGCAATACAATATGGGGTCATCAAAAACCCCACAAATTTTTTTATTTTTTATTTGATTTTGTTTTCAGTTCTTTAAAAATCATGATTTCTGCTTTTTCACCATTCAAATTGGTGGGGTTTATACTTACCTCAACAGAAATTTTTCTATCTTCAATTAATAATATAGTTTCATAACATGAAGTGTTTGCACCTTTTAACCTATTTAAATAATACTTTTCAACTTCCAAAAGCCCTTCAGGGGCAATGAAGTCAAAAAATGATTTATTTAAAATTGAATCTGTTTGGTTTCCCATCATATCTGAAAAATTTTCATTAACTTGTCTAATAATTCCTCTTTGCATTATTGCTGCAGCCTGAGGTATCTTATTTATTAAATCGATAGTATCTTCTATAGTTTTTTCTTTAGTCTCAACAGAACTTTCATTTTTGATAATTTTATCTTGATTTTTTGCCTCACTTTCTTTTTTAGTATCTTTAACCAATAACTCTTTGTTTCTTTTTTGAATTTCATTCTCAAGTGAAAGTAGTTTTTCCTTCCAATTACTTAAAACGGCAAGTTTTTTATCAAATTCTTTTCTATCTTCTATTAATTTTTCTTCCATTTTTTCTAGTTCTAATTCGCGTTTCTCCAAAAAATGTTTTTTTTCTTCAAGTTCCAAATTAGTCTTTTTTAATCCGAAAATATCAAATTTATTTTTAAAATTATGTTTATTTGATTGATTTATATTTTTCCGATCTTGAAATTCATCATATTTCTCTTTTTTTAGGTTAGAGTTTAATGTATCTATAGTTACAGATAATGATTTTATATTTTTTTCTAAGACTTTATTTTTTAATTCTAATTTCCTATCTTTTTTTTCTAGTTTTATCAATCTATCATTCAATTTTTTATATTCTTTTTCTAAATTATCTTTTAATGAGTGGTCTTTTTTAGAGCTATAATTTTTTATCTTTTTTGAATTTTGAGATATCTTTTTATCTTTTTTAATAGATCCTGTCTTAGAGTTTTTCATTTTTACACTTTTCTTCTTTTTTGGAATGTTTTTTTTATTTTTGAGCTTGTTGTTTTTGTTATTTGTAATTTTAGAATTGTCGTTTGATTTCTCCACAGATTTTATTTTTCCAATGAGGCAAAAACTATCTTGATTTTCTTTTAACTTATCTAATGAGAAACTATTCCATATTATCGAAATCTTTTCATTATCTTTAGATTTAAAAGGTATTTCAAAATCATCAATATTATTATTTTTCTTTATAGAATTAAGCATTCTTTTACATTTTTCTACGTCTTGAGAAGGTATCAAAAAGTCCCATATTTTCTTATTTATTGCTTCGTCTCTTTTATAACCTGTTATTTTTTGTGTTTTGTTATCAAATTGAACAATTCTACCCTTTTTATCAAGTCCTAAAATTATCGTTCCAACATTTTCTTTAGAACCCGAGCCATCTACCTTACTCATCTCCTCTTCGTAAGCCCATATCTATTATACTAATAAAAACATTTTTACTATTTATTGATATATTATTAAAATTAAGTAAAAGTATAAATATTAGATTTTTGTTGTAAAATAAGGGATAAAACTCTTATTTAGGTGTTGAAGGAGGGGTATGTATAAAATTAAAACTAGATGGTGAGGAAACCGAAGAATCCAAAGATGAAAATAATTCGGATTCTAATACTTCTGATAACAAAGATACTTCTTCAGAAGAAGCCAAAAAAACGGAATTAAAAGAAGAAGATACCCAAAAAAAAGATGTAAATGACATTAGAACTGTAATCAAACTAAATGAAGACGAAGAATCAGAAAAAGTTGATAATCAGGAAGAAGTCAAAGACGAGCAAGACAAGGGAGAAAAAAAACCAGATGAAAAAACAGAACCAACTCTAAAAGAAGAACCTAAAAAAGAAAAAACCGAACAAAATGTTGATAAAAAAGAAGATTTAGAACAAAAAAGGAATATCCTTCAAAGCATAAAAGATTTTGATTTTCAAATTAAGAAAAATCAAGAGGATATTACAAATATTTCAAATAAAATGGATGGTATAACAAAAGATCTTGATGATTTAGTCAGTTTATATGAAATTGTATCTGAACAAATGAATCCTTTTGTTGGTCTTTCAAAAGTTACTAAAAAAAGAATCGATGCCTTAGAAAACTTTACAGCTGAAATTGAGGAAGTTAAAGGCAGAATGGGAGATTTAGAAATAATGTTTGAACAAGGTGTTGGAGGAATTAAAAAGATTAAAGATAAAATAAATACCAATAGAATTGAAAGATCTTCAAAAATACAAGATGATTTAGAAAATATACAAAAGGATTTGGAAAAAAAGGATGATGAATTGAGCAAAAATCAAGAAAAAGATACAAAAAATGATGAAGATAGTAATAAAGAGACTACAAATGAAAAAAATGAAGAGCAAGAAAGTGACCTAATAAAAACTGATAAAAAAGAAGAGAATAAGATTGAGCAAAAACCTGACAAAATTATTAACAAAGATTTTGAAAAAGTTGATAATGAAATATTGAATGATGATAATATGAATAAAGATGCTGATGAGGAAAATAATGATGAAATTTTCTCTGTTAAATATGAAGAAGATTATTTCGATGAAATAAATGAATTATCAGATCAAGAACTAGACAACATAATAAATACTAGTTTCAATAGTGAAAGACTCTCATCAATTGACAATATAATAAATGAATTTTTACTAAATTTAAAATAAATGAAAAGCATTACATAATTGAGGTGGAAAATTAGATTGGTAGCTAAAGGAGATGGCACAAGGCAACAGCCAAATACTTTTGATTTAGAAAAGGAGCTTTCAACAATTGCTTCGAAGAAAATCTTACCAAAAAGAGTTACCGATAGAATTGGAGAAAAAATTAAAGAAAATAAAATACAGATAAATAAAGGTCAATTGTATATATTAGTTGAAAAATTAAGAACCGCTCTTGATAACTATATAAAATACGACAAAAAAGGAGTTGTTTCTAGTACCAATATACAGGATGAATCAAATATGAATGAACTTGTAGAACAAATCAAAAAGCTATCTGATAGAATTAAAAATTTAGAGGAAAAACAAATTCACGGGTTAGAAGGAAGCACAACTAGATTGGTAACTGAAAGTGATATTGAAGTTGACGGATATTCACCAAACGTAAATCTATATGAAATGAAGCCTTTAAAATGCACTCCAAACGATCCCGAAAGTATTGTTATTATTATGAAATGGCTGCAATATCTAGTTGATAAATTGGGAAGGAATAATCTTAATGATGCTTTAGATTATTATGTAAACATAAATTGGATAACAGATGATGTAAGACTGGATCTAATTGATTATTCTAAAGGCATAACCGAAAAGAATTCAAAAGACGCAACAAAAAAAGATAAAGATATGAATACAAAAGATCATATTCAATCGCTATTATTTATACAAAAATTAAAGGGAAAACAACTCGATGAAAGATTCATATGGAAGATAGATAGAGAACTTGAAAAGATGAGTAAGAATGTTGAAGATTATATTCAAAATAAAAAATGATTGATTGATATATTTACATTAAACATTTAACTATCACTAGAGGGGGTTTGCGTATAATTAGAGATAGATATAAGGAGGGGAGTTTATAGGATTCTCTCTTTCCGCAGCATTTGTAGTAATTGGTATATCAATACTTATTTCAATTGAAATACTAACTGGATCTTTAATTCCTTCAATGACAGATGTTGATGAGTCATATAAAGAAATGGTTGATAGAAATATTGATCGCATTCAAACAAATATAAATATTTCCACAGTGAATACCTCATCATTTGGTGCCAACTATAACCACAGTATAACAATTGAAAATACTGGAAGCGTAACATTACAAACAAATGATTTTACAATTTTAATTAATGGTGAAATTAAACAATTCTTATCTTCTAAATCATATTTATATCCGGGAAAAACGGCTATTTTCAATGTTTCAAATTTACCTGGTACTGGGGAAAAAAAATTAAAAGCAATTACTGAAAATGGAATAGTAGATTATTATGAATATACTATTTAGGAGGAACTTATGGGATTTAGCCTAACAGGCGCACATGTAATATTCTTTGTTGCAGCAGTAATAGTAGCTGGAGCTGTTTCAGGAATATTTATAGCAATTACTATGGACATAAGCTCATCATTTTCAGAGAGAGGGGATAGAATCCAAAATCAACTTGATACAGACTTCAAGATCATAAACGATCCAGACAATATTCCAACAGCAGATAGTGACTATATTTTTTATCTTAAAAACATTGGTAGTAAAAAATTATCGACAACAAATGAAACATTTCAAATATTTGTTGATGGAGATATAGTTGAAATAACAAAATATAATTTTTCAGACTCTGAAATTCAACCTTCAGAATGTTCAAATCTATATGTAGTTCAGTCCGAGATAGGTGGAGGAGAGCATACCTTAAGAGTAGTTGGGCCTCAAGCAATTGAAGATGAGTTTGAATTTGAAATTTAAAGGCGATAATTATGAAAGAGTCAAAATCTCTAATTCTTAGGCGAAAAGGTGAGACGGATGGTTTTGCCGAAAGATTTGGAGAGGACGTACCAAATGGCTCTTTGATATATATGGAAGGAAAGGAAGGCGCAGGAAAAAGTATTTTTTGTCAGAGATTTTGCGCAGCTTTACTTTCAAATGGCCATACCTGCTCATATGTCTCAACACAGTTTACAATTAAGAGTTTTTTAAGACAAACTGCATCTGTTGGATATGATGTAAGAAAATATCTAATGTCTGGTAAGTTTTTTTTTATATCCACAGAGGTAACTCTTGCAGAAACAAAACCCAAGAATACATTTCTTGAAGGTTTACTAACTTGCAGAAAATTATTTGATCCTGATGTAATATTTATCGATTCTCTTTCAACATTGCTTAACGAAAGTTTGACTAGAAATAATTTAACAGAACTTACTAGCTTTTTTAACAGATTAACAGGCTCTGGTAAAATTATTTTTATTACTGCCAATCCAAACGAATGGGACCCTTATATTCATAATGCTTTTAAAATGATAACAGACGCTCATTTTAAAATCGCAAGAGAATCTATGCCGGGTATTGGAATTGTTCACAATGTTTATGTTGAAAAATTTAATGGGGCGAAAAAAAAATATGAACCAATGACAACCTTTTCTGTTAAACCTGGTTCTGGATTAGCCATTGAATCTAGTGGGGTAGCTTTCTAAAAGTGATTAATATGGCAAAGATGGATAAGGAGGAAGAAATAAAATTAATTCAAGAAAATATTCATCTTAAAAAATACCTAGAAAAAATTCAAAAAAAAATGAATAGACCTGAGTTTTATAATGAAGTCCCTAGAGATTTAAAAGGTTCTGAAAACCCGAATATTATATATCCGACCAAAGGTGCTGTCTTTATTCATATTTATAAATCAGAAGGAAGTGAATTTGTAGATTATGTTTCAATAGAGCCTGAATTAAGTGAAGTTCAAAAACAAAAAAGAGAAACTATTTTGGAAAGATTATATGAAATGGCGCCCTTTAGACAAAAAGTAAAAACAAATGATGAGATTAAGGACTCTCTAAAAGAGTTTTTAGATAAATATACAATAACTGACGAAAATGCTGAAGGTAAACCATATAAGGGCAAAGGAAAAATAAGACTTTCAGCAAACGAAAGACAAAGCATTGAATATGATATTTTAAAAGATATAATCGGAGGAGGGCCTTTAGAATGTTTTATGAGGGATCCATACATAGAAGATATTCATATAATAACTGGTGAAAATGTTCATCTAATTCACAAAGTTTTTGATATGGTTAAAACAAGTATTCACATAGATAAATCATGGGCAAATAGATTTTCTCAAGAGTTTGCAGAAAAAATTGGAAGTCCTGTAAGTGAAGGTCAGCCTATAGCAGATGGAACTTTACCAGACGGGAGTAGAGTTAATATAATTCATAGTAAAGATGTTAGCTTAAAAGGACCAACAATGACTGTAAGAAAATTTAGTGAAACACCTATATCTATAACTCAACTTATAAATTGGGGTACCTTTGATGCAGGAGTTGGAGCCTATCTCTGGTTGTGCCTAAATTATGGGAGAAGTATTTTTGTATGTGGCGAAACAGCATCTGGAAAAACAACTACTTCAAATGCTATGTTTGTTTTTGTTCCTCCTGAAAAGAAAATATATTCTGTTGAAAACACTCCTGAAGTTCAAGTTCCTCATACTGTCTGGCAACAGTTGTTAACTAGGTCCACAGGACCAAAAGAAGGACATATTGATGAATCAGATCTTCTTGCAGCGGGCTTAAGGTCAAGACCTGATTATATAATACCTGGAGAAACTCGAGGTGTTGAAGGTCGAGTTGTTTTCCAAGCTATGCAAACTGGGCATCCAGTTGTTACAACTTTTCACGCCGGAAGTGTCACAAAAGTTATACAGAGATTTACAGGTCACCCCATAAGCATACCTAAAACATTCATGGATAACTTAGACGTTGTATTGATTCAGATGGCAGTAGAAAGAAAGGGAAAGAGGTTGAGAAGAGTATTATCTATAGATGAAATTGAAGGATATAACAAAGAAGTTGATGGTATTATGTCAAGAAAAGCGTTTGAATGGAATCCTGTAGATGACACTCATGTTTTTAAAGCAAATAGAAATAGCTATATTTTAGAACAAAGAATTGCTGCAAATGCTGGTTTTGCTGATGTTTCCCTCATTTATGAAGAGTTTGATAAAAGAAAAAGAATACTTGAAAGAATGGTTGAAGAAAAAATTTTTGATTATTATGAAGTAGTACAGTTTATTTGGACATATTATAGAGAAGGAATTAAGGGATTACCTATTTCTATATAGTAACAGGAATAATATGACAAAAATGGGGAAGGATGAAGTAGAAAAACTTATGCAAAAAAATCCTCATTTAAGACAATACGTAGAACAAATAAAAAATAAAATGGGCGAGCCTATATTTTACAGTCCAGTACCTAGAGAGTTAAGAGAAGAGTCATATCCAAATATCATATACCCAACAAAAGGTATGGTTTTTGTTCATGTATATAGAACAAAAGATATGGAAGCTCCAGAGTATATGAGTATTGAGCCCATATTAACCGGTGACGAAAAAATAAAATTAGATCAAATAAAACAATTAATTATAAAAAAATCTCCTGAAAAAAAAAGTGTAATATCAGATGAAGATTTAAAAGCAATTTTAAATGAGCTTTTAGAAGAATTGATCATAATTGATGAAAATGCTGAAAAAGCCTTAGTTCCAAAACCTAGAAAAAATGGAAAGGTAAAAAAAGCGAAAAAATTAGAAAAAATAAAAATTACTTCAAATCAAAAGAAAAATATTGGTTATTATATTATAAAAGAGCTTGTGGGTGGAGGTCCAATAGAATGTTTTATGAGAGACCCATATATAGAAGATATTCATCTTATTTCAGGAGAAAATGTTCATTTAATACATAAAATATTTGAGATGATTAAAACAAATATTTTAATTGATAAAAAAGAAGGGCCGGAATTTGCAAAACTTCTTAGCGAAAAAATGGGCAATCCTGTAAGTGAAGGTCGCCCTATAGTTGATGGTGTATTACCTGATGGAAGCAGAGGAAATATAATTTATAGCTCTGCAATAAGTATTCGTGGTCCAAGTATGACCATAAGAAGATTTACAGAAACCCCTATTAGTATAACCCAGCTAATCAAATGGGGAACTTTGAGTTCAGGTGTTGCATCTTATTTATGGATTTGTCTTCAATATGGTAGAAGTTTTTTTTTATGTGGCGGAACTGCTTGTGGAAAAACCACGACTATGAATGCAATTATTCCTTTTATTCCACCAGAGAAAAAAATATATACTACAGAAGGAACTCCGGAACTGCAAGTTCCACATACTGTCTGGCAAAGGCTTTTAACTAAAACCTCAGGACCCAAAGAAGGTCAAGTAGATATGTTTGACCTTCTAAGAGCAGCTCTTCGATCGCGCCCAGAATATATTATTCCTGGCGAAGTAAGAGGTGCAGAAGGAAATATTGTTTTTGGTGCAATGCAAACAGGTCACCCAGTTATGACAACTTTTCATGCCGGTTCTGTAACTAAAGTTATACAAAGATTTACTGGAGATCCAATAAACGTTCCAAAGACGTTCATGGATAATCTTGATTTTGTTGTTATACAGCTTGCTCTTGAAAGAGATGGAAAGATGCTAAGGAGAGTCACTTCAATTGATGAAATTGAGGGATATAACAGAGCAGTTGATGGAATAATGGCAAGAAAAGCCTTTGATTGGAAACCAATTGAAGACAAACATGTATTTACGGCAAATAAAAATAGTTTTATTCTAGAAGAAAAGATTGCAAAAAATGCAGGTTACGCAGATACTGCTGGAATTTATGAAGAGTATGAAAAAAGGAAAAAAATTCTGGACAGAATGGTAGATGAAGAAATATTTGACTATTATGAAGTAGTACAATGTATCTGGGGTTTTTACAGAGAAGGAGAAAAAGGATTACCTTTTGTTTTATGAGAGAGATATGGTAAAAGAAAAGAAAGAGAAAAAATCAAAGAAAAAACAAAAAGAAGAAAAAACAAGTGCAATTGAAGAATTAAAAATAGCTTATAGAAGTCTTGAAGACCCGAAAAAATTTCAGAAAACAGTCTTATTTCCACTAATTGTGATGGGTGTTTTTGTTTTTCTAATGCCCTTATTAATTAGTTTGATTTCTCCAATAGCCCTCGATCTAAATCCGATATCGTTTATCGTTGGAGGAGTTATTCTTATAGTTTTAGCAGTTTTTTATCCATATATTGCTTGGAAAAATAAAGAGGCAGATATAAACGGAAAGATGCATTTTTTTATTACACATATTAGAGTCCTTGCAATATCTGATACAGCATTAAAAGATATAATCGGAACTATAGGTGGAAATCCTGCATATGGATCATTAGGAGAAGAATTAAGGAAAATACATGTGCTTGCTGAACAATGGAGAGTTCCATTATCAAGAGCTTTTATGTTCATATCAAAAAGAACCCCTAGTAAAATATTAAGTGATTTTCTAGATAGGTTTTCGCAAAGTCTTGACAGTGGTGTTGAGCACAGAGAATTTATAGAAACTGAACAAAAGGCTGTTTTAGAAGAATACAAAACTATGTATGAATCTTCAAATGATAATATTACTATTTTAAACGAGGTTTATGTCAGCTTATTAATATCCATCATTTTCATTATGGCATTAGGAATTGTTTTACCAATGGTTATGGCTGCTTCAGATATGAATACTTTTATATATCTTTCATCATTTTTATTAATAGTTTCTGAAGGAATGCTTCTTTATCTTCTTAAAGCAATGGTTCCTTCTGACGATGTATGGCATTTGACCGGTGAAAAGGGAGATTTGGAATTAAGTTTGGATAAAAACTTGAAATTATCGATAATTTTATGTGTTATTCTTGGCGGTTTTGTTTTTTTTGCAAAGTACAGTTTGAACATTTCCATCTTTCAAAATATAAGTTTTGAATTGGCCACATCGGTAGCTTTAACTCCGCTAATATTACCTGGAATAAAAGCATTAAAAGCTGAAAAAGACATCTATAGAAAGGAAAGAAATTTTCTTGGTTTTTTACCTTCACTTGGTTCGATTGCCACTATGAGGGGAGGAAAAATAATGGCATCAGTTTACTATCTAAGTGAGAAAGATTACGGGATATTAACTAAACACATAAGAGATTTATACAGGAGACTTAGAACCAGAATTAATGATGATTCATCTTGGGAATGGTTTGGAGTAGATACAGGAAGTAATTATATACAAAGATCTTGTGAGATGTTCAGACAAGCAACATCAACGGCAGCTAATCCACGAATTGTTGCAAAAATGATTTCAGAAAATATAAGAGAGATTCGAGATTTAAGAATTAAAAAGCTTTCTATAATTAATACATCTGCTGCGCTTTTCGGAGGTATTACTTTTGGTATAGCATTTAGCGTATATACATCATTAATTATCGCAAGACACCTAAATACAATGCTTTTGGAAGGTATGGGAGGCGATCCATTTGCTGGAACAGAAATTGATATAGGGGCAATTCTAACTGTAGTTCCACCTGAAGTATTTTCAAATAATTTTATAGTTATTTTTTTAGTATTAGTTGTTCATTGTTTGATGCTATCTTTTACAATAAGAATTTTAAGAGGTAGCCACAAGCTAGTGACTTTATTATATTTTGTTCCTTTTGTATGGATTGTAGCAGTAACTGGAACAATAATTGATATTTCTTTAGGTGGCTATCTAGCTACATAAAAAATGACCATAAATTATTAAAACAAATTGGAAATAAAGTAATATAATATGGAAGGATGGGTTATGAAAAAAATAGGAATTCTTACAGGTGGCGGAGATTGTCCGGGTTTAAACGCTGTAATAAGAGCTGTTGTCAGAAAAGCATCAACTTATAAATGGGCTACAATAGGAATTAAAAATGGATGGAAAGGACTTATCGATGGAGACATGATTCCAGTTTCAGATTCACTCGTATCAGGAATTTTACCAAAAGGAGGTACAATATTAGGTACTTCTCGTACAAATCCATTTAAAAATCAAGAGCATGTGGAAAAGACTTTAGAAAACATAAAAAAATTCAAATTGGATGCTTTAGTTGCAATTGGGGGTGAAGATACACTAGGAGTTGCATTAAAACTTTATAAGTTAGGTGTTCCTGTTGTAGGTGTACCAAAAACAATTGATAATGATTTATCTGGAACAGATTTTACTTTTGGATTTGATACTGCTGTTCATATAGTTACGGAAGCAATAGATAGATTGCATACAACAGCTGAATCTCACCATAGAGTGATAGTTTTAGAGGTAATGGGAAGACATGCAGGATGGATTGCAACCATATCTGGTATCGCAGGCGGTGCTGATGAAATACTTATTCCCGAAAAGCCCTTTGATATAGAAAGAGTTTGTAAAAATTTAAAAGCAAGATATGATAGCGGGAAGACATTTAGCATTGTTGTAGTTTCTGAAGGGGCAAAACCAAAAAATGAAGAAAAACTCTCAACAATAACAAAAGAGACAGACGCTTTTGGTCATGTTAGGTTAGGCGGTATTGGGAATTATTTAGGTGATGAAATAGAAAAAAGATTAGGAGTTGAGACTAGAGTTACAGTTCTAGGGCATGTGCAGAGAGGTGGAACACCAACAGCTTATGACAGAGTATTAGCTACAAGATTTGGAGTTGCTGCAGTAGATGCTATCAGAGAAGAAAAATATGGTAAAATGGTGGCTCTTAAAGGAAATAAAATTGTAAAAGTGGAGCTTCATGATGCTGTTTCTGAATTGAAAACGCTCGATATGGAATTATACGATATTGCAAAAGTTTTTTTTGGAAAATCTCACATAGAAGAGGTTAAAATAGCTTAATAATTTTACAAATCAATTATTGTATTTGTATATGAGCTAGGAGTTGTAAAACTAAATATTCCGTTTATCCCAAATTCCGGTTCTAAACTGCCAAATACATCTGTTCTTGTTGTAAATCCTGAAAAGGTTTTTGTTACATTAATTATTACTACAACCAAATCTTGGTTATTAATTATCGGTGCATCAGAAACACAAGAATTATCAATATCCCTAATAACTATTATTCCAAATTCATCAGAATTCAAATTTTCTGAATTTATCGTATTAAAGATACCATTTGAAATGCTGCTGCTGTATATGCTGGAATTATATCTAAGTACTGTTGATTTAGACGAATCAGATATGGATACATAAGTTGAATTAATATCAATATCCTCAGAAGCTGCAAGGGGCGAAATAAATAGTGCAATCTGGGAAATATGAGATGAATTACTGTAACCACTTACATGAGTTACTTTTAAACCTGAAGATATTTCTCTAATAGTTTCTGTTCCAGTTCTTAACGCTTGCTGCTCTAAACTATTCATAGTTTGGATTAGAACAGAAGCCGCAATGCCTGCAACAAGGAGCATAGCAATAAATATTATCAAAGATCCTATGCCAATAGCAGCATTTTGTTCGAGTCTGAAATTACTGCCAAATTTAATTTTTACCCCCTCACCTCCCTCTTATTTCCTACATTTAAGTAAGTTTGAGAAAGTTATTATAAAAAAGAATGTAATTGATTAATAAAAATCTATTGATTAAAAAATTTAAAAAATAAATGATAATTGATTTACTGTAAATCAATTACTTTATCTGGAAAAGCTGCAGGAGCAGTAAAAGAAACAACTCCAGGTGATCCATCTTCAGCAACAACTTGGCCCCATACATCAGTTCTTTCTTGAATGCCAAGAGATCCGCCACTGCTGTTGAAACAAAGAGATGTGTCTATACACAACATCACTTTATCTCCTCTATTGATAACTGGATTTGACTCTGTACATGAGTCATCTGCATCTTCAATTACTATAATGCCAAATTCGTCATATTCTGATGGAAAAACAGATTTTCCAAAAATATCATCTACACCATTAGAATCTTGAGCAAACCAGTTATTTGCAGTTGCATCTGAATATTCTAAGATAATCTTTTTATCTGAATTTGACAATTCTATGAATATTGTAGTTAAATCTATAGATTCAGAGCCTGCTCTTGGCCTAACAGTCATTGTCATTTTAGTTATATTTGCAGTTACTGCGGCACAATATCCTTTGATGTCTTCTACAGATATACCTGTCGCAACTTCATCAATTGTTTCTGAACCTGTTGCCATTGCCTGAGATTCTAATTTAGTACTAGTTTGAATGAGGACAGAGGCTGCAATGCCTGCAACAAGGACCATTGCAATAAATACAATCATTGCACCGATACCGATTGCGCCAACATCCTTTTGTTTTAATTTTTTAATAATTTTCATCCTTTTCATCCTCCTCATTGCAGATCATACAAGCCATCATTATACGCTGCGGGTGTTGTAAATGAAATAACACCCGGCGAACCAATTTCAGGTATAACTCGGCCAAATACATCTTTTCGTTCAGCTATTTGATCTCCAAAACATGCCCCAGAATCGCATCTTATCATTATAGCTACCTTGTCTCCTTTATTAATAATTGGATTATTTTGTGTGCACGATCCATCAGTGTCTTCAAGAACTAAAAGTCCAAATTCCTCGTTATCAAGATCGCCCCAAACACCTGTATCAAAAACAGATCCGTTATCGCCTGAAACATTTGCCCTATAGTGAGTTACATCTGTCCAACCATCGTATCTAAGTACAACTTTTTGAGAGCCATCACTTAAAATTACGGTTGTTGTATTCATATCAATATCAGGTGCCCCAGCTCGAGGTCTGATCGTTATAGCAAGTGTCTGTATGTCATCTCCAGTAGCTACTTTGCCAACTATGTCAAATACAGCAAGACCGCTCGAAACTTCAGATATGGTCTCCTGTCCTGCTCTCATGGCCTTTGTCTCAAGATTTGTACTAGTTTGTATGAGGACTGAAGCTGCAATGCCTGCAACAAGGACCATTGCAATAAATACAATCATTGCGCCGATACCGATTGCGCCAACATCCTTTTGTTTTAATTTTTTAATAATTTTCATCCTTTTCATCCTCCTCACTGCAGATCGATTATTGCATCGTTATACGCTGCCGGTGTTGCAAATGAAATTACACCAGATGAACCTTCTTCAGGCATAACAACTCCAAAAACGTCTGTTCTTGTTGTAAATCCGCCAAATGCTTCAGAAGTGTTTACAGTTAGAAATACATGGTCTCCAACATTTAAAACTGGATTCGCAGAAGTTAAAGATTCATCAGCATCTTCGATTACAATAACACCAAATGTTGTACCATTTTGATAGGGGAAGTTTGCAAATGCAAATAAATCTCCATCAATATCACTTGAAGAAGTATATACACTAGAATTATAAACAAATAAGTTCTTTGTATCTGAATCAGATATTTCAATTGTTGTTTGAGAAATATCAACATCGGATGACCCAGCTCTAAGTCTTACAGCGATTAGTAAATAATTAACTTTACTAGCTGTGGATTCATTATAACCATATATTTTATCTATAGCCAAACCAGTTGAAACTTCAGCAATTGTCTCTTGACCAGCTTTCATCGCTTGGGTTTCTAACTTACCGCTAGTTTGAATTAAAACAGAAGCGGCAATTCCGGCTACAAGGACCATTGCAATAAATACAATCATTGCGCCGATACCGATTGCGCCGATATCCTTATCTAACACACTTATTTTTATTATCTTCATCTTACATCCCATCCTCATCCAACGATAGTGAAGATACTAAGAATGAAAATAATCGATTTATTTATTAACGTTGTTTGTACTTGAGCATGTAATTAGAAGTGTAGCTGTATATGCAGGTAACTAATGATTAATTTCTTATCTGCACAATCATAGGAGTTTACAGAAGTAGAATCAAATAAATATTGATTGGACCATATCATAAGAAATTTAAAAATAAAAAAGAGATATTTTTAATTTTATTGTAATTCAATAACAGCATCTGGAAAAGCTGCAGGAGCAGTAAAAGAAACAACTCCAGGTGATCCATCTTCA
>CAZUBH010000001.1:0-9284 GCA_964618505.1 uncultured Thermoplasmatales archaeon | reverse complement strand
CAGAAGTTAAAGATTCATCAGCATCTTCGATTACAATAACACCAAATGTTGTACCGTTTTGATAGGGGAAGTTTGCAAATGCAAATAGATCTCCATCAATATCAGCTTTTGCTGTATAAACACTAGAGTTATAAACAAATAAGTTCTTTGTTGAAGAGTCAGATAATTCAATAACTGTTTCAGACAGATCTACATCAGCCGACCCTGCTCTTGGTCTAACTTCTATCGCTAAATAATTAACTTTTCCAGCGGTTGATTCATTGTAGCCATATATTTTATCTATAGCCAAACCTGTTGAAACCTCAGCAATTGTCTCTTGACCCGATTTCATAGCCTGCGTTTCTAATTTACCGCTAGTTTGAATTAAAACAGAAGCGGCAATTCCGGCTACAAGGACCATTGCAATGAATACAATCATTGCGCCGATACCGATTGCGCCGATATCCTTCTCTTTTAAAGAGTCAGTTATTTTTCCCATCTTTTCCGCATCCCTCCTCTTTGTTGCGATTAACAACATTTAGAGTGCTAAGAAAAACAATTGATAAAAGGCTTATATAATTTATTTGCAGATGAATATCCATATACATATGCAGGTGTATGTGCAATTATTTATTCAGATACTGTAACAAAAGTGTTTGCAGTTGTGATTAGCAGGTAATAGTGTTACAGAATTGACATCAAACGGGTTAAATCCACAAAAAAATTAATATTATTTAGATTGAAAAAATAATAAATCAATTAATTATTTAACAATATTTTTATTAAACATTCTTTTTTCTAATTCATTTACTTCCTTTTGTAATTGTAGAAGGCTTAAATCAACACCCATATCTCTCATGGTCGAGGAATATTCTTCACCTATGTTCCTAGATAGTTCTTTAATGAAAAAATATCCTGCTCTTTTGCCAAGCCTTTTATCCATATTTAAAATAATTGACTCTATTGCTTTTCCTATCCTATCAGGATGTATTGAATTCATATCTTTCATAACAGATATAGAAGTTGCATCTTCTAAAAATCGTGTATCCTTTAGTTCCACATGTCTTAAAAAATCATATTCTGATTCAAGTTGCCTTATTACCGAATCCATTACTGAATATGCATGACCTTGAGTGGTTTTTCTACTTGAAATGTTAAATAAGGTAGTAAGTAGTTTTTCAATTATATCTGAGTTTTCAACCATATTTTACCCCCCTCATCTTTTTATTAAAAGATTTCAATTATTTAAACTTTCTATTTTATAATAAATATTAGAAATTTTTTTAATATAGAATAATATATCAGTTATAAATTGAGGGGAATAGGTTGAAAAAAATATCAATGATATCAATTATATTACTAGTAATTTTAAGCACCCTATCTGGATGTCAGGAAAGTGAAACAAAAGCAGTTACTTTTAAAAATGTTGAATTGGAATCATCTATAGTAAAATTAGTAAATGCTTCTTTACAATTTGAAAAGGACAAATTTGATCAAACAATTAGTGTAAAATTATATTACTTATTACAAAATATTGCTGATAGAGATCTTGTTGATATTCAAATTTATATTGATTTTTATGATGAAGAAAATAACTTAGTTGCCTCTGTAGGTCCAAAAACTAATAACTTACCATCAGGATACAGAGAAACGGTTCATCATCCACAAATAAACATAATAACTTATAATGGGGAAGATGTTAATTTGATTGATCATGCAATAATAAGAGTTAGTGAGATGTAAGTCAAGTTATTTTTTAATTATAGCGCAAATAAAAATTAATGCAATTATTGTTAATATTTCAAATCCCGGTACCGAATTATTTTTATTCTCCTCCCCAAAAATTTTTATACTATCTCTCCCAGAATTAAAAGTTGTTTTAGGTGTATAATTGTTAGTAGGGCCATAACTAATATTGATTAGATGGTCTTCATCACCTAATAAAGGATGTTTTTCAAAAATAAAAATCATATTTGAACCTGCAGATATTGTGCCATTTCTACTGATATTAATTTGATCTTCGTCTTGAATTACAACAGTTATGTCGTCTGAATCTATTGTTCCATTGTTAGCCAAAACAATACTAATATTGTAATAATAAATATCTTTTGCAATATCTGTTTCAACTAGATCACATGATTTATTTAAAATAGAAAGTTCGTAAAAATCATCTTCTGCACATACAAACAATGAAAAATTATAAATTATAATAATTGTAAACAAAATAATAAATATATTATTAATTATATTTTTTAACATCGTTTTTACCCCTCCGTTATAATATAATACGAATAAGAATGATGTATTTAAAATTCTTCTTTGTATATCAAATTTAAAGTAAAATTTAATAAATTCAATATATTATCAATATTGGACTAGTAGAGCTATGTTAAGAGACAGAGGTATTAAAAGAGGTATCGAAGTTTTTGTAAAGGATAGAGAAGAACCTGATTTACCTCCAAAAAAGGCTAGAGTTGTAAATGTTTATCCCCACCCAAGTAGATGGTTGGTTGTGCAATATGAAACTGGCGATATGGAACAAGTTGAAGAAGGTCAGGTAACAAAAATGTTTGAAGGTGGTAAAAAAGATTTATTTCCTAATATAATCTAAAATCTTCTCTTGTTTTCCTTTAAAGATTCAACAATTTCTTTTCCAAAAGCAGTAAGCTTGTAAAGCTTAATATCGTTTTTTTTACCGCTCATAATTTGTTCAACAATATTAAGTGTTATAAGGGACTCATCATCTCGATATCTAGAATTCATTCCCCTTATTGCACCAATAACATTTGTTGGAGTTGTTTTAATGTTATAAGCAATTTCGGATGTGTAACTTCCGCTTGGGGAAATATCGAAAAGATACTCTGCGATCTTCTTTCTGACGTTACTCCTCCTTAAAGATCTAATAACTAGAGGTTTTAATATATCTGGAGACGTAACCGTATCATCTCTATCCTGCATCCCATCCACTTGTTAGACAATGAATGACATTTCACGTTTATAAATTAATCGGTTCTTAAATTTTAAAATGGGCTTAGCCGGTACTAGGAAAACAACAGGAGAGAGTGAGCTGGGTTGACCCCCAATTTTTAGGGCAGTTTGAACATCTGTTCTTTTCTCACTAAAATCTTTTCTTTTCTTTTTTTGTGAGGTGAAGTAATGAAAATTGAATCTGTGTATGATCAAATGACAAAATTTGAAAAAGAAGTTGCTATAATGTTAAAAGATCCAGGTATCAAATGGTCTTATGAACAACCTGTGTTTGTGTGGGATGAAAATAAAAGACCACGTGTATGGGCACCAGATTTTTACCTAGTTCCGTTTGGTATATATGTAGAAATTTGTGGATCTGAAAAGTTTGATTATGAATACCGTCGTAAGATATTTGAGAAGAATGGTTATCGAGTAATTTTCTTACATTTATATAAAGAAAAAAACAGATGGTTATTTCATTTTATTAGTTATCTTGAATCATTTACTCAAAAACGAAATTATAAATTAAAAACAATACTTCAAAAAGATAATTTATAATTCAATTTACTTTTTTCCATATTTTATAGGTTTCTTGTACTTACTTGACTTTCTTTTATGTGTCTCAGGATATAGTATAAATTTACCTAATGTTGGATCATCAGTATATCCCATTCTAAAATCAATTCTATATCTATAAAAAAAGGGTATTCTACCTAGAAGAGTAATAGGTGTATCCTTTTCTGGTTCAAGTGATACTCTAAATGGAATTTTTTCTATTAATGTATCTCTTTCTGTTCCAAATTGCATTTCAATATCTATTTCACCGACTTTTGTTTTTCCGGTAATACCACAGGTCTCACCACATTTTTTTAGCTTTGAAATATCAATATCAAATACTTCTTCCAATATTTCTCTTTGAATAATAGAGTAATCCGCACCTGAATCTACTAGAATACCTGTTGGAAATTCTATGGATTTATATCTTAGGATTGCTTGTAAAATTGGTCGAAGGACAATATTTCCTTTTACGTCAATTGGAGTAAATGAATAAGAAAAAGATGAAGACAAGAAAACACCTACATGGTTACTGTGCCTTCAGGGACTTTTAGATAGAGAGGAATTGTGTTTAAATGTAAGGTATCAACTGTTTTTATTACATGTTTTAATGATTTATTTCGGGCAACAATATTTCTGTTAAGAACTGCTATCCACTGACCTTTAAATTGAGAAATGTTTTGAAGTAATAACCATTCATAATCAGAATTAAGTTGATTTTGTTTTACATTATCTTTTGATGTTTTCATCTTTCTACACCTATATATTATATATCTCAATATTTATATTCCTTTCTCTATTTATTAAATTCTAAGAGATTATATTTTACTTTAGTAAAATATAATACTCTTGCCACGTCAAACCTCAATTAAAACATTAATCAAAATGGATATTTAAAGGTTTCTTGAAAAAGGGCTTCATCCCGTAATGGATAATTAAGGGATGAACATTATCATTTTTATTGGATGGGATGTGCAAAGAAGCGGATTAATCCAAAGATTTTGAACCATGTAAACCGTAATTTCAACCATCATTATACCAAGGCAGTGATCAAAGCAGTTCAACAATTGCCACCGCCATGGAAACCTAGTAAAAAAGGTCGAAGAGGACATGATTTACAGGAGGTAGCAGCTGGTTGTATCCTTAAAGTAGGATTCAATCAGACCTATGACAGTATCGAAGCTTATCTTAAGGAAAGTGAAACATTCAAAACCTTCTTCGATGACCTACCTGGGCACAGTGTCATTCACCGAGGGATGAAGAAACTATCTATTAAATACATCAGGAAAGTGATGAATCTGGTAACACGCTTTCTCAGGCGGAAAGGGATGAACATCGCTGTTGATAGCAGTGGTTTTCGCACTGGTAACAGCAGCATCTGGTATGACATCCGTATCAGACGACGGAACACTCGCAAGGAATGTATCAAACTCCACATCAGCGTTGATGTAGATACGGGAATCATTCACTGGTTTACCATGACGCCTTCAACAAGACATGATTCACCAGAGTTCAAAAACCTGATAAAACATTTACCCAAGTTAGGTGATGTACTTGGAGACAAAGCCTATTCATCAAGGAATAACTGCCAGATTGTCGCAGATAAAAACGGGAAACCCTATCTACATTTCAAAGACAACGCAACAAATAAAGCCAAGACTAAACCTGCATGGATTATCTCCATCAGAGAATACAAAAACAACACCGAAGAATGGCTTTCCACATACCATCTCAGATCCATAGTGGAAAGCGTGTTCTCTTCAATAAAGAAACGATGGGGAAGCTTCCTGCGTAGTCGACGGAAGTGGATAGAAAAAAGAACTGTCCCTGAAAGTACTGTCATACAACGTGAAACAGGTGTTACTGGTTCAATATGCAAATGAACGTAAGATCCCTTTGTGGAAATCTGTAGAATAGAAACCACAAAGAGACCTTATCATTCACACTACAATGAGTGGATGCTATAACTGGTTATTAAAAAGATGGTTTGTATTAGCTGAAATTGTTTGAATTTTGTAAAACTTTCAGCTAAATGCATTACTTATCATTATGACTTAAAGCAAAAACAATTATCATGATCGACAAGTGAATACATCATTTAGGGATGAAGCCTTGAAAAAGATATCATTTAACATATTTTTACATTAATTATTGAAATTACAATGATATTTTATCTTTATTAAGAAAGTCCTTAAATGTTTTAACCTACTTTTCTATATTGTATAATTGAGGAGATAATATCAAACTATTCATTGGTCACTTTGGTGATGACAAAAAGGAAGAATGGTTCTTTTGTTGGGCTGAAAATGAAGATCATGCCATTTAAATGATAGATGGAATGATAGGTGAACCAATCTTTATCGAAGAAGTTGAAAAACAACCTGGTTTCTTATGCTTCAAAGTTGAAGAACAGGATGAGGATGGGAAAAAATACAATATTCTAAAACCATATGAGGAAGATGGATTATTTTTTGATGAGTATGAGTGGATAGAACATATTATCTCTCAAGAACGATCATATCCTATTGAAATTGATAGGAAACGTATTAGAAAACAGAATGAGGAGTTTATGAAGAAATGGAAAGAGAGACATGGTGATCGTTTTTCAAAAAAGTAAGATCATTTCCTCGGTTAATTTTAATAGATAATTATTATTGATTTTCGCATGATTAAAAATATTTCTAACATTGAAAATTATGAAAATCCGTTTTTATTACACCCTGAAGAATACAAGACACAAACGGACCTGTTCGAAGCTATTAAACATTGGTGGATTTTTCGATATCGTAAAAAGGAATCAACCATAAAAGATCGTCTGCGGTACGCTCAGAAGATGTCTGAACACCAAATATTTCCTGTGAATTGGTTGGAATTTAACCCCATTAAGATCATCAAATATCTAGAGCATCGAGAATATATTGACTATAATAATACGCGTGGTAAACATCAGATTATTAATGAATGGAAAACCGTTAAAACCTTTGCAAAAGCATTTGGAGTTAATGCAGATCTTTGGGGTTACATACCACCAACACCTCCAAAAGCTAAAGTTAAGATAATTCCTCTACCGCCAGAAGTCTATTCTATTCTCCATCATAGGTATTCAACAAATAATTACGAAAACGCTCTTGTAACCCATATTTTAACTCATAGTTTTCATATTGGTTGGAGACCAAGTGAACTTGTCATTCAGAATGTTAACGATGTATATCTAAATGAAGGATATCTTATTATTTCAGAGACGAAAAAGTATAGCCAGCCTCGTCAGATATGGCCGGATAAAACAATTATGACTAGTAGGCAAAAGAAAAGTTTCAAAAACTATATGCAATGTTGGAGACCTCAAGTTGCAAACGAGCATTCTAGAAACGCACTATTCTTGCAACCAAATGGTAAACGAGTCACACCGCAATATCTCAGAGAGAAACTCTCACCCGCGGGAAAAAAGATCGCCGGACAGTTCTTCCATCTGTACACTATGAGACATACCTATGCAACGTATCTATACAATTACACAAAAGATATCAACCTTGTCTCAAAAGCACTTGGACATACAAAACTCACTAACACCACTAAGTACATTCATGTAGCAGAGTGGATGCAGCAACAAGTTGGAGGCAATCTGTTTAATCATGCTCTCAAGCCACATAACGTCATAAAAAGCGTATGTGGGAGAATAGCAAAAAACAGACTAAGCCAAAAAAAGGGGTCAAATTGACCGATTTTCTCCGAGAAATAACTATGGGCTTAGCCGGATTCGAACCGGCGACCTCCGCCGTGTGAAGGCGACGTCATAACCCCTAGACCATAAGCCCTAAAAAAAGAAAAAAATTATTTTGCTTCCTCTTCAAAAATTAAAGCATTGGGAGCATATAATTTTACAGCTTTTATGCCATTAATACAATTATCTTTTGTTGAATATCCTTGACTTGCAGCAACAATTTCTCCATTTGGAGCAATAAGATGAAAATACCATTGTTCGTCTTTTTCTGATTGCCAAAATTCAAATTTTTCCATAGTTTATCAACCCCTTTATTTAATTACAATTAACTTACCAGATAAAAAACTACATTAAAAATATTATTAAATAGATAAGAAAACATTTATCTATTATCTAATTGTTTAACATAGTAAGCATTTGGGGGAATGTTATTGGCCACATGGAAGTTATTTAAAAAGAAAAAAACAGAACTAGAAAAAACAAATCATACAGAATATACTACAAATAATGAAAATGAAGAATTAAAATCTAATCAAGAAATAAATGATGACAACTTTCCAATATTGGAGCACGAAGAAACTTTATATTCAGATGAAAAAGCTCCAAAAGAAAAAAAACCCAATGCGACGCCAAGAAAAAGATGGGAAACTTCACAAATAGTGGAAGAAAAAGTTGATAGTCTTGAATCAAAGAAAAATTCCAAAACTTCAATTCAAAAAGGCGATATAGAAAAAAAGGTGGATATGCTCATAAATAAAGACAAAAAACCCTCAAAGAGTGCTCAAAAATTAAAAACGCCTGATGGATATAAAAAGAGCGTTAACAAAAAAACTGGTTTGACTTATTATAAAAAGAAGAAATAGGTTTTATTTTTTAACAGAGGTGTGAATATCTGATATCTGTTTTAAGGCTTGGCCATAGGCTTGGACGTGATAAAAGAATTACTACCCATGTCGCTCTTGTTGCAAGAGCATTTGGTGCGAATAAAATTTATATTACTACAAAGGACGAAAAAATCGAGCAAAGTATCAAATCAACATGCAAAAGATTTGGCGGAAATTTTGAAATAGAAACGGGCGTTAGAAGTAAAAAGATTGTAGAAAATTGGAATGGCCCTATTATACATTTAACAATGTATGGAGATAGTCTAGATAACTCTATTCCGAAGATAAAAAAAGATGGCGATATTTTAATCATTATTGGTGCTGAAAAGGTACCTCCATATTTTTATCAAATAGCAGATTTTAACATATCAATAGGAAATCAACCTCACTCAGAAGTTGCAGCTCTTGCAATATTTTTAGATAGGTTTACCAATTCAGGGTGGTTAAATAAAAGATTTAATGGAGATCTTGAAATTATCCCTTCAAATTTAAGAAAAACTGTAATTCAAAAAAATAAACATTGATTTATATGAATTCAATACCAAAGCCCGAAAAATGTTTGGAGTTGCTGAAAGAATCAGGTTGTTCAGATGTGGTAATCAACCATTGTATTGCAGTAAGAAATCTAGCAGTTGAAGTGGCAAAAAAGGCAAATGCAAATATAAAACTTGTTGAAGCAGGAGCCTTACTGCACGACATCGGAAGAGCAAAAACACATGGTATTGATCATGGAATTGAGGGTGCAGAGATTGCTCGTAAACTCGGTTTATGTGAAGAGATAATAAACATTATTGAAAGACATATAGGGGCTGGAATTCCAAAAGAAGAATCAAAAGCTCTTGGGCTTCCTGAAAAGGATTATATGCCCCTAACATTAGAGGAAAAAATTGTTACACATTCAGATAATTTAATTGAAGATGGATTTAAGCAAGATATTGAAAAAGAAATTGAAAAAGCTTTATTGAAAGGAAAAAATAATTTGGCAAAAAGATTAGTATCTCTACACAAAGAACTCAGTGAGTTGTGTGGAATTGATTTGAACAAAATTCAACCGAAAAGATAAATAAGTAAAGTTTAATTTCGTGGCTAATCTTTTTATGCAGGGGTAGCCAAGCCTGGCCAACGGCGCAAGGTTGAGGGCCTTGTCCTGTAGAGGTCCGCGAGTTCAAATCTCG